>JAJFHS010000001.1 GCA_021775475.1 Hyphomicrobiales bacterium
AGAGCTGACTACAATCACACCCGGCCACACTCAAGCTTAAACTGGCTCACACCAAACGAATTTGCAACCTGGTCCAATATGGATCATAACCAGAACAGAACTAACTTATAAATGAGGACAACTTGGGGAGCACGTCACGACCTAGTTAAGAACCAAATGTAATTTTTAAATAGTGCCATGTATATTTTTGGATACCTTCAAGTTCGGAGCTAAGTTCCCTCGCTAAATGCGGCTAGGTGATTATCTGCTATGGGTTCAAAGCCGCCATTCGATATGTTGGAATTAGCAGATCCCGGCTCGAGGTCAGGACAACGTGGGTGATCGAAAGCAATCCCGCCCGCTTCAGGCCGGTTCAACTTTCAGTGTTGAACCTTCCACACCAACAACCTTAACCATGGTGCCCTCGGCGCAATCTTCGCCTTCCACTGCCCAGGTGGAATCGGCGATTTTAATTCTGCCGTGGCCGTGTAAAATTGGTTTGGTGAGGACAAATGAGCGGCCGATGTTTTGTTCGGCGCGCTGGTTGAGCAAAGGTTTGTCGCTTTGGTCGTTGTTTTTAAAAAACCGGCGCGACAGGACCACGGCTGTCAACGAGAGGGCTGCAAACAGCAGGAACTGAACTTGCCAAGAGATATCTATTCCCAGCGCAATCGCACCGACGATCAGCGCTGCCAATCCAAACCAGATCAGGAAAACGCCTGAGACCACAATTTCAAGGCCGATCAGAACACCGCCGAGAACAAGCCAGTTCCAGGCTCCAAGACTGGAGAAAAAAGGAAACATTTCACTCATTGAACTTCAGTCCTATTTTGATTTCAGGATTGCGTCGTTGGCACCGTAGTACTGGATTTGGAACGGCCACCTGTCGATGATTTTTTAGAGCTGCCGCCGTCTTTGTAGGCCGCCTTGGAAAGCTCGGCAATGCCACCAATGGCACCAATCACACTTGCTGCTTCCAGCGGCATCATCAAAACTTTTGAATTGTCAGCGGATGCAATATCCTTCAAAGACTCAATATATTTTTGCGCGACAAAATAGTTTATTGCCTGAATATCACCCGCCGCAATTGCTTCACTCACCATCGTGGTTGCTTTGGCTTCGGCTTGCGCTGCGCGTTCGCGCGCTTCAGCATCTCTAAAGGCAGCTTCGCGCCGACCTTCGGCAGAGAGGATCTGGCCTTGTTTTTCACCTTCAGCCTGCAGAATTTCAGATTGCCTTTGGCCTTCGGCTTCCAAAATCACCGCACGTTTTTCACGCTCTGCTTTCATCTGGCGGCCCATAGCTTCAACCAGATCACGCGGTGGCACAATATCCTTGATTTCAATTCGCGTTACTTTAATGCCCCAAACGCCGGTGGCCGAATCAACAACACTCAAAAGCCGCGTATTAATTTCATCGCGATGAGACAACAACTGATCCAGATCCATCGACCCCATGACCGTACGAATATTGGTCATGGCAAGATTGCCAAAGGCATTTTCCAGATCATTGACTTCGTAGGTGGCATTGGCGGCATCGAGAACCTGATAATAGGCGACACCATCTGTCATCACCATGGCATTGTCCTTGGTGATGATCTCCTGAGAAGGCACTTCAAAGACCCGCTCCATCATGTTCACTTTAGCGCCAATCCGGTCAATAAAGGGAACAATAATCGTCAATCCCGGCGTCAATGTGCGGGTATATTTTCCAAACCGTTCAACCGTATAGTTGTAACCTTGCGGCACGGTTTTAACGCCAGCAAAGATTATAAGAACAAAAACCGCAACAATAACAAGGACAAAGACGTCAGGTCCGAACATTTTTTATGTCTCCAAAATAAACAGCACTCGTATTAATATAGGGATTCGGGCGGAAATTATAAGATTTTAAACGTAAAACACTCGAGCGCCTTCAAATCCAGCCCTGTAATTCACGCATAACAACTGCCTCAAGCACGCCAATACCTTCCACACTGTCGTTTAAACAGGGAACGGCGGCAAAATTTTCGCCACCGTTTTCAAGGAAAATATCACGGGCCTCCATAGCAATTTCTTCCAGAGTTTCGATGCAGTCCGCCGCAAACCCCGGTGTGATAACAGCAATATTTTTGACGCCTTCTCGCGCCAGACTTTCAAGTGTCTTATCGGTATAAGGCAGCAACCATTGTTCCTTGCCCATGCGCGATTGAAACGTCAACCGCAAACGCTTTTCATCCCACCCCAGTTGTTCGCGCATATGTTCAACGGTTACTTCGCACTGGCGTTGATAAGGATCGCCCTTGTCGACGTAGGATTGCGGTAACCCGTGAAAAGACGCCACCACCACATCGGGCTGCCATCCCAGTTCGGCAATCGAGTGTTCCATCGATTGCACCAGAGCCGAAATATATGCGGGATCGGCTTCATACGACGGTGCCGTGCGCACGGCAGGTTGCCAGCGCATCTTTGCCAGCGCCTCAAACGCCTTGTCATTGGCTGTGGCGATTGTGGCCGCACTATACTGGGGGTAAAGCGAAAACAGTAAAATCCTATCGCATCCTTTGGACTTTAACCCTTCAATCTTCTCCGCGATAGACGGCGTGCCATAGCGCATTGCCCAATCAACAATTATGTCAGGAAATTTAGCCGCCAACGATACCCCCAGCAGATCACTTTGCGAGCGTGTGATTGTGCGCAGGGGTGATTCATCACGCTCCCTGTTCCAGATCGAGGCATAAGCCTTGCCGCTGCGTGTCGGACGTGTTGTCAAGATTATGCCATTGAGAATAAACCACCACAGCACCCGGTTGGTCTCAACCACGCGAGGATCGGAAAGGAATTCCTTCAGATACCGCCGCATCGACCAGTAATCGGTACCATCCGGTGTGCCCAGATTGATAATAAGAACACCAATTTTTGCGGTACTGTTTTCAGCACTCGTTACAAATGTATTATTTTCAGACCCAGGATTTGCCATAGAACAGTTCTTAATCGTAAGGACGTTCATCTGCAATGATTAACCCGTCATTGGGCAGATTATTCATCGCCACCAATTCTACCTGCACCCGCACTTTGCACAATTCCTGTACGCTCAACGCCACAGTTTCAGCAAAACCGGCGTCAAGAGTGCTGCTCTCAGCTTTCAAAACCACCGTATCGCGTTCATTTTCGCGCCCAATCACCAGACGTACGCGACCGAGTTCGTGATGTTTTTTGCCAACCGACACCACTTGTCCGGGATGCACAAACATACCCTTGACCTTGGTTGTCTGATCCGCCCGGCCCATCCAGCCCTTAATGCGCATATTGGTGCGCCCGCAGGGCGATGTCCCCGCCAGCACTGCCGACATATCTCCGGTGCCAAAGCGGATCATGGGGTAGTCGCGATTAAAGCTGGTAACGACCACTTCACCCACATCGCCTTCAGCGACGCAATCACCCGTGCCCGGTGTGACGATCTCGACGATGACACCTTCGTCCACCACCATACCTTCGACGCTGGGGGTCTCATAGGCGATGATACCAAGGTCAGCGGTGCCGTAACATTGCAAAACCTCAACACCTCGGGCTTTCAGGCCGTCGCGCAAAGACGGTGGCAGGGCAGCGCCTGAAACGCATGCCCGGATAATGGAGGACATGTCTTTACCGGCAGCTTCACCTTTATCAAGCAGGGTTTTGAGAAAATCCGGTGTGCCCACATATGCGGAAGGTTTAAGGCAGGCAATCGCTTCCACCTGCATCATGGTATCACCGGTTCCCGCCGGAATGACCGCACAGCCCAGGGCATGCGCGCCACCTTCAAACATGTGACCCGCAGGCGTTAAATGATAGGCAAACGAGTTGTGAATAATATCACCGGAGCGCATGCCGGCAGCAAACAGGGCACGCGCAACCCGCCACCAGTCAGCGCTTTTTCCTTCGGGATCAAAAATCGGCCCCGGCGACATAAACAACCGCCCCAGATCCCCCGGTGCTGTGGTAGTAAGTCCGCCAAAGGGAGGGGATTTTGTTTGCAGCTTCACAAGGTCGGATTTGCGTAAAATCGGCAGATGGCTCAAGGCGAAGCGCGACGTGATATCCTCAGGCTCAACACCATCAAGATGCTTGGCCCAGCCAGGTGCCTTGTCTATGGCTGCACTGACAAGATCAGGCAGCAGTGAAAATTGTTCGGCTTCGCGCTGCTCTAAGCTGCGAGTTTCAAGATCATCAAAATGTAGGTTGTCCGACATCGCAGCACACCTTTCAAACTAAGCGAGCCAGCGTTTGCGGCGCTTGTAATGTTTGGTTTCGCGAAAGGATTTACGATCACCACCACTGGTGCCGAGGTAAAATTCTTTCACATCTTCATTATCGCGCAGAGATTCTGATTCTCCATCCATCACCACACGGCCGTTTTCAAGAATATAACCATAGTTGGCATATTTCAGAGCAATATTGGTGTTTTGCTCAGCCAGAAGAAAGGCGACTTTTTCTTTCTCATTGAGGTTTTTAACAATCTCGAAAATTTCTTCCACCAGTTGCGGCGCCAGCCCCATGGAAGGTTCATCAAGTAAAATCATATCGGGCCGTGACATCAAGGCGCGACCGATCGCCGTCATTTGCTGCTCCCCGCCCGAAACATATCCCGCCAGACTGGTTCGGCGTTCTTTCAGCCGGGGGAAATAGGTATAAACAAGCTCAAGGTCGGCAGCAACAGCCGCACGCCCGTCTTTACGGGTATATGCGCCCGTCATCAGGTTTTCTTCAATCGTCAGATGTTCAAAACAATGACGGCCCTCCATCACCTGAATAACACCGCGCCGCACCAGATCATTGGGAGAGAGCTTGTCAACGCGCTCGTTCTTGTAGGAAATTGTGCCCTTGGTAACGTCGCCCCGCTCTGCCCCCAAAAGGTTCGATATCGCCTTGAGAGTGGTGGACTTGCCCGCGCCATTGGCACCGAGGAGGGCAACAATGCCCTCCTCGGGAACTGATAAGGAAACGCCCTTGAGAACCAGTATCACATGATCATAGATCACCTCGATATTATTCACTTCGAGCAAAGGTGCCGGTGTACTCATGAACGGTTTCCTTAAGTTTTTTGTACTGTGTGCGACTTAACTGCAATCACGTGGTGTAATGCCGTTTTCCTTGGCAAATGCAGCAGCATCAGCCTCGACAAGCGGACGAACCACATCGCGCATTGGCGTATAGCCCTTCGCACTTCCGACCCGGTCCCATTTTTTACCACTGGCATCCCATTTCTGGATAAAGACGACACCGCCGCCACCTTCATGGTCTTTACAGGTAACTTTGACATTACCCATGAAACCACCAAGGCCGAGTTCTTTCCAGCGCGCAGCATCCATATTCAGGTTTTCAAAGCCGTAACGAACCTGTTCTCCGGTTACCTGTTTTACGCCGAATTTTTTCTGCGCAACACGGATGGCTTCTGCGACGAAGACTGAATTGACGATACCGCGGTTGTAAAGAACCTCACCAATCCGCTCTTTTTTGCCAGCACCGTTACCTGCATCATAGACATATTTCTTGATGTCATTTAATGCAGAAAAGTTAGCTCCGACAGAATGGAAGTTGGTAGAGGTGTACCCATTGGCACCTGCACCACCTGGAATCGTATCGCTTTCTGTTCCTGACCACCAGTTGCCGAGGAAGTTTTCCATCGGGAAATTGATGGAGGCAGCTTCCTTGATCGCCACTTGGTTCATCACACCCCAACCGGACATGAAGATATAATCAGGTTTAATGCGACGTACCTGAAGCCAGGTTGATTTTTGCTCCTGACCGGGATGGTCAACAGCGAGCAGAGTTAGGTTGAAGCCCAGCTTTTTGGCCAGAATTTCCAGAGTTGGATTGGCTTCTTTGCCATAAGCACTGTTGTGATAAATATGGACAATTTTTTTGCCTTTAAGCTTGTCCATGCCACCGGCACGGTCTCCAAAATACTTGATAACCGCTGAAGCCTGGCTCCAGTATGTGGTGGGGAAGTTGAATACCCACTTGAAAACACTGCCATCAGCTGCCGACGTACGGCCATATCCCATGGAGAAAATAGGAATTTTATCCTGGGTAGCCTTTGGAATAAGCTGGTAAGTAATGCCGGTTGAAAACGGGCTGAAAGCGACAGCCCCCTTGGCTTTCAATGCTTCATAACACTCAACACCAACCGGAGTTTTATATCCGGTTTCACATTCTTCAACCTTGATTTTGACGCCACCAATACCACCATCACGGGCATTGAGGAGTGCAAAATAATCGGCAATTCCATTGGCCAGCGGAACTCCGTTTGGCGCATAAGCACCGGTACGATAAACCAGTGATGGCACCAGAATTTCCTGGGCAACAGCCATATCAGTCACAACCAGTGATCCTGATAATGCCAGAGCCGATGCGGTGCCCAACAAAAATTTAGAAAGTTTCATTTTTATCCTCCCTAGAGCAACCCGCATTCAAATGAATGCAACCAATTGCTCTGTCCTATACAAACAGTTCAAACAATCTGCATTCAGATGTTACCATTTGAATGCTGCCTGAACCACAGACACGTTAACTGCTGGACTTTATTATGTTCACGACACCTGCCTCTGCCTGTGTCTTTCACAGCCCGCCCCAGCATAAGACGGTTATTGAACCAACCACACTAATGTGGAAACGGCCAAATTCGTAGTTTTTCTTTTGTCACCTGCCACATTCGCGCCAACCCGTGCGGTTCAACGGCAAGGAAGAAAATAATAAGAGCACCAAAAATTGTAATTTCGAGATGTTTGGCCGTGAGCGCCGAAAAGCCCAGCTCCCCGACAAAAAGGTTTGTCAAAAAAATCGGCAGCAATACGATAAACGCAGCCCCCATAAATGACCCAACAACGCTACCCAACCCGCCAATAATCACCATAAACAAGATGTTGAATGACAGGTTGATGTCGAAAGCATCTGATTCCGCTGTCCCCGACCACGCACTGAAATACAACGCGCCAGCCACCCCAATAAAAAACGAACTGACGGCGAAAGCTTTCAACTTGGTGGCTAGCGGTTTAATGCCAATGATTTCAGCGGCAATATCCATATCCCGAATAGCCATCCATGCCCGACCGGTTGGTCCGCGCACCAGGTTTTTGGCCAGCAGTGCCAATACAACGGTAAAACCCAAAGCCAGATAATACCGCGCCACCGGGTCGGCCTTGGCGCTTGTTACCATCACCCCAAATATTTCCATTGGCGGAATGGCAATCGAGCCTGAGGGCGAGTAATTGACGAACCAACCAAATTTATTAAACATCCAGATCAGGAAAAACTGCGCCGCCAATGTTGCCACCGCCAGATAAAAGCCTTTGATACGCAGGCTTGGCAGACCAAAAAGTATCCCTACGAGAGCAGTGATAAGACCGGATATCAAAATGACAAATATGATATTCAACTCAGGTACGTTGGTGGCAAGCTTATAGGCCGAAAAAGCGCCCACAGCCATAAAACCACCGGTACCTAAAGAAATCTGGCCACAGTATCCAACCAGTATATTGAGCCCGAGGGTGGCAAGGGAAAACACCAGAAACGGTATGAGTATGATCTGAAACCAGTATTCCGAAGCCATAAGCGGCACGGCAATGAACGCTACAATCAGCCAGCCAAGAATAAACATCCGGTCCTGAAAAATCGGAAAAATTGCCTGGTCCGCCGAATAGCTCGTCTTGAACTGCCCTGTTTCGCGATACAGCATAATGCCTATATCCTCTCAATAATTTTTTCGCCGAACAGCCCTTGCGGTCGAAACATCAAGAACAATAAAGCGAGAACATAGGCAAACCAGTTTTCAATCGCGCCATTGACCAGCGGCCCCCAATATACCTCAGCCACCTTTTCGCCCACACCGATGATAAGTCCGCCGATAATGGCACCTGGAATTGAGGTAAATCCGCCTAAAATCAGTACCGGCAGAGCTTTAAGCGCGATCAGCGAAAGCGAGAATTGCACCCCGCTTTTTGACCCCCACATAATACCGGCAACCAGGGCTACCAGACCGGCCACCGACCACACCGCAACCCAAATGGTTTTCAGCGGAATACCGACAGAAAGGGCCGCCTGATGATCATCAGCGACAGCGCGCAAGGCCCGACCGATTTTGGTTTTTTGAAAAAATACCGCCAGAAAAGCCACCATGACGGCGGCAATACCCGCAGCCCACAGATCAAAAACCTGCACCAGCACACCATTAACCTCAAATGATCCACTGGGAATTCCCACATCAAGCGCCTTGACGTCGGAGCCCCACATCATGTCGCCAACACCTTCAAGTACAAACGCCAGCCCGATGGTCGACATGAACATGATGATTTCTTCCTGATTGACCAGGGGACGCAACACCACACGTTCAATGGCATAGGCCAGGCCCACCATGACACCGCCGGTGGCAATAACGGCAAGCCAGATTGGCAGGGCCAGAGCTGACATCGAATTTTGTGAAAAGGGTATTGTACCCGTCATCAGGCCGACAAGCGTCAAAGCGGCAAACAGGGCCAGCACGCCTTGAGCAAAGTTGAAAACGCCAGAGGCTTTGAAAATCAATACAAAACCCAAAGCCACCAGCGAATACATCACGCCTGCCGTCAATCCCCCCAGCAGGACTTCGACAAAGAAGGCGGGATAGGTGAACATATCGACAAAGGGTGCCACAAATACGGCATTAAGCATTTCCATTTAACTTGTTCCCCACCTCCCTTAAGACACGCCCAGATAGGCATCTATAACATCCTGATTGGCACTCACCTCGTTTGGTGTGCCGTCAGCAATTTTTTCACCATAATTCAAAACCACAACCCGGTCTGACAGGTCCATGACCACGCCCATATCATGCTCAATCAGGGCGATGGTGGTGCCATATTGATCATTGAGATCAATAATAAACCGTGACATGTCGCCCTTTTCTTCGAGGTTCATGCCCGCCATCGGCTCATCCAGCAGCAAAAGTTCTGGCTCCATGGCAATGGCACGGCCAAGCTCAACGCGCTTTTGCAGACCATAGGGCAGGCGTCCTACCGGGGTTTTGCGGATGGCTTCAATTTCGAGAAAATCGATAATCTCCTCGACAACTTTTCGTTCAACCACTTCCTGTCGCTTGGCCGGGCCCAGGTAAACCGCGTGTAACAGCATATCCACCGTTTGCTGCAAAATTCCCTCACGCTGCTTCAACAGACGCCCGGTCATCAGGTTGTCCAGTGTCGACATGCCTTTAAACAGCGCCACATTCTGAAATGTCCGGGCGATACCCTGTTTGGCAGCCACATGGGATCTCATCTTACTGCGGGTCTCACCCTTGTAGGTAATTTTGCCTTCCTGGGGATGGTAAAATCCATTGATAACATTGAGCATGGAGGTTTTACCGGCACCATTTGGTCCGATAATAGCGCGTATTTCGCCTTTTAAAATATTGAAGCTGACGCCGCGAATAGCTTTAACGCCGCCAAAGGAAAGTGAAATATCTTCCACGTTAAGCAGAACTTCGCCGGAGATCTGCCTGGGGTTTTCTACCGCACTCATTCAGCCGCCTCATCAAACTTAACCGGTGGATGCGTTATCATATCTTTTATTTTCAAATCTGCCTCAATCACCCCTTTGCGGCCATCTTCAAACGTAACTTCAGTGGAAATATAGGCACTGGTTTTACCGCTGAACAGCGCCTCAATCAGGGGGGCATACCGTTCGCCCACGAAATTGCGTCGCACTTTCTGTGTCCGCGTCAATTCGCCGTCATCGGCATCAAGCTCTTTGTGTAAAATCAAAAACCGCGATATCTGCGAGCCGGAAACCCGTGGCTCAGAAGCCAGCGAGAGATTGACCTCATCCACATGTTCCTCGATCATTTTATAGACTTCAGGGTGGCCTGCCAGTTCCTGATAAGACGCATAAGCGATGTTGTTGCGTTCGGCCCAGTTGGAAACCGACGTCAGATCGATATTAATGAACACCGCGCAGATATCCTGACCATTACCAAAAGCAACGACTTCTTTCACATTGGGATAAAATTTGAGTTTGTTCTCAATATATTTAGGCGCGAACATTGAGCCATCATTGAGCTGGCCAACGTCCTTGGCCCGGTCAATTATTTTGAGATGGCCGTTAGCATCAAAAAAACCGGCATCGCCCGTATTGACCCAACCGTCTTTGGTCTTGGTTTCATTAGTGGCTTCGTCGTTTTTATAGTACCCCACAAACACACCGGGCGAGCGGTATTGCACTTCACCATTTTTCTTTATCTTGATTTCCACATCATAGACCGGCGTACCGACGGTTTCAGCCGAAATTTCACCATCCGGTTGCGCGGTTATATAGACGCTCGATTCCGTCTGGCCATAGAGCTGTTTGAGGTTAACCCCCAATGAGCGGTAAAAACTGAATATTTCAGGACCTATCGCTTCACCCGCCGTATAGGCCACTTTAACCCGCGAAAATCCCATGCGGTTTTTAATCGGGCCATAAATGCAAAGTTCACCAAGGCCATAGAGCAGCCTGTCCATTAAACCTACCGGTTCGCCATTCAATATTCTTTCACCACAACGCCGCGCCACGGCAAGAAAATAATGGAACATCTTTTTCTTTATCGTCCCGGCATCTTCCATGCGCACCATAATTTCGGTGAGCAGGTTTTCGTATACGCGCGGTGGAGCGAAAAAATATGTCGGGCCGATTTCCCGGCGGTCATCCAAAACAGTTTCGGGACTTTCGGGGCAAGATACACAAAAACCGGCCGCATAGGATTGGCCGAATGAGAAAATATGATCGCCAATCCACGCCATCGGCAAATAAGCGATGACTTCTTCATTTTCATTCAGACTGTCAAACCGGTTACCGTTTTGAGCGCTGATCATAATATTGTTGAAACTCAGCATGACACCTTTTGGCTTGCCTGTGGTGCCTGAGGTATACAGCAGGATGGAGACATCGTCGCCTTTCGATTTGGCGATGTCCTGATGCCACTCTTCCAATGTCTCGGGCTTGTCGGACAAAAGCTTACGCCCCATCTCCTGAACATTGACAAAGCTGTAGAGACCATCGACCTTATAATCGCGCAATCCCCGCTCTTCATCATGGATAATGAGTTTAATGCGGTTGACGCCTTCAGCAATCTGCAAAATCTTGTCGACCTGCTCCTGGTCCTGAACAATCGCGCCGACAACTTCCGCATGATCAAGCACATACGACATCTCTTCAACGACGGAATCCTGATAGACCGGCACCGGCACGCCGCCAAGCGATTGAATGGCCACCATCGACCAGTACAACCGCGGCCGATTATCGCCAACCACGGCTATTTTCTGGCCGCGTTTAACCCCGAGCTTCTTCAGCCCGATAGCAAAACACTTAACTTCTTCCAGCACCTCAGCCCAGGTCCAGGATTGCCAGATGCCATATTCCTTTTCGCGGATCGCAGGCTTTTCGGCCAGCGACTTGGCATTTTTTAGCAGAAGTTTTGGAAACGTGTCAGCATCCTGTTTGTTGGGTGATGCAGTGCCACCTCCCATATTTATACTCCCTCACATGGTCTTTTGCCTTCTCCCAGAATGGCAAGCCGTATTCAACAAAACATTGCGCATAAAAGCAACTAAACGTTGGTCGTAGTTTTTCGCACCGCTAACATTCAGGTGCTGCGGGACTATACACACTAACTCATGTATTCGATTTCACAATAAATTCAGTTGCAGGGTGGATTTCAGGCCACCGCGCGGACACCTTCATCGTCACCGTGAAAAATGGCCTGCAATTGCGTTAACCGGGATTGGGCGGTATCAATGCTTTGGGTTTTGACCGGTCCATAACCTCTGATTTTCTCAGGTATACTGGCTATTTCGACCGCTATCACATGGTTGTCCGATTTAAGATCCTGCACCAGCTCGGCGATTGTAGCCTCATATTGGGCAATCAATTGGCGTTCTGCCTTTCTTTCCGGCAGATAGCCAAAGGGATCGGCAATGCCGCCACGAAGCCATTTAAAACGGGCCAGAATTCCAAAGGCCTTGAGCATCCAGGGTCCATATGATTTTTTTACCGGCCGTCCGCTCTCGGGGTCAATTGCTGCAAACAAGGGCGGAGCCAGCTGAAAACTGATTTTCACCCTGCCCTCAAACTGGCTCTTGACGGAGGATAGAAAACCCGTCTGGGCATAGAGGCGCGCAACTTCATATTCATCTTTGTAACTCATCAACTTGAAATGATATTTTGCCACAGCTTCACTCAAAGCCCCCGCCTTACCCATTATCGAGCTTTCGGCACTTTTTACTTTTTCAACCAGTTGCCGATAATGCTGCGCGTAAGCGGCATCTTGATAATCCGTCAAAAACCGCACCCGTTTTTCAATAATTTCTTCTAAATCGGGGATTTGCTCAACTTCAGAAATCGCAGCCTTTTTACCAATTTGTGACCATATCTGATCCGGGTCATGGGCAGCAATGCGCCCCCAGGCAAAGGCGTCTTTATTCATCTCAACCGCCACTCCATTAAGCTCAATGGCACGTTCCAGAGACTTTGCCCCCAGCGGCAAATATCCCTTTTGCACAGCATACCCCAACATGAACAGATTGGTGGCAATGGCGTCACCGGTGAGGGCTGTTGCCATTTCAGTGGCTGCAATAAAATCAAATCCGTCCGCCATCACATGGGACTGTATAGCCAGTCGCAACATGTCAGTTGGCATTCTATAATCAGAATCTTCGGTAAATTCTCCGGGATAAATCTCGTGCGCATTGGCAACGCAGACGGTTCTTTCCTTGTCCATCAGACCCAACACAGTGTCAGATCCCGCTCCCATAATATCACAGCCCAAAACCAGGTCGGCTGAACCGGCACTCAAGCGCACACTTTGTATATTATCAGGACTTTTGGATATGCGAATGTGCGAGACCACAGAGCCGCCTTTTTGTGCCAGCCCGGTCATATCAAGCACACCACAACCCTTGCCTTCAAGGTGTGCCGCCATGCCGATAAGCGCACCGATGGTAACCACTCCCGTACCTCCAACACCGGTCACAACCGCGCTGTATAATGTTGCATCGCTCTCAAAAACCGGCGCTGGCAATGAACTGACATCGGGGCGTGGTCTGGCAATCGTTTCGCCGGTCTTCACCTGTTGAACCGCACCTTTATAGACCCCGCCTTCAACCACAACGAAGCTCGGGCACAGACCATTGATACAGGAGTAATCTTTATTGCAAGACGACTGATCTATAGTCCGCTTGCGGCCAAATTCGGTTTCTAATGGCGCGATCGCCACACAATTTGACTGCAACCCGCAATCGCCACAACCCTCACAGACCAGTTCATTGATGAACACCCGTTTGGCCGGATCGGGGAACTGCCCACGCTTGCGACGGCGGCGCTTTTCTGCTGCACAGGTTTGATCGTAGAGAATGACGCTGACGCCCTCGACATCCATATATTCGCGCTGAATGCGAGCAAGCTCGTCGCGCTGACAAATTTCCGTACCCACAGGCAACGGCCCGGCATCATGATATTTTTCTTGTTCATTGGTCACTAACACGATGCGCTCAACGCCGAATGCTGAGATTTGCCGCGCGATTTCATGCGCTGTAAGCCCACCATCGTTGGATTGTCCGCCAGTCATCGCCACGGCATCATTGTAAAGAATTTTGTAGGTAATTGTTACGTTCGCTGCCAGGGCAGCACGAATAGCCTGCAGACCGGAATGATTGTAGGTGCCATCGCCGATATTTTGAAACATATGTTTGCGGGTGGAAAATGGCGCTTCACCAATCCAGTTGGCCCCTTCGCCGCCCATGTGCGTATAGCCTTCGGTTTTTCGGTCCATGACCTGCACCATCCAGTGACAGCCAATACCGGCATAAGCGCGGGCATCTTCCGGTATGACAGTGGATGAATTATGCGGGCACCCGGCACAGAAAAACGGTTTGCGCTTACCCAGACTTTCAGCATTGCGGCTGCGTTTTTGCGCGTCCTTAAGAGCGGCCACGCGAGCTTCAAGATTTTTATTACGGTGGCGTTTTAACAGGCGTGAGCCGATGGTCAGTGCGATTTCATTAGGATCAAGTGCAGCTTTGGCGCGAAACAGGGGTGCGTTTTTCTCATCCATCTTGCCGATGATAACCGGAGCATTTTTCTGACCATAAAGCTGTTCGCGCAATTGCGTTTCAATCAGCGATCTTTTTTCCTCAACCACAATGATCAGATCAAGGTTGCGGGCAAACTTTTTAACCCCTTCAGGTTCCAGCGGCCACGTCATAGCGATCTTGAACAGTTTTAACCCGAGATTGGCAGCCTCGACCTCGTCAATACCCAGACTGTCGAGCGCCTGACGCACATCAAGATAACTTTTACCGGCACTGACCACACCGATTTTTGGCGTCTTGCCACCAGCAAATATCTGCTTGTCCAACCCGTTGGCGCGCGCAAATGCCTGCACTGCATAACGTTTATAATCATGCAATCGCGCTTCCTGATCCAGCGGCGGATCAAAGGTTCGAATGCTTAATCCGCCCTCGGGCTTGGCAAAATCTTGTGGTTGTTTGATTTTAATGCGGGTCAACGAAGCATCGATTGTACCGGTGACTTCAATTGTGTCTTTCACCGCCTTGAGCCCGATCCAACACCCCGAATAACGCGACATCGCCCAGCCATAAAGTCCGTAGTCAATCAACTCCTGAACGCCGGCCGGATTGAGAATGGGGATCATCGCATCCATCAGGGCAAATTCGGATTGATGCGCCGTGGTCGAGCTTTCGCACGTGTGATCATCGCCCATCAACACCAGCACACCGCCATTGGGTGATGTTCCTGCCAGATTTCCGTGGCGGAAAACATCGCCGGAACGATCGACGCCCGGCCCTTTGCCATACCACAGGGAAAAAACGCCATCATAAAGCCCCTCGCCGCGCATTTCCGCCTGCTGCGTTCCCCAGATAGCGGTTGCGGCCAGATCTTCATTCAACCCGGCTTCGAATTTGATATTGCGCGGCTCAAGGTAGGGGGCTGCACGTTCAAACTGCTGGTCAACGCCACCTACCGGTGATCCTCGATAGCCGGTAATATAACCGGCGGTATCAAGGCCTTCGAGCTTGTCGCGTTCGTGCTGCATCAGACAAAGGCGTATCAGGGCTTGCGTTCCGCTCATATAAGTGCGGGGACACTTCAGATCGAATTTGTCATCAAGACTGACGTCTGCAAGCTTCATTTCATTCCACCTGGGCGATTATTATAAATTATATGTCAGTAATACTGACGTATTTTTCATTCCCCGTCAAATCACGATTGTGAACAACACTACCAAACATTGAACTCTGGGCCAATTAACAATACGAGAAATGGCTCAATGCTTGATGTAAATGACGGCGAAGTTTGACCCATCTCTCTCGTCTTACCGGCGAAAGCCGGTAGCCAGAGCAGCGGGGTATGAACGTGGGGCTCTGGATACCGGCTTTCGCCGGCAAGACGGGTTTTGTGTATAATTCAACACTTAAAACCTCAAATTCACACACCCCACTGCCAGAAATCCGTACCTTTCTCGCGATAATTCCGGGCCAGAACCATTTTGTGAACTTCAGACGCGCCGTCCACCAGACGTGCGCACCGGGCATAACGGTAGATCCATTCGAGCACCGTATCTTTGGAATAGCCCTTGGCGCCACACAGCTGAATGGCCGTATCAACCGCCTTGTGCAGCGTATCGGCTACATGGATTTTTGCCATGGAAACTTCCTGGCGGGCAAAATCGCCCTGGTCCAGTTTCCACGCCGCATTCATCACCAGCAAGCGGCCAATCTGAATATCATGGGCGACATCGCCGAGCATGATCTGGATCGATTCGCGCGCGCTGAGCTTGGAGCCGAAAGCCTCACGGTTTTCAATATAATCCCCGGCAATCTCCATCGACCGCTTGGCCAGCCCGAGCCAGCGCATGCAATGGGTAAGCCGCGCCGGGCCTAACCTGATCTGGGTAAGCTTCATACCATCGCCCACGTCCATCAGGCGGTTTTCATCCGGAATTTCCAAGCCCTCAAATTTCAACTCGCACACACCACCATGTTCATCCGGCCCCATGTTTTCAATGCGCCGCACAATGTGCCAGCCGGGATCATCACGATGAAACAAAAACGCGGTCAAACCCTTGCGAGGATCATCAGAAGTACGCGCCACCAGAATAAAATGTTCAGCCACCCCGGCCGCTGAAATATACCACTTGTGACCATTGATAACCCATGTATCACCGGATTTTTCAGCCCGCGTCAGCATCATACCGGCAGGATCAGAACCGGACCCGGGGTGAGGCTCGGTCATAACAAAAGCCGAACGCACCTTGCCGTCAATAAGCGGTTGCAACCAGCGGGTTTTCTGAGCCTCAGTAGCCACCTTATTAAGAACGCTCATATTACCATCTTCAGGCGCCGAACAGTTAAAACACAAGGGTCCGAAAATCGAGCGGTTAGCCTCTTCGTAAAACGCAGCCCAACCGACCACCGATAACCCCAAACCGCCACGAACTTTAGGCATTTGCGGTGCCCACAATCCCGCCGCTTTGGCCTTTACCCGCAAGCCATCAAGCACCGACATCTTGATATTGTCATACTCATTATAATTCGCCCGGTCAGCCTCTATCGGCATAACTTCAGCATCGACAAAGCTGCGCACCCGCAGGCGCAAATCATCAATTTCAGGGGGAAGGGTAAAATCCATGGCTTCGAACTCTCAGTACATAAGTGTTTTTCAAATCGACCATAACATTTTTTGTCGCAAAGCCGATGGGTTTTTCAACAAAGACTGAAAGGCAGCAATGCGGACAAAGTTGCCGTTCAGGTTACCGGCACATATGACTGCAGTTGACCCTAACCAGACTCAATAGGTCGGTGCAGAAATTGGAGTCACTACCCATCTTGGCGCGCCAAACGAGGCACAAAGACCGCGAACAAAGTTGCAACAGACAAGCCTGTTCCGATTGCCACAAGAACATGTACCCAGCTATCGGGCCTGACTGTGCCGCAATAAACGATCACCGTGAATAAGGGGATATCAAGGAAGTGCACGATCTTGTTGAGTAAACCTCTAGCCTCTTCGCGAAGGTCGTCAGTGAGCAACTCGCCACGCGCAAGCGCATCACGCGAACGGCGCAAGGTTTCGCGAAACTGAATGCGTGTCACCGTGTTGCCTTCGATGAACTCAAACAAAAACAGACCCCACATGCCGACGACCCAGGGCTCCTCGAAAAAGCCAATCCCAAGCTCAAGAATGAGGAAAAAACCCGATATGCCGACCAGCAGGGCTCCTGATATAACAAAGCTGTCGTAGAAGATCGCGGTATAGCGCGCTGCTTCGGTAAATACCTTCATATCGGTTGTGCGGTAAGCCTGAAACTCAGAGACAAAAACCGACAGCAGGCCACCGCCCAGTAGAATGAAACCGATGATGTGGCCAAATTTGAGAAGAGTGTAATAGTCCATACTCTTGACCTTTAGCTCGCTTTTCCACCCAAACGGGGCTTGATTACACCGACGAAGACAGCAGTGAGGCAGAGCAGAATGTTAATCGCACCAAACATCGCCTCGCGCTCTTCCAGGATACGCAAACCAGCACCTGTTCCGGTTCCGGTTCCTTTAGCCAGTCCATCAATGATGGCCAAGATTGCTTGTCCTGTTGGGAGAAGAACGAAAGTCGCGTTCAGCACAATCAGAGCTGCGATAACTACATGCAAAAAGGTCCAGCGCATTTTGAGCAACGATGCCTTGCGCATGACGACCATCGTAATTCCGGTCAACGTGAGCAGTAGGAGGCCGGGAACGGTCAGATACCATGTTGCAACATCGATAATCTGTCGTGCGATGCGCTGCGTCTGCGCACTGTCATGAACATTCTCGGCGAGACCGGCAATTGCATGCCCAAGTATGCTCCCGAAGAATAGGACGACACCCAGAACATGCAGGGCTTTAATAAGTTTGAGCATTGGCTTGCACCTCTTCATTCATCGGTGTGGTTTCGGTTGTTTCGCACCGCGAACGTAATTCGCGAAGCACTTCGACCGTTTCGATCAGTCGCGCCGCATCCATGTCCTTTGTCAGAGCATTCGACCATTTGATTTGGATGGCGTTGATACGGTTCAGCGCTTCCCACCCTTTGGTAGAGGGAACGACCAGCTTGGCGCGAACATGGTCGGGATTACTCTCGAATGTGACGAAACCTAATGCCTTAAGGTCATTTGCAATACGCTGGACTGCCTGTCTGGTAATACCCATCCGGCGACCAATCTGCGCCACGGAAATTGGATGGCCAGCAAGATTTATCGCCCCTAATACCTGCCACCGGGCACTTGTCAGCTCGATCGGTTGTGTTAGGCGATCCCCCGCAATAAGCAACTGACCATTGAGCCGGAATACTTCCAGAATCAGATTAGTTAGGGCTGCGGCTTCCGGTGTATGTTTCATTCAAACCCCAATATGACAACTATATACCATATTGGTAATATATTGTCAATATGGATACAAAGCTTTGTTCCAGCTTGTCGCGATATTGGTTGGATTTCTCTATTCCGTAATTTTCATCGCCGTATTGAGCAATAACCATCAAATCGCGCTTGGCCGCCTGCGTTACGATGTATTTTTTCATTGGGCTTTGGCTTGGCTCCTGGCTTCTTCCCAAATTTCCGAAACGGATTGATCGGTAAACCCGCTTTCTTCACCTGCAATCAATGCGGCACGGATAGCTTCAATCTCGGCGGGTGTTTCTTGCTCCCGCAATTGCCGTTCGCGGATTAACTCACGCAAAACTTCACTTTCGTTACCATAGTGGCCGGATTCGATCTGGGCTTTAATCCAGTCATTCTGTTGGTCTGTAACCGATATGCTTTTTTTGACCATTGCCATGATTTGTCCTTCCGGCGACCGTCGCATTTGTCCTACTTAGTAGTGTATTATACTACGAATTGGTCAGCAAGCATGTTTTTTGGGAAATTCTCGAACCTACCCCAACGCCAGCGCATGTCCGCCATCAACATTTATGGCTGAGCCGGTCATGAAACCGGATGCGGGCGAGGCCAGTAGCAGGAGTAATCCGTCGAGGTCTGAGGCTTGCCCCAACCGACGCTGGGGGATCGATCGGATCATGTTGTGGCCCGCGTCTGTTTCGAAAAACGCCTGATTTATGTCGGTCAGAATATAGCCGGGGCAAATGGCATTTACCCTGATGTTAAAGCGTGCCAGTTCCAGCGCCATTGCTTTGGTCATCTGAATGACGGCAGCTTTTGAGGTGGAGTAATTGGCGGTGCCCGATAACACCCGGGAGCCCAGCAGGCTGGCGATATTGATAATCGAGCCGCCACAGCCAGCCGCCTCCATGCGTCTGCCTGCTTCGCGCGCGCACCAGAATACGCCATTGAGGTTTGTATCAAGCACTGACAGCCAGTCCTCATCTGCCATTTCCAGAACTTTCGCGCGAATGGCAATACCGGCGTTATTGACGGTAATTTCCGGCGTCCCCACCAGGTTGATCGCCTGATCAAACGCTTCGACAACCGACTCTACGCTGGTAACATCCATAGCAACAGCATGAATTTCGCCATCGTATGAGGCAGCTTCCTGCACCAGTTCCTCGAGCCGGTCAGCCCGCCGCGCGCACGCCACCACCCTGCACCCCGATTCCGCCAGCACTTTGGCAAAGCGCCAGCCCAGACCGCTGGACGCTCCCGTCACCAGCGCTGATTTACCGCTTATTTGAAAGTCAAAAACCTTTGTCATTTCCAACACACCGTTCAAAACAGATTACGCAAGACCATATAGATACCGGCAAACATCAAGGCTGTAAAAAATATCTTGCGAAAAAAATCCTCCGACAGACGATAGCGCAATCGCTGGCCCACAAACATACCGATTACCATTGGCACCAGAGCTGCAACAGATACAGCACCGGTCTCCAGGCCGATAAGATTGAACCGCCAGAAGGATGCTCCAAGGGCTGCTGCCAGCACCACAAAAACAATGCCAATTGCCTGTATGAAACCATCGCGACCAAGGCCCAGCGCCTGCACATAAATCGCACCCGGCACCATGTAGGAACCGGTGAGACCGCAGATAAATCCACCGGCAGCACCCATCAGGGGCGACAGCCAGACTTCATGTTTTCCCGGCGGCGGTATCTGCGCCCGCATCAAAGAGAACATCGAATACAAAAACAGTAAAACGCCCAAAACCACAATCAGTCTGGTGGGATCAACCATACTCAAGACATAAACACCCAGCCAAATTCCGACGATGGTAGCAATCAGCAAAGACCACAGACGTTTGACCAATTGCCAGAAAGCACCACCGGCGAGCGCCTGCCAGATATTGGTAACAATTCCGGGGATGACCAGCAGGGCCATGGCTTCCTTCAATCCGATGGTGGTCGCCAAAGACGCCAGCACCACCACCGGAAAGCCCAACCCGATAACTCCCTTGACCATGCCCCCGAGGAGAAATGCAAAGCCAATCAGTAAGAAGACTTCGACATTCACAAGCTCAAAGCCCCAAAACTCCGGGCAATTCATCCAACCCCTTGATGATGGCCTTGAATTCACCGGGAAGCTTTTCCTGCCCCATACCAAAGCGGTTCATCCACGACACATTGAAGCCAAAATAAGCGGCTGCATTTCCATCCCAGGTGTTGGTGGAGACAAAACAGACTTCATCGGCTGTCACATTCATTTGATCGAGCACCATCTGATAGACCCGCTGATCGGGCTTGTAGATGCCAAGCTGATCCACCGATATGACGTTGTCTAAAACATCACTCAAGCCAGCAGATGAAACCGCCGCCGCTAACATATCAGGACTGCCGTTGGACAGGATACCGGTCTTGAGGCCATTGGCCTGCAATATTTCCAGTGTGGGTTTTACGTCCGGATACGCAGCAAGGGTCAAATAGAGGTCCATCAATTCCTTGTGCAACGCGTCATCATAAAGGTCGAATGCCTTGAGGGCAACTTCCAGCGCATCGCCGGTGACCTGCCAAAAATTCACGTAAGCTCCCATTAAAGAGCGCAACCAGGTATATTCCAGCTGTTTTTGCCGCCATAATTTAGAGACATCACCGGCTTTGCCATCAAGTCCACCGGCAGCCTGTGCACTGGGACTGTGCACATCAAACATGGTGCCATAAGCATCAAACACACAGGCTTTTACATTTGCAAAAGCATTATTAGTCATTTTATTTTCCTTTTTCAAAGCCATCAATTCTGTTTAGACTAGAACATAATTAATCGCGCACCACGTCTTAATTTCCAAAGGTTGCCAAATGCCCCATGACGGACACGATGAAGATGAAGGCTCAACCCTGAGCGAGACCGTCCTGCGCGTCAAGGCGCTGGAATCCCTGCTGGTTGAAAAAAACTATGTTGATCCAGACACTCTTGATCAGTTGATTGACATTTATGAACACAAGGTCGGCCCGCGCAATGGTGCCAGAGTTGTGGCGCGCGCCTGGTGCGATGATGCCTTCAGGCAAAGATTGCTTGAAGACGCCACCACCTGCATCAAGGAGTTCGGCTTTGAAGGCCGTCAGGGCGAACACATGCTGGTCAAGGAAAACACCGATACCATTCATAACATGGTCGTGTGCACATTATGCTCCTGTTATCCGTGGCCAGTGCTCGGTCTGCCACCGGTGTGGTACAAGGCAGCCCCATATCGTGCGCGTGCAGTGGCAGAACCACGCGCCGTACTGGCTGAATTTGGCGTGACACTCGACGATGACACAGAAGTAAGAGTGTGGGATTCAACCGCCGAATTGCGCTATCTTATATTGCCAATGCGCCCCAAAAACACCGAACATCTCAGCGAACAGCAACTGGCCGATCTGGTCACCAGAGATTCGATGATCGGCACCGGCCTGGCATTGGAGGCAACCTCATGAACGGTGGCCAGGATCTCGGTGGCAAACACGGACTTGGGCCGATAAATCCCGAGCAAAACGAACCAGTTTTCCATGCCGAATGGGAAAAACGCGTGTTCGCCTGCACGCTTGCCATGGGTGCCACCGGTGAATGGAACATTGATGCCGGACGTTTTGCTCGCGAAAATCGTCATCCAGCTGACTATATAAACGCCAGCTACTATCAGGTGTGGCTCTATGGCCTCGAAGTTTTAATGCGCGAAAGAGGCCTGCTTGTGGAAGGCGAACTCGAAACCGGTAAGGTACAAAAAACCCGGCCAGTTAAAAACCTTCTGCGTGCCGATAAGGTGGATGAGGCTCTAAAAGCCGGCGGAGCCTGTGACCGGAAAATATCTGACAGTGCACAATTTGCCGTCGGCGATAAAATTCGCGCCCGCAATCTTAATCCCAAAACCCACACCCGCCTGCCCGGTTATGTGCGCGGAAAAACCGGAGTCATTGCCGCCATTAACGGCGCCTTTGTATTTCCCGACAGCAATGCGCAATTCCTCGGTGAAAACCCGCAATATTGTTACAGTGTGCGTTTTGAAGCAACTGAGCTGTGGGGCAATGATAACAACAGCGGTTCATGTGTTTATGTCGACATGTGGGAGTCCTATCTTGAACCAGCCTGATGCAAGCATTCCAGAAAATAAAATCCGCTTTCCTGGCCAGCCCCGTGACAATGACGGGCCGGTTTTTCGCGAACCGTGGGAAGCCCAGGCCTTTGCCATGGCAGTGTCACTGAACACATCAGGGCTATTTACCTGGACGCAATGGACTGAAACAATCGGTGCCCTGATTGCCGCAGATGAACGTGCCGATACCACCGGCGAGCGCTACTATGAATACTGGCTCAGTGCGCTGGAGCAACTGGTAGCAGCCAACACACAGATATCACTGGACCAACTCACAACAAGAAAATGCGCCTGGGACCGAGCCGCCCGGGCTACACCGCATGGCGAAGTTATTGAACTGGGCCGCGACAAAATGTAACAATAAATTGCAACAGAAATAGGTGTCACCAGCAGCGAGCAAACTGCGAGCCGCCACTAATGTGGCGCGCCCGCGCAGGCCAGTCGCGAATGCGACGATGCGGCCGCGAGCGAAAACAAAGGACAAAAAATGAGCGAACCCTTAACAACTTTCCGCCAGTTAATGGCTCCGATCACACCGGAACAGTTCTTCGAGGAATATTACGACAAAAAAGCGCTGTACATTCCAGGAAACGCTGAAAAAATTGCCGGCATATGTTCCTGGGACCATATCAACGACCTCCTGCAGATGGTCACCAACTGGTCTGACAAGAACCTGAAAATTGTTATCGACGCCAAAACCGTTCAACCGCAAAGTTTTTGCGAAAAAGTGGCCAACCGCGATCGTCTGGGCTCCATGCGCCCACAACCGAACAAGGTAGCCCAGTTGTTTGAACAAGGTACAACAGTTGTGCTTGATTTGATGGAAACCATGAACCCCGGCGTACGTGCAGCCACCGAGGCTATTCAGATGGCCACCGGTTTTCGCGTTTCGTGTAATGCCTATTGCTCACGCCAGCAGCGCAAGGCCTTTGACAGCCATTTTGATTCCATGGACGTGTTTGCTCTCCATATTGAAGGCACCAAAACCTGGCGCATTTACAAAGGTCGTTATGAAAATCCGCTGGAACGCGACGGCTACGACAACGCCAGCTATTCGCCTGAGTTTCTCGAAAAGGACAAAGGCGAGTTGTTGATGGAAATCGAGATGAAACCGGGTGACATGCTCTATTTGCCCAAAGGTGTCTATCATGATGCCCTGGCATCTACGCAAGCCTGCCTGCACTTGTCGTTCGGCACCACCCAGCCGTGCGGCCTTGATGTTATCAACTGGCTGACATCCTCGCTCAGTGATATTCCAATTATGCGCCAGGCCATGCCCGCCTATAACCTGGAACAAGCTCACGACGATCTGGTAAAACAGGTAACCGAAAAGCTCACCGAAGTGCTGCAGGAACCCACAATAGCCGCCCAGTTTCGCCGCGAACAACGCACCTTTGCCTTTGAAGGATTATCCAATATCAGTTTTCCCGGCCCCGAACCTCTCAAACGTTTTCGCGTGCTCGGTCTGGGTGCCAAGCTGAAACGCCGCGGCTCTGACTGGCGTCTTACAACTTGCAGTGAAGATCACACCATTGCCGCAGACATACAGCCCATGGTCGAATGGATTTTGGCCCATGATCATTTCGACACAAAAACGCTTGCCGCAGCCTTCGAGCAAACATCCTCAGCCGATCTCGATGCATTAATAATTTCACTCACGGAAAAAAAGGTCATCGATCCTTTTTACTAGAAAGCACAGCACATGAAAGCTGCGGTCTGTCGTCAATTCGCCCATCCTCTCGTTATCGAAGATGTGACCATTGCTGAACCCAACGTTGGCGAAGTCAAGGTCAGGTTGGCTGCTTGCGCCATCTGCCATAGTGATATTCTTTTTGCCGAGGGTGGCTGGGGCGGCGATCTGCCCGCCATCTACGGCCATGAGGCATCCGGCATTGTCGAGGCCACCGGCGACGGCGTGCGCAATGTCCAGCCGGGCGATCATGTGGTGGTCAGCCTAGTACGATCCTGCGGTCAATGTTCGTGCTGCGCGCAAGGCTATCACGGCGCGTGTCTTGAAACTTATGCGCTTGATGAAAAAACCCCGCTGACAGCATCTGACAACTCCCCCATTGTACATGGACTTCGCACCGCGGCCTTTGCGGAATATGTAGTGGTGGAAGCATCGCAAGTAGTCGCTATTCCAAAAGACATCTCATTTGATGTCGCTTGTCTTTTGGCCTGCGGTGTCATCACCGGTTTTGGCGCGGTGACAAATTCAGCCAAAGTCAGGCCGGGCTCAAGCGTTGCCGTTATCGGCACCGGTGGCGTCGGGCTGAACACGGTGCAGGGCGCAGCTATCTCCGGTGCAACAACGATTATCGCCATTGATATATCGACAAGTAAAATTGAAGCGGCAAAACTGTTCGGGGCAACTCACGGGCTCGATGCCAAATCAGAAGATATCGCTCACGCAGTCAAAGACCTCACCAATGGCTATGGTGCCGATTATGTTTTTGTCACAGTGGGCGCTAAACAGGCGTTTGATCAGGCACCATCACTTGTAGCTCGTGGCGGCAAGATCATTTTGGTGGGTATGCCCGCAACCGGTGTCATGTCCGAGATAGACCCCGGCACACTCGCCGGTGATTGCATATCCATTATCGGATCGAAAATGGGCGCTTCCAACATCCACGTGGATATTCCCAATCTTGTCGCGATGTACAGGGCGGGCAAGCTCAAACTTGATGAGCTCATAACGCAACGCTATCCGCTGGAAGAAATCAACGATGCCATAGCGGCAGTGAAGCGTGGTGAGGCCTTGCGCAATATTATCGTGTTTTAGGAAAGAGCGGATGAGATGAAACTTGTTGAACTCGAGGTCTTCGTCGTCGGCAATCCGCCACCGGGCTTTGGTGGCCGCTATTTCATCTTTGTCAAACTGGTCACTGACGACAATATTATCGGCTACGGTGAAGCCTATGCTGCCAGCATTGGCCCTGATGCCATGGTGGCGGTTATTGAAGACCTGTTCGCCCGCCATGTCGAAGGCATGAGCCCGTTTGCGATCGAAAAACTGTTTCGTCGCTTTCATTCATCCGGCTTTTCCCAGCGCCCCGACCCCACTGTCATGGGAGCTTTCAGTGCCATCGAAATGGCCTGCTGGGACATAATCGGCAAATCTCTCGACAAGCCGGTCTATGAACTTATGGGCGGACAGGTGCATGAAAAACTGCGCTCATATACCTATCTTTATCCTGACACAACTCAAGACCCGGCAGATTTTTACAACAGCGCAACCCTGTCGGCACAACGTGCTGTGGAGTATGTAGACCAGGGTTTTACCGCGATAAAGTTTGACCCCGCCGGGGCCTACACGATTTATGACCCGCACCAACCGGCCTTGGTTGATCTTGACCGGGCTGAGAATTTTTGCCGGGAAATTCGCGCCGCAATCGGCGCCCGTGCCGATATTCTGTTTGGCACCCATGGCCAATTCACCCCTTCTGGTGCCATCCACATGGGCCAGCGCATCGAGGCTTATGAACCCTTGTGGTTTGAAGAGCCGGTGCCGCCTGAAATGCCCGAAGAAATGGCCCGCGTTGCCGCCAATTGCAAAACACCCATTGCCACCGGTGAACGGCTGACGACGAAATATGAATTCGCCCGTGTGCTTAAAACCGGTGCGGCTTCAATTTTGCAACCAGCATTAGGCCGCGTCGGTGGATTGCTGGAAGCAAAGAAGATTGCCGGTATGGCTGAAGCCTTTTATGCGCAAGTTGCACCACATCTTTATTGCGGGCCCATAGAAGCTGCCGCCAACATTCAACTGGCCGCGTGCATACCAAATTTCCTCATACTGGAAAGCATTCAGACCTTTGGTGGCTTTCATGCCGAGTTGCTCGAAACCCCGATTAAATGGCAGGACGGCTTTGTTATTCCGTCGAATGAACCCGGGTTAGGCCACACTCTCAACGAAGAAGTCGCCCGCGCCCACCCCTACACTGGCACCGCCCTGCACCTTGAAATGCAGGACACACCCTATCGCTATGACCGGGACAACCGCTTCAGTGGCGGTTAATCGTTTTTCTTGATAAATCGCGCCACCACCCACTTCATGGTCATACCCTGAAAGATGATGGAAAACACCACAACCGCGTAAGTGATCGTCAATATCGGCGCTTTGTATTGATTGTCCGGCAGCGACAGCGCCAGGGCAACAGAAATGCCACCGCGCAAACCACCCCAGGTTAAAATTGTGATGGCACCGTCACTGAACTGCCCGCCAAATTTCAAAGCACTGATTGGTATGCCGACGCTGATCCAGCGTGCAACCAGTACAATCGGTATGGCCAGCAGAGCGATGCCAACAAGGTCGGGACGGAAACTCACCACCAGCACCTCAAGGCCGATCAACAGAAACAAAACCGAATTGAATATCTCGTCGCTTATCTCCCAGAACTGGAAAACATGGGTACGGGTTTTCTCGCTCATGGCAAAACGCGCACCATGATTGCCAATAAACAATCCGGCAATGACCACGGCCAAAGGCCCGCTTATTTCCAGATGAAGGGCGATCGAATAGGTGCCTAGCACAAGCGCAAGAGTGATCAGAACTTCAAGATTATGCTCATCGATGCTGCGCATGGCGAGATAGGCCAAATAGCCTGCGCCAATGCCCAGTAAAGCGCCGCCACCGGCTTCCACAAAAAACAACTCGGCCACTTCACCTATACTAACGTTCTCGCCACCGGCTGCCACGGCCAGAATAACGGTAAAAACTACCACTCCGACACCGTCATTAAACAGGCTTTCGCCGGCAATCTTGGCCTTTAACGACGCTGGTATGGGAACTGTTTTGAGTATACCCAGAACAGCCACCGGGTCGGTTGGCGAAATCAGTGCGCCCAAAACCAGCGCCCAGACAAAAGGAATGGGCACACCGAACAGGGAGAAAATCAGCCACATTGCCACAGCCACAAGAGCCGTCGACATCAAAAGCCCGACTGTGGCGAGCAAACCTATCACCCATTTTTTTGACGCCAGTTCATCAAAATTCACATGCACCGCACCGGCAAACAGCAACACCGACAACATACCGTTCATAACGGTCTGGGTAAAATCAATCTGCGACAAGACGGCTGTTGCCGTAGGTGCTATGCCCAGCGCTGGAAAAACCAGGTCAATCAGCACCACAACCCCGGAAGACGCCAGAGCCATAACAACCAGACCAATGGTGTGAGGCAGTTTCAAAAACCGATGGTTGATAAAACCAAAGGCGGCAGAAAGCCCAAGCAAAACAGCAATAATATCAAATATCGTCATGGAAAACCCTGAATGGCCACAAAGTGATTCTCAAAACCTCTTTGAGTATCTTATCCGATTGTGGCGAGGCTGGGGAAGGTTTCCAAAAACCAGTAAGAAAGTGCGGTAAAACTGCCATTAATGAACATAACGCCAACAACGACCAGCAAGCCACCCATGACTTTTTCGACTTTGCCAATATGTTGGCGGAAGCGTGCCATAAAGCGCAAAAACGGCTTTACTCCCAAAGACGCCAGCATGAACGGAATACCAAGGCCTAAAGAATAAACCATCAGCAGGAAAGCGCCCTGAGCTAACGTGTCCTGCGTACTGGCAACCGCCAGCACAACAGCCAGAACCGGCCCGATGCAGGGCGTCCAGCCAAAGGCAAAGGCCACACCGACAAGATAAGCGCCAAGAATTCCCGGTGGTTTTTTTTCATGGTGATAGCGCACTTCGCGATTAACCAGCGCCAGGCGAAAAACACCGAGAAAATGCAAGCCAAAACCAATCACAATCACCCCGGCGACCTTGGACAGAATTTCAGCATTGGACAAAATAAACTGGCCGATGAAACTGGCACTCGCCCCCAGCATGACAAAAATAGTGGTAAACCCGAGAACAAACAGACCAGACGACATCATCACGCGGCGCGTCAGGGCAGGGTCTTCCTCATCCCCATTTTGCAACTGTTCCAAAGAGGTGCCGGCCAGAAAGCTTAAATAAGGCGGCACCAACGGCAACACACACGGCGACAGAAAGCTCAATATTCCGGCAAATAACACGCCATATAGAGTAAGCTGCTCAATCATAAGGCTTCCCGGGTCTGTTCTTGAAATCAGAGGCATTATAGATGACTGAGAACCGGTTGAATTACCAGTAATATTTTCGTCAGCACCACCTATAAATCATAACTTGTAACAGATATCCAACTGATGGCATTGATGCAGAGGTAAAACAAACTGGAACACACACCTATGACAGATATCAAAGTCATCGCCTGGGATTTTGACGACCTTACAGAAAACATTATCGCAGCAAAAACGTTCGGCTGGCAGGTCATGCATTTCACTGAAGCTACCAGAGACACACTTGAGGCAATTCTGCCGCTTTGAGAGCCTGTGGTAACAGATTGCACTTTGAGCGAAACCTGAATTCTGTGTTACAAATTGATCCAGATGTTATGTAAATCTATCCAAATTTGAACTCAATTATTTATGCGTGCATTTGTCACCGAATTTTCTTAAACTCCCCGAAAAGGGGATTTGAATGGAACGCAGGCTTGCAGCGATCTTGGCGGCAGATGTTGTGGGTTATACAAAGCTTATGGGTGCCGATGAAGTGGGCACCTTGTCAGCTTTATCGGACGTCATCAAAAACACCATAACCCCCCTTATAACCAGCCATAATGGACGCATCGTCAAGTTGATGGGTGATGGCATTCTTGCCGAATTTGCCAGTGTGGTTGATGCGGTTGCGTGCGCAGTTGACTGGCAGGGAAAACTTGCTGCAAAAACAAATGCGACTGATTTACGATTTCGTATTGGCATCAACCTTGGCGATATTATTATTCGCGATAACGATATTTTTGGCGATGGTGTGAATATAGCCTCGCGACTTGAAGCATTGGCTGAGCCCGGTGGCATCTGCATTTCAGCCAAAGTACATGCAGAAATAGAAAGTAAGTTGAAGTTGAACTATGACGATCTAGGCGCGCGAAAGTTGAAAAACGTTGATGAACCCATTCACGCCTATCATATTATACCGGGGCACATTTCAGCCTTACCCAATTCGCAATCCAGCGAAACAACAACAATACCCGACAAGCTCTCGGTGGCTGTCCTGCCATTCGACAACATGTCAACGGATCCTGAGCAGGAATATCTTGCCGATGGCATTTCCGAAGACCTGATAACTGCCCTTTCAAAAATACGCTGGTTTTTTGTTATCGCCCGAAATTCAACTTTCACCTACAAGAACAAAGCGGTTGATATCAAACAGGTAGCAAAGGAACTGGGGGTTCGTTATGTGGTCGAGGGCAGCGTTCGCAAAGCTGGCAACCGGGTTCGTGTTACAGCCCAGCTGATTGATGCAGGCACCGGTCGCCATGTCTGGGCTGAGCGTTATGATCGACAGTTGGAAGACATTTTTGACCTTCAAGATGAAATGACCAACACCCTGGTGGGCGCAATTGAACCTGAACTTTCCGCAGCTGAACGCAAGCGCGCGGCAGCAAAGCCACCTGAAAACCTTAATGCATGGGAGTGCTATCAACGTGGTGTCTGGCATATGTGGAAATATGTGCCAAAAGAGATACAAATTGGAATTGAAGTCCTTAAACGGGCAACTGAACTTGATCCCGGTTTTGCACCTGCCTATGCCTATATGTCCTATTGTCATTATCAGTTGGTCGTTCTTGGCGCTTCAGACGATATTGAGGGCGATCTCAAAGCCGGTATGGTTGCCGCAAAAAAAGCCTTGTTACTCGATGATCAGGACCCCACTGCCTATTTTGCTATTGGCCGCATATATATGATGCAGGGCAAGCACGACGAATCCATTACAGCTCTCGAGACAGCATTAAAACTCAACCCCAGCTTTGCTCAGGCACATCACGGCCTTGGTATGGTTTTTACACTTGCTGACCGTCTCAATGAGGCAAAAGCAGCCTGCATGCAATCAGAGCGATTGAGCCCTCGTGACCCAATCCTATGGGCGTCTACGATTGTCCACGCCCTGGCCTGCCTTCTTTCAAGAGACTATGAAGAAGCTGTCAAATGGGCTCGTATAACCATACAAATCCCCCGTTCCACCAGTTATTGGCCCCACGCTGTTTTGGCCGCCGGACTGGCACAACTGGACCAAATGGAGGAAGCACGAGCGTCAGTTGTAACCGCCCTCAATGAAATGCCCGAACTGTCACTTACTTATCTGGCCAAAGTCCTGCCAACCAAAAACCCAGGCGGCCTCGATCCTTATCTGGAAGGCTTGAGGTTGGCTGGTTTGCCTGAATGAAAAAAGAGTTAGTCAAATTCACTTCGGGTCAAAATTGAAACCTCCATCCAGGCTTCTGCCAATTGCCCTTGCTCAGATTTCCAGCTTGCCTATTTTTCCAGAAATGTCGCAATCTCATGCCACATCAAAACCGGATTGGAATACATCGGGAAATGACCGCAATTGGGAATTTTTGACAGGCGCACACCGTTGGCTTTGATGTCGTCGAGATAGCTCAGCGTATCATTTTGAGCGCCATACATGAACATTTTGGGACAGGGTAGTCGACTGTGAAGAATTCTCAAGGCGTTGATTTTGTTTAAATAACGAGCTTGATCCAGTATTCGTTATTGCAAGTTTTTAGGTTCCTTCAGGTAGTTTTCTTGCAATTTGCGTAACGGGTATTTCTGTGATTCACTGC
>JAJFHS010000002.1 GCA_021775475.1 Hyphomicrobiales bacterium
TCCCCCCTCCTCCCCCCGCTTCGCGGCCACCTGCTCCCGCACGGGGAGTAGGGAGACAGTTTATCTAAACCCCTACTCCCCTTGCGGGAGATGGTGGCCGCGTAGCGGTCGGATGAGGGGGGCGGGATAATCCTTTAGTTCTGTCATTGCGATGTGAGCCATGGTCGTTTAAAAGCATTCCTAATTGCAATAATCCTCCCAAACTCAAGGACCTGTTTGAATGGCTGCCTACCAGTATATTTACGTTATGAATGACCTATCCAAGACATTTGCCGGTGGCAAGCAGGTGTTGAGCGATATTCGACTGTCATTTTTCCCCGGCGTCAAAATTGGCGTCGTCGGGCTTAACGGTTCGGGTAAATCAACGCTTTTGCGCATCATGGCGGGGGTTGAAACCGAATATCAGGGCGAAGCGTGGGCAGCTGATGGCGTAAAAGTTGGCCACCTTCCCCAGGAGCCGGAACTGGATCCGGCTAAAGACGTTATGGGCAATGTCATGGAAGGTGTTGCCGAGACACAAGCGTTGCTGGACCGGTTTGAAGAGGTTTCTGCCCGGTTTGCTGAACCCTTGAGCGATGATGAAATGAATGCGGTGATCGAAGAGCAAGCCGATATTCAGGAAAAAATCGAGGCCGCTGATGCCTGGGACCTTGAATCCAAAGTCGAAATGGCGATGGAAGCCCTACGTTGTCCGGACGGGGCAAGTGATGTTACCAAACTGTCGGGTGGCGAGCGCAGGCGAGTGGCATTGTGCCAATTGTTGCTGTCGCAACCTAATCTGCTGTTGCTGGATGAACCGACCAACCATCTCGATGCAGAATCAGTTGCGTGGCTGGAGCAATATTTGCGCGAGTATAATGGCACCGTGGTGTTGATCACCCATGATCGCTACTTTCTTGATAATGTTACCGGCTGGATTTTGGAGCTGGATCGCGGTCGTGGCATTCCGTACGAAGGAAATTATTCCTCATGGCTGGAACAAAAACACAAACGATTAGCGTTAGAAGGCTCTCAGGAAGATGCGCGCCAGCGCACGTTGTCGCGGGAGCTGGAATGGATACAAGCCAGCCCGCGGGCGCGCCAGGCCAAGTCAAAAGCCCGCATCAATGCTTATGATGACCTGTTAAATCAATCAGCCAAAGAACAAAACGGCAAGGCGCAAATCTCCATTCCACCCGGGGCTCGCCTTGGCGGGATTGTGATTGAGGCTGAAAATCTCAACAAGGGGTATGGTGAGGAACTTTTGATCGAAGACCTTTCGTTTCGTCTGCCGCCGGGTGGTATTATTGGTGTCATCGGCGCTAACGGGGCAGGTAAAACCACGCTGTTTCGCATGTTGACCGGGCTGGAGACGCCCGACAGCGGCACGTTAAAAATGGGGGAGACGGTTGAGGTTGGCTATGTTGATCAATCGCGCGATGCGCTCGATCCTAAGAAAACCGTGTGGGAGGAAATATCAGACGGGCTCGATGTTATAGAGCTTGGCAAGCGCACCATGGCCAGCCGTGCTTATGTGGGAGCGTTTAATTTTAAAGGTGGTGATCAGCAAAAACCCGTCGGCATTCTATCGGGGGGGGAGAGAAACCGCGTGCATCTGGCCAAGGTGCTAAAATCAGGTGCCAATCTGCTGTTGCTTGATGAACCGACCAATGACCTGGACGTTGAGACTTTGCGGGCGTTGGAAGATGGTCTCGAGAATTTTGCCGGTTGCGCTATTGTCATCAGCCATGACCGCTGGTTTCTCGATCGCATTGCCACCCACATGCTGGCGTTTGAAGGCGACAGTCATGTGGAGTGGTTTGAAGGCAATTACCAGGACTATGAAGCCGATCGCAAACGCCGACTTGGTCCCGCAGCCGAACGTCCAAGCCGTCTCAAATACAAACGTTTTTCACGCGATTGATAGGCACAGATCGGGTGAAAGCAGCGGAATCTACTCAGTTTCTTTCTTTAAGTAATCCAGCAGGGAACTGATTTGTCCGTTGTTACTGCTGATCAGATCAACAAAGGACGAACGTTGCTCCTGAGCCAGCCAAAAACCGCCGATATTAATATCGTGTAGCTTGAGGTCGCCTTCATCATTTCTTTTAATTCGCCATTTTACCGGTATTGGTGAATTTGAAAACCCCGGTACTTTGCGGATTTTGATGACACTTTTAACCAGGTAATCAATATCCTTTTTGCTCTCTACGGTGCTGGTAACCTCAAGGCCTTCGCTTTGGGTTCCTCTCAATTTTACAACGAAGAGCTGGATGATGTAATTACCAAGGAGTTCCTGAAGCCGTTCAGTTTGCGAAGGTTCAATTCTTCTGGAAAATTTGCCCAGTGTAAACTTGGAAATTGCTGCCATATTGGCATTGTGCAGAAAAATTTTGCCAAATTGCTCTTTTTGCTGGCTTACCGAATTATTACTGGCCAGGATATAAAGAACCTTGTTGGCGAAATTCGTCACCATGGTTTTAACCTCTGGGACTGTCTGAGCAGTAGCCGGGGTGAGGAAACCTGTTGAAAATATAGCGGCAAAAACCATGAAACCCGCGAATAAACTGTGTCTTTGGCGTAATGCCTTGGTCGTATTACTATTGAATATCGTCATGTAGACATAATCCCCCTACGCTAACATGTTTAAATTTACTTCCTTTGCCTGATATGGCTTTACATAGGAACCTATGATGTTCCAAGCCTAGAATAAATGCTTTTATTTGGCAATCTGTTGTTTTAAATGGGTGAACAAGGCGCTGATTTCCCCACCATTACGGCTGATGACATTGACAAAAATCGAACGCTGTTCCTGCGCCAGCCACAGGCCTTCAATGCTGATATCGAAAAGCTTCAAGCGGCCGCTTTTGTTTTTGAAAATACGCCAATTGACGCGAATGGGAGCTCCATCGGGCAGATTGACCAGGCTCTTGACTAGAAAATCACGGCCTTTTTTGCGCTCTGTTGTTCCAAGAACCTTTAGCCCGGTACTCTTGGTACCTCTCATGCGGCCAATGAAAACCTTGACGATGAAACGACCGAGCAGCCGATTGAACTCACGGCGTTCGGAAGATTTAATGGTTCTGGCATATTTACCTAACGTAAACCTGCCAATTGTGTTGATATCGGCATTGCGAAGGAATGCGGATTTGAATTTCTTTTCCTGCTGAGTTACCGGACCGTTGCTGGCCAGAATTTTAATAACCTGGTTGCCAAATTTTTTCACCATGGCTTCCGCCTGGGAAGGTGACGCCAATGTTAATGTTGGTGACAACATTCCAGTTGCCAGTATGGTGAAAACGATCAGAAGGGTTGCAATAAAGCTGCGTCTTGAACGCGTGGGTTCAACCGAGTTTTTGTTGGAAATCATCATGCAAATTTAAATCCCACTGGCTTACATATTGGAAGTTACGCTTTATGCGTAAATGTGGCGATTGGGCTCGATTTATCGCGAATCAAATTCGGGTATATCGACAAGGTCATTGTTATCAACCTGGCCGTTGTTAATAGCGTTGCGCCGACTTTGGGAATAAAGATTTTTTATCGATGAATAATAGTCTGGAGAGGTTTCTTTGATGCTGGTTAATGCAGCATCAGCATCACCGCGCGCGGAAATTGAAACAACAACTGTTGGGGTCAATCGAACCAAAGTAGATCTATTGTAGAGGATATATGTCCATGGATCGGTAAACAGATCAACAAAACGCCCCACAAGATGACGAGGAGTGGCTGGACCTAAGATGGGTATGAACAGATATGGGCCAGAATCCACACCATGAACGGCAAGTGTTTGACCAAAGTCTTCGGTGTGTCCGGGCAGACCCTGTTTTGCTGCCACATCCAGCAGGCCGCCAATGCCGACTGTTGAGTTAATTACAAAGCGCTTGGCAGTGATTCCCGCTCTTTCCCATTCACCTTGAAACAGATCATTGCTCAAGGTTACCGGTGTTGCCACGTTTGACATAAAGTTGTCGACGCCGGTGCGTATAGGCTTGGGAATGAATGTGGTATAAGCCACGGAAATTGGCCGTAAAAACATAGTGTCCAAGCCATCACCGATAAAGAACATCACCCTGTTCAGGCCCTCAAACGGATCACTGATATCTCCAGTGCTGGCGTTTTGGGAGTATCCCGACTGGGCGGTATCGCTTGCAGCCGAAGCCGGTAATACGACAAGGTTTGCTGCTAAAAAGAAAATGCTGAAAATCGTGCATACCGAACCAGCAGTTCGCGTAAGTCTTGAATTTTTCAAGTTCCAGAATTTGAAATCAATTGTTGTTTTCATGTCTCTCTTCATTCTCACCTGTCAGCAACGTTTATAATGTTTAACTCAAAAAAACAGAGTCTGCCAGCATGATTTTTGCTGAATTCATCATAACGATCACATCTTTTCCCACTATATACATCAGCTCCCAATCGGTGCAATTCAAGATCGGGTACCAAAAAATAAATTTAGCGTGATTGTTTTTGCAGAATTTCCGCCAAATTGTCGCCAAACCGTCTTTTTGTTTTTTCCTGAAATCTTAATATCATAATTTGCGTAGTAATTTTCCTAACATCTGATTTTTTGAAAAAAATTGTATGGATTGTTGCCTAAATATCGCGGATTAGGAAGTTTTGAGTGGCAAATGTGATTCTTTCCCAATTGTGAATAATTTAGATATAAAGATATCTTGATATTAGATTGTGTTTCGTTATCATGCTGTGACAGTTTTTGATAAGGGGTGTCCGGGCATCCCATGATTAATTTTGAATGTTTAAACCCTAATCGGATGTTGTAATATGGATCGTCTCCTGAACGGATTGCGTGGAGCTGGCGAGAGAACCAGGTTGCGTCTTTTGTTTGTGCTGTCTCATGGAGAATTCAATGTAAAAGAACTGACGCAGATACTCGGGCAAAGCCAGCCACGGGTGTCGCGGCATTTGAAGCTGTTGTGTGAGGCAGGTCTGCTTAATCGGTTTCGCGAGGGCAGCTGGGTGTTGTTTCGCCTGTCGCAAACCGGGCGTGAAGCTGCATTGGTGCGGATGATTGTTGAACTCTTGCCGGGCGATGATCCGGCACTTCAGCGCGACCTCAAGCGCCTTGAGCATGTGCGTGAACACAGAGCAGAGGTGGCGCAGGAATATTTTTGTAACAATGCGGCAGACTGGGATCTGATACGTTCTTTACATATATCCGAAGGCAAAGTCGAAGATGCCATGATGGCCACCCTTGAAGGGCGGCATTTTGAAACTTTCATCGATCTTGGCACCGGAACGGGTCGAATTCTGGAGTTGTTTTCCGACAGTTTCACCAATGGTATCGGCATCGATATGAACCGGGAGATGCTGGCATTTGCCCGCAGCAACCTCGATAAACCGGACCTTGCGCACTGCCATGTAAGGCAGGGTGATTTGTTTAACCTGCCTTATGATAACAATATTGCCGATGCCGTAATCGTTCATCAGGTGTTGCATTTTCTCGATGATCCGCAAAGTGCCATCCTTGAGGCCGGACGTATCCTTAAGCCGGACGGGTTATTGCTGATTGCTGATTTTGGTCGCCACGAGCTCGAATTTTTACGCGAAACCTATGCACACCGTCGTCTCGGTTTTGATGATGATCAGATGATTGAATGGGTTGAAGCTGCCGGTTTGAAAATTCAAAAAACCCAAAACCTGAACCTCGAAGGCCGACTAGGAAATGATACGCAACTGACTGTCTCGTTATGGCTGGCGGCAGGCGGGGGAATACCTGCTCAAATTGACGGTGTAACCGGTAAGGTGGAACAGCTGTAATGCTTTCAGAAAACAGACCAAGTCGTAAGCAAAATTCGGCATTGCCAAAAGTGTCTTTTGAATTTTTCCCGCCTAAAAACGATATCATGGAGAAAGGCCTGTGGTCGTCGATTGAAAGGCTTGCGCCGATTTCCCCCACATTTGTGTCCGTCACTTACGGTGCTGGCGGTACCACGCGTGAACGAACTCACGCTACCGTCGAAAGGCTGCTTGACGAAACACCTTTGGTGCCGGCGGCACATTTAACCTGTGTGGGGGCACCGCGCGGCGAAGTCGATGAGATTGTGGCTAATTACTGGCAGATGGGCGTGCGCAATATTGTCGCCTTGCGCGGTGACCCTCAAGGGGGCATGGGAACTGCCTATGCGCCGGAGCCAGGAGCTTACGTTAATGCAGCCGATCTCGTGAGCGGAATATCACGCATTGCGGATTTTGACATTTCGGTGTCGGCATACCCGGAAAAACACCCTGAATCTGCCACCATTGATGCTGATATCGATATGCTTCAGGCTAAAGTGGATGCCGGGGCGCACCGGGCCATCACCCAGTTCTTTTTTGATAATGATGTCTACTTTCGCTACCTTGACCGGGTGCAGGCGCGTGGACTGGATATTCCCATCATACCGGGAATCCTGCCAATTGTGCATTTTGGCCGCATGAGCAGCTTTGCTGAAAAATGCGGTACAAGTGTGCCGACATGGCTGGCTGAACGTTTTGACGGCCTTGATGATGACCCGGAAACCCGGCAACTGATTGCGGTCGCCGTGGCGGCAGAACAGGTCATTGATCTTTTGGACAGAGGTGTCGATACCTTTCATTTCTATACGATGAACAAGGCCGATATGGTCTATGCAATCTGTCGGTTGCTGGGACTTGGGCGCGGCAGTGTCGAAGCTGCCGCGCAGGGTTGAAATCATTCCAATTCTAAGTGATTCGTTATTTATAAAGTAATGATATCAATGAATTATGCCGGACAACGGAATGAATACTTTGGTAGTTTTCACATTGTGGTCACATTTATGCTTTTCCCTTCGCTGTGCTGGTGGGGGCTAGTTTAAACCTGAAGGAACGCCCCATGTCGGAGACAGTAAACGATATCCATCGATACTCCCGAAAAAACCAAAAATGCAGCGCTCCCCTAAAAAAACCGAAAATAAAGACATCCGGTAAACCGTCGCCTGACGCGCTCAAGCCAAAATTTTCCAGGCATGTTACCCCGCAATCTCAAAATCACGAACCAAGGCTCGAGGACGATAATTTGTCCTTTGAGACCACTCGTGAGACCGAGCTTTACAAGATGAATTTCGAGCCAGTTGATGGTGATGGGGGTGATACTTCACAAGACGATATGGCTGGTGCTGAGATAGCGAAGGAAGACCGCGAGGAAATAAAACTGCCCAAGATTGATTCAAACTATTTTGACCTCATCAAGGCGGGCAGGCGCGATCAGATTACACTGGAACCGGAAGATGTTGATCATGATCTGATAGCTGAACTGGCCAAAAGCCTGAGCTGCCGGGATCAGATTCCGGCTGCGGGTTTCGAAAATGATGCGGGCGCAGACCGATTTCAAAACCAGAGTGCCCATACAGATCGTTTGCAAAATTCACGCCCCCCGGGTCTGTGGACGCGCCGGGTTAAATTTGGCTCGGCAGCGCTGCTCGCAGCTGGGGCGTTGGCCGTATTGCTGGTAAATTCCCAGGAGCTTCCCCAGGGAAGTGAAGAAAACACCGAGGTTGCCCTGGCTTCCAATTTTATTGATCAAAATGCCGACCCCGTGACCCCCGACCCCGTGACCCCCGACCCCGTCGCCACAGAAAAATCACCCGCTATATATTTACCGTCGGCAGGAGTTGAGAATTCCGAGGCTTCGAGTGTGACAAGATTTGTCCCGGCACCCGTGCCAGCCGACGTTTCTGAAATCACGTCTGCGCCCGATAGTGTACCGGTCAGCCAGGCTGACGTCGAGCGAGCCCTCAAAATCGAAACCCTCAGTAAAAACCTGAAAATAGTGCGAGCTTACCTGAGTTCGCGGCAACTTGCATACAGTGATGCCGCTTTGGATGAAAAGCCAAAGATGCTGGAAGAAGTGACCAAAATAAAGAGCGAGCTGACTTCTCTGGTCGAAAAAATTAACGCGCTTCAGTCACCGGATATTACTGCCCCCTCCACTGTGATTGCTGGAATAACTCCTGCACCGGGGGAAATCGAGAAGACCACCCTTGAAGCAATATCCCAAAGTGACAGCGATGGTGTCGATGTTGCGGTCGTGCAACCGGCCGCATCTTTGAAAAATAGCAAAACCCGCAATCCTGAGAAAGTGGAACTGGCGCTGGCTGCCATGCCCGGTCTTTATCGATTGCAGCCGGTCAGCAGAAGCCGCCTGAAATCAAAACTGATCAGTGGAGAATGCCTGGTGCCCGCGCTTTCGTCAGTTTTTCCGCAAGTGCCAGCATTGGTGATGCGCGACATGGTACGTCAATTTGAAGGTCAATGCTGAGGCTGTCGACCATTTGTAACCAGGGAGGAAGTTCCAATGACAATCAAGACAGTTTTGGCCGTAATGTTGTATGTTATGGTATCGGCTGGAGGCGCTCAGGCGCAGGAATTCGAAAAGAATATTATGACCGGTGGTTCTAAAGGCACCTATATCCAGATAGGTCGCGATATTGCCGCATTGGCGGGCGAATGTGGCCAGACACTGAACGTTAATGAAAGTGCCGGCTCGCTCGCAAACCTGGTGTCGGTGAAGAAGCGCAAGAATACGCAATTCGGCATTGTTCAAAGCGACGTGCTTGAATATGTACAAACCTATGCGCGCAATGACCCGGATCTGAAACGATCCTTGTTTGGTGTGCGTATCATGTACCCTTTGTACAATGAAGAAGTGCAGGTTTTGAGTGACCGCAGCATAGGTTCTCTTTCTGATCTGTCTGGTCTGAAAGTTGCGATCGGCAAGGTGGATAGCGGAACCTTTCTGACGGCCACCCTCATTCTTGATATATTGCGTGTCAAAGATGTCGACCGGCTGGCGATCGGTGCTGCAAAAGCATTGCCGATGTTATTGAACGGTGAAATTGATGCGGTTTTTTATGTTGCCGGCGCTCCGACAAAACTTTTTTCCGAAGCTGATATCGATGGCACCAGGTTTCACCTGTTGAATATTACAGAACCAGCACTTCTGGCGACGTATACGGCAAGTGAAATTGCCGGTGAAACTTACGCCTTTCAATCAGAGCCCATAAACACAGTGGCGGTGAAGGCGGTGTTGATGACTTATGATTACAAGGCGTCCAAGAATTCCTATCATAAAAATAGCTGCAGGGCCGTTTCGGATATGTCCAGTTTGATTTTAACAAACCTTGAACGCCTGAAGAAGAACGGTCATCCAAAATGGCGCGATGTTGATCTGGCCGAAATTCCACCGGGCTGGCAAGTCGGCAATTGCGTCAAATCAGGAATGGCTGTGAGTTACAAACCTTCCTGCACAGCGTCATTGGCAGTGGTGGCACCAGAGGCAAGAGATGAAGAGTATCTCAAATTGTTGAAAAAGCGCCTGACAAATTAGACCATTGCATTTCACCCCCTGAATACGCCACCCTGTATGTGGATATAATAATTCACCGCATACAGGGGGCGACAATGAATAATAAAAACACCTCACCAAATGTACTGCCGCTAAGGGCGCGCCATCTAGAGGGCGGCACGCCTGTTCTTGAGGATTGGGGGATCAATTCGGAATATGGTGTATTGCGCGATGTGCTCCTGGGCCCGATTGAAACTTTCGGCCTGATGGATAACGCTCGTTTCAGCTCTGTTGTGCGTGACAGTGAGCGTCTGGGATTAACATGGAACAAACAGGATGCGGTGCGGCAATACCGCGAAATGGTTGAAATCTATGAGAGTGCGGGCGTCAACGTCCATACTTTGCCGGGTGATGAAGCGCTGTCTTATGCCATCTATGCCCGGGATTCGAGTTTTATGACGCCGTTTGGTGCGGTGATCTGCCAATTGGCCAATCCGCGCAGGCGCGGTGAATATTCCGCAGCACTCAGGTTTTATCTGTCACAGGATATTCCGATATACGACCTGGTGTCGGCTGGAAATTTTGAAGGTGGTGATTTTAACCTGATTGCACCGGGCTGTGTGTTGATTGGCTATACCGGATTGCGCTGCGAAGAAGTTTCCGCCCGCCAGATTGGTGGCTGGATGGAAAAAGAGGGCTGGGAGGTCAAGTACGCTGCAATCGACGAATTTTATGTGCATATCGATATCATGGTGTGCATGCTGGCAGAAAACTGTGCTGCCGTATGTCTCGATAGCGTTTCCGATGATGTTTTAAGCTGGTTAAAATCAAAGAAAATCGAGATTGTCCCGGTCAGTTTCAAAGACACGATGGCGCTGGGGTGCAATGTGATGTCATTGGGCAATGACCGCATCCTGTCAACAGCGGCAAGTGTTGATTTGAACCAGAAACTGAAAGCCCTGGGCTTTGAAGTTCATGCGCCTGATATGTCAATGATCACCATGTGCGGTGGCGGCGTTCATTGCATGGCGCAACCGCTAAAGCGTGATCGGGTGTAGGCGCTGCAGCCGAAGCTGCAACGCTGGTTGTTTGTGGTGGTTTTTATTTTTGATTTTATTTGAACTGCGGCGAAACAACCAGTGCTTCGCGTCGGGCCTTAAATCAGGCCCGCAACAATCGCAGACACGAAAACGAAAACAGCAAGGATTGTAATTGCGGTTAACTTGCGAGAAAAGTCCATGACATGCTCCTCTTTTTCGAAATTATAGCTGTTAGTTTATACTGATTTGGTCATAAGGGAATAAGAAAATCGTAATTTCTGGGTGGTGTCTATGAGTATTGGGCTGTTGTGGCTGGTTTTGGCAGGTGATGTAAAAATACAAAGACAACCACCTAAGCCATTGTTTGCTTTGTATTGTGTTAATTGAGATTTTTCTGATCTCAAAAATGTAAACGATTTCAGAAATAACCGTTTTTATGTTGTGAAAATTGTGTAAAAAATTTGCTTACCACGGGAGTTCCGATCCGTCCCACGCGAAAAACCCGCCTGTTTTGTCAATGTTCAGACTTTCAATGACCTCAACTATTCCCGCTGCACTTTGAGGCGATGTGATGTCGGCGTTGGAGCCACCCATATCTGTCTTGACCCAGCCTGGGTGGATGAGCGCTATGATAATGTTATCGGATTTCAAATCCTGTGCAGCGGCACACATTACGCGGTTAACGGCGGCTTTTGAGGTGCGATAGGCAATTCTGTCAGTAGCCAGGCTGGTAAAGGAGCCCATGTAACTGGAAATGGTGATGGCTTTGGGGGTATCAGACGCTTTTAACTGTGCCAAAAAGGCCTGTAACATCCGCAACGGCGACACAGTGTTGACGTTCAGGGTGTGCAAAAAACCGTCAAAATCCATTTCCCGCGTGGATTGTTTTTCAGGGCTGATGATGCCGGCATTATTGATGAGAATACCTATTGCCATAGAGCCAAGTGAGGCCTTCAGCGCTGCAATGGAGTTGTCGTCCGTGACATCAAGTTGGTGAATGATCACACAATCGTTGGTCTGGTCTTTAAGCTGGCGAAGGTCATCAGCTTGTTCCGGTGAGCGACAACAGGCAATAACCGTGTCGCCACGCGCAGCATAATAGCGGGTCAATTCAAGTCCGATACCTCGGTTGGCGCCGGTGATTAGTATGGTTGACATGAAAAACCCCCTGATTTTTGTTTAATTCAATTTTTGACCCCATAGCCGCCGCCGGTCGGCGTCTGGATGATGATGGTGTCGCCTGCCTCCACTATCGTTTGGTCACAGCCCTCTAGACCTTCAATTGCGCCATCCTTTCGGCGCACGGAGTTTTTGCCGCACTGACCGTTGCCGCCACCAGCAAGCCCGAAAGGCGGGATGCGCCGGTGACCGGTGAGCAAGGATAAGTCCATTTGCTCGTTGAAGCGAATTTTGCGTAAAGTGCCGTCGCCTCCGTTAAAGGCGCCCTTGCCACCGGAGCCTTCGCGAATTTCAAAACTTTCCAGCAACACCGGATAGCGCCATTCGAGAATTTCAGGATCAGTGAGGCGGGTGTTGGTCATGTGGGTGTGTACGGCACTGGTGCCATCATGGTCCGGCCCGGCACCTGAGCCACCACAGATGGTCTCGTAATACTGGTAGGTATCATTGCCGAAATTAAGATTGTTCATGGTCCCCTGAGCGGCTGCCATTGCGCCGAGTGCACCGAATAGGGTGTCGGTTACCGCTTGAGAGACCTCGACATTACCGGCAACCACAGCTGCCGGGTATTTAGGTGCCAGCATACAATCATCGGGGATGATGATTTTTATGGGTTTGAGACAACCGGCGTTCATGGGAATGTTGTCATTGACCATGCATCTGAAGACGTAGAGAACGGCGGCGCGCGTTACCGGGCGCGGTGCATTAAAGTTGCTGTCCTGCTGGGGGCTGGTGCCGGTGAAATCGACGGTGGCAGAACGGGTTTTCCGGTCGACGGTGATTTTGACCTGTATCTGGCTGCTCTGATCCATTTCATAGGTAAATTCGGACGGTGTGAGTGCATCAATGACGCGGCGCACACTTTCTTCGGCATTGTCCTGCACATGATCCATATAGGCGTGAACAACGTCGAGGCCGAAGTGTTTGACCATCTTGCGCAGCTCCACCAGGCCCTTTTCATTGGCGGCAACTTGTGCTTTTAAATCGGCAACATTCTGTGCGGGGTTGCGGCAGGGGTATTGGCCTGAAGTGAGGATATCGTGCAGGGCTTTTTCCTGAAACACGCCTTCGTCAACCATCTTGAAATTGTCAATCAACACGCCTTCTTCAAGAATGTGGGTGGCGCGTGGCGTCATGGAGCCCGGTGCCATGCCGCCGACATCAGCGTGGTGACCACGGCTGGCGACATAATAGAGGATATCTTTTGCCTCATCGTCAAATACCGGGGTTATGACGGTGATGTCAGGCAAATGGGTGCCGCCATTGTACGGGGCATTGAGCACATAGACATCGCCCGGTTTCATATTGTCGTTTTGTTCGATGATGGTTTCAACGCTGCGGTCCATGGAGCCGAGATGAACCGGCATGTGCGGGGCGTTGGCAATCAAGGTGCCGTCTTTGTTGAAGACCGCACAGGAAAAATCAAGCCGTTCCTTGATGTTGACCGAATACGCTGTGTTTTGCAGGGTAATCCCCATTTGTTCGGCAATTGACATGAACAGGTTGTTGAAGATTTCCAGCATCACCGGGTCAGCCCTGGTGCCGATGGCAGAGACGCGTTCGAGTTCCTGGTGACGTTCCATTACCAGATGGCGCTTGGGCGTTATGCGTGTGGTCCAGCCGTGCTCGATCACTATTGAGCCATGGGGTTCGATAATCAGGGCAGGGCCGTGCAGGGTATTGCCGGGTTCAAGTTTTTCGAGACTGTAAATCGGGGCATCATGCCAGCTGCCTTTGGCAAAGATTTTTGTGATCGCGGGTGCCTCAGGCGTTGCGGTGATAGTTTCGAAGTCGGGTTCCTCGATTTTAGAGCCGCCGCCGGTGGTTTCCACTGTCAGGGCTTCAATGATGATCTGTTTTTCGGGTGTGATGAAGCCGAATTGGCTTTTGTGAGCGATTTCAAATTCTTCACGCATGATGGCTTTGGTGGCGGTGGCAATCAGCAGGGATGTGTCGGTGCCTTCATAGCGCAAGTGTGCGTGCATGGTTGTGTTGGTGTCGGCCTCACCAATGCCCTGGGCGTCCAGTTCATCGCGGTTGAGAGTAGCCAATTCATCAATAGCGTCTTTAATGACAACAAGACCTTCATCACCCAAAGGCAACTCGATTGCATGGCTGCGGCTGGCGGAAATATCGGCCAACCCCATGCCGTAGGCCGACAGGATACCGGCGAGAGGATGAATGAGAATGCGTTTCATGCCAAGCGCGTCAGCCACCAGACAGGCATGCTGGCCACCGGCACCACCGAAGCACGACAGCGTGTAAGAGGTGACATCATAGCCGCGCTGGACTGAAATTTTCTTGATTGCCTGAGCCATGTTTTCAATGGCGATTTTTAAAAACCCTTCGGCGACATCTTCAGGTGTGCGGCCATCGCCAACCTGTTTTGCCATCACCTCAAATGCCTGCTTCACGACGGTTGTATCCAGAGGTTGATCGGCATTGGGCCCGAAGATTTCCGGGAAATGATCGGCATTCAATTTTCCCAGCATCAGGTTGGCATCGGTAATCGTCAGTGGCCCTGATTTGCGATAGCATTTGGGGCCGGGACTGGCACCGGCGGATTGCGGGCCGACGCGAAAGCGCGCACCATCAAATTGCAAAATCGAGCCACCACCGGCAGCAACCGTGTGGATCAGCATCATCGGTGCGCGCATGCGTACACCGGCAACTTCGGTTTCAAAGGTGCGTTCGTACTGGCCATTATAGTGCGATACGTCAGTTGAGGTGCCGCCCATATCAAAGCCGATAATATTTTCAAAGCCCGCCATAGCGCTGGTTTTGACAGCACCAACGACGCCACCGGCCGGACCGGACAATATGGCATCCTTGCCCTGAAAAAGACCGGCTGAGGTCAACCCGCCATTGGACTGCATGAACATGAGCTTGGGCGCAACTTCAACCTCGCTGTCGCCGGATAATTCAGAAGCCACCTGTTGCACATAGCGGCGCAGAATAGGCGAGAGATAGGCATCGACCACGGTGGTATCACCACGGCTGACATATTTCATCAAGGCGCTAACCTTGTGGCTGACTGAAATTTGCGTAAAGCCGATTTCTTCTGCCAGTTCAGCCACGCGCAATTCATGGGCGTGATAGCGATAGCCGTGGACGAAGACGATTGCTGCACAGCGAATACCGCTGTCATAGGCGCGTTGCAGATCAGCGCGGGCTTTTTCAATATCCAGCGGGGTGTCGATTTCGCCATTGGCGGTGATGCGTTCTTCCACTTCAATCACGTCATCAAACAGCATTTCGGGTTTGATGATGTGGCGGTCGAAAATTTTCGGCCGGGCCTGATAGCCGATTTTCAAGCCATCGCGAAAGCCGGTTGTGGTGACTAAAACCGTGGCGTCGCCCTGGCGCTCCAGCAACGCGTTGGTGGCAACCGTGGTGCCCATTTTAACGGCGCGGATTAAAGCGGAGGGAATGGCCTCATCGTCGTTAAGTTTGAGGAAATGCCTGATGCCTGCAACCGCTGCATCACGGCATACATCGGGGTTTTCCGATAGCAGTTTGTGTGCCTTGATATCGCCATCAGGAGAGAGTGCGACGATGTCGGTGAAGGTGCCGCCACGGTCAATCCAGAATTCCCATTTTGCATCTGCTTGAGTTTTTTTAGTCATATTGTCAGTAATTCGTTGAGAGAGAAGTTCTCTCCAGAAAACATATAAAATATAAAACGTCAATAATTTATCGACAAATCATGTTTATGGTTTTATCATAATCAAAACCGAGCCTGGAGTTTGAACAATGAGCGCACAAGAAAACAAACACGAACCGATTGTGTCATCGGCACATCTGGCGAATTCAGAACTTCCTGAATTGAGCGAGATTGAATTTGCCATGAACATTGCGGTCAATTCCTATCAGCGCTGGTGCGTGCGGGCAATGACGGCAAGTGGTGTCGCGGATTTGAGTTCTCTGGATGTGCTGGTGCTGCATGTTGTCAATCACCGCGCCCGCGCCAAGCGTCTGGCCGATATCTGTTTGATGCTCAATCTGGAAGATACGCATACGGTAACTTACGCCCTCAAAAAACTGGAAAAATCCGGGTTTATAGCCTCAACCCGACAGGGCAAGGAAAAATATTCCCAAACCACTGAAGAAGGCAAAAAGGTGTGTGAGCGTTACCGCGATATTCGCGAAAGATGTCTTATCTCCTCGCTCGAAAGCCTCAATATAAACCGTGAAGACCTAACCCGGCTCGCCGGTCTGTTGCGGGCCTTGTCGGGTCAGTATGATCAGGCGGCAAGAGCGGCTACTTCGCTTTAAAAACCGGTCGCCCATGGGTTTCCTTGATGCACAGACCAAACACCAGGCTGACAAAATACAGTGTAGGGAGAAGAAGGAAGGCATTGGCGTAAGCATCTTGTGAATAGATGCGGGCGCCATCTGCCAAAACACCGCGCCACTGATTGTCGAGCAGAATTCCGACAATGGGCTGAAATATGGCACCACCAGCAACTGCCATCATATTGACCAGCCCCATGGCGGCCCCTGACCCATTACCGGCATTGTGTTCTTTGATCAGGGCATAGCTGATGGCCATGGTGCCGGCGGCAAATCCGTTGATAAACAGAAAGGTCCGAAACAGCTCCAGATTGAGACCGGGCATGTAAATGGCAGCTGCCATGCTAGACGTGGTGATAAGCGCACCAACAACAATGGGGAGCTTGCGGCGCTGAAGACGATCGGAAATCCAGCCCCAGAACGGTCCGCCAATTATCCAGCCAAAAAGCGTGAAGGACATGGAAAAGGCAGCTTCGGTGCGCGATATGTCAAATGCCTGCATGGTGTAGGGAACGCCCCAAAGTGCGCCAAATGCCAGTGAAGGTGCGCCGACAAAACAGGCGAACATGGAGACATAAAGGGTCTGGCGGTTGCGGGCCACCTGCCAAAGTGCCGTCAAAGCGCCAATTGGTTTTTGGGTTGAAACCGGCTTTTGTGCCGGGCTTTGCGGAGGGTGATCGCGGGTCAGGGCCCAGATCAGCACTGACAGGACAATGGCTCCAGCGGCAACCATTGTCATAGCTTCGCGCCAGCCCAGCATTTGAACCAAAAAGGCTAGCGGACCTTGGCCTATGGCACCGCCAAGCAGGCCAATCGACAAGGCGATGCCGGTAAAAAAGGCAAAACTCCTCTGCGGCAACCATCGCGATGCCAGCACCATTGAGCCGACCAGCGCAAAGGCAGAACCCGTCCCGATCAATGCGCGGCCGATGTAAGCGATCTCGACCGTTGGTGCTATGGCAAAAACCAGGGCACCGCTGCCGGCAACAAGGCTCATGACTGTGAGCACCCGGCGCGGCCCCCAACGGTCATGGGCGAGGCCCACCGGCATCTGAAGGGCTGCATAAGCATAAAAATAAACCGCTGAGAGGTTACCGATAATGGCACCCGTTACGGTAAAATCCCGCATCAGCTGCTCAACCATCACGCTGGGGGATACACGTAAAACCCAGCCATAGCTGAAAAACAAAGTCGCCAGAAGCCAACCGGTATAGCCGATCAGTCGCGATTTTGAGGAAGTGGGGGCAAGGTCTGTTGAGGCACTCATGGAAGGCACTGTATCCTCCAACCCGAAGAATTGATACGGGTAAAAATGCTGGGAATTTCGGTAATTTTTTTGTTTACCACCAGAAGAATAATCTTTCGGGCTTGTTTTTCTCCAATTATACCAACTGAATAGCGCATGGAATTTTTATATGGGGTGCTGATTCCCGCTGATTTGTCGCTGGCGACAAGTGTGTTGTTGATTGCAGCCAGTTTTTTGACGGCAGGGATTACAACAGCCGTCGGTATTGGCGGCGGCCTGGCGATGCTGGCGATTATGGCCAATGTTATGCCGGTGGCAGCGATTGTTCCGGTGCACGGTGTGGTGCAGGCGACAAATAATACCAGTCGGGCTTTTTTGTTGCGCAAAAATCTGGTTGTATCAATTTTTATCTGGTTTTCCGTTGGTGGGATTTTGGGGGCGTTGGTTGCCTCTCAGGTGGTGGTATCACTGTCGCTCAGTGTGCTGCAAACAATCATGGGGCTGTTCATTCTCTATAGTGTGTGGGCACCGAAGCTGAAGAATTTCAGCAGCGGCAAAGGCTCATTGTTCTTTGGTGGCATCATCGCTTCGGCCGCCTCCCTGTTTATTGGCGCTTCAGGACCAATAACCATGGCTTTTTTGCCGCGTTCTGAATTGTCGCGCCAGCAACTGGTTGCCACCCATGCCGCCATTATGGTTTTGCAACATGGTTTCAAGGTTTTTGCTCTGGGGTTTTTGGGCTTTGTCTATACACCGTGGATAGGCTTGCTGATTGCCATGCTGGTGTCGGGTTTTTTTGGCGCTGTGGCCGGGCGCGCAATCCTGTGGCGCATTCGGGAAGAAAAATTCAAAACCATCTTTAATTTAGTCCTGACGCTGCTGGCTTTCAGGATGCTCTATCAGGCATTGGTCTGATCATTCCTCAGCAGCAACATCAAGTATATCGAGCTTGCTGTCATAGACCCCGGAATTTATCTCGAAAAGCCCCATAATTGTTGAGAAAATATTGTCATGCGATAGGGGGTTGAGTTTTTTTGTATTTATATTTTTCATGCGTTCGGCATCTGAGTTTTTGCCGAACCACATCAGGGCGGGGACATGTTTTTGGGCGTCGGGTGCGATAAAATAAGGAAGCCCGTGTAAATAGATGCCATTTTCGCCCAGGGATTCGCCATGATCGCTGGCATAAAACATTACGGTTTCGAATCTATCGTCATTTTGTTTCAGAAGCTTAATAACTTCGGTTAGGAAATAATCGGTGTAAAGAATAGCATTGTCGAAGCTGTTGATCAGCTGCTCTGAGTTGCAGTTACTTAATTCATTGGTATCGCACGTTGGTGTGAATTTTCTGAAAGCTTGCGGATACCGTTTGTAATATGCCGGCCCATGGTTTCCCATCTGGTGCAATACAATTAAAATATCGCCCTTGCCACGCTTGTCTATATAATTTTGAAGGTTGGTCAGCATACCCACATCACGGCACTCGACGTCGCAAACAGGATTTTTGTCCGAGGTTTTGAAATTTTCATTGGCAATACGGTCGGCTACGCCCTTGGAGCTGGAGTTGTTGTCTCTCCACAAAACGCTGACGCCGGCACGATTGAGAATATCAAGCAGGTTGTCTGTTGAATTTGCTGTTCTCCGGTCATATTGTTTGCGGGTTTGGCTGGAAAACATACACGGCAGAGAAGCCGCCGTTGAGGTGCCGCAAGACCAGAAATCGGCGAAATTTATGATTTTTTCACGGGCCAGCAACGGATTGGTTTCGCGCGCATAGCCGTTGAGTGAAAAATGATCGGCCCGGGCTGTTTCTCCAACCACCATAATAACCAGTTCACGATTGATATCTGCCTTGGGTATTTTTGCATCCTCGCCAATATTGCGAAAAGGAAGTGTGGGTTTTTTAAGAGCTGGGGCGATAAAACTCACAGTGGAATAAACTGCAAAAGAAGGATTGAAATAGAATCTCAAGGATTGGTGTTCGCGCAGGAAAGACGCATATTGTGCGCTCAGTGGCAAGGTGACTACCAACAATATGGCAATAGATGCAAAAACCAGTTTCAGGCGATTGAAAATTTCCTTCACATCACTGTCAAAATTCAGTTTCAGTCGAAATACCACAAGCGACGGCAAAATGCCGAGAAACACGACATAAAGCACCAGTTTCAGGTTTGTCAGATCGCGTATTTCTCCCGGGTCGGTTTTCAGAATATTGTTGATCATGTCTTCGTTAATCACAATGCCATACTGATCCATGAAATACCCGGCCAAAGAGCTGACGAGCAGGAAGAAAATCAACGCGGGTTTGATGATCAGGCGATAGCTGAAAATTGAATATAAAAATATCTGAGCCAGGATTGAAACAATGCCCAAAGAAATCAGAAAAATACCATTCTTCAGGGAAAGGGGATAGACCTCCAGGACGTTTGAAAAGAACGACATGTTGGCAAACGCCGTGATAAAGACAGCTGTCAGGACTATCAACTGTGAGATGGAAAAAACCCGTTGGGTAAGGAATGACGGTTTAAACATGGTACCTTGATGATGTTTTGTGCCGGGACCGGCAAGAGTTTGAGATCAGCTCTATCCTCGCCCGATATATGGCATATTTGTGGCCATCAGCGTCATGAACTGAACGTTGGTATCGAGCGGCAGTTCGGCCATATTGACCACAGCATCAGCCACGTGTCTTACATCCATGGTCGGCTCCGGTGCCATGGTGCCGTTGGGCTGGAGAATGCCTTCAACCATTCTTGTGGTCATTTCAGAGGCGGCATTGCCGATATCGATTTGAGAACATGCGATATTATAGCTGCGGCCATCGAGCGATGTGGACCGGGTGAGGCCGGTAATGGCGTGTTTGGAGGCGGTGTAAGGCGCTGAGCCTGGTCGTGGCACGTGGGCTGAAATTGAGCCGTTGTTGATGATGCGGCCGCCTTGCGGGTCTTGTTTGCGCATCAGGTTAAAGGCTGCCTGGGTACACAGAAATGCGCCGTTAAGGTTTATGTCGATGACGGTTTTCCATTGCTCAAACGTCAGATCACCAATTTCGATGGTGGGAACATTGACACCGGCATTGTTGAATAACACGTCAAGACGTCCATATTTCTGGTCAATTTGTGCAAATAGCGCGGAGACGGAAAGAGGGTCAGACACGTCACATGAAATGGCAACAGCGCGATCATCGGCGACATCGGCCTGCTCTATCACCGCTTTCAGGGGGGCATTGCGCCTGCCGCTCAGGATTACGGTGTAATCCTGGTGCAAAAAAGCCAGGGCGGTGTGCTTTCCAATGCCTGAACCGGCACCGGTTACAAGGACGATTTTATTGTTCTTGGCCATATTGATGTGCTCTTTAAACTGGTGATCAACTTTAAATTTTGGTGGCGGGTGCCGGTGGTGTAATTTGTTTGCGCGCGATGACGGCTTCGCGATGCGAAATATAGGTCGCCGCTGCTACTATGACACCACCACCGAGCATAACATAAAAATCAAGCGGTTCGCCAAAGACAAACATTCCCAGCAACATGGCCCAGACGAGTTGCAAAAATGCAACCGGCTGGGTGACAGTAATGGGTGCCGCTTTGAACGCCTGGGTTAAGGTGTAATGACCTGTGGTGGCAACTATGGCGGTCAGTGTCAGCCACATAAGTTCGTCTATGCTGGGTGTGCGCCACTGCAAAATAGCGCCGGGAAGCAATGTAAGCGTACAAAACAGGGACAACATGGCGACGATGATTGCGGGGTCGGACCTGTCCGTCATCTTTTTTGCCATGAGGAAGGATGTGGCAAACAGCGGGGCTGCGGTAAGCTGGGCCAATTGACCAAGATTTATGGTTTGAAATCCGGGGCGCAGAATAATCAAAGCACCGATAAAACCAACGCCTACGCCCATTATTCGACGAAACTGCACCTTTTCCTTGAGGAAAAAAGCAGCTCCCAGAGTGACGAAAATCGGTGAGATATAACCAATCGCTGTGACCTCGGCGATGGGAATTCGTGCCATGGCATAAAACCACAACATAACAGCAATGCCATGGACCAGGCCACGGCCGGCATAATTCTTCATGTTTGAGGCACTGGGACGGTGGTAACGCAGGCGCAAAAACGCGGGAGAAATCAATAACAATCCGATGGCATAGCGCAAAAAGGCCGCTTCAACAGCGGGTAATTGCGAGCCTAAGTGGCGCACGATGCCGGTGACGGCGACAAACAACAGGCCGGTCAGGACCATCCAGCCGATGCCCTGCAGGGTTTTGTCCCCGAAATTTATTGTTGTTGATGACACCTGAATGATGACCCAAAAGGAATAGTGTTTTTATTCAGACGTCACTATGTGGGGTAATGACGAAAGCTGCAATGCGAAAAATGCATCTCTTTGACCTTCCGGGGAAAGGTTAAATCAAAATCCATTACTTTTTGTGCTATAGGGAGTGAAAAGAAGGGACAGTTCTCGTGTTTAATTTACTTGCTTTTACCATTGCCATTCATGGCTTGAGTGCTGCCATATGGGTCGGGGGGATGTTTTTTGCCTATATCTGCCTCAGACCTTCTTTAGGGTCGCTTGAACCACCGCGGCGTCTGCAATTATGGGGGCAAGTGTTTCGGCGTTTCTTCGCGTGGGTATGGGTCATTGCAGCAGTCTTGCCGCTGAGTGGTAATTTTCTGGTTGTCGGTATCTATGGCGGCTTTGCCAATGTGGCTTTGTATATTCATATAATGAACGGCGTCGGCTGGATAATGATTGTCCTTTTTGCCGTGCTTTATTTTATCCCCTACCGCCGGTTCAAAATCGCGGTTGGTAGCCAGGACTGGCCGACAGCCGCCAAATATCTCAATACCATCCGCCAGATTGTTGCCACCAATCTGGCTCTGGGCCTGATCGTCATAGGTATTGCTGCATCGGGGCGTTACTGGGGGTGAGGCTAGAGCATTGATTGGTTGCATGCCACCTCCCATTTCGTCATCCCCGGGCTTGTCCCGGGGATCCATACCAATGAGCTTTCGAAAACAAAGATACTGCTTTTTAACCGAGAGTATTGAGGAATGGATCCCCGGGACAAGCCCGGGGATGACGAATTAAGAGAGTTCGGCTGGGGGCAGGACGTTTTTTAACCCAGCCGCGAGCAGGCCTGTTTGAGCCAGGTTTTTTCTGCGCGATTCAACCGGGGAGAGGTTTTGGCGTAAACCTCGGCGTGGTAGTCGTTCAGCCATTTGAGTTCTGTCGGACTTAGCAATTTTGTGTTGATCAAAGAACGGTCAATCGGAGCCCAGCTAATGGTTTCAAATCCCAGCATATTTTGATCGCTGCCCGGTATTTTTTCCAGTTCAGTGACCACAACAAGGTTTTCAATTCTGATGCCATAATGCCCGGCTTTATAATACCCCGGTTCATTGGAGAGTATCATGCCGGGTTTCAGGCTTACCCAACTGGGGGCTTTTGAAATGCGTTGGGGGCCTTCGTGTACACTTAGGTAACTGCCGACACCGTGGCCGGTACCGTGGTCAAAATCCAGACCATTGGCCCACAGGGGCGCGCGTGCCAGTACATCGAGATTGCTGCCGGTTATGCCTGCCGGAAAGACAGCCTGTGCCAGAGCAATGTGGCCTTTGAGCACAAGGGTGAAATTTCTGCGCATTTCAACGCTGGCCCGGCCAATGGCGATGGTGCGGGTGATATCAGTGGTGCCGTCAAGATACTGAGCGCCTGAATCAATCAGATAGAGCGTGTTCTGCTTGAAAGTCAGATTGCTGGCCTCGGTCACGCGGTAATGACAGATGGCACCATGAGGGCCGAAGGCGGAAATTGTGTCAAAACTGATTTCGCGCAGTTCTCCGGTTTGACTGCGAAATTCCTCGAGCTTTTTGGCGACCGATATCTCGTCGATCCTGGTTGCGGGCTTCTGGCCATCAAGCCATATTAAAAACCGGCAGTAAGCTGCTGCATCACGGATGTGGGCGGTGCGCGCACCTTCAATTTCAGTTTTGTTCTTGATGGCTTTTAGAGCGATGATGGGGTCTTGCGCGTTGACAATTGTGGCATCGGCCTGATTTAGGCGATCATAGATGGCAAACGAGGCGGTCTGGGCATCGAGGCGCACGGTTTTTTTGTCTTTGCCCAACCTGTCCAGAGATGCCGCCAACTTGTCATCCGACTTAAGCGTTGCGATTTTCTCAAGATATGCCCGGGCGCGGCCTGACACCTTGTCCGGGTTCAGAAAAATCTCAGGTTTACCGCGGGCTTTTATTATTGCATTTCCCAAAACAACGGGCGCGTGGGCAACATCGTTTCCGCGAATATTAAAGGCCCAGCACAGGCTGTCGGCGAGGGTGATGACCACGGCATCCTGGCCCAATTCCCGCAAAGTGCCAGCAATATGTGCAAGTTTCTTTGCCGCAGGCTGGCCAGCGTATTTAAGCGGATGCGATACCACTTTGCCATGAGGCCGGGCGGGTTGGTCTGGCCAGATTGCATCAATCGGGTTGGATTTAACAGAAATCAGTCTGGCACCAAGCTTGTCGCAGACCTGGCGTAATTGCTCGGCACTGGCTTGTGAATGCACTTGGGGATCAAAGCCCAGACGCTGGCCTTTTTTGAGGTTTTTTTCCAGCCATTTAAGCGGGGGTTGTTCAATCAGGTGCTGAATTTTGAAAACCCGGGCGTCAACTTGCTCGGCAATCTGAATTGTGTAGCGCCCGTCGGTGAAAATTGCGGCCTTTTTTGCCAGCACAATAGCGACTCCAGCCGAGCCACTAAAACCGGTGAGCCAATAGAGGCGTTCAGCGTGGGGCGGCAGATATTCACTTTGGTGCTCATCTGTGTGCGGCACCCAGAAGGCGTCAAGGTTTTGCTTTTTAAGCACTGCTCGCAGCTGTGCCACGCGCGATTTCGCTTTTGAGGGATCGCAGATATCTTCAAAGGTTTGAAACATAGCTCCAAGTTCTATGCGGCCCATGCGTCTTGTGCAACCCAGTGGTGTGAAAAAACGGGGTACTCGTTTTCCCGAACAGTCTTATTTATATCCCAACAGAATGATTCAGATGCATTTTTTGCCCCTGAGAGTAATTAGAAGGATAGTAAATGGCACATGTTGCACAGGCTCAACCCGGCTTTGAGCTTAAACTGGACGAGCTGAAAATCAGGCTAAAGTCTTTTGGTAAAACGCTTCTTTCCAAACTGGTTGAAGCCCGGTTGGAGACTGCCAAGTACCGGTTGGCTGCCATGACCTCTGAAATAAGAGATTATAATAAATAAAAATTGCGTTGTTAACATTTCGAATACTTCCCTGCTGTAAATGAACGGATCAGTATTGCGTTTGTAAACCAGTAAAGTCTGTATTGCGTAGAGTTTCAAGAGGTGCTGTGAGTTCTCACAGCGCCTCTTTTTTTGTTTATTTGCGCAAGCTCAAAGTTATCCAGTTTTCAAGATTATATCTCTTGTCAACGACAAACCCTTGAGTGCGATATGCATTTTCAACAAACATTGATTGTTGCGGTAAAATACCCGACAGGATTATATGCCCACCCGGTGCAGCATTGGCGGCAATGTTTAAAGCCATGCCAGCCAGGGGGCGGGCAAGTATATTGGCGAAAATCAGATTATAGGGACCGTTTTCCCTGATTTCCGAATGATTTAACCCGCGAGCCCCAAGCGTTTTTACGTAAGCATTGACACCATTGTGGTGGGCATTTTCATCTGCATGACGCACGGCAACAGGATCTATATCGCTGGCAATAATTTTCGTTTTCAAAACTTTTGCTGCGGCAATGGCGAGAATGCCAGTGCCGGTGCCGACATCGAGAATGCGGCTAAAACGGCGCTGTTTTAACAGGCGGTCAAAAGCTGTCAGGCAGCCTTTTGTGGTGCCATGATGGCCCGAACCAAAGGCCATGGCAGCTTCGAGTTCGATGGCAATTGAATGAGCGGGGCGCACATGGCGATCATGACATCCGTGGACAAAAAACCGGCCGGCCTGAACCGGACTGAGCCCTTCAAGAGATTTTTGCACCCAGTTGATATCCGGCACATTTTCCAGTTTCCACGGCAGTCGGGCAATATCGAGTACATCGGCGGCAATTGCCGCAAGGGTATCAACGTTGCCGGATTTTGGCGGATGCTCAAAATAAACCGACACTGACCACAGCTGGCTTGCCTCATCATATTCATCAATTGCAACAGCCAGAATTTCAAGGCGTTCGGCGGCCTCGGCTATTTCCGCCAGCGCGTGGGCCTGAGGTTGGTCAAGATTTGAGAATACGACACGAACGCTCATGCTTGAAGCCTGTTGTGTTTATTTGTATTCACACCTCTCGCTCTCGTCATCCTCGGGTCAAGCCCGAGGATGACGAATTGGGGGAGCTCAGTTGAATGTGACATTGTTAGTGACGGGCTACAAATGAATCAAGGACGCGTTTGCGCCCGGATTTTTCGAAATCGATCGTGAGCTTGTTGCCATCTATTGCCGCTATAGCACCATAGCCGAATTTATCGTGAAAAACCCTTTCGCCCAACCTGTAGGTGCTGGTGTCGGAAAATTCGGAAGTGGCCAACTCGCCCTCCAGCACCGGTGATGAACCAAATCGGCTTTTTGGTGCCGGGTTTGCTGCTTGATGTGATTGCGCGCGCCGCCAGCCCGGAGTGTTGTAATTGGCTTCAAACACGTCTTCATTAAACCGGCTTTGGCCAAAGCTGCCACCGCCATAAGTATCTGAAGCACTTTCAATGTCGACATCGGCTTCGGGCAGTTCATCCAAAAACCGCGACGGCATGGCGGACTGCCACAGATTATGGATACGGCGATTTGAAGTGAAGCTGATTTTCGCCAGTTTGCGCGCACGTGTAATGCCCACATAGGCGAGCCTGCGTTCTTCTTCGAGACCGGCGTTACCACTGTCATCGAGTGCGCGTTGGTGGGGAAACAGGCCTTCTTCCCAGCCGGGCAGAAACACCGTGTCAAATTCGAGACCCTTGGCGGAATGCAGGGTCATGAGATTTATCATATCGCTGGTCTCAGCCGTCTGCACATCCATCACCAGCGAAATATGTTCAAGAAAACCGGCGAGGTTTTCAAATTCTCCCATGGAATTGACTAGTTCCTTCAGGTTTTCGAGGCGACCTTGCGCGTCCGCTGCCTTGTCGTTTTGCCACATGGAAGTGTAACCGGATTCGTCCAGTATCATTTCGGCGAGTTCGGTGTGCGGCAAGCCATCAATGAGCGAACGCCAGCGGGCAAAATTATCCAAAAGCTCACCCAGCGATTTACGTGCGGCTTTGGAAAGTTCGTCGGTTTCAACCAATGCGCGCGCCGCACGGGTTAATGATATGCCTTGCGCGCGGGCGAATTCATGCAGTTTTTGCACGGTGACATTGCCAAGGCCGCGTTTGGGGGTGTTGATGATGCGCTCAAATGCCAGATCATTGTCGGGCTGGGCGGTGACTTTGAGATAAGCCAGCCCATCTCGCACTTCACGGCGTTCATAAAATCGCGGGCCACCAATGACACGATAGGGCAGGCCAAGGGTGACAAACCGGTCTTCAAATTCGCGCATAAGCGAGCTGACGCGCACCAGAATGGCTATTTCATTGAGCTTGTGGTCCTTGCGTTGCAGGTTTTCAATGTCATCAGCAATGCCACGCGCTTCTTCTTCGCCATCCCAGACGGATTTGACCTGAACTTTTTCGCCCTCGGTTTCAGAGGTGCGCAGGGTTTTACCCAGGCGGCCCTGATTGTGGGCAATCAGGCCTGAGGCGGCATTGAGAATATGCGGGGTCGAGCGGTAGTTTTCTTCCAGCCGCACGACGAGGGCACCGGGGAAATCTTTTTCAAAGCGCAGGATATTGTCGACTTCCGCACCGCGCCAGCCATAGATTGACTGGTCGTCATCACCAACGCAGGCAATGTTACCGGCGTTACCAGCAAGCAGACGCAGCCACAGATATTGCGCCACATTGGTGTCCTGATATTCATCGACCAGCATATATTTGAAACGCTCACGGTAGCTGCTCAGAACATCGGGATTTTCCTGAAACAACCTCAGGCATTCAAGCAGAAGATCGCCAAAATCAGCGGCATTGAGTATTTTCAGCCGCGCCTGATATTCGGCATATATCTCAACACCCTTGCCGTTGGCATAGGATTGCGCATCAGCGGCACTTACATTGTTTGGCGTAATGCCACGGTTTTTCCAGCCATCGATTTCACCAGCCAACTGGCGCGCGGGCCAGCGTTTTTCGTCAATGCCGTCGGCTTTGATCAGCTGTTTAAGCAGGCGTATCTGATCGTCGGTGTCGAGGATGGCAAAATCGGGTCTGAGGCCAACCAGTTCAGCATCGCGGCGCAGGATTTTGGCACCAATGGAATGAAACGTGCCAAGCCAGGTCATGCCTTCAACGGCACCACCAATGATGGCGCCAATGCGCTCTTTCATTTCGCGCGCCGCTTTGTTGGTGAAGGTGACTGCAAGAATTTGCCCGGGCCAGGCGCGACGCGTATGCAGTATGTGGGCCAGTCGCGTGGTTAAAACCCGTGTCTTGCCAGTGCCTGCACCAGCCAGAATGAGCGAGGGGCCATCAACATTTTCCACCGCCCGGCGTTGTTCGTGATTGAGCTTTTTGAGGTAGGGGGCTTCAACCGCAGCCATGGCACGCGCAGCAATGCCGCCGGTGGGCCGGGCAGCTTCACTTTCGTCGACAGAACCAAGATCAAACGGGTCGATGGGCATAATTTGTTCTTATAACACTGAGTCGCAGCTGTTCGGGAATATTGATTTCAAGCGGAGTTTTCGATGGCCTTGGCAACCCAGTTTTCCATTTTGGTATCAGTTACCAGCAATTCGTGCGCCATGCCACCGTGGAATTGTTGCCAGGCCTCGACATAAGGCGCGCGCACGCCGGTCAGAACCGGAATTCCGGCGTCGATGGCTTGGGCAAAATAATCCCGCAAACCCTTGCCTTCGCTTTCGGCGCGACCAAAACGGTTGATGACCAGCATGTCAACGCGGTCAAGAATTGCCTGTTCGATAGCTTTTGCCGAGCCTAGTAACCCCGCTTCATCCAGTCGGCAGCCGCTGGCCTGGAGACCTCTATTTTCCCAGATGTCGAATTTTTGTCGTGATCTTATGTCAACCAGTTGCACACCGGAGACATCGCCGCAGCTGTTTTCCTGAATGAGGCCACCGACAATCAGGCCTTTGTCGCTCAACTGGGTGCAGATATGCATCAACTGGTCGTCGACATTAACGCCACGCTGAAATTTTATCGCTGTGAGTAGGGGGATGGGCACGTAAATTTCTCCAGTTTAACGACGTAATCTGAGTTTTCCGGTATCACCAAATTCAAACAAAATCCGGCGGTGAGCAAAAGCGCGGGCATATAACCAGCTAAACAAGGCACCGAACAACACTCCGGCTGTCACATCACTTGGAAAATGCACGCCAATTGCCACGCGGGTTGTGGCCAGCCAGATAGCCGCCAGCAGCAAAAACACTGCCATCCTGGGAAACAGCAACGCCAGCGCCATTGCGACTGCCCCGGCGGTGGTGGCGTGTCCTGACGGGAAGCTGGCGAATTCATAATTATCGCCGAACGGTGATAATTGCCACACCTGCATGTCTTCAACAAAGGGCGGGCGTGCGCGGCCAATTGCATTTTTCATCAATAATGCCAACAGACCACTAAAGGCAATTGTTGTAAAAAGGAAATATAAACTCAAAGAGATACGATGCCAGCGGATACGTTTTTGAGCCTTGAGGCGATCGGTGCGAATGAGCGGCATAACCAGTAAAACACTGCCGGTTAAGGCCAGCATCCATTTTGATTTGCCGATATCAGTGGTATAGGCGAACCAGCCTTCCTTTTGGGCATTGCCTGCTTGAAACCATTGCAGAAATACGGGGTCGGCAAAAATCCCCAGGATTGTGATAAGAAAAATGCCCGCCAGAACCAGGGCAATGAACAGGCGTGGTTGCGGCAAAACACTGAACCGGTTATCCAGACGCCGATTGTTAATAAGCCGGAAAAACCCTGTAATTGAAACAAACCATCGCAGGATTGGGTTTGTACTACTCATATTGTGGTGCTCGCTATATTTAAATCCGGCCTCACGACAAAGGCATTAATCGACAATTTCGGTTTCAAAATCCCGCCTCCATCAGCCATGTTTCTCTACATTAGCCCTGATCAAGGCCTGGTTGAAGGCGTCGGTTGCAGCCAACTGTCTGGCCCAGCCGATGGTGCGGCTTGCGTCTTTATCATCTACCACCGGAATGAGTGTGAGGCCACTGTCGTCAAAAGCGCGCAGGGCTGTCTCGAGAGTATCGTTTTTTGTCAGCAGGAAGCGTTGACCCTCCTCACTGAGAGGCGGCGTGGTTTCATCTGCTTTGAGCGGTTCCATGAAATCTGACACATGAAGATTGCGAACGATTTCCTTGTGTGGACCATCTTTGAGAAACAGGCCTCTTGAGCCCAGTTGCCAGTGAAAAAAACTGCGCCCGTGAACCGCCTGCATGAGGCCGGTGGATATCGAGATTGTCAGCACGATAGCCAGGGTCATTTCATAGCCGCCGGTGAGTTCAAACACAATCAGGGTGGTTGAAATCGGCGCGCCCAGAATTGCTGCTGCCACTGCTCCCATGCCAACGATGGCATATAATCCGTTGCTTGAGGCAATGTCCGGGAACATGGACGTTGCCATGATGCCGAAGGCGCCACCGGTCATGGCACCGAGGTATAATGACGGGCTAAACACGCCACCACCAAAGCGGCTGGCCAAAGTTATGGCGGTTGCGGCTGTCTTGGCGGGGATAAGTGCGAGAAGCAAAAGCAGGGGCAGTTGCTGGTTCAAAGCGGCATCGGTTGCTTGATAGCCGACGCCCAGAATTTGCGGAAAAAAGACTGCCAGTGTACCAACCATCAAGCCGCCAATGACCGGCCTTGCCCACAAGGGACAGGTGATGTGGCGGGCGACCCAGTCGGCAGTGCTGAGCGAAGAATGAAAACAAATGGCGACAATCCCGCAAGTGATGCCCAGAAGTACAAAGGCTGGAAATTCCAGATAAGAGGTAATCTGATGGTCGGGGACGATGAAGGCGGGAAAGCTGCCAAGGTGAAAGCGCGTAACTACAGTAGCGGTTACGCTGGAAACTATAATGGGAACGAAAGCACGCGGCGACAGGTGTGCCAGAATAACTTCCATGGCGAAAAGTGCACCGGCAATCGGTGCGTTGAAAGATGCGGAAACAGCCGCGGCGGCACCGCAAGCCAATAAAGTGCGTTGCATGTGGCGAGGAAAATCAAAAAACTGCGCCAGGCCTGATGACAGGGTGGCACCGAGGTGAACGGCGGGGCCTTCGCGACCGGCACTGGCACCGCTGCCTAAAGATACCGCTGAGACCAGGGCTGCACCGATACCGTTCAAGAACGGCATTTTGGCCCCCCCTATGGCGCGCGCCTCAATAACATCAGCAACGCCTTCGGGGCGACGACCGGGTAAGATAAATTGTAAAAACAGACCGACAACCAGGCCGCCGATTGCCGGGACCAGAATAATCACAATGGGCGGCTGGCTGGCCACCTGGCTGGAAAATTTTTCCGACATGGTGCCGAGCCATAAAAACTGGGTGACACCAATCAGAAGTCTGAAGGCAATGATGGCATAAGCAATTGCAATACCGATGATAGCTGCCAGAACCCAGGCCAGAGGCTCGCGATTATAGACAAATGTGCGTAAATTTGGCTGCACAGATTCCAGTAAAAAGCGTCTGAAACTGTTGATTAATTCCGACATTTAACGCAGCTCCGGGGCTATTTTTTCCTGATGCCTATAATGCGCCCGATATGAGAGCTGGGCGGCAGATTGCTGTGAGCTTGATACATCTGGTCAATTTTCTCAAGCACCTCGTTAGGGAAAACCGAGGCGCGTTTGGCTTTCATGTCCACATGCAGGGTCATTTGTTCCCAGGTTGCACTGAGAAAACCTTCTTGGCCATGAAACATTTCAAGGTAGATGTGAAGGCGTTTTTGATCGTAATCAACAATTCGCAGCGTTATTTTAACGGGAGCGTCAACCGTCAGTTCGCGCTGGTAAGTAATGTGACCTTCCATGGTGAAGGTGGAGGCGTTTTCACGTTTTACGTATTCAGGTCCAATTCCAAGATTGCTAAAAAGCTCATCAATACAACGGTCAAACAACACAATATAATAAGCCACATTCATATGGCCGTTGTAATCAATCCACTCGGGAATAACGGTCATGGGCGAGGAGACGAAAGGGGATTGTGGCGACATTAAAAATTCTCCGGGAAATCTGACGCTATCGACTTAAACCAATCAAAGAATGTGCTATAACCTGAACAAGGTAAAACATATAGTGCTTTGATAAGGTGATACATGGTTGAGACCGCACTTGCCAATTCCCGATTGATTGATGCGGCAATACAAGAAGCTGAGGCGCTGTTGGGCGACAGGCTGTCAACATCGCGCTCGGTGCGTGATCTTCACGGCGAAAGTGTCGCCTGGTTTGCCAACCACCCGCCTGATGCGGTGGCTTTCGTTCATACAACGCAAGAAGTTTCGGAACTGGTCAAGATTTGTGCCCGCCACAAGGTGCCGATAATTCCTTATGGGGCGGGTACCTCTTTGGAAGGGCACACAAGTGCTATTCATGGTGGCATAACCTTTGATTTTACCCAGATGAATAATATTATACGCGTCAGTGCTGAGGACCTTGATTGCACGGTGGAGGCTGGCGTTACCCGTATTCAGCTCAATCAGTATTTGCGTGATATGGGGGTGTTTTTCCCTATTGATCCCGGAGCGGACGCAAGTATTGGCGGCATGGCGGCTACGCGGGCTTCGGGTACCAACGCGGTTCGTTATGGCACCATGCGTGAAAATGTTCTCAATTTGACGGTGGTGATGGCGGATGGAACCATTGTCAAAACGGCGCGCCGGGCGAGGAAATCTTCTGCCGGCTATGATCTCACCCGGTTGATTGTCGGCTCTGAGGGAACGTTGGGGATAATAACCGAGGTAACCTTAAAACTACACGCAATACCGGAAGCTATTTCAGCGGGCGTGTGTCCGTTTCCCGATATCAAGGCTGCATGTGACGCAACAATAATGGCAATCCAGATGGGAATACCGGTGGCGCGTATTGAACTTTTTGATGATGCGCAGATAGCTGCCTGCAATGCGTATTCCGATCTTGATTTCCCTGAAACGGCAATCCTGTTTCTGGAATTTCATGGCACGGAGCAAAGCGTTGCCGAACAGATGGCTCTGTTTGCAGACATTGTTGCAGAACTTGGTGGCGGACCTTTTGATACAGCAACCAAAACCGAGGATCGCAACCGCTTGTGGAAGGCCCGCCATGATGTCTACTGGGCCACGCTGGCCATGCGGCCGGGGTGCAAAGGACTGGCAACTGATGTTTGCGTGCCGATATCACGGCTGGCTGATTGTGTTGAGGAAACGCGGGCCGATATTGAGGAATTTAACCTCTATGCACCAATCGTCGGCCACGTGGGAGATGGCAATTTTCACCTGATATTGCTCATTGATCCAAAGGATCCTGAGGAAAAGCTGCGCGTAGACGAACTTCTCAAACGTCTGGTAATGCGGGCTCTTGCCATGGAGGGTACGTGTACCGGCGAACATGGAGTGGGCATGGGTAAAATGAAATTTCTCGAAGCGGAACATGGGCAAGGACTGGGCGTGATGCGGGCGATAAAAAAGGCGCTGGATCCCGACAGTATTCTTAACCCGGGCAAAGTTGTTGCAATGTGATTCACGTTGTTTTGTTGAGGAACATTGTGTGAGAATCAATTACTCTTAATCTCAGGGCACAGGGATCAATTTCAAAGAATGATTGGAAAATGAGAAGCTTCGAATTCAATCAGGTTTTGACAGATTTGGTTTTGAAAATGGAAATTGAGCATTGAAACATCCGCTTCTCATGGCGTGTGGATTGATTGTGGTGATATTATTCACCGCTCTTATTGCGCCGTTTTTAATCACCTGGACGGCCTATCGTGCGGAAATTGAGAGTGAGGCCACAAGAATACTGGGTCGCCAGGTCAGCATTAACGGCGATATAGATATTCGAATTTTGCCGATTGGCACCATTCGTCTGGGCAGCGTCGAAGTCAAATCCCCCGATGATCGCGACAGTGCCGCCCTTGCCAGCATAGCCCAGGTTAAAGCCAGACTTGCTCTGGCGCCACTGTTGCGCGGTAAGTTTCAATTCACTGATGTGGAACTTGTGCGCCCGACTTTTCGATTTGATGTTTCTGCGCGCGGCGTTCCCAACTGGCAGATCAAGACCGACACTAATTTTGGTGAAACTGTGGATCTGCAGAATATTATTCTTGATGATGTTCTCATTTCCGGTGGTTCGGTATTTTTCAGAGATGCCAGACGCCGGGTTGCCTATGATGTGTCAGGCATCAATGCCCGGGTTTCAGCGCGCGCGCTGGTGGGGCCGTATGCTGCAAACGGCGAGTTGCTTCTGGCTGGTCAGGCACGGGAATTTTCGTTGCGGGCGGGCAGGGCGGACGTTGAAGGTGTGCGGCGTTTAAGCCTGCGCTTGAATGTCCCGGAAAAAGAAGAGGAAGAAATTGTCTTCGATGGTTTTCTTGATACTTCGGATCAGGGGCCGCGTTTTGACGGCAAATTGATCATTAACCAGGATATTGGCGAACTTGAATTTTTCAAAACCATCGCACCCGGAGTAAAGGATAAGTTCTTTGGCAAGCTCGAAGCCAAAATCGCAACTTCTTTTGTCGGTATCCAACTTGAGAATATCAAAGCGGTAATCAGCCAGGGTGCCACTGCATCGCGGTTTTTCGGTCGTGCCCAGGCATTGTGGCAGAATAGCTCGGATTTCATTGTCGAACTTAGCACCAAACGTCTCGACCTTGACAATTTGCTCGGGCTTGCGGGCGTCTCCGGGAAGGTTGCGAAAAAAACACCATCGCAAAAAGTTAAGCAGACCAAGGCGCCCCCGAACGCGGCCACAATGGCCTGGTTTTTGAGCCTGATGGCCGATGCCCTGCCGGGGCTCAATGGCAACGGGTTTGGCGGTAAAATATCGCTTGGACTTGATACTGTCGTTGTTGGCGGGTTGACGATTGAAAAATCAGTACTGAAATTGCGGTTTGCCGATAATAATGTTGAGGTTCTGGAGGCTTCCGGCAACCTTCCCGGGCGCAGTAGGCTGTCATTGAAAGGGCTTTTCCTGACTCGGGCCAAAACGGCGCGTTTTGTCGGTTTTTTTGACTTTAACGCCCAGAATGCCAAAGAGTTCGCCAGGTGGCTGGTTCCTTCTCTTGATCCGCTCATGGGATCAAAGGTGAGTGGATTTAGCGGCCGGTTGGCGGCTAAAGGCAAATTGAAAATAGCGCCTAAATCCATTGACCTTCTGGATATGGATGTGAAGCTGGACGAAACCCAAGCCTCGGCGGGGCTTTCCTATGCTTTGCGGCAGCGCCCGGCATTTGGTCTGGCACTTTCAATCGACCAAATTGATCTCGACCGGTACTTTCCGCCTGATCAATTTAAAGGCCAATCATCCCAGGGTGATTTCCCCGGGGCGGAAATTCTAAAAGATATAGCCAGTCTGTTCGTGCGTTTTGACGCCAATATCCGCCTGAGTGCCGACAGTTTGATTTCTCGCGGTATTGTCGTGCGTGGCTTTGCCGCTGATGTGGGGTTGAATGCAGGCAAGCTAACAATTAAAAGATTTGATTTTGCCGATATCGGTGGCAGCAGTCTGACTACCAAGGGATCCATTACTGATATAAACGGCAAGCCTTCAGGCGTGCTGGAAGCTTCGCTGAAAGCACCAGATCCGACAGACCTGTTTGAAATGCTGGGGATCGGTGACAACGCCCGCGAAGTTGCCAAAGGTTTTGGGCCTTTGAATTTGGACATTTCCTTTAAATCCTCATTTGAAGACGGCCACCCTCACCATCTTTTTAAATTAAACGGCTCGGCAGGTGGAACAGATATCTCCAGCCGGTTTTTGTTGTTGGGAAAATTGAATGAAATTGCCCAATCCAGGCTCGAATTTGATGCGGAAGCCAACAACCAGGACGGAGCCAGATTATTGGCTCAACTGGGGTGGGTGAAGCCAGAAGAGATAACATTATCATCGCAAGCCGGTGTGTTGCGGGCGCGCATCAAAGGGGATGTCAATAAACGCCTCGAGGTCAATTTTGATCTTGAAGCCTATGGTGCCAGCGGCAATCTGTCGGGTGTTCTGGCAAGAGTTAACGGCGAGCCACAACTTGAAGCCAGTGTGGCGGTAAAAAGTGAGGATGCGAGATCCCTGTTGTCGGTTTTACACGTGCCGGTAAATGACGGCAGCGATGAAACGCTGCCCCTGTCTTTTGAAGGATCACTGGCGGGAAAAATCTCGAAATTGGCGCTTACCGGGTTTGCTGGAAATGTTGGCAATATCCCGCTCAGTTTGAACGGGACCATGGTTTTAGGAGGTCGTGTTCCGATTGTAACAGCTGAAGTGAAGACGCGGGAAATGTCATTTCCGTGGGCTTTTGATGCTATTTTTGGCGGCGGCACAAAGCCGGACACTCCTAAGGCAGGCAAAGATCAGGTGTGGTCGGCACAGCCGTTTGATCTTGGCCGCTTGAAGGTTGCAGATTTGAAGGTCGATCTGCTGGTGAACAAGCTTGCTACCGAGACAACGGTGATAAAAAATGTAAAGGCTGAAATTCGTTCACAGCGTGGCAAGTTTGACCTCAAACGTTTGACGGGAAGCCTCTATGGCGGTGAGTTAAGCCTCAAGGCAACGCTGGATGACATTAATGGTACCTTGAAGCTGCGTTCGGAATATTCCCTGGAAGGTGGCGAGCTTGAACAGATCGCCAAACCTCGGGAAATGCGCTGGGCAATTGGCGGCAAGGCCTATATTTCGGGCAATGTGAAGGCTGAGGGGAGGAGTGTGCGCGGTCTGTTTTCTTCAATGAAGGGGGGGGGTGTTCTGCAAATTGAGGATGGTGTTCTCAAGGGTATCAATCCCACTCCTTTTGCCGCAGCGCTGGCCAGCGTTGAGACAGAGGCTGAGCTAAACAGTCTTGTCGACGGTCTTCTGGTTGAGGGACAGATGTCTTATGGTAATCTCGATACTTCGTTCACTATCAACAACGGGTTGGTGGGGACCACGGATTTGCGATTTGAATCTGAAAGTGTCACCGGAAAAACCTCACTGGTGATCGATCTCAGTGTCTTCAAACTTGATAATGAATGGCGGTTTTCATTTACTGATTTTCCCGGTTCACCCGCACTGTTGCTCTTATACACCGGACCGGTCAATGCACCGGAACGTAGTTTTGACGCTGAAGGGTTGCGTGAGTTTCTTGTGGTAAAAACTTTGCAGGATAGTGTTAAGCAACTGGAAAAGCTTGAAGAAGAAACACGTCAGCGGCTAGAGCGCAAGAAACAGATAGAACGCAAGGCGCTACCGGACATCATCCCGGAGCCAACGGTCAGTTCTACAGATTCAAACAAACCTGCACCTGTGAATTAATCCGACACCGCATAATGCCGCAACATTCGGGCAATCCGGGCTTGCTGTTTTTCTTGCACCTGTAGTTGATACAGAAATTATGGTCGAGAAGTGCTCTAGCCAGGAATGAAGCCATGGACGGTGTCTTGATGTTTGCCTTTATTGGTGGTGTGGTTGCCACGGTAAATCCTTGTGGCTTTGCTCTGCTGCCAGCATATCTTGCCCGGCGGATAAATGCCGTGCCCGGTGACAATAATGCCGCAACGATTGTGCGGGCACTGGGTGTTGGTGCGGCAACGACCAGTGGATTTCTGATCGTATTTGGATTAACCGGTATTATCATATCCCTGGGAGCAAGCTGGGTGTTGAAGTATTTACCGTGGGCAGGATTGATTATCGGAGTATTCCTGATTTTGATGGGTGTTTTTCTCATGAGCGGGCGAAAAATTTCGATACGTCTACCTGTTTTTGGGGGGCAGAAATTGACACGGTCCTGGAGTGGCGATCTGTTGTTTGGAATTAGCTATGGCACGGCATCTCTTTCTTGCACACTGCCCATTTTTTTGTCGGTCACAGGAGTTGCTATTACCGGTAGCCTGGCAGGCAGCGCTCTCACCTTTGTCGCCTATGCCCTGGGCATGGGAACGGTTCTGGGTGTCCTGGCAATTGCCGCAGCTATGACTTGTCAGGGATTTTCTGTTTGGCCGCAGAAGGCCAACATCTATATAGATTATTTTAGCGGTGGCCTGATGGCACTTTCGGGCTTTTATGTTGTGTTTTATTGGGGGATTTCACTTTTTCTGCCGGATGTTGCCAGCGCCACCAATTTAATCACCTATGGCGACAAGATTATCAGTCCAGTGCGTCAGTGGCTGAGTGGGCAGGTTGGCACAACTGTGATTTTGGCTTTGGCGCTGTTTATAACCTTATTCCTCATCCGGGCTTCATGGTCTCGCCTATTGCGCAAGTCAGGCTAAAACCTGTAATGATTGAGAATGAAACACCGCAAAGCGCTGGACAGGTTGGTTTTTCCACGCGCACTGTCAACGGCTTCGATCAGTTCGGCCATTGAGGTGTTTTGAGCCTGGGCAATTTCCTGCAACGCCTGCCAAAAATCCGGCTCCAGCGAGGTGCTGGTGCGGTGCCCAGCGACTTTAATGGATCGTTTTTGCGGACCGCTCATCAAGCTTGCGGCGAAATCATTTTTTCCGGGCGCACGATCTGATCAAACTCTTCCTTTGTAACAAAACCCAGTCTAACCGCTTCTTCGCGCAGGGTGGTGCCATTTTTATGGGCGGTTTTGGCAACTTTTGTCGCGTTGTCGTAGCCGATTTTTGGTGCCAGAGCTGTTACCAGCATTAAAGAGCGCTGCATCAGGGCTGAAATATTGTCTATATTTGGTTCAATGCCGACAACACAATTATCGGTAAAACTGATGGCGCTTTCGGCGATGAGCCGGATTGATTGCAGCAAATTGTAAATCATCACCGGCTTGAACACGTTCAGTTCAAAATGACCCTGGCTACCGGCAACGGTAATCGTCGTGTGGTTGCCCATAACTTGCGTGCAGACCATGGTCAGGGCTTCGCATTGGGTGGGGTTTACCTTGCCTGGCATAATAGAGGAGCCGGGTTCGTTTTCAGGCAGGGAAATTTCACCAAGACCTGAGCGCGGGCCCGAGCCTAAAAGGCGAATATCATTGGCAATCTTGAACAGGCTTACAGCCGTGGTGTTAAGGGCACCTGACATTTCAACGATGGCATCGTGGGCGGCAAGCGCTTCAAACTTGTTTTTTGCGGTAACAAAAGGCAGGCCGGTTATTTCAGCCGCATGGGCTGCAAATGTTTCGGCAAATGCCGGGTTGGCATTGAGGCCTGTACCCACGGCAGTGCCGCCTTGGGCCAGCGGGTAAAGTCGTTTCAGGCCTTCCGAGTTGCGCTCAATGCTCAATCTGATTTGGGCGGCGTAGCCTGAAAACTCCTGACCAAGCGTTAGCGGTGTCGCATCTTGTAGATGAGTGCGACCGATTTTGATAATATCCTGCCAGCTTTGCGATTTTTTTTCTAACGCTGTTGCCAGATGATCAAGGGCGGGCAGCAATGTGTTGTGAACCTGTTCAACGGCGGCAATGTGCATGGCGGTTGGAAAGGTGTCGTTGGAGGATTGCGAGCGGTTGCAATGGTCATTGGGGTGTACCGGGTCTTTTGTGCCCATGGTGCCGCCAAGAATTTCAATGGCGCGATTGGCGATGACTTCATTGGCGTTCATGTTACTTTGGGTGCCCGAGCCGGTTTGCCACACTACAAGCGGGAAATTATCATCCAGTTTTGCGTCAATTACTTCCTGGGCAGCTTCAGCGATTGCTTGTGTGATGTCGTCTTCGAGATTACCAAGCTGGTTGTTGGTGAGGGCGGCTGATTTTTTGATAATCCCCAGAGCACGAATGAGCGAGCCGGGCATTTTTTCAATGCCGATTTTGAAATTACCCAGGGATCGTTGAGTTTGCGCGCCCCAGTATTTATCAGCCGGCACTTCAAGCGGGCCAAAGCTGTCGGTCTCTGTACGGGTGTCGGTCATGGTGCCTCTTGTATAAAAACTTCGGGTGGTTTTTACATGTTAGCACACAGTCAGGAATTCAGGCTAGCGCCGCAAGGACTTTATCAGCAATCAATCTTGAAATTCGTACATTTGCTTCATCGGTTACCCCGGCAATGTGTGGGGTCAGGATAAGGCTTTCAAGGCCTTCGAACTTCTTGCCAGACTGGGCAGTCAAAGGTTCGGTTTCAAAAACATCGAGAGCTGCGCCAAATAACCGGCCTGATTTCAGCGCCGCCACAAGGGCTGTTTCATCAACAATTCCACCACGAGAGGTATTGATCAAGATGGCTGAAGGTTTCATGAGCATCAGGGCTTCTTCGGCAATGAGATGACGCGTGCCTTTGCTGAGGGGAACGTGCAAAGACAATATGTCAGAGCGGCGCAGGATGTTGTTAAAGCTGTCTTTTTCAGTGTATTCCCAGGCTTCATCACTGTCGTCAACAAACGGATCAAAAGCAATTGTCTTCATGCCCAGGACAGTTGCATCACGGGAAACCTGACGGGCAATAGAACCAAACCCGATCAATCCCAATGTTTTACCGTTGATCTCGCCGCCAATCAGTTGCGAGCGTGGCCACAGTCCTGAGAGGACATCATTGGTTGAACAATAGGCTTTGCGCAGCAAGATCAGAGCAACCGAGAGGACGTATTCGGAGACCGCCTTGGCATTGGCACCAATAGCTGGGATGACTGTGATGCCGCGTTGCTTGCAGGCATCCAGATCAATATTATCCAAACCAACGCCAAGACGCCCTATTGTGGTTAAGTTGGGTGCCATATCGAGCATGGCGGCGGTAACCCGGGTTTGATTGCGGATGATCAACCCACGTGCGCTAACCAGTTCACGTTGCAGGGTCTCTGGAGTTTCATGGAGTTGGGAATCGTAAATCACGCGCCACTTTGATTTGAGTGATGTAATAGCATCCTCATCCATAAATTCAGTTATAACGATATCGGCCATCGGAAAGGTGCTTTTTGAACTATTGTTATTATTGTTTTTTTCAATCGTTTCGATTTAGGGCTATAATATAGGAGTTGCCTGAATTGTCCAGATAAGTTCATTCCTTGTGCGGACGATTTATAGTAGGGGGATGTCGACCGGCCGCGGTTAGGCGGTCGGCTGAAATGGATTAATTACTTATGGAGCATCATTGACTTCACCGATGAGGATATATTTGCGCTTTGGACCTCCCGCCGGTTTGATTAACAGTGAGCCAACGCCGCGTTTGCCGGCAAATTTTCCGATACCCTTGACCAACTCCCAGTAACCATTGTCAAAAAGAGCAGGCTTTTTCTCACCTTTCATGAATACCGCACGCACCTGCCACTTGATAATGGCGACATTGCCATTGTCATCGGTCAATTGCAGATAGCCGCGCGGATCGCCGCCAAACGGTGGATTGATATCGTGCCAGCCAAATTCGGTGACATTCATTCCGGCAAATATGCCGGAGCCTTTGGCTTTGCCCTCCCGGCGCACGGCCAGAATAAACTGTTTGGAGCCATCGGCAAAATTGAACTTCATCTGTTCCTGCGGGGTCATCACAGCTTCGATGGAAACCGGAGCGGCAATTACGTTACCGAAAGACAGAACAAGGCCGAGTGTTGCAGCGTAAATGCTGCGCTTCAATTGTGGTAAAAGTATCATTGGGAATCCCTGTTGTTATTTCGCCCGATACTGCCATATCGGCATTACACCTCAATGCACATTTGATCACGTGTGTGTTAGGGCAGGGCATCAATGTGCGGTGACGAATTTTGGGGCGATTTATGCCCAGCGTGGTGGATTTGATCCCAGTGGCATCGACGGTTTTTCCCAAAACGCAGGAGATTTTTCAAGAATTCCGGAAGGCTTGACGGCACTGAGCTCACCAAAACCGGAAGGCGTTATTTCTAAAAACTCTGCGATATCGTCTCTATCTTGATCAGGGCAGTTGAAACCATCTTCAAGCCGTCCGAGATTTTCAATCCAGCGACCAGCCTGCGCTAGAGACGTTGCAACATGCCAGCTGCCGCCAATGGTTGCGCGCCGGTGCAGGGCAATCATGATGGCAAAACTCAAAATAAACCCGGCGGCATGATCGAGCGCCTGACAGGGCAGGGTCTTTGGTCCGTCCATGCCTGCGGCTGCTGCTTCCTCGACATTAATACCGGTAGCCATTTGCACCAGACTATCAAAACCACGGCGATTGGCCCAGGGGCCGCGGGTGCCATAAGCGGACAAGGAGGCAGTGATAATTCCCGGGCGAAGTTTTGTTAGGTTTTCAAGCGAAAATCCGCGCGATGCTATGGTGCCGGGCCGATAGCCCTGAACGAAGACATCTGACTGGCGCACAAGCCCGGCCAGTTTTGCCTTGTCTTGTGTATCACGCAAATCCAGAAAGGCTGACACTTTGCCGCGGCCATTGTCGATCACCAAAGGTGCCATAAAGGGCAGATGTTCAGCGCTAATGCGCATGACCTCAGCGCCATGGGCGGCCAGGGTGCGGCCACAGACCGGACCGGCAATGACGCGGGTAAGATCGAGAATGCGAATACCGGCTAGCGGTCGCGCCGAAGGCTTGAGCGGGCGGGCAGGGGCTTCGCCAATTTTTTCGATGGTGAAAGGAGGTATTGCCCCAACTGCCTGGCCTTGGGCGTGATTTCGCCATTCTTTACGACTGCGCATCATTGTGGCGAGAAGGCCGCGTGCGTTTGCCGCGTCTTCAATGTCGGCTGCGTCCCACGTCAAAAGCGCTTTTTGAACATCGTCGCGCGTGTGGGCGCAGTTCAATAGCGCCAGCATACCATCGCGATGGGCGGGGAAATTTGTATGCAACCTGACCCAGCGCTTGTCCCGGGTCTGGTAGTTTCCGGCAATGGCATCCCACAGTTCAGGTGCAGGCTTGCCATCAACTTGAAGATAACGCTCTGATCTGAATTCAGCGACAGCGTGGTGCATGTCAACTGATGCACGCTGGCTTTGATTATTGCGCAACTGCCACAGTTGCGATGCGGCCAGAGTTGCCGCTGCTATGGAGGCCTGCGCAGCCGTGCCGATGAGAAAGGAAGAGGGCAACACCGGGTCAAAGCCGCCAAGGGTGATGGTTTTGAGCAGGGCCGGGTCCGCTTTAGCCAGTTGCCAAAGAGTTGCAACCGCGTCTTTGGCGGAGGTCAAGGCGGTAAGACCTTCCATAGGAGGCGAACCGCCTTTCTTAAACCTGGCTATTTCTTGCGGAAAGCGTCAAGAACAACAACGTCGGCACCGCCGCTGGCGGCAGCTACCGGCAGGGCTTCGGCTTCATCATTGTTGGCCACTGTGCTGCTTTCAGGATTATTGGCCGTATCTGCAGAAATATCGTATTCCTCGTCTTCGGCGTCATTTTGGAACTGAAGTCCGAATTGCACACTTGGGTCAAAAAATCCCTTGATGCAAACATAAGGAATAACAATTTTTTCGGGAAGATCGTTGAAACTCAGCTCAATCTGGAAGAAATCATCATGAATTTCCAGTCCCCAGTATTGATGCTGGAGGACAATCGTCATTTCTTCAGTATATTCGCGGCGTAAACGATCCGACATTTTGACGCCCGGCGCTTGCGTATCAAAGGAAATGTAAAAGTGATGATCTCCCGGCAAACCGGTCTCTGCAATGCGTTCGAGCGCCAAACGGACGACGCCGCGCAATGCTTTTTGCGCCATAAGGTCATAACGCATAAAATCCTGGGGCATTTTTTCAGTCATGCTGTACCTTGTTGATTCTTATTTCGAACAATAAACCAAGTGGTGTTTCTATCAAGCGCTGATTGCGTCATCCCACATGTTTTTGTATTTTTTCATCATCAATTCTTCGTGCCAGTTGACCGCAATAGACAATTAGTGGAGAGCTTCTGTTGCCAGGTGCTCTCCGAACCCCGCCTAGACATGCAAATGTCTAGGACTAATTTCGAAGCTGTCGCACTGCCTAAGCAGCGAGACGTGCCTCTGCGTAGTTGTCATTTGCAACTATTAAAACGGCCCGATATCGGCGGAACCATGCCGAGCGAAAACAAATCCTTTACACCCTCGTCGATCCTGTTTCGCCCCCATATCCTCTAATCAACGCTGCGACTCAGCAACTGAGGTAATTGGTGGAGGCGCCGGGTACCGCCCCCGGGTCCGAATGGTTTATTACGAAAGCCATTTATCGCCATAGCTGGTTTGATCCAGCAGAAACAATATAGGACATGTATTTGTTAAAAAAAAGGCCATTGATATTTGTTTTGTCACTGAGGTGTTGAATGGGCCGGTAAAGCAGCGTTTTATGGAGAGGGTGGGCGGAGAGATTTTGACGCTGAATAATCATTCATTGCGCAATATGGAACGGTAGGATTGGGGGGAAGGAGATGACGTGCTCCCCAAGTTGTCCTCATTTATAAGTTAGTTCTGTTCTGGTTATGATCCATATTGGACCAGGTTGCAAATTCGTTTGGTGTGAGCCAGTTTAAGCTTGAGTGTGGCCGGGTGTGATTGTAGTCAGCTCTCCA
>JAJFHS010000011.1 GCA_021775475.1 Hyphomicrobiales bacterium
TCAACAGCCGTCATGCCAGCCTGATGTTCTTTCAATATTCCGATAATCTGTTCTTCGCTAAACCGTGATCGCTTCATTGTCCGTCTCCTGATTGAAAACAGACTAACTTAAAATCGAGGAGCTTTCAGGGGAGCACGTCAGTCATTACAATGTGCCAATTCTGAACGATGGAAAAGTGCTCGGTTTCCAATCTGTGTTTTGACGGTAGTAATCTCTATACGGTTTTGATACAGGACATCACCGAACAAAGGGACACAGCTCAGGCGCTTGAAAACCACAATAAAGAACTTCGTCAACGAGATGTTATTCTGCAAGTCCACACCCTAGTTTTAAGGGAATTTAAATTTGTTGCACGTTAAGCTAACCCAATAAAAAACAAAGTGATGAGCTTTGTATCGGGACTGAATGTAAGTCGGCATACATTCATGGGGAAGCAAAATGGGTGGTACGGAAATTGCATTTTCTAATTTAAATTTGGTAATGATCCTTGATTTGGCGGCGGAAAAAACCGGAAAACTCAACCATGTCAGGGCGTTTGAAGATAAAATTCCCAATCATAAACCTGCCTGTTGTTTCGTGCTGACTGGAAACAATGATGTTGAGTAAATTTTTCAGGCAGTTAAAAATTTCCCATCGATTATTGGGTGGATTTGGCGTTGTGCTGCTGCTGTTGACTGCAGTTGTAGGAACAACTGTCTGGAAGACCGCTGAGATAAAAAAGAGCACGGCTCTGATCGTGGAATTACGCATGCCGACGGCATTGGCTTCTGCGCAAATGATCAACAATATCAATGCCTCACTGGCTGCCCTGCGCGGCTATATGCTGACTGGTGACCCGAAGTTTAAAACAGAACGCGCCATTGTATGGGAAAACATCACTGAAATACATAAAAAGCAGGATTTGTATTCGAGGGCGTGGACAAATCCCGATAGTTTAGAAAATCTGGAGGAACTTGAGAGAATTCTCGCCGAGTTTAGCCGTGCCCAGGATGAGGTTGAGAAGGTTGCCAACAGCAAATCCGAGCAACCGGCTAAACTAATCCTGACGGACGAGGCAGCACCACTGGCACAGAAAATTTTGCTGTCCATTTCTACGATAATCAATGACGAGTTGGAGAACGCTAAAAAATTCCGTGGCGCATTTGCCGAGCGGAGTAAGTATCTGGCTTATATGACCGACTTTCGAGGATCATTTTCCAGTGGGCTTTCCCACATCAAGGCGTTTTTAATAACCGGTGAAAGGAAATTCGCGGATAAATTTGCAGGTTTCTGGGAAACCAACAGGAAACGACTGGCCAGCCTTAAGAAAATTTCCGCAAAATTGACGCCAAAGCAGCAGGAATTGTTGAAAAAACTCACCCTGCAGCGTGCCGATTTTTCACCTCTGCCGCCAAAGATGTTTGCAATTCGTACATCACAAATATGGAATATGGCCAATTACCTCCTGGTGTCGGAAGCAGTCCCTCGCGCGGAAAAATTGCTAACCATCCTGGGTGGTGAGAGAGGAGCCGACGGCATTAGACGCGGTGGCATGGTGGTGAATCAGCTCGAATTGTTGAAAGCTGAGGCCAACAATGGAAATGTTGCAACGCAAGAACTGTTGTTGATTGAGCAGATATTGCTGGTGGTAGGAATATTATTTACTACTGGGGTGGCTTTTTTCACCATTCGTGCAATTGCCGAGCCGGTCGTGGAAATGACTGAAACCATGAAGAAATTGGCGGCTGGTCATCTCGACACCGTAGTGCCGAGCTCGAAACAACAGGATGAAATTGGTGACATGGCATTGGCAGTGCAGGTGTTCAAGGACAGCGCCATCAGGAATAAGGCGCTCGAATCCAACCTTGAAAACATGGTGGCTAAACGCACACGGCAACTTGAAACGGAAGTGGCTAGCCGTAAACAAAAAGCTTTAGCTCTTCACAAATCAGAAAGCCGGTTGGCGGAGCTTTTGGAGCTTGTGCCTGAAGCCATTGTTTCTATCGATGAGCAAAGTCGAATTTGCCTGTTTAACCAAAGTGCCGAAACATTGTTTGGGTATAACAAACAGGAAATGATCGGCAGCCCGCTTGAGCTGTTGATGCCAGCCCGGTTCCGCGACAATCATCATAAAAAAATCCACAAATTCGCGCAATCCAGCGCCGCCTCCCAAGTGATGTCAGACCGTGGCGAGATTCTGGGATTAAAAAAAGACGGCACGGAGTTTTCGGCTCATGGCTCAATATCGAAACTCAATTTTGACGGTAGTGATCTGTATACAGTTTTGATACAGGACATCACAGAACAGAAGAGTACCGCTCGGGCGCTTGAAAGCCACAATAAGGAACTGCGTCAGCGTGATTTAATCCTGAAAACCCAGAACCAGCGTTTTGATGCGGCCATTTCGGCGATGTCGCATGGGCTTGCCATGTTTGATGGTGACGAAAAAATCATCATCTCCAATGAACGCTACGCAACAATATATAAACTTTCTCCCAAACAGATAAAATCTGGCATGAGTTTTGAGGAAGTCATAAAAACGCGTATGGAAAATGGTTGCTATGTTGGTAAATCACCCGATGAATTCAAATGCGAAATGAGAAAACTGAAGAATAGCAAGTCAGGCCAGCCAAAAACCTATGTTCTTAACGATGGTCGCCATGTTGAAATTCGAAATCAGTCTATGGACAATGGCGGCTGGCTCTCAATTCAGGAAGATGTCACTGAACGCATTAACTCCGAAGAAAAAATCAAATACCTGGCGGATTATGACACGCTGACTGAGCTGCCAAATCGTACGCAGATTCAATTTGCGTTGAAAGAAGCGATCCAGCAGTCCAGTGACGATGGCACCGAAATGGCCTTACTGTACATTGATCTTGATGGCTTCAAGGAAATCAATGATACCCTGGGGCATCCTGTTGGTGACCATGTTCTAAATGTCATCGGCTCACGTTTGGCGGAATTTCAGAGCGATACAATAATTGCCGGGCGTCTTTCCGGCGATGAATTTGTAATGATCGTCAAGGAATTTAACTATCGACCGTACCTGGAGCGGTTGGCCGATCGTATCTGCACAATGCTTGCCATGCCAATTGATGCTCAGCATGATGTTATCGTTCTTTCAGCAAGTATCGGAATTTCAATCGGGCCGCCTGAAGATGGTGACGAAGACACCCTGACACAACATTCTGATCTAGCACTTTATCAGGCCAAAACCGATGGTGGGAAATGTTACCGGTTTTTTGAAGAAAAAATGTATGTGCGCGCCAAAGAACGTCAACGCCTAGCGGCTGATTTGCGCAATGCCATTCGCAAAAATGAGCTGGTGGTACACTATCAGCCACAGGTGGATTTGCGCACGGGAAAAATTAACGGCTATGAAGCTCTGGTGCGCTGGCAGCATGAAGAGTTTGGCATGATTTCACCGTTCCAGTTTATTGGCCTGGCCGAAGAAACCGGGCAGATCAGTGAAATTGGTGAATGGGTTTTGCACACTGCGTGCGAATACGCCTGTAAATGGCCCAACAAGGAAAAAATATCGGTTAATCTGTCGCCGATTCAGTTCAAGCGTCAGGATGTCAGCGCCATGGTCAAAAAGGTGCTGTGGGGGACGGGCCTCGAACCTGAACGGCTTGAGCTTGAAATAACCGAAAGCGTTCTCATTCAAAGCACGGATTCAGTCATCATTGTTTTGCGCACACTGGCCGAGATGGGCGTTTCCATCGCCCTTGATGATTTTGGCACCGGGTTTTCCTCTCTCAGCTATCTGACAACGTTTCCGTTTAATAAAATCAAGATCGACAAGTCCTTCATTGACAATCTTGGAAAAGACTCCGAAGTCACTGCAATCGTTGCCATGATTGTCGGGCTTGGCCGGAATCTCGACACGGTGATTACGGCAGAAGGCATTGAAGAATTCAGACAACATGAGTTGTTGCGCGCATCGGGCTGTGATCAGGGGCAGGGGTATCTGTACGGCAAGCCCCAGCCGCAGATATTGATTGAAAATCAGCTTGAAATAACCAAAGTGGCGTAGGTTTTTTTATCCAAGATTTGCCTGTCGGGCAAAGATCATCAGACTTTGATCAAGCGGGTCGATAATTTCAGTTATCTGATCCTCGGAAGTGATTAAAGGCGGGCAGACTATGAAATGATCGCCAATACGGCCGCCACGGGTGCGGCGGGAATAAATGATCAAGCCAAGTTCATAGGCGATTTCCACCAGTTTTTCGTGCGCATTAAGCTCAACTGGCAAAGGCGTTTTGGTTTTTTTGTTGGCTCAATAAATGTTGATAAGTCGGAGAGCAGGTTAAGTATTTTTCAACTACCGTGAAGTAATTTATAGTATATATGAACCATACATCGATTTGAAGTAAAATGAAATCACCAGCCAATCCAGAGGGTGCCAGATCGTCCCCTGGTAAAAAGCTTGCGGGGCCACATGTATGTAGTCAAGTTGGGAAAAACCTGTCCAATTTACTAATGTTGCAATGGTGGAAATGTGTGACAAACGTGGTGGTAAGCTTTCAAAGGCTGAAATAGACCGTCGAACGTGAACTACGCGATTTTGGCTGATTGACTGACTATCCAGATGATCCAGATTTTGAGCCAAAGAAGCTTGATCCACTTGAGGATGAGGCGGAAGTTGTATCCTGCTGCTGCGAGGATGGGGTTGATGGCATCGC
>JAJFHS010000012.1 GCA_021775475.1 Hyphomicrobiales bacterium
TCAACAGCCGTCATGCCAGCCTGATGTTCTTTCAATATTCCGATAATCTGTTCTTCGCTAAACCGTGATCGCTTCATTGTCCGTCTCCTGATTGAAAACAGACTAACTTAAAATCGAGGAGCTTTCAGGGGAGCACGTCACCTCCTCATTTATCGCCACGTCGAATTCCAATCAAAATTGCTAAAAAGAAAACTAGCTATTTCATTATAGAACAAATTCGCTCACCAAGCTAAGTGAATTGCCACTTGTTTCCCATGCCGCTAAGCTCTCTGGCCGTGAGACATGTGCTTCTTCGTGGAATTTAAAATACCGATAGCATTGAGATATGGATCCTCGGGTCAAGCCCGAGGATGACGATGTAGAGACGCCCGGGGATGACGATGTGGTGGGGTTCGAGGATGACGAGGCTTGGTGTGTTGGCGATGGCGGTGGGGTATTCCGCTTATGGCCAACAATCAGGAAATCAGGGTTTTGTATAGGTCATTCCATTCCGGGTTAATTGATTCAATCAGGTCGATTTTCCATTTTCTGTAGTAGCGCTTGATGTTTTTTTCGCGCTGAATAGCGTCCAGTGCCGTATCGTGTTGTTCGTACCAAACCAGCCTTTTGATGCTGTGTTTGGAGGTGAAATTGCTGCCTCGGTTTTCGCGGTGTTCGAATATTCGCTGCGCTAAATTACCTGTCATTCCGGTGTATATGGTGCCACTTTTGCGGCTTGCGAGCATGTAAACGAAATATGGCATGATTTAGAAAAATCACGGTATGGACCCTCGGGTCAAGCCCGAGGGTGACGAGAATTGAGTGGCCCGAGGGTGGTGGGTTTGTGTCACCGCCGCCCGAACAACCTCTCGATGTCCGCGAGTTTCAGCTCCACGTAAGTCGGGCGGCCGTGGTTGCATTGGCCTGAGTGGGGGGTTTTTTCCATTTGTCTTAGAAGCGCGTTCATTTCTTCTACCTTCAATAAACGCCCGGAGCGGACTGAGCCGTAGCAGGCCATGGTGGCGAGTACGTGGTCTATGCGTTGTTTGAGGCTCTCGGTGGCGCTGAGGTCTTCGAGATCATCGGCGAGGTCTTTTATCAGGCTCTGGATGTCGAATTCGCCTAAGATTGCCGGGGTCTCGCGCACGATGATGGCGTCATCGCCGAAGGCTTCGAGCGCTAGGCCGAACTGGGCGAGTTCGTCGGAGCGATCGCTTAAGCTGGCGACGGCGGCAGGGTCGAGGTTGACGACTTCGGGGATGAGTAATGGCTGGCGCTCGATGCCGTTTTGGCCGTGGGTTTCCTTCATGGCTTCATAGACCAGGCGTTCGTGGGCGGCGTGCTGGTCGACGATGACGAGGCCGTCTTTTGTCTGGGCGATGATGAAATTTTCATGCAGGAGGGCGCGCGCAGCGCCCAGGGGCTGGGTTTGCAGATCGGGATCGTTGGTTTCGCTGGCTTCTTCTGCACGGACACTCATGGGCTGCAAAGGTGCGTTGAAGGTCTCATGGGCATCACTTAAACCACCGGCGTAAGATTGCTCGTGCACATAATCTTGCGGTGTTGTGCGATAGGGGCTGGCGGGCATGGTGAAGGCTGAGACTGTGGCGTCGGCAACCGTGGTTGAGGCGCGGTGGCCGGCAGCATCGAGGGCGCGGCGCAGGCCTGAGACAATCAGGCCGCGTATGAGGCCGGCATCGCGAAACCTCACCTCGGCCTTGGCCGGGTGGACATTAACGTCGACCAATGCGGTACCAATGTTGATAAACAACACCACTAAAGGATGGCGGTTGCGGGCGAGGAAGTCCATGTAGGCACCGCGCACCGCTCCGGTGAGTTGTTTGTCCTTGACCGGGCGGTTGTTGACGAACAGGAATTGCTGGGTTGAATTGGCGCGATTTAAAGTCGGCAAGGCGGCAAAACCCGACAGCGCCACGCCTTCGCGCATTAAATCGACAACAACGGCATTGTCGCTGAATTCATCGCCCATAACATCGCGCAGGCGGGCGAGCTTGCCTTGCGTATCGCCATTTTGGGCGATGAGATCAAAGACTTCGCGTTCGCCTGCCACCAGCCTGAAGCGAGTTTGCGGATTGGCCATGGCGAGGCGTTTGACCACATCTATGATGGCGTTGTTTTCCGAGCGCTCGGTTTTCATGAATTTAAGCCGGGCGGGCGTTTTATAGAAAAGATTGGCAACTTCAATACGGGTGCCAAAATCAAGGCCTGCGGGTTTTATGGCGCTTGTCCTGCCACCGTCAACGGCGATGGCATGGCCGCTGTCGCTGTTGGCGATACGCGTGGCAATAGTGAGGCGCGCAACCGAGCCGATGGAGGGTAAGGCTTCACCGCGAAAACCAAGCGTATTAATATCGAGCAAGTCGTCGCTTTTGAGTTTTGAGGTGGCGTGGCGTTCAATCGCCAGTTCCAGATCATCAGCACTCATGCCATGACCATTGTCAACAATGCGAATGAGATCGAGACCGCCGCCGGTAGCGATGATTTCAATGTCGGTGGCAGCGGCATCAAGCGCATTTTCAACCAGCTCCTTGACCACACTGGCCGGGCGCTCGACCACTTCGCCCGCAGCTATGCGGTTGATGGTGCCCTCTGATAATCGCTGTATCTTGTTCACGTGTTCTGCCCGCCTTACATTGTTGCCAGGTATTCCCGTGTGAGGATTTTGCCCTGCTCAACCGCAGGCTGGTCGAAGGGGTCAATGTTCATGAGCTTTGCTGCGATGATGGTTTCCAGCATGAAATGCATCAGCAAAGCACCCATGGTGCGCTCGTCCACGGTTTCTATTGCCAGGGTGCGCACCGGGCGCAAGTTTTTTGTCAAGGTGGCGATGGTTGCGCGTTGCTCGCAATCAACAAGATCGCCGACGCTTTTACCGGCGAGATAGCCGATTTGCGGATCGGATTTATATTTATCTAAAATGCGCGGACCGGAACCTGCCGTATCGGTCATGATTACCGTTATCAGCTTGTCATTGGGGCCATCAAGAAATAGTTGCAGCTGGCTATGCTGATCTGAGGGGCCAATGGCTGCCACGGGCAAGGTTCCCTGACCGTTTTTACCGAGGCTTTCGGCCCACAGTTGCACAAACCAGCGCGAGAAGGATTGCAGGCGATCAGCGTAGGGCAGCATGACGGTTGCGGTATGATTATTGGCTTGAGCCAAACCAACGTTTAAAGCCGCCCCCAGTGCTGGTGCAAAATCAGCGGCACTGACGCCTTTGATCAACGGGGCCAGCACTTCGGCGGCACCTGCCCTGATGGCTTTGGCATCAAGTCCTATCAATACAGCAGGGATCATGCCGACATTGGTCAAAACAGAAAAGCGACCGCCAACGTTGGCATCGTGATCAAGCACTTCAATGTTCCACTGGCTGCATAACCTGCGTAAGGGATTGTCCTGACCTGCCAAGGCTGGTTCGGTAATGGCGAGAAAATGCTGGCCGAGATTCCAGTCGAGCCCGGCATCTTCAATGGCGGCAACACAGCTAAGCAGTTGCATCAGGGTTTCGGCAGTTGTGCCTGATTTTGAGATCACTAAAAAGCGCGTGGTTTTAAGATCAAGTGTGCGCAGCGCCATTGTCAGGCTCAAGGCATCGAGATTGTCAAAGAAATGCAGCCGGGGAAATCCGGGCTCGCCCCTGATGACGGTACCCGGTGTGCGCCAGCCAGTGAGCTGGGCCAGAGCTTGCGCGCCAAGGCTGGAGCCGCCTGCCCCCAACAGGCATATATCGCTGGCACCGCCGGCAAAACGCGCAACAACAAGGGCAGCAGTGTCAATATCATCGCTGCGACCGGGCCAGCGTAACAGCGGCAGGGTGTTGTCATCATGGGCTTGTTTGAGGCTGAGCAATGCGTCATCCGCCTTGGCCAGCAAGTCATTATAGGTAGACACATTGAGGCCGTTCGCCCCTATTGCCGGAGCCAGGCAATCATCAATTCGCTGAATATATGGCATTTGGAGCACCTCGCTGCCTCGATCGCGCAACCCTAACAGAACGCTTCTTGCAGCGACAATCAATGCTTGCAGTTTTCCGCAGGAAAATACGTTATCTCAAACCGATCGGGGCAACATTGTTTCCTGAGACTTTGCCATGGCTTTGAACCAGTTGACGACTGTGTCTGCTTGGGGATGGTTTCGTCGATAGGCAAGATAATAACCGCTTTTGGTGCTGATACGCAGGCCGGGAAGTTCGACCAGCTGGCCGGATTTGAGTGGCGGCTCAGCCAGATGCTGCCAGGCCAGCGCAATACCCTGGCCTTCGGTGGCCGCCTGCAAAGTGAGCGCGTAGTTGTCATAATAATAGGTGTCGGCTGCGGGTTGGTATTCGACCTTATGGTGGCCGAGCCATTGCTGCCACGACAGCCAGCTGTATTTTTCCTGACGCTCATGAATAAGAGGGGCGCTGGCCAGGGCAGATGGATCAACGTTTGAACAGCTGCCAAAGTGCGTTTGAGCAAATTGTGGCGAACACACCGGAAAAAGCTCCTCGCCAAACAGTTTTTGACTGTGGCCGTCGCTCCAATCGCCGGTGCCAAAGCGCAGGGCAAAGTCTACTTCGTGTAAATCAAATAGACTGGTGGTGTCGGCTGTGGCCATGCGAAACTCATGGTTGGGCATGAATTTCTGCAGGGTTGAAAATCGCGGCATCAGCCACAGGTGGGCAAATCCGTAGGTGCAGCCAATCAGTAAAGTATTGGGAGCGCGTTTGGCGCAGATTCGATTAGCGGCGTGGCGGATGTGGCCGAGGCCGAGTTTAACTGCTCCATAAAGCTCCTGGCCTTCCGGTGTCAGTTCGACGCGATGATGCAGGCGGTTGAACAGTTTAACCTCAAGCAGGTTTTCCAATGACGCGATGTGGCGGCTAACAGAAGGTTGGGTGGTGCCGAGACTTTGGGCTGCCCTGGTGAAACTGCCTTTGTCGACGGCGGTTTCGAACGCGCTCAAATGATTGAGCGCCATGGTGATGCGCCAGTCGATGTTCATATCGTCCTCATGTCACATGCGTTGTACGTATGTGACTATAACAAAATATGAGAGGCGTTGTTGGTTTTTTTGACTAAAATAGCGCTCAACAGGTTGTTCGTGCAAAAAAGGTAATTTAAGCCCATGACAAAACTTGATTTCACTGAATTTGATTTCAGCGCCGGATTTGAGATGCTGGAGAATGGTTTTTTATCCAATCAGGCGGACCAGATACCGTTTGTTCAGCAGTGTCATGAATTCAACATGAAATACATGGGTACCCATGCCTGGACGTTTTATTCTGATCCCGAAGTCTTTGTTTATGGTGCCTTTAAAACCGCCCACGATCTTGAGTTCGATACGCCGGACTTATGTTGGGACGCGTATAATATTGAAGCCGAAGCCATTGGCTGTGACATAGCAAAGTTCGATGACCTGACACCGGCGATTGACAACACCACACCACTGGTGACATGCGAAAAGGACCTCGCCAGGCTCAAACCTTTGGATATCAATGCCGGACGCATTCCCTTTGCCATGGATGTCTCCCACCTGTTTAAGGATGTGACCGGTGTAGAGCCTTCTCTGGTTTATTGCGCACCGTTCACGCTTGCCTCTCACGTGATGACGTTTGAAACGCTGGTGTTGCAGATGCAGGATAATCCGGCTTACGTGCACAAGGTTATGACCTATCTGACTGATGAAGTTCTGGCTCCTTACATCAATGAGTTTTGCCGCCGCTTTCCTGATGTAGCAATCGTTCCCGGCAGTGATGCAGTGGCGTCCCTGCCATTTATTTCGCTGGAGATGCTGGAGGAATTCGCCCTGCATTATATTGAACGGTTGCGCTCTTTAACCGACAATAAGACAATTGTTGATAACTGGTGGGGGGATTCGTTTGTTGAGGATAAGGAGAAGTTTTGGGAATTCAAGCTGCGCGCCAACCCGCTTTATCTCAAAGTGCAGGATCCTGATCTTTATCGTGTCGGCGCACAAAAGGCCAAGGACTATGCGGTGGCTCGCGATCTGCCAGTGATGTTTGGAGTATCGAACAACCTGTTGATGTCGGGCAGTGGCGAAGAGATTGAAAAACGTATTCACGAATATCTGGAAATCGCCGAATCCGGCGGTAAAAATCTTTTGTACTTATGTAATTTCAGTTCCGAAACACCGGTGGAAAATGTCAGGGCGTCTGTCGCTGCCATTCAAAAATTCCGCCGTGGCGAACGCCCGTGGGCGGGGCAGCACACAAGTGGTACTCGGCAAGCTGTCGATTATGAGAAATTTGGCCGCAAGAAAGAAAGCGCTGACACTGAGCTGACTTTGGTCAAGAAAAGCAACCTGAGTGAGCCTCAGGAAAATCTGCTTGATGATTTGTTTGATCATGTGGTCGATGGTGAAGATGCCGAAGCCATAGCACTGGTCGAAAAGGCTTTGGCCGAGGGTATTGCGCTCAACACCATTCTGGATGATGCGCTGATTGCGGCGATGGAAGAAGTGGGTGGCATGTTTTCCGACGGCAGTATCTTTGTGCCGGAAATGTTATTATCAGCGCGCGCCATGAAAGGCGGGCTGGAAATACTGCGGCCGCTGCTGACCAAATCCAAGGTTGAACCCAAGGGCCTGATAATGCTGGCAACCGTACAAGGTGACGTACATGATATTGGCAAAAATCTGGTGGGCATGATGCTCGAAGGTGCGGGCTACAAAGTGGTGGATCTCGGTGTTAACAATGCGCCCGACGTAATTCTGGAAAAAGCCCGTGAGCTAAAGCCCGATGTTATTGGATTATCCGCCCTGCTCACCACCACCATGCCGCAAATGGCCAAGGTCATCATCGCTTTTAAGGAAGCCGATGAGCCCTACCCGATCATCGTTGGCGGCGCACCGCTGACCCAGGATTTTGCCGATCACATCGGTGCCGATGGCTATGGGGTGGATGCACCGGGAGCGGTCAAGCTGGTGCACCAACTGGTGACAACCGGCGGAAACTGGAAACAGGTTGCCTCGGCTTAAAAATCTCTATCCCAGTTGCCATCGTCCTCGCAAAGACTGAAGTTCGATTTTTTCCGCAGATAGTTTCTCAAATCGCAATATTTTGAGATAAATCAATTCATTCGCATTTTCATATATGTATTGAAGGTTCTGAAGGAAAAGACAATGGATCTGATAACACTTAGCGATGCGATAGGCGAAAAAAACACTCTGGCGGCTGGCGGACTGGTGGTCGGTGTTCTTTTTGGCGGCCTGGCCCAACGTTCGCGGTTTTGCCTGCGCGCGGCAACAATCGAATTTGGTCATGGCGCTATTGGCCCAAAAGTGGCCGTTTGGGTTCTGGTATTTTCAGCCGCTGTTGCCGCCACTCAATCTGCCATCGCGCTGGGGCTGCTTGATGTTTCGGAAGCCCGCCAGCTGGCTGCAACCGGCAGTCTGTCGGGGGCCATACTGGGCGGGTTGATTTTTGGCGTCGGCATGATTTTGGCACGCGGCTGCGCCAGCCGCCTGCTGGTTCTGTCGGCCACCGGCAATCTGCGGGCGCTGGTTTCCGGGTTAATCCTGACGGTTGTGGCTCAAGCATCCCTGCGGGGTGCCTTATCTCCTGCCCGCGAATTTCTCGGGTCGCTGTGGACGGTTGAAGGCGGTGCCGCCCGTGATTTGCTGGCCCTGGGCAATTCGGGCGTGACCACCGGCGTGGTGCTGGGATTCCTGTGGTTATTCGCCGGATTGTGGCTGGCAAAGCGCAATAATGTTGCCCTTTCAATTGTAGTGCCTGCCATCGGTGTCGGGGCTGTTATTGCCCTTGGCTGGACCTTCACTTACGCCATGTCGCAGATATCGTTTGATCCCGTCAGCATCAAAAGTGTCTCTTTCACCGGCCCCTCAGCGGATACGCTGATGGGATTGATCAATTCACCCACTTTACCGATGGGTTTTGATATCGCTTTGGTTCCCGGCGTGTTTATCGGCTCGCTGGCAGCGGCACTGATCGGGCGGGAATTTCACCTGCAAAGATTTGATAACAGCACCGGCATGGTGAGATATATTGTCGGAGCCAGTTTTATGGGGTTTGGCGGTATGCTTGCTGGCGGCTGTGCTGTGGGGGCTGGCATCACCGGCGGCGCTGTCTTCGCGCTCACTGCATGGGTAGCATTGATGGCCATGTGGAGTGCCGCAATACTCACAGACTACATCATTGACAACAATCCTGCGTGGATCAAGGATCGACTGACGTCCAACCACTACGGGGCATAACAGCGGATTTTTCAAACCCAGTGTTGTGAGCGGAAAGACAGCAGCAGCAGCAAAAGCGCTGCGGTAGCAAAGGCTGCTCCGGCGTAAAAGGCCATGGAGGCACCGAACATCTGCCACACGATACCGGCAACAAGGCTGGCAAACAGCAGGGCGAGACCGTTAACGAGATTAAAGATGCCAAAGGCTGTGCCACGCAGATGATCCGGGGCGTTGGCTGCCACCAACGTCGACAACAATCCCTGGGTGAGGCCGAGATGAATGCCCCAGATTGCCACGCCGATCATCGCCACAACATAGTTCTGCGCGCTGGCCAGTACCAGTTCGGACAAGATGAGTGCGAAGAACCCCAATACCAGTAACAGGCGGCGGTCCATGTGGTCGGCGAGCACGCCCACCGGGTAGGAGGATAGTGAAAACACAACCATCATCGCCACCAGCACCAGCGGTGACAGGCCGATGGGAAGCCCGAGATCAATGGCGCGCAAGGACAGGAAGGCGACGCTGAAACGGGCCAGGGCAAACAGCCCGCCAATAGCAACAATAAGCCAGTATCCGGTATTCAGTTTTGAAAACTCTCCAAGGTGTGCAAGCGGACCGGATTTGGCAATTTTGTCTTTGATGGCTGGCGTAGTGTCAGACTCTTCAACACCAAACACGAGAAACAACATACACAAAACCGCCGGGATCAGGGCAAACCACAGCACCAGAGAGATATTGTCAGACAATAGCGCCATCAGGGCAATGGCCAGTAACGGGCCGATAAAAGCCCCGGCAGCATCCAGTGATTGGCGCAAGCCATAGGCTGCCCCGCGATTTTCCGGACGTGTGATGTCGGCAATCAGCGCATCGCGCGGGGCCCCTCTGATGCCTTTGCCAATGCGGTCGATAAAACGCGCTGCAAACAGGACCTCGACCGATTGGGCCAGAGGAAACAACGGCTTGGTAATGGCGGCCAGACCATAACCAATGATGGCAAGTAGCTTGCGCTTGCCGAGCCAGTCGCTAATAGCACCGGAAAACAATTTGGTAATGGAGGCGGTCGCTTCGGCCACGCCTTCAATAAAGCCAACGGCGGCCATGGAAACGCCAAGAGAAACAAACAGTGCCGGCAAAAGACTGTGCACAAGCTCCGATGAGGCATCCATAAACAGGCTGACAAAACCTAATGCCCAGACACCTTTCGGCAGGTTTTTCGCGTTTTCCAGAAGTGACATATCGATCCCTGTTTTTTTCAACTCAAATGCAGTATGTAGCATTTACTACTAATTTCTGTATTCGTAGTATATGCTACGAAACGAGTCAACCGTATCGCTAAAAAAAGGATCCGCTGCCATGGTCTCTGACACCACCTTCAATGAGCGCATAGCCGCGTGTTTGCAGCAAATCAGCCCGGCAGAACAGCGCGTGGCCCAGTATTTTCTCGATAACCGCGAAGAAATCCTCATCGCTTCCGCCTCCGCCCTGGCCAGGCAGACCGGCACCAGTGATGCCACGGTTGTTCGCACCACCAAGGCACTTGGGTTTAGCGGTATGGAGGAATTACGGCGCCTGCTGGTTGAGGAGTTACGGGAAAACCCGTCACCGGCCAGCCGCATGGTGCGAACGCTTAGCGAGGTTGGCGATGGTCTGGCGTCGGTGCTTGATGTAACACTGGATACCCATCAAAACTCACTCGATAACCTGCGCCGCGACATTAGTTCAGACAATTTTTGCAATGCCGTTCACTCTATTGTTGAAGCGCCACGGGTATTTATTTTCGGGTTGGGTCCCTCAAGTGCTATGGCAGAATATTTCAAGATGCAACTGGCACGCTTTGGCATTGATGCCCGCAGCCTTACACAGGCGGGGATCCTTCTTGCCGATGACATTCAGCAATTCAAACAAGGTGACCTTGTGATGATCTTTGCCTATGGCCGGGTCTATCGGGAATTGGATGTGTTGCTGGATCAGGCCGACAGGCTTGGCCTTACCAGAATACTGTTTTCCGATACGCTTGGGCATCGTTTGCGTGACAGAGTTGATCTGGTTCTAAGTGTTGCGCGCGGTCGCACAGATATGTTGAGCATGCACACGGCAACTCTTGCTCTTATTGAAGCACTTCTGGTTGGCGTGGCAAAAGAGCGTCCAAAAGACACCATCGCCAATCTGGAAGCGCTGAATAAGGTACGCACCACACTGGCTGGCAAAGCCATGGGGCTACCAGCCAGGTAAGTTGGTGTTCTTTTTACAAACAGTATCGAAAAGCACCTTACTCACAAGCGATCTGTAGTTTCGCCTGCATCTGGGGATGAAAGCGGCAGAAGTATTCTGGTGAAAAATTCCTGGTCACCTCTATTTTCTTCGATTTACCCTGTGCGATGGTGCCGGTATCCCAGCTGTTGTCGAGTGCCGTTGCTGTATGGGGAGCGATGTCCTGATTGGTCCAGATTATTGTATCCCCCGATTTTACCGCGAGAACTTCGGGGTTAAATTTAAACCCGCTTATTTTCACATGATGCACTTTTGGCGAACTTGCATTGCCACGCGCCGGACGCACCAACACGGGAGCCGAGGCCATGGCAACAAGTGATGCCATGGCCCGGATCAAGATATTTCGTCTTGAAATCGTGTTCATTTACATGACCGCCTTGACCATTTTACCGGCCTGGGCCTGATGAGCCTTGAAGATTTCAAAGCCCGCTTTGAATAATTTCTTCACGTCAGCGTTTTCAATATTTGGAATAAACGCATTGCCAACCAGATCATTGACGGCCTTGTGATAGGCAAGCTCGTTTTCGGCATAGCGTTTGTCGAACTTGGCACCACGCAGCTGGCTCATTTCATCAATCAGCTTTTGTGAATTCTTCACAAGCGTCTTGGAGAGAAAATTATCCTGCGGCTGCGCTTTCAGTTTTGCCAGCAAAGCCAGTGCCTGCGTGTTGACAGCTTCATGGTCGCGGATCATCGTCCGGGCAAATTCGCGTACAGCTGGACTGTTTGATATGGCAAGTGCGAGATGGGCATATCGAATGTCAATATTGTCGGCGGTGTAAGCCACATGAGCAATTTCGAGATCGTTTAACTCGGAGGGGGATTGAGCCTGGGCAACGCCTTGGCCAAGGGTGAAAGCGAGGCCAAAGGCCATCAACGTCTGGGTGATTTTCATTGTGTGTTCCTTAAAACATGGTGACAAAGTCGGACAACCCGACTTGTTGCTAAAGGACACATAGGGCTGATTTTATTTTTTGAGAATGACGATTAATCCTAAATTCTTGATCAATCGTACAGGGTTTGGATTTATGAGAAAAATCCCTGTATAGTTGCCTGAACCATTGAAAGAAAACATTATGGATATTCTAAGCGATATTCTGTCGTGCCTGCAAATGTCCGGCACCTTGTATTTTCGCACATCTTTCACCTCGCCGTGGAGCATTAGCGTGCCGTCGTTTGAAAACGTTGCGCGCTTTCATTTTGCCCACAAGGGCCGATGTCTGGTGCGTATCGAAGCCGACAGGCCGCCGGTTCTGCTTGAGCAGGGTGATTTATTGATCATCATGCGCGGGGCCGCTCACACGCTTTATTGCGACCCGACAACCGAAAACCAGGCGGTGCAGCTGGACCGTGTGGTTGAAGAATCGGGCTTCGATGGCACCGGCGCACTGGTCTATGGCGAGTTTGGCACCGATCATGAAACCCAACTGGTGTGTGGGCATTTTGCCTTCTCGAAGGAAGCCAATCATTTGCTCATTGATGCCCTGCCCTCGCACCTGCATATTCAAAATTATGGCGAAGCATCAGGGGCGTGGATGGAAAATACACTCAAGGTCATTGGCAGTGAAGCCGGGCGCGAACAGTTGGGCAGCGATCTCATTGCGCTAAAATTATCGGAAATCATTTTTGCCCAGGCACTGCGCACTTATCTTGAGGGTGAAGGTGCGCAACGTCCGGTGTTGGCCGGGTTTGCTGATGGCAATATCGCCCGCGTCCTTACCGCCATTCACAAACAACCGGGATTTTCATGGACGCTTGAAAGCCTGGCAAAAATTGCCGGAATGTCGCGTACAGCGTTTGCCGCCAGGTTTTCGCAATGTATGACCACAACCCCCATGGGCTATATTACCCACTGGCGCATGCAGATTGCGCGGCAACAACTGGCGAATTCCAATGAACCGATTATCGCCATTGCCGAAAATGCCGGCTATCACTCCGAAGCTGCCTTTAGCCGGGTGTTTAAGAAACACCACATGAAAGCGCCAGCGACATACCGACGTTCGGTGCAGATTTTGGCTTAACTATCCGCTGGAATGGACTTAACGCCTACCGGTTTGCCCACTACCGTTGTAATCAGGTTGCCGGGTTTGATCAGTTGTTTGGCGATGCGTTTTAAATCATCAATTGTAACCGCGTTAATGAGGTCGTTGCGCTTATCGATGTAATCTAGCCCAAGATTTTCCATCTGAATGCCGAGCATCTGGCTGGCGATTTTTGAATTGCTGTCAAACCGCAAAGGATATGATCCGGTGAGATAGGTTTTGGCATCTTTGAGCTCGGCTTTACTAACACCATCGGCAGCAATTCGTTTTAGTTCCTGATCAATAATTTCCAGGGTCTCGCCAACACTTTCATTTTTGGTGGCAGCGCCACCCATGAACAGCCCGGTTTTATCGAGCGGATTGAGATAAGTGTAAACGGAATAAACCAGCCCGCGTTTTTCGCGCACCTCTTTGTAGAGGCGGGAGGCAAAACCGCCGCCGCCGAGAACATAATTGAGAATATAGGCCGGGATGAAATCCTTGTCATCGCGTTTGAGACCTTTTTGGCCAAACTGAATGATGCTTTGCGGGATATCCATTTCAATCACCTGGCGGCGAAATGCGGAGTTGACTTCAACTTCCGGCACTTTGGCCATGGCTGACTTTTCAGCCAGAGATCCAAAAATCTTATCAAGATCAGCGCCGAGAGTTTTGGCGTCTATATTGCCGACAACGCTGATTATGAGGGTATCTTTAGCAAACAGGCGTGAGGTGAGGTCGCGTAAATCTGCGGCTGTGATTTTGCTCACACTTGCGGCTTCGCCACTGCTGGAACGCGCATATGGATGGTCGCCAAAGGCCAGCTTGGCCCAGGCTTTGCCAGCGACACTGTTGGGGCTATTTTCGCTGCGTTTGATGCCAAGCAGTATCTGCTTGCGAATGCGTTCAACCGGGGTTTCATCAAATCGCGGTTTGGTCAGGGCTAGCTTGAGGAGTTCAAAGGTCTGGTCTTTGTTACGCGACAGGGTTTGAACCTGACCATAAAAATTGTCTTTACCGGTGCTGAAGCTCATGCGGGTGGCAAGGTCTTCGAGTTTTGTCTGAAATGCCTGGGAATCGAGGGATCCCGCTCCTTCATCGAGCAACGCCGACAACATGTTGGCGAGGCCAGATTTTTCGACCCCATCACTGGCAGCCCCGCCACGAAATGAAAATTTCATGGCTATCAATGGTAATGATTTATCCTCAACCAGCCAGGCGCTTATTCCGCCCGGGCTTTTGATTTGCTGAATTTCCACAGCTTGTGATACTCCAATTGAGGTAAATAAATATAGAAACGTTGCGGCAACTACGCTTTTCCATCTGTGGTGCGGAAATGTCTGTAAAAAGCTCATGATGCCTTCTCCGCTGTCTTGGCCTTGAGGAGAATACCCGTGGCAGCGACGTCGGAATTCAGGTATTTTCTGGCGACCTGATTGACTTGCTCAAGCGTTGCTTTTTCAATGCGCTGGGGCCACTCAATGACATCTTCAACTTTTTGTCCGGTGGTAAGGGCTACGCCAAAGATGCGGGCAAGGTGGGTTTGGCTGTCCTGGGCGTAGATTGCCTGGGCAATCATGGTATTCTTGGCGCGTTCAACTTCTTCTTGGGTGACGCCATTGGCGAGAACCTCGTTGATGACCTCATCAATAGCGGCTTCAACATCTTCAATTTTTTGTCCGGGGAGACTCGAGCCGTAAACGGCAATTTTGCCATTGTCGAGATTGCTCGAATCATACCAGGCACCAGCGCCGGCAGCTATTTTCTTATCCAACACCAAAGACCGGTGAAGCCGGCTGGTGGCACCGCCACCTATAATCTGGGCGAGCACGTCCAGGGCTTCAGCTTCTCCCGGCTTTGCAGTTGAATAACTTGGGGCTAAATAAAATCGGCGCATGCTGGGGCTGGCAACGCGCGGGTCTTTAAGAGTTGCACGTCTCTGTGTCTGTGGTTTTGGTTCGGCCATGCGGCGGCGTTCGCCAATTTCCGGAGCAGCTGGAATGACGCCGTAATATTTTTCCGCCAGAGGTTTTAGTGTCTTGGCGTCAATATCACCGGCAACGATTAAAATGGCATTGTTGGGGGCATAGTAGCGTTTGTAAAATTCGATTGCCGTATCACGGTTAAGAGCGGCAATGTCAGCGGGCCAACCAATAACCGGTGTGCCGTAGGGATGGGCGAGATAAAACACAGCGTTGAGTTGCTCGCCAAGGCGACCCGACGGGCTGTTATCAGTTCTTGAGCGGCGCTCTTCTTTAATAACTTCAAGTTCCGGGCGCACGATTTCTTCTGAAAGAACCAGATTGCGCATGCGATCTGCTTCCATCTTCATCATCAAGGGCAATCTGTCAGAGGCGACACGCTGGTAGTATCCGGTATAATCCTGCGAGGTGAAAGCATTTTCCTGGCCACCGTTTTGAGCGACAATTTTTGAAAATTCACCGGGTTTGAGATTTTTCGTCCCCTTGAACATTAAATGTTCGAGGAAATGTGCATTGCCGGACTGGCCCGGATCTTCATCTGCAGCACCGACCTTGTACCAGACCATATGGGTGACAACCGGGGCGCGGCGATCAGGAATAACCACAACCTGCATACCGTTTTTGAGGAAGAATGTTTCCAGACCTTCGCGCTTGAAATCCACTTCGGCCTTAACAGCGGCACTAAATATTGTCATGGCCGCCAGGACCACAAATAACGAAAGGAAAGCCCATTTACGTTTTTCATATGATTGATCCTGACTGGTTTTGACTTGTGAAGAGAAGCGTTTTTTCGCCGGGTGTTTTAACATTCCTTTTGAATTCCTCCTGGTATGAGCCGTCAGGTGCCAACGGTTTCATTACTGAAAACAGTTTGTAAGAAAGATAGTGATCTTAAAAGTCAATGCAATAGCCAACACGTAATTGAGGTACGATGTAACGTGAGTTTGATGGCAAGAATACGGCTGGTTAGATATAACAACTTTGCTAATTTCCCTGAAATACAAGGAACAAAGCTCTAGAAAATTGATCCGATCAGTTTTTCGAAACCAGTTTTCCCGGGTTTTGGCGCATTTTTTTCTTCTTCAATCTGTTTTGCCAACTCGTCGGGGTCTTCAGCAGTTGCACCTTCAACCTGGCGCGCGGCTATTTCGAGATCAGATGGCGGGGCTTCCACGCCGGGCGTTTCATCCTGGTCCGGCACATCGTTTCGAGCCGCTTCTGACGGTGGAGCCAGATCAAAATCGGGAGGAATAGCCAGTGCGCGACTTTCTTCAACCAGAAATTCATTGGGCCCAGGAGGGTTGAAAATATTGGAACAGCCACTCAAGGCAATGCCGAGTGCTGCAATTAAACCGATTACACGAAATTTAGTTTTTAACATTTGTGGTTATTTCCAATTACTCAACATCTTTGTCCGGAGCCTCATTAAACATCGCATCATATAACAGCAAAACAGCCCCAGCAACCACCCAAACGTCAGCAAGGTTAAAAACGTACCAGTAGTAGCCCCAGAAATGGAAGCTGAAAATATCTACAACTGCTCCGTAGACCAGCCGGTCAATAACGTTCCCCAGTGCGCCACCAAGGACAAGCCCCATGGCAACGGCAATCAAGTATCCTTGCGCCCGGATCATCCAGACTACCAGAACAGCCATAATACACAGGATGATTCCGATTAGAATGTAACGTCCAAGGTCTGAATTCTGCTGAAAAAGACCATAACTTATGCCCTTGTTCCAGATCAATGTGATGTCAAAAAATGGCGTAATTTTGACGACACCGCGGCTACCAATATCATAGACATACAACATCCACCATTTGTAGCCCTGATCAATCAGCACGGTTAAAAGTGCGATTGCAAAACCCGCACCGGACCAAACATTAAGACGCAAAATTCCAACTCCGGTTATCTCGATGAATCAAACGCACGCACAGCTTCAGCGTCGCGCAAACTTAAATCAGGAAATTCGGGGTCGGAACCGACTTCGGGCAGGATTTTCCAGGAACGCTGGCATTTGTTGCCGGTGGCGAGGCCGGGAACAACACTGATGCTGACTATATTGGGCAGACGGAAGGCATTTTCCGGCCCCTCTTCGGCGACGAGCGTGGCCTGACTGGTGATGGAAATTTCGGCCAGATCAACACCTTGCATGGCGGATATATAACTCTCATCCGTAACAAACACCTGCGGGGCAGCTTCGAGGCTTGAGCCAATGCGTTTTTCGCGGCGTTCGATTTCCAGAGCGCCGGTGACGACGGAACGCAGATCACGTATTTTCGTCCATTTTTGCGCCAGAGCATCATCGCGCCACTGGACCGGAATTTGAGGAAACTGCTTTAAGTGCACCGAATCATTTTCATCCGGGAAACGCGTTTGCCATACTTCTTCCATGGTGAAACACAGCATTGGTGCCAGCCATTTGACCATACAGTGGAATACCTGATCCATCACCGTGCGGCAGGCGCGACGGCGCATTGAAGTGGGCATATCGCAATAAAGTGCGTCTTTACGGATATCGAAATAAAACGCCGACAAATCAAGGTTCATGAAATTCAGCAGCGCTGAGACGCCGCGTTTGAAATCAAAACCATTGTAGGCCTCACGCACCTGTTGATCCAGCTCGGCCAGAGAATGGAGAATATAGCGTTCAAGCTCGGGCATTTCAGCGACGTCAACAATCTCGCTTTTGTCGAAGCCTTCCAATGCACCAATCATGTAACGCAGGGTGTTTCTGAGCTTGCGATAGGCGTCCACATTGTTTTTGAGAATTTCCTGCCCGATGCGCTGGTCTTCCACATAGTCCGTTGACATCACCCACAGGCGCAGAATATCGGCACCTGATTGTTTGATGATATCTTGCGGCAAGACCTGATTGTTAAGAGATTTTGACATCTTGCGGCCATCTTCGGCCATGGTGAAGCCATGTGTCAGCACAATGTCGTAAGGTGCATGGCCACGGGTGCCACAGCTTTCCAGCAGGGAGGAATGAAACCAGCCGCGATGCTGGTCAGTGCCTTCGAGATACATCACCGTATCGGGACCGCCCATACGTTTATTGTTGGTGGTGAGGTCTTCGCGTTGTTCGAGGCAAAAGGCGTGGGTTGAACCGGAATCGAACCACACATCGAGAATATCGGTAACCTGTTGCCACCTGTCACTGTCGGCGACACCTTCAAGGAAGCGTTCAGCCGCACCATCGGCATACCAGGCATCAGCGCCTTCGGCCTTAAAGGCTGCAACGATGCGGGCATTGACGGCATCGTCTTTGAGGATGTTGCCGTCCTCATCAACAAAAACAGCAATCGGCACACCCCAGGCACGCTGGCGCGACAACACCCAATCGGGCCGGGTTTCGATCATCCCACGAAGGCGCACCTGCCCGCCTTTGGGCACAAAGCGGGTGTTGTCGATGGCGTTAAGCGCGCGGGCACGCAATGTGTCACCGGGTTTGCCCTCAATGTCCTTGTCCATATAGACGAACCATTGCGGCGTATTGCGGAAGATAATCGGTTTTTTTGAACGCCATGAATGGGGGTAATCATGTTTCAACCGACCACGGGCAAACAGGTTGTTCTGCCCGATCAAAGCCGTAATCACCGCCTGATTGGCCTTGCCCTTTTTGCCCTTGTCATCAATGACGCGCTCGCCAACAAAACTCGGTGCATCTTCTGTGAATGCGCCATCAGCGCCAACGGTAAACGGGATATCGGTAGAAATGCCACGGTCTTCAATGTCATTGGCTGAAGACATCCAGATTTCAAAGTCATCGCGTCCATGGCCCGGTGCGGTGTGGACAAAGCCGGTACCGGCTTCATCGGTGACGTGATCACCTTGCAGGAGCGGAATATCGAAGGAATAGAAATCGTTAAAACCAGCAAGTGGATGGGCGCAAGCAATCAATGCCAATTGATTACTAGTCACCGTTCTGAGGCGCTCAAAGGTAACCTTCGCTTTTTCCGCACTTTCATCTGCCAATTTATCGGCAAAGATAAGCTGTTCGCCCGGTTGAGGTCCAAAATCATTTTCAGCAGTAACAACTTCAAAAAGACCATAGGAAATGCGGTCAGAATAACAGACCGCCCGGTTGCCGGGGATTGTCCATGGTGTCGTGGTCCAAATAACAACCGAAGCGTTCATTAGCTCCCCAACATTATCGATACCTTTCTTGCCCACTGCTCTTCGAACAGGAAACTTCACCCAGATCGTATCACTCTCATAGGTATGATACTCAATCTCGGCCTCTGCCAATGCTGTGCGTTCGACCACTGACCACATGATTGGTTTGGAGCCTCTGTACAGCTGGCCGGATGTGGCGAATTTCATTAGTTCTTCGGCGATGATGGCTTCGGCGTCGTAGCTCATGGTTAGGTAGGGATTTTCGAAATCGCCGATGACGCCGAGGCGTTGAAATTCCTCTGACTGAATTTCTACCCATTTGGCGGCGAATTCGCGGCATTCCTGACGGAATTCATTGATGGGAATTTCGTCTTTATTTTTGCCTTTGGCGCGATATTGTTCTTCGATTTTCCATTCAATTGGCAAACCGTGGCAATCCCAGCCGGGGACGTAATTTGAATCGAACCCCATCATCTGTTGTGAGCGGGTGATGACGTCTTTGAGGATTTTGTTGAGCGCATGGCCGATGTGCAAATGGCCGTTGGCATAAGGCGGGCCATCATGAAGGATGAATTTTGTCGAGCCTTTGGCAGCTTGACGCAGGCGTTTATAGAGGCCAATCCTGTCCCATTTTGCCAGAATTTCCGGTTCTTTTTTGGGTAATCCGGCACGCATGGGGAAATCGGTTTGGGGCAGGAACAACGTTTCGCGATAATCGCGCGGTTCGCTCGGCTGGTCGGCTTGGGTCATCTTCAATCATATCTGCGTGGAGTTGTGAAAAATATTTGTTACGTACATATAACGATGAGCGCTTTGTAACAATGGCAATGTTGGTTTTTCTACACTCTAGCCAAGTGGCAGGTCAGCCATGGGGTCGCCGTTAGCGGCCATGTCCGCCAGTATCGTGCGCGCCTTGAGGCTGTCTTCATCCATTTGGGAAATCAGTTTTTCGACGCTTTCAAAAGCTGCATCGCTGCGCAAACATTCAATCAGCTCGACCTGGAGGGTTTTGCCATATAGATCACCGGCAAAATCAAACAGGTGGACTTCGAGCACAACGCCATGTTTATGGAAAGTTGGGCGGCTGCCAATATATGCGACACCGGGGCGGGTTTGAGTTTCGCTGTTTATTTTTACCCGGACGGCATATATGCCGAGTTTGGGCCAGCCGCCTTGTTCAATGAAAATATTGGCGGTGGGATAGCCTAAATCGCGTCCGCGCTTATCACCCTCAACCACCGGCCCTTGCAGGTGCCACCAGTATCCAAGCAGATCGGCAGCCTGGCGCATGTGACCGTATCGCAGTTTTTCGCGAATCATGCTGGAGGAGTAAGGCACGTCACCATAGGTGTTTTCGCGCATGAAAACCGGGTCGATACTTGTCACACCAAAACCAAACTCCGCGCCCATCTGTTTGAGCAAAGCAACGTCGCCGGCGCGCTTGTTGCCAAAGTGAAAATCATAGCCACAGACAATATGGGAAATGCCATGCTGGTTGACCAGAATTTTTTCAACAAAATCATGGGCCGACATCGCCGCAAGGCTGCGGTCAAATGTCAGCACCGACAAGACGTCCAATCCCAGTTTTTCCATCAACCGGGCTTTGACTTCCAGCGGTGTCAGCCGAAAGACCGGCGTGTCCGGCCTAAAAAAAGTGCGCGGGTGGGGTTCAAACACGATAACGCCAAAGGGTTTGTTATTTGCTGTGGCCAGGTGTTCAGTCTGCTTGAGAACGGCCTGATGGCCCAGGTGCACGCCATCAAAATTACCAATCGCCAACACGGCGTTGCGATCATTGTCTTTCAGACATATCCCGTTTTGAATAATTTTCATATGCTGGCTATTTTACACCTGTTCAACGTGACTGTTTTTGCCTCGGCACGAGAACGGCTGCTTCGCCCTCGATAACAATCGTATCCCCCACTTTGCAGACACACAGAAGCGTTGCGCGGGATTTTTCCGTGTCCAGTGTTAAAACTTCAACCGTTGTTATCACTTCATCACCGAGAAAAACCGGTGCCTTGAAGGCGATGGATTGCGACATATAGACGGTGCCAGACCCCGGCAGTTGCGTGCCGATAACCGTTGAAATATAACTTGCTGATAACATGCCATGAGCGATGCAACGGCCAAAGCGGGTGGTGGCGGCAAATTTCTCATCCAAATGTAATGGGTTAAAATCCCCCGATACTTCGGCGAACATTTTCACATCCTCAATCTGGACAATTCTGGTCATCGTCGCTGTATGCCCAACGGCCAAATCATCTATAAAAAATGTTCGTGTTTTCATGAGGTTTTGTTCATTTCGATTGCCTGATGGTAGGGATAAAAACCCATTCATATAGGGCGCCGCACAATTGTGCAAATATCCTTTTACGAGAAAAAATCGTTTGTGCTACTTTTTTGCACATGGCGTTAACCCTATCTTTAACCGACTGAGGTAACTTGGATGAAGGGGCCGGATAAAATCTTCGGGTAGGGAAGTGTCGCCAATGGCAGATTTGGTGCGGCACTGATTTTCCAATAATCGAAATTCAGCCTGAGCTTTTGCAAGAATTTTCACACCCTTTTGGGTATGAATTCCGTGGTTTTAGTAAATGGAGTTATAAATATGTCAATCGATGCAACCATGCCGATATTGGTGGTAGATGATTACAAGACAATGGTCCGTATCATCCGTAACCTGCTCAAACAGCTGGGGTTTAATAATGTTGATGATGCCGCCGATGGTGTCGAAGCCTTGTCGAAATTGCGGGAAAAAAAGTATGGGCTGGTTATTTCCGACTGGAATATGGAGCCGATGACGGGCTACGAGCTTCTCAAGGAAGTCCGTGGTGATGAAACGCTGAACAGAACGCCGTTCATTATGGTAACAGCGGAATCAAAAACCGAAAACGTCATCGCGGCCAAGAAGGCTGGCGTAAACAATTACATCGTTAAGCCGTTTAATGCGCAGACTTTAAAAGGCAAGATTAACGCTGTTTTCGGCGAATAATCGAACCACTTTGCGCTTAAACCACAGATAACAACACGGGCCCGGGCATGGGCCTGAAGGAAACCGGTTGGAATTTTCCACCCTTCCTCATCGGAGACACAAGAAAATGGCTGCTGTTGAAAAAATTGTAGAAAAAGCGCGCGTTGACCAGATCGTTAATTACATCCGCAAAGATCAAGAGGGTGATATTTCTCTTGTTGAAATCATGTCTCTCGCCGAATTGATGGTGGGTTCAATGCAGACATTCTTCAAGGAGCTGGACACCAATATCTACAAAGAGTTCCGCGAGTTGGCAGACTATATCGGCACGGCCAAAAATGAAATCGGACGGCTCCAGGCTGGTGACCTGAGCGATAATTACATCCCCTCAGCTGGCGAAGAACTTGATGCTATTGTTACGGCTACAGAAAATGCCACCAACTCCATTATGGAAGCAGCCGAAAATATAATGGAGGCAGATCCGTCTGACTCAGACGCCTATCAGGGTGTTGTTAATGATGCTGTTATGGAAATTTTTGAAGCCTGCTCTTTCCAGGACATAACCGGCCAGCGGATCACCAAAATCGTTGAAACACTGCAACATATTGACGACAGGGTAAGCCGTTTTGCCAGCGCGCTTGGTGCCAGTGATGTCGGTGGTCATGTTAGTCAGGAAGCCTCCGAACGCGAACAACGCAAGCAGGACCTGTTGTTGAATGGACCACAGGGTGTGGATGAAGCCGTCAGCCAGGATGATATTGACGCACTTCTTGGCTCAAACGACGACAGCAAGCTGGCTGAGGAGATTGACGACAAGATCGCCGAGCAAACAGCTTTGAAAAAATCCAAGGTCAAAAAGACTGAAAAACCCGCCAAAGCTGCTCCTAAAAAACCTGCGGAAGAACCAGTTGCTGAAGACCAGTCCCAGGATGACATTGACGCCCTGTTCGATTAGAGGTGCGATCACATCAAGTTTTTAAATCGTAGTTTTAATTTCGATTACCAAACCAGCCTATAGCTGGTGAGAACAAATTGCGGGTTCTGATCTGACCCAAGCTCTTCTTCGATGACGTCTTTAAGAGCTTCGCGGTTTACCCCACCATCAGTTTCTACCAACTCATTACCGTGAATGCCGCCAGCCACAAACATGCAGGGGATTTCCGCATTGAGAGCCCCGCGTATATCTGTGCGCAATCCATCTCCGATTGCCAGAATATTGGATTTTGAAATTTTGCGCCCGGCATGTTCTTCAATCGTAGCCGATGCCAGCCGGTAAATTTCCGGATAGGGTTTACCGGCGTAGATGACCTCTCCGCCTAAGCCCTCATAGGCTTGCGCCAAAGCACCGGCGCAATATATCAGACTGTCTCCGCGCTCAACCACCAGATCAGGATTGGCGCAAATCATGGCTAAGTCATTATCTTCAAATTCGGCAAACATATCGCCGTAATCTTCCGGCACTTCGGTGGTGTCATCGACAAGGCCGGTGCACAGGACCGCCTGGGCTTCATCAATATCACACAGATGTAAATTGAGGTTGGCCAACAATGGCAGATCACGCTCGGGGCCTAAATGAAAAACATTGGTGTATTGGCCCTGTTCCAGTGCAAAGCTGGTGACGTCGCCTGAGGTGACAATGGCGTCGTAGATTTCAGACGACACACCTAATGCGTCGAGTTGTTCGACCACACTTGTCCACGGGCGCGGTGCGTTTGATACCAGCACCACCGGCCCATGCTCCATACGGTAGCGCCGCAGGGCTTCACAGGCCGTTTCAAAGGGCTCGACACCATTGTGAACAATGCCCCAGATATCGGCAATTACCGCATCATATTCAAATGCAATGTCGCCCAATCCGGCGATATAGCTAAATTTCGGTGGTTTCATATTCAACAGACCCTAGGCCGCACCAACTTCCGGCAAAGCATCCAGAAGGATATCGCCGCGTACCGGGCGTGGTTCAGAGAAATGATATCCCTGACCAAACTTAATATCATAATCCAGCAAATTGACAACGCTGCGTTCATCCTCAATTTTCTCTACGATTAAAGTAATACCACTGCGGTTCAGAAGTTCGGGGAAATCTTCCGCTAAAATGGGCGAACCGGCGCGGTCAAGGTCGCTCAGGAACATGTTGGCGGGCACCTTGAAGTAACGGAAATTCATATCTGCCAGCACCTGGAAATCAACATCAAGACGCTCGACCTTGTCCATGGAAAAGGTAAAGCCCAAATCCGCCAGTGCTTTAAGGCTCTCAAATTCCAGCGGCCCCGAGGCACCAATGGTTGCCTGGCCGAATTCAAAAATCAAAGACCCGGCCAGGTCCTGATTATGTTTCATGTAATCAATAAACTGCGGGAAAAATTCAGAATCCAGCAATGTCAGTGTCGATACATTACAGAACACACCGACTTCGCGGTTGCGTTCGACCATTTTGCGCATGACGTGCACACATCTGAACAGCAGGATATTGTCAATCATCGGCATCATGCCGGCAGGTTCGGCAATTTTCATGTAAGCATCGGGCATGATGACTTTGCCAGTAGCATCGCGCAATCTTGAAAGCGCTTCATAATAGCGGGTTTTTCGTTGCGGCAAGGTAACGATGGGCTGGAGGTAAAGGTCCACCCGGTTTTCATCCAGAGAAGCTCTGATGGTTTTCAAAAGTTGGGCGTCACGCGCTGTTTGATCTTCAGGGGTCAGGATGGTTTCATCTTTTTCAACGGCTTCAGGCGCTTCAGGCTTGACCGGGTTAGCGGGATGTATGCTTGATACAGCGACGCGCTCTGCCAGTTGTTTTACCAGGGTTTCAACCATTTGCATTTCTGCAATAAGTTGGTCGTTGCGGGCATGGGCGACGGTTTCCAACCGGGTTTCAAGCTCATTATAGCGATCGTCCCAGACTGTGGCGTTTTGTTTCAGCTCGAGAATTTGCGCACTCAGGATTTCCGTTTCGGTTTGTTTGGGTATCTCGTTGCGTTCTCTTTGTGTCCTTATCTGTGTAGCGACTTGTGAAAACCCCAACAACAAAAAGGCCGAGACCAGCCCCAGCTCAACGTTTGTAAAGATTTTCGACCACCACAGAACACCACCGGCAATTGCGGTGACAGACAACGTGCCAAAAAACACCAGGACAGATTTCATTTGTTTCCTCATGCAGTTTCAAAACCCTGACACAACAATTGACTTAAAAGGGTCATAAGAACCCGGTTTTTTTTCTTAAGGATCAAAGTCAACCCAAGGTATTGACAATTGGTTAACCATAAACACTTTATTAACCATAAATTGACGTAATCCAGAGGTAATTTCACTTATCCTTGCAGCTGGATTAGCCAACAGACAAGCCAAAAACAAGCTACTTAAATGCCTGTACGGGCCCAAAACCGGTCGGAACTGGTAATATGCCGTCTGATTTTTTGGCGCTCTCATGCAGAGTTTCCGCCATTTTTACCCCTTATGGTTAACGCCAAACACACTAATTGTCTTGACATGCGGGGCCGGGTTTCCTATGTCACCTGCATCAGTTGGCACTCGTTGCGCAAGAGTGCTAGCAAGCCATGTGGCGACTGATGAAAATAGCAAATCAGAGTAGTTTGGGGAAATCGCCTTCTACTCGTCCAATCCATCTATGAGGAGCATAGTAGCATGAAGTTTCGTCCTCTCCACGACCGTGTGCTTGTACGCCGGGTCGACGAAGACACAAAGACAGCCGGAGGGATTATCATTCCCGATACGGCACAGGAAAAACCATCTGAAGGTGAAATCATTTCCGTTGGCCCCGGTGGGCGCGGTGAAGATGGTTCCGTTCAGGCACTTGATGTTAAAAAGGGCGATCGCGTTCTTTTTGGCAAATGGTCCGGCACTGAAATCAGGGTTGACGGCGAAGAGCTGTTGATCATGAAAGAGTCCGACATCATGGGTGTTATCGAAAAGTAATTGCTTGATCGATGAATTCGATTTCGCAGTTTTTTATTTGTGCCATTCACTCCCGCGAAATACCGGGAAGTGGAGTATTGAGGAGGTTCAATAATTAATATGGCAGCTAAAGAAGTTAAATTTGGTGCAGACGCTCGCGAACGCATGTTGCGCGGCGTTGATATTCTGGCCAATGCGGTCAAAGTCACACTCGGCCCCAAAGGCCGTAACGTAATTCTGGATAAATCTTTTGGCGCTCCACGCTCAACCAAAGACGGCGTGACAGTGGCTAAAGAGATTGAACTTGATGATAAGTTTGAAAACATGGGCGCACAGATGGTGCGTGAGGTTGCTTCCAAAACCAACGACGAAGCCGGTGATGGTACAACCACCGCTACCGTGCTGACTCAGGCAATCGTGCGTGAAGGTGCCAAGGCGGTTGCAGCGGGCATGAACCCGATGGATCTGCGTCGCGGCATTGAAGAAGCAGTTAAAACAGCTATCAAAGACCTTGAGAAGCGCTCCAAGAAAGTTAAAACCAACGAAGAAGTTGCGCAAGTTGGCACAATTTCAGCAAATGGCGACAGTGATGTCGGCAATATGATTGCTGAAGCCATGCAGCGTGTTGGCAATGAAGGTGTTATCTCGGTTGAAGAAGCAAAAAGCCTTGATAGCGAATTGAGTGTTGTTGAAGGCATGCAGTTTGATCGTGGCTATCTGTCACCTTACTTCATCACCAATGCCGACAAGATGATTGCGGATCTTGAAGATCCTTACATTCTTCTGCATGAAAAGAAGCTTTCGAACCTGCAGGCAATGCTGCCAATCCTCGAAGCTGTTGTACAATCAAGCCGTCCGTTGCTCATCATCGCTGAAGATGTTGAAGGTGAAGCACTGGCAACGCTGGTTGTTAACAAGCTGCGCGGTGGCCTGAAAATTGCTGCTGTTAAAGCACCTGGTTTTGGTGATCGCCGCAAAGCGATGCTTGAAGATATCGCTGTTTTGACCGGTGGTCAGGTGATTTCTGAAGATCTTGGTATCAAGCTCGAAAATGTTACTCTGGATATGCTCGGCACTGCCAAGAAAGTCCAGATTACCAAAGAAGAAACCACAATCGTCGATGGCGCTGGCAAAAAGGGTGAAATTCAAGCCCGTGTTGGCCAGATCCGCGCTCAGGTTGAAGAAACAACATCTGATTATGACCGCGAAAAACTGCAGGAACGTCTGGCCAAGCTGGCTGGCGGTGTTGCCGTTCTCAAAGTCGGTGGTGCTACTGAAGTTGAAGTGAAAGAACGCAAAGACCGTGTTGACGACGCACTCAATGCAACACGTGCTGCGGTTGAAGAAGGTATTGTCCCTGGTGGTGGTACAGCTCTTCTGCGTGCAGCTGCAGCGGTTAAAAAGCTTGATAGCGACAATGCCGATTATCAGGCCGGATACAAGATTGTTCTTAAAGCCCTGGAAGCTCCGATCCGTCAGATCGTAGAAAACGCCGGTGTTGAGGGCTCAATTGTTGTAGCCACTGTGCTTGACAAAAAAGGTAACTTTGGCTTTGACGCACAATCTGAAAAATATGTTGACCTTGTTGCCAACGGCATCATTGATCCGACCAAAGTTGTGCGTACAGCTTTGCAGGATGCAGCTTCAATCGCTGGTGTTTTGATCACCACAGAAGCCATGATCGCTGAAAAGCCTGAGCCTAAGGGCGCAGCTCCTGCTATGCCTGATATGGGCGGCATGGGCGGCATGGGTGGCATGGGCGGAATGATGTAACCCGTTTCCACCACAAGTATTAGAAGGGCTGCTTTCGGGCAGCCCTTTTTTTTGCATTAACACCGGGGAAACCACGTTTTGAGATTGTCGTTATCTTGTCAGTCGCTTTCAATATTTTTGAATTCTTTTGTCTTATAAAAAAAACGTTGAAAATGTGAGGGAGATAGCAGGATTGCGCATGGATATAACGGATGCGGGCGGTATTGCTGGAAAACCGTTTACTGATTTAGCTCAACCGGGCAGCGCTACTGTTGCCAGACCACAGCAGGAAATCAGCCTAGAATTTTTTGATGAACTTGAACCTGTGTGCCACGACTGGCAGGCGCTGGAAGTCGATGCCGTATGCACGCCCTTTCATGGCTACGCCTGGACCCATGCGTGGCGGACACATGTGGAAGCTGCTGGCCAGGCGCGGGCTGCCATTGTGGTTGGCAGAGATGACAAGGGCATTGTTCAGATGATTTTGCCTTTGGCGTTACGAAAGCACGGCCCGGTCACCGCTCTGGAATGGCTGGCTGGCCAACATGCGACCTACACCGGCGGTCTGTTTCGCCCCTCCTTCCTCAACCAATTATCTAAAACAGATTTTCTTGATTTATGGTCCAGAGTTGTCGAGGTGCTGCCACCGTTTGATATTGTGCAGTTTCTGGCCCAGATGCCGATGATAGACGGCGAGGTTAATCCAACCACGCACCTTGGCGCCAAAGAAAATGCCAGCCCCTATTTTTGCATTACCATTGATGCTGAATGGGAAGACCTGCACCGTCAACGCCGTAGCAAATCGACACGCCGGTCTGAAAGGCGGCGCGAGCGCCAGCTCAACGAAATAGGGCCGATGAAATTTGAAACCCATTACGACGGGCCTGCTCTGGCACAGGCAACTGAAGTTATGTTCAAACAGCGCAGTGCGCGCTTTGGCGAACAGGGCATTCACGACTTTCTCAGCGATCCCGGTATGGCTGATTTTTATCGCGCATTGACCAAAATGACACCCCGCATCCATGGCATGGAGGGCTTTGTTTCAAGTTTAAGTGTTGGTGATACGATGGCAGCGGGATTGCTCAATTTGATACACAAGAACAAAAACTATGCGCTTGTTTCCTCAATGACCACGGATGAAGTGCTGAGGAAACCGTCGCCGGGCGAAATACTCATGCGCCATACGCTGGAACATTGCTGCGACAAGGGTCTTGATGCCTATGATTGCGGCGGCGGCTACGACATCTATAAAGACAGCTGGAGTGACATAAAATTTCGCACCGCTGATACAGTTGCGCCGCGAACCCTGCTCGGCTCCGCCTATGCTGGCAGCTTCAATGGATTTCTGGCCGCCAAATCCCACATCAAGCAATCACCGGCTTTGTGGAAAGCCTTCAAATCCCTGCGCAAGCTCGGGTTCTGGTCCTAAAACCAGCTCTGTCATTCCCGCAAAGGCGGAAATCTTCTCACGTCCTGGTAAATGCCGACAGAAGATTCCCGCCTTCGCGGGAATGACGGGTTGGTGCGGGAATGACGAGTTTGGGAACGTGATTGATGATGGTTGAGAGTCGAGGGTGGGTTTTTAATTAAAGCAGATCAACAATCCGGCGCAAAACCTGTAATTGTTCCGTGGTCAGGCCGGGCGATTTCGGTGTTGCCAGCACGGCCTCACTTTTCAGGATAATACCATCATCCAGTATTTTCAGATTGTTGGCGCTGAGCGTTGAGCCGGTGCTGGTGATATCAACGATTATTTCTGCTGTGCCTGCTGCCGGTGCGCCTTCGGTTGCCCCTGAGCTTTCCACTGTCTGATAGCCGGTAACGCCTTTGGTGGCAAAGAACTGCCGTGTCAGGTTGATGTATTTTGTCGCCACTCTTAAACGCCGTGTGTGAATACGCAAAAAATCCTGCGCGGCCTCTTCCAGGTCCGCCATGGTGGCAACATCAAGCCAGCTATCGGGAACGGCAACCACCACATCGGCAGGGCCAAAGCCCAGACGCTTTTCAATATTTATACTGCTGTCAAAATTGTGGATGGTCTCGCGCAGCAGATCCTCTCCGGTAATGCCGAGGTGCACCTCCGCGCTATTGAGATTATGAGCAATTTCGGAGGCGGATAAAAAACGGATCTCGACGTTGTCATACCCGCTCAATCGCCCAAAATAACCACGCGCATTGCCGCTGCGCTCGATGGCCATGCCAGCTTCATCAAACAGGTTCGATGCCTGTTCCATAAGGCGGCCTTTGCTGGGCAGGGCGATGATGATTTTATCACTCATGAGACTTCCAGCCCGCTTGTACAATTCAGCAATCGATCAAGGTGGATGGCGCAGCCAACCGCGGGTACTGAGCGCAACGCACCGAGACCAGACAACAGGTCGTCATAACGCCCGCCACCGGCAAGGTGACCGGCAATCCCCTCACCCGGCATTTCGAGTTGAAAAACAAAGCCGGTGTAATACTCAAGGTTGCGCCCGAATTCAGCTGAGAACACCGCTTTGTCGAGATTGATTTTACGGTGCTCGAATAAATCCAGTCGACGTTCAAATGCGCCCAGTGCAATTGACAGATCAACGTTGGCAGCAGTGGCCACGGTTCTGATTTTTTCCAGAGCCTGATGCGGGCTGTCATTGATGGCGAGATAAGCTTTGATTGTGCTGACGATGTTTTGATCCAGAGGCTTTGCATCGAGATCAGCTACATGGTTCAACAATCGCCGGGTAATATCGCCAACGCTGCGCCGGCCGACAATGGGGATATTTTTGTGCGCAAGGTAAGCATCAACAATGCCAATCGCATTTGTCTCATCACGGCTGCGAAGCTGGTTGATCAGTGTTTCATCATAAAGGCCGGTGGTGATTTTTTTGGTACCTGACAGTCGGTTGAGAAGATCGTCAAGGGCATCGTGGCGCCAGAACTGATGTTTTAATTTGTCACGCCAGCGCTCAGGCATATCGAAGCCGTCAATCAGGCTGGCAAAAAGGCTTAAATCGCCGAATTTGATGGTGAAATCCCTGATGCCTGCTGTTTCAATGGCGCTGATCCCCAAGCCCAGAACCTCCGCTTCGGCAGCTTCATTATCATCGTGCAGCAATAGTTCGATACCGGCCTGCTCAAACTCTCGCGGTTGGCCGGGTCCGGCATCTTCGCTTTGAAATCTGAAGGCGGGGCCGGTGTAGCAATAACGCGCCAGTTGGTTGGCTTGAGGATTACGCTTTAGATAGATACGGCATGCCGGTATGGTGACGTCAGGGCGCAGACACAGCTCAAGGCCGAGGTGATCGGTGAACACATAGGTTCGCTGGCGCATTGCTTCGCCCGACTGGCTTAAAAATACATCAGCCGGCTGGATGATTTCCGGTGCGACGCGCTCGTAACCGGTCCCGGCAAACAATCTAAGAATTCTGTCCTGGACTTTTGTCAGTGCTGCGAGATTTTCAGTTGTTCGATAAGACATGTCAACGCGTCTGCTGGCTCAAGATAATTTCTTTAACGGTTGCGACAAGGTCATCGCGCGATACCGTCATCTGCGCCGGGCGGCCACTGCGCCATTCCTCATTATCACTGATATGTTCAGACATCCGCGCGCCTTCAACCAGATCCTTGATGGTAACGGTGTCGGTGTTGAATTCATCTTCCCCGGCAATCACCACACAGGGCGATCCTCGACGATCAGCATATTTCAATTGCTTGGCAAATTGCCTGGGATTGCCCTGATACATTTCGGCGCGGATTTTGGCGGCGCGCAGTTCCTGTGTCATCTTCTGGTAACGGGCAAGGCTTTCAGCGTCGCGGTCCATGACGGTAACGAGCACCGGCGCCAGATTGGGCTTGGTATCGAGCTTGCCGAGATTTTTCAGTGCCGTCATCAGGCGGGAGACGCCGATGGAAAAGCCAGTGGCCGGCACATCCTGACCGGTGAAGCGTTTGACCAGTCCGTCATAGCGCCCGCCGCCAGCGACCGAGCCAAAGACCACCTCCTCGCCCTTTTCGTTGGTGACGGGGAAAAGGAGTTTGCACTCGTAGACGGTGCCGGTGTAATATTCGAGGCCGCGGACGATGGAGGGGTCGATGCGGATTCGGTCGTCATCGTAGCCAGATGATCGAACTAACGTTTCGATTTGCCGAAGCTCACCAGCACCGGTGACAAATGCTGTATTTATCGAAAAAGGCGATTCATCTGCTATCGACGAAAAAACACTCTCCGACACAGCTTCACCTCCGAGGACTTGATCTAGGATTTTTTGCTCGGCCTCAGTGTAATTTTCCGGCCTAACAATCTTCGACACCATGTCATCTATTTGAGGTGCTTCGAGGAGTTCGATAAGTGCATCAATTTGGCTTTCCAAAAGCCCCGCACCTTTCGTGAAATCGCCGCTTTCATCCTTACGGCCTTCACCAAGCAGCAACCGCACGCCTTCGACACCTAATTTATCAAGTTTGTCGATAGCCCTAAGAACGCCCAGCCGCCGCCCGGCATTATCTTCGCCGCCAAGGCCGATCGCCCCCATCACCCCATCGAGCACCTTGCGACTGTTCACCCGCACCACATAATCACCACGCTTGATCCCCAGCGCCTCCATCGTGTCGGCCATCATCATGCACATTTCGGCGTCCGCCGACGGTCCCGGCGCGCCGACACTGTCAGCATCGAACTGCATGAACTGACGGAAACGCCCCGGCCCCGGCTTTTCGTTGCGGAACACCCAGCCGGAACGATAGGTGCGGTAGGGCATGTGAATGTTGTTGATGTTCTGCGCCACGTGGCGGGCGAGCGGCGCGGTCAGGTCATAGCGCAGGCTCATCCATTGATCGTCTTCGTCTTGAAGCGAAAAGACGCCTTCGTTCGGCCGGTCCTGGTCGGGCAGGAACTTGCCCAGCGCATCGGTATATTCGAACATCGGGGTTTCGACGGGATCGAAGCCGTAGCGCTCGAACACCTCGCGGATCTTCGCCATCATGGCCTCGGTCGAGCGAATTTCGGCCGCGTCACGGTCAGCGAAGCCGCGCGGCACACGTGCCTTGGGGCGAAATACCTTGTTCTTTTTTGCCATGATTCTCTTCTAGCGGTGATATGCCGAAAACGATTGCTGTCGGCGCCGGTTCTAGCGCATTTTCACCAGACCCGGCAAGGCCCTAGAGCGCTCTATTGTGTGTCGTTTTTAATTGATCCCACCCAATCCATCATCCTCGCAGCTGTCCCGGGGATCCATTCCTCAATTATCTCGGCCAAAAGGCTGTATCTTTGTTTTCGAAAGCTCAACGCTATTGGATCCCCGGGACAGCTGCGAGGATGACGGAGAAGGATGATTTTGAATCCTGTTAAAGCAACCTGTTATAGTGCATTTCCGCTTAAATCTGAATCGCGTAAATGTTTTAATCGAAGAGGGCGTCGATATCACCTTGTGAAGCAACGTCAATCGCATCTTCCATCGCCGGGCCATTGAGCAGATGATCGTCAGAGGTTTTTCCGGTTTGTTTTTCCGGCTTGATGCCAGCGAAACTTTCTTCGCCGCCCCAGATTGTCATCATGTAATCAACGCGTTCTTCGATGAATTTCAATGTATTGACCACCTTGGTGATACGCTGACCGGTGAGATCCTGAAAGTTGCAGGCTTCAAAAACGGCGATCGCGTGCTCCTGAATGTCAAGGGCTACATCATGGTCGGAACCTGATTTGAGAGAGTTGGCAAGATTTGCTGCATTGGATTCAATGTTTTCAGCGGCTGTCAGTATTTTCTCTGTCGCATCTTCCGTGCCTTTGACCACGGCATCGAGTTCATCGCTTGCGGTTGCCTGATCTTCTCCGACAAACCCTGAGTGATGCAATGAGGTTATTTCGCGTTTGGTATCAAGAATAGAAGTGCGGATTTCGTCCAACTCACCTTTTAGCCGGTTGGATTGCGCCAGTTCCTTGCGAATGCTTTCGAGGACTTCATTTGAAGCCTCGTCTTTTTCCTGGGCAGGCTCTTTGGCAACGCCCATTCCCTGCAGGCTGGCAATTGCATCCATTACCTGACGATGACGAATTTCCTCAATGCTCTGACCGTTGTTATCATATCCCGCAGGCATTGCTCTTTCTATACGAAAAACCTTGTTCGCCACTTAACACTCTCCCCTAAACCAATAAAAGCCCGCACGAAGGACACGTCCCTGCCCTGAGCAACTTGAGCATAAGCGGCAATTCCTAAGAATTCATTCACTTTTAGGGTGTGTTTTCAGATCTTACCCTTACTTGATCAGTTCATAGGCTGGCAGGGTTAAAAACGGCATGAAGGTTTTGGCGATCGACATTTGGCGGAACAGTTCTATAGCCTCGCCAAATCGTCCTGAGTTGTAGCTTTCAACTCCCAGATTGTCGCGCAAATGATCCATCTCATCTTCAAGCAATTGATTGAAGAGTTGAGGTGTTACCTTGCGGCCATCGGCGAGTTCGGCATTGAAGCGTAACCATTGCCATATTTGCGCGCGGCTGATTTCGGCAGTGGCAGCATCTTCCATGAGGTTATAGAGAGGTACGGCGCCGCGGCCCTGCAACCAGGCTTCAATATACTGGATGCCGACGCGGATATTCTCTCGCAAACCGGCTTCTGTCTTTTCACCACGGTGAATTTCCAGCAGGTCAACTTGAGAAACTTCCACATCATCACGCATATTCCCAAGTTGATTTCCATCTGGCATCAAGCGGTCAAACACTTCCCGGGCGACCGGTACCAGACCGGGATGAGCCACCCAGGTGCCATCATTACCATCGCGGGCTTCTCGTTCTTTATCGGCCTTCACTTTGGCAAAGGCTTGCGAATTGGCATGCTCATCGCCTTTGATGGGAATTTGTGCCGCCATGCCACCCATGGCATAGGCACCGCGCCGGTGGCAGGTTTTTATCAACAATCTGGCATAAGCCCCCAGAAAGGCCTGGCCCATAACAAGTTGGGCACGATCGGGCAGAATGTAATCAGGATTATTGCTGAGGGTTTTGATGAAGCTGAAAATATAATCCCAGCGTCCAATATTGAGCCCGGCCATATGGTCTTTCAATTCAAACAGGATTTCTTCCATCTCGAAGGCCGCTGGCAGGGTCTCAATCAACACTGTGGCCTTGATGGTGCCAACGGCAATATCGAGATGATTTTGGGCATGGATAAAAACATCATTCCACAGCCGGGCTTCTTCGTGAGCTTCAATTTTTGGCAGGTAAAAATATGGGCCACGACCCTGATCTATGGTTTTGCGGGCGTTGTGGAAAAAGTACAGGCCAAAATCAAACAACGAACCCGATACAGGCGCACCATCGACACTCATGTGAGCTTCAACCAGATGCCAGCCGCGTGGGCGAACAATCAACACCGCCGGGTTGTCATTGACGTCATAGTGCTTGTTATTGCCCGGATCGGTAAAACCTATGTCGCCGCCCCACAGATCCGCCAGGTTGACCTGACCATCCATCATGTTTGACCACAGGGGTGATGAGGCATCTTCGAAATCGGCCATGAATACGTCAGCGCCGCAATTGAGTGCATTGACGATCATCTTGCGATCTACCGGTCCGGTGATTTCAACAGCGCGGGTTTGCAGCGGTTGGGGAATGGGGCCAACGCGCCAGTCGCCAGCTCGGATTTCTTTCGTGTTCTCGAGAAAATCGGGCAGCGCGCCTGCATCATATTGTTTTTGTTTGTCAACACGGCGTTGCAGCAATGCCAGCCGTGTTGCATCAAATTTACGATGGAGTTCAGCTACAAAACTCAATGCCTGCGGGCTGAGTATGCGGGCATAGTCCGGGCTCAAATCTCCACTGATTTCAACACCGTGCGGCAGATTATTATTTTCAACCATTATTTTTTCCCCTTGTTTTTATTGGTCGGTTGTTTTCACCTCGTTAAGTGCCTTTGGCTTTGGCCCGCCACCGGCCCAGTCGAGAAGTTCAATGGTATGGATAATCGGAATTTTGGTGCCGGTGGCAATCTGGGTCATGCAACCGATGTTTCCGGTGGCGATAATATCGGGCATAACAGCTTCAATATTTGCAACTTTGCGGTCGCGCAGGCGCGTTGAAATTTCTGATTGTAAAATATTATAGGTGCCAGCCGAGCCACAACAAATATGACCTTCGGGCACGTCAACCACATCAAAACCGGCGGCGCGCAACAGGTCTTTGGGCTGGTTGATGATCTTTTGTCCATGCTGCATGGAACAGGCGGAATGATAGGCGACTTTTAATCCGAATTTTTTGTCTGCCGCCTCAATCGGAGCTATCGCGAGATATTCGGTTACATCTTTGGCCAGATCGGAAACCGTCTTTGCTTTTTGCGCGTAATCGCCTTCGTCAGCAAGCAGATGGCCGTAATCCTTGATTGTTGTTCCGCAGCCTGAAGCGGTGATGATGATGGCATCAAGCCCCTCGCCTTCCACTTCAGCCATCCAGGCATCGACATTGGCTTTTGCCTGGGTAACAGCTTTTGTCTCATTGCCCATATGGTGCACCAAAGCGCCACAACAGCCTTCGCCTTTGGGCATGATCACGTCAATCCCGCGGCGGTTCAAAAGACGTATGGTGGCGTCATTGATGCCGGGGTCGAGCACGGATTGAGCACAGCCTTTTAGAAGAGCTACGCGGCCACGGCTGCCGGTGAAGGTTTTATGGGGGAAAATCTCATCGGCAGAGCCACGCGGTGGTAATTTCGCCGGTGCCAGTGCCAACATGGCGGCCATTGGCTTGCATCCGGGGAGTTTTGCCAGCACAGGGGCCAGACCTTTAAAAAGTCGCGCGCCCGTCAATGCCAGTCTGAAGCGTGCGGGATACGGCAACACCATTTGCAGCATCTTGCGCACGAGATTGTCCATAAAAGGACGCTTGTAGGTTTTGGCCACATGTATGCGGGCGGTATCAATCAGCCGCATATAATTGACGCTGGCGGGGCACGTGGTCATACACGACAAGCACGACAGACAACGGTCCACATGTTTGGTTATATGTTCGGTTGCCGGTTTGTCATTTTCAAGCATGTCCTTGATCAGATAGATGCGCCCGCGCGGGCTGTCGAGTTCATCACCCAACAACAAGTAGGTCGGGCAGGTGGCGGTGCAAAAGCCACAGTGGACGCATTTGCGCAAGACATCGTTGGCTTCGCTTAAGGCTCGTTTTTCAAGTTGTTCGGGCGTGAAACTGGTCTGCATCTCTCAGTCTTTCAAAGGGTTCGATACATGCGTCCGGGATTAAGGATGCCTGAGGGATCAAAATTATCTTTAAGGTTTTTGGTCAACGTCATAAGGCCGGGTTCAAGGGTGTGAAAAATGTCAGCGGTTGAACGCGCCTCTTCCGGCGCCCTGAACAATGTGGCATGCCCGCCGCATGATTTCAGGCACTGGCGAATGGCGGTTTGCGAGGCATTGTTAAAGGCTGGCACTGCCGCCCATATCAATCCACCGGCCCAGTCGAAATAATATTCCACACCCGGGATTTCGGCTGCAATTGCTGATGCAACAATAGCTCCCTGGGCCGGGGGTACGGATATTTTCCACACAGCCTTGTCCTGATTTTCAGCAAAATAGTGCACATCGCGAACATCGCGCCAGATTTCGTCAACACCGGTCACTTTCTTCGTGCTGCCAAGTGAACCCAAAAGCGTTTGCAACTGTGTTGCCCGATACTCAACCGAAGGGGCAATTCCTTCAAGGCGCAGCAGGGTTGCGGACGCTCCCGATTTTGCCAAGTCGCTGAAAGATGATCGCGAGACAAGGTTCGCTGGAATGTGCGCAACACCCGATACTTCACACGAGCTGTTCATCGCCATCGACATGGCACTCATAGCCTCGGCATCGCTCAATCCAGCTATAATCAAAGTTGTTATCTGCTCGGCTGCGGGCAGTACTTTTAAGGTTACTTCGGTCAGGACGGCCAGCGTTCCCCAGGAGCCAGCCAGACCTTTGCACAGATCATAGCCGGTAACGTTTTTGACCACGCGACCACCGGATTTGAATTCTTCGGCACGGCCGCTGATGGCTTTAAGCCCTAAAAAATGATCGCGCGCCGCCCCGGTTTTCAAGCGCCTGGGGCCGGAGATATTTGCCGCCATTATGCCGCCGATAGTGCTGTTTGCTTCAGTGCTGCCCAAAAGCCTGGCAAAATCAGCGGGCTCAAAAGCCAGCTCCTGATTTTTCCCAGCCAAAACCTCCTCGATTTCAGCCAGGGGAGTTCCGGCAGCGGCAGTAAGAACAAGTTCTTCGGGCTCGTAGAGGCTTATTCCCGTCAGGCCGGACAGGCTCAAGGTTGCCGCGACTTCGAGTGGATAACCGATGCCACGTTTGGTGCCCGCTCCTTGAATTTCCAGAGGCTTTTTGTTGGACAGACCCCAGGAGATAACATCAAGGACCTGGGCTACGGTCTCTGGTTTAAATCTATCTTGCATAAATTACCCTAGAACCTCGGAATATCAGGAAACGGCACTTTGCCGCCGTGCACATGCATGCGGCCAAGTTCGACACAGCGGCGCAACGTGGGAAAAACCTTGCCGGGGTTAAGCAGGCCCTTGGCATCAAACGCGCATTTTATGCGCTGTTGATGATCAAGGTCAGCGTCGTTGAACATGGTCTCCATCAAGTCGCGCTTTTCAACACCAACACCGTGTTCCCCGGTTAACACGCCACCAACTTCGACGCATAATTTGAGGATGTCAGAACCGAAATCTTCGGCCTTTTCAAGTTCGCCCGATTTGTTGGCATCATAGAGGATGAGCGGGTGCAGATTGCCATCACCGGCGTGAAAAACATTGGCAACGCGCAGGCCGTAATGCTCGGACATTTCACGCATACCAGTCAGCACCCTGGGCAGTTGATGGCGTGGTATGGTGCCGTCCATGCAATAATAATCCGGTGATATCCGGCCAACGGCGGGAAAAGCTGCCTTGCGCCCAGCCCAGAAAGACAGGCGCTCTTCTTCACTTGTCGAGACCTTGACGCTCACCGCATTGTGCGCCTTGGCGATTTTTTCCACCCGCTCGAGCAGATGGTCGACTTCTGCTTCGGGGCCATCAAGTTCAACAATCAACAGCGCTTCCACCTCCAGCGGGTAGCCCGCATGGGCAAATTCTTCGGCCGCATGAATTGCCAGTCTGTCCATCATCTCCATGCCACCGGCAATAATGCCCACGCCAATGACGTCAGCGACGCAAGCCCCGGCATCTTCGCTTGAGGAAAATCCGACCAGAACCGCACGCGCCGTTTCCGGGCGTTTTAATATGCGCACGGTAACTTCAGTAATGACACCAAGCAGACCTTCTGATCCGGTCATCAGCCCAAGCAGATCAAAGCCCGCAGAATCCAGATGTTTACCGCCAACTTTAATCACCTCACCGGTTATCAAAACAACTTCGAGGCCTAAAACATTGTTGGTGGTCAGGCCATATTTGAGCGAATGAACACCGCCGGAGTTTTCAGCAATATTGCCACCGATTGTACACGCAATCTGGCTTGAGGGATCGGGTGCATAATAGAAACCTTCGTGGGCGACAGCATGCGTGATAGCCAGATTGGTAACGCCGGGCTGGACCACGGCACATCTGTTGTCAAAATCAATATCGACAACGCGATTAAACTTGCCCAGTCCGAGCAACACGCCGTCTTCCAGCGGCAAAGCCCCGCCTGATAATGACGTACCCGCACCGCGTGGTACGACTTTGATACCTTCATCATGGCAGTATTTGAGAACCGCGGACACTTCTTCAACCGTCGACGGTAGCACAACAATCATCGGCACCTGATGGTAGGCGGTGAGACCGTCAGATTCAAACGGACGCATTTCATCCACATCAGAAATCACCCCCTCACCGGGCACGCGCTGCTGCAGCGCGCGAATAATTTCATCACGCCGCTTCAGTATCCCGCTATCGGGTTCGGGCATCTTAAGACCAGTCATTCGGGTGTCCTGATTTTCGATTTGAAAAAGCTTCAACCTGAAATCATAATAATACAGTTGGCAATAATTGGCCTAATGAAATTATGGGATCAATTTCCACTGTATGGAAAATTATAGTGAAAATCGCAAGCGTACCCACTACAAACATGCAATTACATCGGGAAAACAAATGCTTCAGGTTAAGAAGTTACTTTAGGTGGCGACCAGCCGGCTTTCCATTTGGCGAGTGGCAGAATTTCCGGGGCGACGCCATTGGCATAAAACCAGGAATCAACCACATAGGAACTACCGCTGCCTTTTTCTACGACGACGGCGGTATTGTGGGGCCAGCGGTCGATAAACTGACCGCGCCAGGCGGCTTCACCAATGGTGTGGAACTGTAACAGGTTATCGCGTTCAAGCATCCTCAGATAGGTTGTGGTATTGGCGGTTTCGTCGATGCAATCCTGCTGAAATGCGTTCTCGGCGAACAGTGAAGCACCGGCCTTATCTATGTCAGTGCCGGTTGCCGCCCCGACCTTCTTTTCAATAAGCGCTATTGCCCGGGCGATAGCAGCGCGCTCGGTTACCGCACTTTTTGGCGTTGGCCCAAATGCATCTTTCACCTGCTGCCAGCCGGCCGGGGACATTTTAACCTGTGATTGGCTGGCACAGCCATAGCCATAACAGATGGTGAAACTGGCTGGTGTCGGTTTTACATCGGAATATTCGTCGACAAATTCCTGGCCACGGGCGCAGGCACTGATAAATAGCATGAATGCGACAACCGGAACCAGACCACCAAAAGAGTGAGCCGTTTTAGCCCGTGCTGGTTGGTCGGAAACGCCAATAACTGCCTTGTTAACTCGCATCACCGAAACCTAGGTATTCATCCTCACCACTTGACGCCGCCACCAAAGAAGAGGCGAAACGTACCGCCGCTTTTGATTCTGTCATTGTAGTTGAAAGCAGGACCCGTTGTTGTTCCTGAAACAGCTATGGAAGGGCTCCAATCCCATGCTGCACCTACGCGAACGAAAGGAACTGATTGGGAACCCACATAACCGACATTAAACAGGCCAGGAAGGGGAATATCCAAATCGGCACCAACCGTCAGGCCAACATCTGTCTCTGAATTGCTAGCCCCCACAAAACCACTGCCCTGATCGGTTCTGAACTTAATTTTCCGACGTTCGAGCCGGGGACCGACAAAAAAGGTCAGATCGGCAGGATTATTAGCAAGATTCATGCCAAATACATAACCAATATACGGCAGGATAAAAAAGCTTTTCGAATAAGCCGAAAAGGTGTCAATGCCAGGGGTGGGATGCAGGTCAAAGCCGACTTCGTTTTGGTCATCGCCGCCGAAGAATACCCGTCCCCACAGGCCCACAACCGGACCCTTCGGTCTGAAGGCCAGATTTCCTATATTCGCTGCGTTTGCTATATCCGCCCTGCAATCCGGACACCCTAAATTTGCGACATTGCCGAGATTGGCTAAAACCAGAAAAAGCGGAACCCGGTAATCGATGCCGATGGAGGTAATGTTTTTGCTGCTTGACCCGTTGACGTTCGCTACTGTGGCGGTCGTATTGCTTTGAACAACGTTGCTCTTCGGGTTGGCAAAGCTGGTCCCCAGATCAACACTTAACTTTGACTTGGGGCGATTTCTGTCACTTTTCCCAGGATTGACCGCTTGAGCCGTTGTATGCGAACCCGCGAAAGCTGTATCGACGGAAACAAAAGACGTTGTGGCAAGACTGATTGCCAATACTGATAATAATACACTGCGACGCATGGCAGTTCTCCCTAATATTGGCTTAGTTTTGCCAGCAAAAAGCGCACAAGATAAGCCAGACTATCAAAGCGGATGGATTATTATTAAACCGATATCGTCCCACCCCCTCAAGTTTGATCGATATCGTTAAATAATGTTTGCACGGTCTGCTTTTTTTTTCAAATGTAAATTTCTTTTTACGCCAAATCCGAGCGTTTCTTCGTTTTTTACACCTTATTTTGGGTAAAACTGTGCATTTTCTCCCGTTTTCGAACATGTAACCAAGCCTTGTCTGCACTTCACGCAGCTGCGACGATGGGTCACGAAATGTTAAGTGGCGCCGGATAAAAGCACATGATATAGATCACTTGCACTCAAGAAACATGAGAGATCATTGATCTGAACGAATTTAAGGAGAGACACGTGAAGAAAGCATTGTTGGGTACAGCATTTTTGATGATGTTACCGATTACCGCTGTAGTAATGGCACCTACCCCAGGTTTGGCCTCGTCGGATACACAGGCACCAGCCACAACCGAGACTATGGCTGCTGATGAACTGGTATGCGCTGCAAAAGACGCCACAGCCGGTAAAAAAGTATTCAAAAAATGCAAAGCATGTCATCTGGTCAACAAAAAGAAAAACAAGGTTGGGCCACATCTGGTGGACTTGTTTGGCCGAAAAGCTGGCTCAATTGAGGGTTACAGGTATTCCAAGGCGATTAAGAAAGCCGGTGATGAAGGACTGGTTTGGAATGTCAAAACTCTCGATGTCTTTTTGACAAAACCAAAGAAAATGATTCCCAAGACCAAGATGCCGTTTCGCGGCATTAAGAAAGAAAAGCAACGCAACGCTCTTCTCTGCTACATCAAAAGCGTCAACGGATAACAGTATCTGAAGCGCCTTGCGGTGCGCTTTTGTGTTTAACAGCAAAAAGGCCGATGAATTTTTTCACCGGCCTTTTTTGCAATTTAAATCTCAGGATTAGTTTCCTGCATATTTCAGGTTCATGTTGCCGATACCGGCAGCAATATTAAATCCTTCCTGAACCTGAACACTCAGTGGCTGCAGAGTAATTGATTTATCAATGCCACCCACGAGCAAATTGGCACCTACACCACCGCCTACGGTTACTTCAGCAGTGACACCAACATAACCGCCAGTCAGAGCATGGTTGACATTTTTTCCTGAAGGGGCAAAAACCAGCCATGAAATTTTGGATTGTTTGGTCGTGCCAATGTCGATACCAAACTTGTTGATGTTGCCGGTATAGCGCTCACGGCTGCCATCCTGTTTTTTAAAGATACAGGTAAGCCCTTTTGAAGAACCCAGGATCAACCCAGTGCCACCGGCTATTGTACATTTTAGCACACCAACCTGGACGTTTGCGCCTTGAGCATTGGCTTCCAGATTAAAAGAGAGAGAAGCAGCAATAAGACAGGTTGCCAAAATTCCAGTGTTTTTTTTATTGAATACTAACATTTAAATTTCCATTCCTATCAAAAAAGGTTTCCACGAAACTCCGTCCAATAAGGAATTCACGCGTTCGTGATGGTTACATGAATTTCACTGCTTATCAATATGGGGGAGAGATGGGGCAATTACCAGTGAATCTCTTGCGTGAACGCGTACAGATCAACCACCAATTGATCACAAAAAAGGGGGCACACCTTTTGGCATACCCCCTTGGGGAGAGTTGCATAGACTTGTGTCTTGTCTATGCGGCCTCATTGAGGATGACGCCCGCATGCTCCAGCACCATGACCCGGTTGAGAAGCTTGACCAAAGCATAGACGGCTTCAATTGAGGGCGCGGGGATATTATTGAGCTTACCGAGTTCCAGAATAGCGCCGATAAGGGCTTCTGTTTCGAGACTGCGCCCGGCTTCCACATCCTGCAGCATTGATGTTTTGTGGGCACCAACGCTTTGTGCACCGGCAATACGTTTTTCAATCGTGTGCCGGAAGGTGATGTTGAGAGCCTCGGCAATGTTTTGAGCTTCCATCATCATGTTTTCTGCCAGTTTTCGGGTCTCGGCAAATTGGCAAATACCTTCCAGAGTGGCATGGGTCAGCGCACTGATCGGGTTGAACGACAGATTACCCCAGGCTTTGAGCCAGATTTCAGAGCGTATATCATCAAGAATCCGGGATCTGAAACCAGATTGCGTAAACAATTCAAACAGCTTTTCAACCCGCGCAGACATTGAGCCATCAAGCTCGCCGATGGGAAAGCGGTCGCCTTCCACATGCTTGATCACGCCTGGCTCTATGACAGCAGCTGCGGGGTAAACCACGCAACCGATAATACGATCGCCATCAATATACTTTGTCAGCAAGCCGGTGGGGTCGAGCGTATCAAGACGGTGACCGTCAAATTCACCACCGTGTTTGTGAAAATACCACCACGGGATACCATTTTGTACCGGCACTATCATCGTGTCCGGGCCCATCAACGCTTCAATATCGCGGGCAACAAGTTCCAGAAAATGGGCTTTCAGCGCCAGAACCACCAGATCCTGGGGGCCAATATTTTCTGTTGTATCTGTGGCTGTTACTTTGGCAACATGTTCGCTGCCATCTTGCCAAATCAGCTTCAGGCCGTTTTGTTGAATGGCTTCAAGATGTTTACCTTGATCGATGACGGTGACATCATGCCCCGCGAGGGCAAATTTGGCTGCCATCAGACCGCCGATGGCTCCGGCACCTACAACGCATATTTTCATCACTGTTTCCTCATGTTGGTTTTTTTCATGTCTATTGCACGAATGTATTGTTGAGCGTGCCAATACCTTCAATGGTAATCGAGATGGTGTTCGATGGCTCCTTCATGGAGCCGACACCAATAGAGGTGCCACAGGCAATCACATCACCGGGATTGAGCGTCATGTCGTAGGACAGGCGTGATATCAGCTTATGGGGTGGAAAAATCATGTCATTAACAGGGTAATTCTGCCGCTCCGCTCCGTTTAGTACGGTTTTGATGGCAAGCGCCATCGGGTCAATATCGGTTACAATTGCCGGACCGAAAACTCCGAAAGTATCGAAACTCTTGGCCCGCGTCCATTGGGCGAATGTGGCATCTTTGGAAATTATTTCTGCCGCAGTCACATCATTGATGCAAGTGTAGCCAAAAATAAAATCACCTGCCTCGGCTTCAGAGATTTCACTGCACTGGCGTCCAATGACAATACCAAGCTCGCCTTCATAGACCACTTTGCCGTCGTAAGAGGACGGACGGCGGATGGTCTGATCTGTGGCTAAAAATGAGTTGGACGCTTTGAGGAAAAAAAGCGGGTCTTGTGGCACCGGTGAATTCATCTTTGTAGCCAGCGCGTGGTAATTGTTCCACAGGCATATCATCTTGCCGGGATCGCACGGCGTCAACATTGTCACCTCATCGGCCAAAACCGTATCCCCGGTCGGTTGGGGGTGATCAAACAAATCTCCTGTGTAGATAGTGATGACACCATCTTGCGTTGTGCCGAAGTTAGTGTTGCCGTCTTTTTCAAAACGAATCCAGTGCGCCATAAATTCCCTTAATCCAATAATAAGTCATCGAGAAGTTTTTCTCTGCCTTAAGTATTGAACTTGAATTCCGGCTTTGCAATAAAAATGGAATACATTTCCGCATACTGGAAATTTCTAAAAACGGTTACCATATACCAGTGGCAATGAAGCTCGGTCCCTTTCCCCGGCTTTCGCTGGTAAGACGTAGGCAAGCTATTGCTCAAACGCTGAGGCTTTTGATATTAAGCAGCCGTTGCCTTGTGGGTAACTCTGGCTTTGTAAAGAGTATAAATTCCGCCAACCATGATAGCAAAACCTATAGAGGGCCTGATGAAACCACCCATCATAAAGAGGGGAACGGAAACGGCAATCAGCAGGAGTGCCGGATAATAAAGCGTCCAGGTTTTTGTGCCGCGTTTATCCTGATACATCGGATACACGGCGGAGAAGACCGCGACAATCATGAAAAACAACGACCACGGCCGCGTAAAGAAGGGCGAGAGGTCGGTGGTGATGGCAAAGGCGCGCGCCAGGTTCAACTCAGCAATATTGCCCAGCACCACACCCAGGATCATCGGTGCCAGGGGGAAGCCAAATTGCCGCATTAAGAAGCCCAGGATACCAAACCACAGGATTGTCCACAGGTCATATTCAACATTGTTGAGGGCAAAGACCCCGATGCCGCAAAAGCCTAAAATGACGGCAGTGAGCACATACATCTTCACCCGTGTCACCTTAACGAACACCCTGAGCATAAAGGATTGCAAGCCTACCATCATGAAGGTGGCGAGGAAAAAGGCGATAAAAATGGAATAGGCCAGAACCGGTTCTTCAGCGATAAATGTCGGACTGGGAACCACATCGTGAATGAGGAGTGCGCCTAACATGACAGCTGTGGTGACATCGCCGGGAATACCCAGCGCCATCATGGTAATGAGCGCACCGCCTTCAACCGCATTGTTGGAGCTTTCCGGCGCGATGATACCATCGGGAATGCCGGTGCCGAATTTCTCCGGGTGTTTTGAGGTCTTTTTGGCCTGATCATAGGCCAAAATATTGGCAATGGAGCCACCTGCACCAGGTAAAATCCCGGTAAACACACCAATAATTGACGAGCGCAAAACAATGGTCCAGCGGGTTAAAACCTCGCGAAGGGCGCGCCGATGTTCAATGCGGATGTGCACAGAGCCTTTGTCCATCAAGGCTTTTTTCGCCTGAGCGGGATCGCGAACATCACTCAACAACTGAGAGAAGGCAAACAGGCCGATAAGAACGGCAATAAAATTAAAGCCCTGAAGCATGGCATCAGAACCGAAGTTGAAGCGCGCAATACCGGCAGCTTCATCTTCACCGATTGTTCTGACCAAAAGCCCGACGAGACCGGCGATTAACCCTTTCACCATATTCTTGCCTGCCAGCGAGGCCGTTATGGTGAGGGCGAAAATCACCAGCATAAAGTAATCCCAGGGGTTAAACTCGAGCCCGATACGGGCAAGCTGGGGAGCGAGCGTTACCAACAAAACAGCGCTGATGATACCGCCGCAAAAAGACGACCACACGCCAATTCCCAAAGCCAATCCAGGCTCACCCCGCCGCGCCATGGGAAAGCCGTCAAAGGTGGTGGCGACAGAAGAAGGTGTTCCGGGAATGCCGGTTAAAATGCCTGCCATCAACCCGCCGGAAAGCCCGCCCACCAGCACACTGACCATGGTAGCCAGGCCTTGCGTTGCGGGCATGCCAAAGGTAAACGGCAAGGTTAACACCACGGCCATGGCGATGGTGAAACCGGGAATGGCACCAGCCACAAGACCACCGGCGACACCCACAAGCATTAAAATAATTGTTTTGATATTTGCCAGTTCGCCAAAGGCTGTTGCGATGTTTTCCAAAATCACGACGACACCCCCAGCACTGTCAATAGATAGGGGAAATCAGACGGTGGCAAAATCACACCCAGGCCATAGGTGAACAACGACCACATGGCCCCGATACAGCCAATTGCGACAATGGCGTGAAAAACAAGGTTCTTGGCTGACCATCCCCCCAGTACATTCAACAGCAAAAACACAAATCCGATGCCGCTGATCAACATGCCAAACACCGGTAAGGTTGCGAGATAAGCGAAAAACAGAACAAAGCACCAGATGGGGTTTTTCCAATAAGCCAACCAACCGGAAAACCCCGGTTGTGGTAATGCTTGTTCTTCGTCCTCAGGAATTTCTTGCGAATTGGTCAGGGACTGAAACAGATAGATCAGTGATAATACGCCAAGAGCTGCAATTATGGCGCGAGGCCAGGTAGAGGGCAGCAGGACACCATATGTTGGCACCCGAATGTCAAAGCTGGCTGCGAAAAAAACACCGCAAAGAACCAACAGGAAAATGGCGACAGCAGAATCTTTGTTCAAACGTTCCATGGAAGGCCTGCGATTTAGGAAAAAAGGAGCCCGGATATCGCAAAGATATCCGGGCTGTTGTTAAAACCCGTAAGGATTATTTTTTGTACATTCCGATCTTAATGGCAACTTTTTCATGCGCTGCATAGGTGTCTTCAGCCCATTTGCGGAAATCGGCAGGACCAACCCATTCTATACCAGTGCCTTTGGCAGCCATCTGCTTGAGCAGGTCGGGATTTTCCGCAGCCTTTTTAAACACCTGCGACCACATGTCGACGATTTCTTTTGGCGTGCCTTTGGGGGCAACAACACCGCGTTTGAGCGCGTAGACCAAATCCACACCAAGTTCTTTCAAAGTTGGTAGATCCGGCAGGTTTGGATCACGTTTTTCAGCCGCAATAGCGAACGCCTTGAGTTCACCGCCTTCGATGTATTTTTTACCCGAAGCAACATTGAGTGTGCCCAGCTGAATAGCATTGGACAACAAGGCCGTCATGCGCTGCTTGGTGCCGTCAAAGGGAACGTATTTGAATTTAACCCCGGTCAAATCCTCCAGGATCAGCCATGAGAACTGACTGGTTGAACCAAATGTTGCACCAGTGAGAATGGTTTCAGGGGCAGCTTTGGCAGCGCTTAAAAGTTCTTCCAGACTGTTCCACTTCACATTACCGGCAGCACCAATAATGTCAGGAGTTGAGGTCAAAAGGGCTACTGTTTCAAAAGCGGGATAGGTGAAATCAATCCGGCCATTGAGGAAACTTGTGATTGCACTTTGATGAATGGCAAACAGCGTGCAGCCATCGGGTTTTGCTTTTGCCGCGACCTTGGCGCCTTTGTTGCCGCCCTGTCCGGGAATGGTCACAACCTTGATTTTATGTTCACCACCCATTTGCTGTATGGTTTTTTCGAAAATCGAAAACAGCACATGAGTGCCACCACCGGCTCCCCACGGTACAATCAGTTTGGCGGTGCTGCATGGGATGGCCGCAGTTGCCAGCGCCGGCGTTGAGGTCGCTGCTGTGGTGACGACAGCCACCGCAGAAATCGCTGCAACCGCTCCCCATTTTAAAAGTTTTTTCATTAGCCAATCTCCCTGTAAGGTGTGTTTTTATGATACATTTAAGGTTGGGCAATTCGTCTTTCCCGCCCTTATAAATTTGATACTAACAAGTTTTTTGCCAAAAATACAGTAGTCACAGGACAGATTTTAAAGATGCCAGAATATCGTGTTGCCATAGCTGGATTAGGCACTATTGGACTAAAGGTGGCTCAGGCTATTAATAGTGGTGATTTGCCCGGCCTGTCATTAACGGCAGTGTCGGCGAAAAATCATACCAAGGCCGCTGCAAATTTAAGGAATTTCATACCCGCGCCTGCCATCGTTTCGCTCGGTGAACTGGCGGAGCTTGCCGATGTTGTGGTGGAATGTTCTCCGGCTGCAGTTTTTGCTCAATGTGCAGATGCTGCCATTGCCCGGGGCCTAATTTTCATTACCGTTTCTGCCGGTGCCTTATTGGAGCGGGCCGATTTAATAGCCCAGGCAGAAAAAACCGGCGCGCAAATAATTATTCCCACCGGCGCCCTGATTGGGCTGGATGCCGTGCGGGCAGCCGCAGAGGGTCAAATCACAAGTGTTACTCACAGTGTTCGCAAACCCGAAGCGTCTTTAAAAGGCGCACCTTTCATTGAGCAAAACAATATCAACCTGGATAATCTTGACACCGCCCTGTGCGTTTTCAAGGGCTCTGCACGCGACGCTGCCAAAGGATTTCCCGCCAACGTAAATGTTTCCGCGGCTCTGGGAATGGCTGGAATTGGGGCTGATAAAACAATTGTCGAAATCTGGGCAGACCCTGCCATCGACCGCAATATACATGAGGTTGTTGTCGAGGCCGACAGCGCGCATTTTTCAATGAAAATCGAGAACGTGCCGTCGAAAAATGCAGCGACCGGAAAAATCACCGCCTTAAGCGTGATAGCAGCCCTGCGTCGGCTGACAGCCCCCCTTGTCATTGGCACCTGAGACGATTACATGATTTATGATAACGTATTCAGGGAATTACAAAACACCCGGAAAACTACCCTTAATCGACATTTTTCAACCATGGCAAAAATAAGGCTATAGACCCATGCCCATTTTTTGTGCATGATCGACTATTGTATAGCCTCCTGTGAGTTGGGGGCAGCATATATTTGATGGGAGAGATTATGCGTAGATTTAGTGTTAAGACAATTGCTGCTGTTGCCGCTTTGGCGACAGTGGGTCTGGGTTTTGCCGGTACCGGTGCCAGTGCTCAAACAAAACAGTTTATCAGCATTGGTACAGGTGGTGTAACCGGTGTGTATTATCCAACAGGTGGCGCTATTTGCCGTCTGGTAAATAAGACACGCAAGGAAACAGGAATTCGTTGTTCAGCCGAATCAACCGGGGGATCAATATACAACATCAACACAATCCGTGCGGGTGAACTTGAATTTGGCGTGGCTCAGTCTGACTGGCAGTATCACGCTTACAATGGTACGTCCAAATTCAAAAAACAGGGCAAATTTGAAAAACTTCGCGCTGTGTTCTCCGTACATGCCGAACCTGTAACCGTGATTGCCCGCGATGATGCTGGCATCAGCAACATTACAGATGTTAAAGGCAAACGCATGAACATCGGTAATCCGGGTTCTGGTACACGCGGTACATGGGAAGTTCTTGAGACCGCTTTGGGCTGGAAACGTTCCGACCTTAAACTGGCCGCTGAAATGAAATCAGCTGAAACCGGTGCTGCTGTTTGTGATGGCAAAATCGATGCTTATTTCTGGCTCGTCGGTCATCCTTCAGCCCTGACACAGGAAAGCCTGGCTTCTTGTGCATCTCACCTGGTGAATGTAACCGGTCCTGCCATCGACAAGCTGATTGCAGACAATTCATACTACCGCAAGGCAACCATTCCTGCGGGCATGTATAACAACAAAGAAGATATCACCACATTTGGTGTTGGCGCCACGTTCGTTACCAGTTCTGATGTTTCTGATCTGGTTGTGTACACCGTGGTTAAATCAGTCTTCGAAAACTTTGATCAATTCAAAAAGCTTCACCCGGCGTTTGCCAATCTGAAGCCTGCAGAAATGATCAAGGACGGTCTGTCTGCACCACTTCACCCCGGTGCAATAAAATATTACAAAGAAAAAGGCTGGATGTAATTTTAGCCTCAAAGGTGGGAAAGCAAATGCTTTCCCACCTTTTTTGTTAATCGTACTCAAGTCATGGCTGGGAGCTATAGGATCTGCAAGGCGTGGATCCTGATTGGGTACGCTTGTTTAATCCGACCGGCGCTGGAGGAGGCCTGCAGTAATGACCGACGTAAACACATCATCAACATCCGCCGACGAATTGGTAGCACAAGCTGATTCAGGCGCGCGAAATCTTGGAGGCTCGCTGACCCGGTTGATACCGGGGATTTGTCTGGCCTGGGCGCTTTATCAACTTTACATTGCCTCACCACTGCCGTTTATGTTGACGGAGTTCACCGGGGCTGACGTATTTATTTTCATTTCCAACCTGTCAATCTCGCGTAAAATCCATTTATTGTTTGCGCTTGTTTTGTCGATTCTCGCATTTCCGATGTTCAAATCGAGCAATCGCACAAGCATTCCCATTTATGACTGGGTCTTGCTGGCCCTAGGCATGAGCGCCATCTTGTACATGATTTTCATGAACTCCAATATTGCCGATCGCGCCGGTGATTTTGCCCATGCAAACATCAGGTATGACATGACCGCCGCCGTTATCGGTATGGCGGTTCTAACCCTTTCGGTTTACCGTTCGCTGGGGCTGCCTCTGGTAATTGTCGCCGGTGTTTTGATGTCGTATGTGTTTATCGGCGGCGGCAACTGGGGTGGTGCTTCATTCGTCAAGGGGACCTGGCATTTCTGGATGCAGGAAGAAGGGGTTTTTGGTAAACCGCTTTCGGTTTCGGCCCAGACGATTTTCTTATTTGTGCTGTTTGGCGCGATATTGGAAAAAGCCGGTGCCGGGGGATATTTCATTAAAATCGCTTTTGCCCTGCTCGGCCATTTTCGTGGTGGCCCGGCTAAAGCAGCGGTGATTGCCTCAGCGCTCAGCGGTCTTTATTCAGGCTCTTCAATTGCCAACGTGGTGACCACGGGAACATTCACCATCCCTTTGATGAAACGGACCGGTTTTAGCCCGGAAAAAGCCGGTGCTGTGGAGGTAGCTGCTTCTACCAACGGGCAATTGACACCACCGGTTATGGGGGCTGCGGCCTTCCTGATCGCTGAGTTCACCGGTGTTGAATACACCACATTGCTCAAACATGCGTTGCTGCCAGCTTTGGTTTCTTACATTGCGCTGGTTTACATTGTGCATCTGGAGGCGTGCAAACTACGCCTCAAAGGCCTGCCTAAGCTACCGTCATCCGTGACATTCTTGCGCAAGATCATCGGCTTTCTTACCGGCTTCATCCTAATATCCCTCGGGTTCATTATTGTGTACTACACGTTGGGAGCGGTTAAAGCTGCCAATCCCGGTCTGTCGCTATATGCGGTTATGGCAATTTTCGGTGTAATTTACCTCGCCTTGTTATATGTGGCTTCAAAGTACCCCGATCTTGAAGAAGATGACCCTGAAGCGCCAATGACAGAATTGCCGCATGCCGGGAATACAGCGGTAACCGGTCTTTACTACCTGTTGCCGATTATCCTGTTGCTGTGGTCCATTCTGCCAACACCTGAACGGCTGTCGCCGCATCTGTCAGCGTTTTATGCCTGTCTGGCAATGATATTCATCGCGCTTACGCAAAAACCACTCAAAGCCATGTTCCGTGGTGAGGGCAACTTCATGGGCGGCTTGAAAGAAGGTTTTGATGATTGCGCCATTGGCATGATCTCGGGTTCGCGCAACATGATCTCGATTGGTATCGCGACGGCTGCTGCCGGTGTTATTGTCGGATCAATTTCACTTACCGGTGTGCATGGTATTGTCGGACAGTTCGTTGAATTCCTGTCCGGTGGCAATCTGCTGATCATGTTGATACTGGTCGCCATTATGAGCCTGGTACTGGGCATGGGATTACCGACAACAGCCAACTATCTGGTTGTTGCCGGTCTGATGGCCCCGGTTATCGTAGCCCTTGGTGCCAAATCAGGCCTGATCGTTCCGTTGGTCGCGGTGCATCTGTTTGTGTTCTACTTTGGAATTCTGGCTGACGACACACCTCCGGTGGGGCTGGCAGCTTACGCAGCTGCCGCGATCTCGAAGGGCGATCCGATCAAGACCGGTGTTCAGGGTTTTGCCTACGACATTCGTACCGCCCTGTTGCCGTTCCTGTTTATCTTCAACACCGAGTTGTTGTTGATTGATGTAACCATATTCAAGGCGGTGTTTATTTTCATCATAGCAACGATTGCAATGATGTTGTTTGCAGCGGCCACGCAAGGCTGGTTCTTTACCAAAAGTAAAGTCTGGGAAAGTGTCGCCCTGCTGCTGATCGCCTTTACACTATTCCGACCGGGTTTCTGGCTCGATTATGTATCTTCACCATTCGAAGATAAACCTGGCGCGCAAGCCTTGAGCATTGCTGAATCTATGCCGGACGGGGCCAGTATGAGGGTGAGGATTGTCGGCCCTGATTTTGACAATCCTGATATCAACAACAACACAACTATCCTGCTGCAACTCGGTCCCAAGGCCGATGGTGAAACCCGCTTCACCAAGGCGGGGTTGAATATTCTGGAAGAAGACGGAAAAGTTGTTGTTGATGGTCTGACCTGGGACAGCAAGCACAAGCAACTCGACAAGTTGTTCACGCTGGGCGAAGTGGACAATCCGGTGATTGTGGAAATTGTGCAATTGAACAGAGAGCGTTTTGCCAAGGAATTGTTCTACATTCCTGCACTCGGCATATTGTTCCTGATCATCTTCCTGCAACGTCGTCGCCATGTTGATGTCGGTGATGAACCCCAAGCTGCGTAAATTCGGATTTGAAAGGACAAAAAATGTATAAATCTATACTTCTACCTGTCGATTTAAATCAGGAAAGTTCGTGGAAGAAGGCCCTACCTACCGTTGTTGGCATGGCAAAATCAATGTCAGCGAAAATACATGTCATCACAGTTATACCGGATTACGGTATGGCTGTGGTCGGCAATTTTTTCACCGCTGATTATGAGCATTTTGCGACAACCAAGACGCAAACGGCTCTCGACGAGTTTATCAAAGAGCACGTGCCCGCTGAACTTGTCGCCAGTGATACGGTGATCCACGGCACAATCTATAAGGAGATTATCGCGGCCGCTGATGAAAAAGGTTGTGACCTTATTATCCTGGCGTCACACCGCCCGGAAACTTCAGACTATCTGCTTGGCCCCAACGCAGCACGCGTTGTTCGCCATGCCAACCAGTCAGTTTTCGTCGTTCGCGACTAAAAACTCAAAGGCTCTTGATCGCACGACTGCCTGAACTCTTTAAGCCTTCTCCCCTTGCGGGAGAAGGTGGCAGCGCAGCTGACGGATGAGGGGTAAAGCGGCAATCACGTTTAGACATAACGCGGTGTGTTTCGCGTTCAACCGACCCCACCTGTTCGTCATCCTCGGGCGTGACCCGAGGAACCATTCCTCAAATCCTTCGGTCAAATGGTAGTGACGTGCTCCCCTGAAAGCTCCTCGATTTTAAGTTAGTCTGTTTTCAATCAGGAGACGGACAATGAAGCGATCACGGTTTAGCGAAGAACAGATTATCGGAATATTGAAAGAACATCAGGCTGGCATGACGGCTGTTG
>JAJFHS010000013.1 GCA_021775475.1 Hyphomicrobiales bacterium
TCAACAGCCGTCATGCCAGCCTGATGTTCTTTCAATATTCCGATAATCTGTTCTTCGCTAAACCGTGATCGCTTCATTGTCCGTCTCCTGATTGAAAACAGACTAACTTAAAATCGAGGAGCTTTCAGGGGAGCACGTCAAGCCCTCTAAACGCGACAGGCTTCAAGCGTCTAACTGCTATCAGCACCAACCAGATCGGCTTTGGCTTTTTCCAGATGTTCTTTGATACATTTGACCGCCCCGGCGACGTTTCTTTGTGAGAGTGCCTCGAACAGGTTTCGGTGTTGAATGTTGTAGGCGCGGATCTGGCTTGGGGTCAGTACTTCTTCTTTCATTGCCCGCCATTGGGCGTGTGATCTTATGCGGTTGATTTGCTGGAAGAAGTTCAACAACAGTGGATTGCGGGCGCAACGTGCGAGGTGCTCGTGGAACTCACCATCAAGCAGGGTAAAGGCATCCTTGTCATTGCCGCAGGCATCGAGGCGGTTGATGAGGACTTCCATGTTTTCGAGATCGTTCTGGGTGGCGTTGATGGCGGCAAGACGGGTGACGTAAGGCTCGACTGCAAAGCGGGCTTCGATTAGTTGCAGTGGGCTCATCGATTCGTTGATGTCGAGCGGTGAGCCTGATTTCTTGCTGTCGAAATTAACGAAGGTACCTGAACCGACGCGACGTTCCACCAACCCGTCGGCTTCGAGCTGGCGCAGGGCCGAGCGGATGGTGTTGCGGGCGGTCTTGAAAGAGGCTGCCAGTTCACGCTCCGGCAATAGGCGGTCACCATGAGAATAAACCCCGGATTCAATCGCGCGTTTAAGCTTGGATTTGATCGCGCTGGCACCGTGGCCGGCTGCGTTCTGTAATTCGGCGATATTGGGCTCTGACAGGTCTTTGTCAGGGCGTGAAGATTGGTTTTCTGGCTTTGTTTTCATATTGACGAATGGTTCATATTGGATTAGATTAGGTTCATTATTGGTTCAGTGTGGGCTAAATAATAACACACTTAGCTTGTGTTTGTTAACCGCATTTCGGCCATTTTTGGCTATTCCTAGGTGATTTTTATATGGCTCTTCCAGATGGTGTTAAATATGCGGTGGTTGGTGCAGGTATTCATGGGTTGAGTACGGCTTATCATTTGGCGGTAAAATTAAAAGAAAAAGGCACGGGCTCTGGTCACGATATTGTTGTTTTTGACAAAACATCAATTGCAGCTGGAGCTTCAGGCATTGCTTGTGGTGTTGTGCGCAATAATTACTTTCAACCGGCGATGCGTGAGTTGATGGCCCAATCCGTCGAGGTTTGGGAAAGTGACCCGCAAGCCTACAGCTACCATGCGGTCGGGTATATGCAGATCAGCCCGGAGAGCATGCACAAGGATGTTGCGACCATTTATGAGCAACAAAAAGCCATCGGCTATACATCCGAGTTCATCGAAGGTGAAGCTGATTGCATGACCTACATGAAAGGTCTGTTCAGCGACTGGCAGGCCAAGGGCATCACGTCTGTTTTGCACGAAAAAAAAGGCGGATATGCCAATAACACAGCCGCTATGTATGGTCTGGCCACCAAGGCTGAAGCCGAAGGTGTGCGAATTATGACCGGTGTTAAAATCAAGGGATTTGAAACCGGTGGAAACGGTGGGGCGGTAACGGCACTAGAGACCGACAAGGGCAGGATTGCTTGTGATTATGTAGTGGTTGGTGCTGGCCCATGGGCCAATACAATATGGAATATGCTGGAATTGCCAAAACATATTTCGATTAAAGGTGCCAACGGCGAGATGCATGACAATGTGGCGATGTGGAAATTCTGGTGCCTTGAAGAAGGCACACTTGGCGTTGATCCCGATATGCATAAAACCAATGATGGCAAAGCGCCTCCGGTTATTCATGTGGACTCGAATGCACCGCTTTATTCGGATGAGGATGGCTCATTAATCACCGATGAGATGTGGGGAATTTATTACAAGCCGGATTTCAATTTCGGGGGCATCCAGGGTGGTGCGGCTCCTTATGAAGTTGAGCAGGATCCCGATGCTGTGGCGGTTGATCCTTATGGGCCGGAAAGTCCCGACTTCATCGTCGATGACAACTTTATTCATATGTGGTGTTCGGCGCTGGCTCATTGTCAAAAGCGTTTTGAAGGCCAGATGAAATATTACAAACATAAGGATCCATCTGGCGGGCTGGGGTGTTTTACCCCGGACAGCTTTCCGGTCTTTGATGTGTTTCGTGAAAATGTCTACATGATTGCCGATTCAAACCACGGCTATAAAATGCTCGGTGTCGGCAAGCTGGTGGCGGAGGAAATAGCCGGGGAAAAAAGCAGATTGCTGGAGCCGTTCCGGTTCTCGCGTTACGCTCAAGGCAAATTGCACCCGGTTTCGAGTAGTCCGTTTCCGTGGAGTTAACTTGGGAGCTGATTAACAGCTTGAATATTGGTATATAATTGGTATGGTAATGGCTTAGTTTATTAAACCAATAATAAGCGAGGGAGGAGACAGGTATTATGGCAACAGATCTACAGGGGTTTGTCGAACAACCGGGCCGGGCAGAATTGGTTAAAGAGGTGCGAAAAAAGATCGATGCTCTGGGTATCGAATATCTGTACCTGCAATTTATTTCTATCACCGGCCGCGTCTGCGGCAAGGGCATTCCGTCTGATCATTGGGAAACCGTGGCGGCCAAGGGATTTCAGCTGGTTTATGGCGCCACGGTAAATCTGTTTACCAACCGCCATGACGAATATATCGGCTATGGACCCGAAGCGGCTGAGCTGGTGGGGATACCTGAGCCTGAAACCATGATGCAACTGCCGTGGGACGGTCGTGTCGCGCGCTTTTACTGCACCTTGTTTCGCAACCGCGAGGAAAAGGAAAATCCCGGCGGGTTTTTGACCTCGGACAGTCGCGGAAACCTCAAGCGGCTGCATGATGATTTTCAGAAAAAACACAATGGTCTGGCCTTGCGCGTTGGCACCGAGCCGGAGATGATGTGGCTCAAAAAGGATGAAAACGGCAAGCCTAATGGTGGCTTTTCCGAGCCCTATTGTTATCATATCGATCAGTTTGAGAGCCTGCGCCCGGTCTACATGAAGGTGCTGGAATATTCGCGCAAAATGGGCCTCGACATGATCCAGGGTGATCATGAAGATGCGCCGGGTCAGCTTGAATTGAACTGGATGTATGATGATGTCTTGCGCAATGCTGATCGCCTGACAACCTACCGGCAGATTTGTGCGCAGGTTGCGCGCGAGTTTAATTTGATTGCATGCTTCATGACCAAGCCGTTCATGGGGGTTTCGGCTTCAGGCTGTCATCACAATATGTCTTTGTGGCATGGCGGCGAAGACAAGTTTGTCCGCACCGGCAATGATCCGGACAACCTGCCCGGCATGAAAGAAAACTACATGTATATCCAGGGCGGTGAAAACACCTTCATGCCGGATGATGATGACCCGCAAATGCCGGGCAAAGCCGGTCTGGTGGCAATTGGTGGTATTGTGCAACATTTGCAGGCACTGACAGCCATTGGTGCGCCAACTGTTAATTCTTATCGGCGTTTGTGGGATACGGGCTTTTGGGCGCCGGTGTTTGCTGATTGGGGTTTTCAGAACCGTACAACCGGTTTGCGGGTTTCGGCACCGGGAAGATTTGAATATCGCTCGGTTGATTCCATGGTCAATCCGTATTTGATGGGCTCGACCATTCTGGCGGCAGCTGATGATGGTATCGTCAACAAACTTGATCCCGGACCGCCTGAAGAACGCAATATTTATGAGGCCATCGAGGCGGGCAAACAGGTTAAAAAACTGCCGATGTCATTGGGCGCGGCCCTTGAAGCGCTGGCTGATGATGAAGTCGTGCAACGCGGACTGCCCGGTGAGATGTATCGCCTCTACCATGAGTACAAGTGGGACGAATGGGAGCGCTTTATGGCGACGGTGACCGATTGGGATCAGGAAACATATATGGATTACCTGCCGTAAGCGGCATAGAGCCTCGGTTTTTTTGATTTCGACTACTTCTTTTTCGACAGGAGACAGATGAATTATGTGTGGAATTGCAGGGATAATACACCGCAAAGGTGCAAGTAACATAGGTTTTGAGATGACCAATATGTTGCAGGCCCTCAAGCACAGGGGCCCGGATTCAACCGGTTTTGCGATTTACGGCCAACCTGAAGCAGGCGAATATGTTCTGCGCTTTAAAGTAGCCGAACAGGAAGAACTGGCTCAAGGCCACCATTTCCATGCCGTCATTGCAGAACGTCGGGCGCAGGTTGATGCACTGATGGCTGAGATGGGTGTTGATGTTACGGAGTTGGACGAGGCAACTGAATATGCTTATCGTTATCAAATTCGTTATGATGGTGATCTTAAAAAATTTGCCGACCGGCTGGAGAACATTGAAGGTGCGGAAATTCTGTCGATTGGTAACGCGCTGGAACTGATCAAGGATTTAGGCGATGCCACTGTGGTATCAGGGCAATATGGTCTGGGTGATTTTACCGGCACGCACGGTATTGGGCACACGCGCATGGCAACAGAATCGGACGTGGATATTCGCTCCGCTCATCCTTACTGGGCTTACCCGTATAATGATATCGCTGTGGTTCATAATGGTCAGATTACCAATTACTGGCTAATGCGCCGCAAGCTTGAGCGTGAAGGCCAGAGATTTGTCTCTAATTGTGATTCGGAATTGCTGGCGGTTTACACGGCAACCAATCTGGAAAAGGGCATTTCTCTTGAAGAAAGTCTGACCAAATCGATTGACGAAATCGACGGGGTGTTTACCTATCTGGTCACCACCAAAGACCAGCTTGGCATGGCCAAAGATACTATGGCGGCAAAACCGATGGTTTTGTATGAAAGTGATGACGTGGTGGCGCTGGCCTCTGAAGAAGTGTCAATCCGCGCGCTTATCCCCCATGAAATTGATACGTATGACCCTTATGACGAGGAGGTTCGGGTATGGCAGGTATGAACCAGGAAACAACATCGCACGAGATGGGAATGCACACGCAAGCCCTGAAAGGCCGCGACATCAAGACCATGTTTTCGCTGAGCGAGGAGGGGACTTATGCCTATCCTTATGCGCAAGATGTGGATTTCAACAAGCGCACTGAAATTGACGTGGCAGAGATCGAGGCAACTGAAGTCAACAGCCAGATCCGCGCGCTGATGAAGGAAGGGTATGGCACCATCGTGCTCAAAAACCCCGGCGCCAAGCATTCCTTATGTGTAGGTATTCTCAATCGCTTGAACCTGATTATCGAAGGCTCGCTGGGTTATTTCGGTTGCGGTCTCAATGACGGGCCAAACGTGCGTGTTTCCGGTCGCGTTGGCTGGTCGTTTGCTGAAAACATGATGGCTGGTGTGGTTATTGTCGAGAAGAATGCAGGCTCGACTTTTGGCGCGGCCATTCGCGGCGGTGATCTTGTCTGCCGGGGCTCGGTTGGTTCACGCACCGGTATTGATCAAAAAGGTGGCAGCATTTTAGTCGGCGGTGATACCGGAGCATTCACCGGCTTTATGATGCAGCGCGGGCGCATGGTGATTTGCGGTAATGCCGGCAAAAACCTTGGTGACAGCATGTATGACGGCACCATTTATGTCGGTGGCGAAATCCAGGATCTTGGCGTTGATGCGGTGCCGGAAGACCTTAATGACATGGATAAAGCGTGGCTGACGCGCAAACTTTCCCTGTACGAAATGTTGCCGGACAAGGGCGTTGATCATTTCACCAAGATTGTTGCGGGCAAGCAATTGTGGAACTACGACAACCTTGAACCGCATGAGAAAAAGATCATTCTTTAAAAATTACCCTGGGAGTGCTGTTAAATGTCTGAAAACGGCTCAACAAAAAGACCAAGAGATAAAACCAAACTGGGCAGAAGCTGGATTTTTTCCCAAGCGGTCATGGACGACATCCATATCAAATCCGAACTTGGGCGCTATCGTATGCGCGGGTTTTCGCTGTTCAAGAAAATTCCCCATTGGGATGAGCTGACGTTTTTACCCGGAACCCTGACGCGGTTTGTGATCGAAGGCTATCGCGAAAAATGCCTGACCAAAACCGTTATTGGCCCACGGGCAAAACGACCACTGGAACTTGATATTCCGATCTACATTACCGGCATGAGCTTTGGTGCCCTGTCGTTTGAGGCCAAGGTGGCCTTGGCGCGCGGAGCGACCATGGCGGGCACGGCCACATGTTCGGGTGAGGGCGGTATGATCCCCGATGAACGACGGTTTTCATCGAAATGGTTCTACCAGTGCATTCAGTCACGCTACGGCTTTAACCCGCATCATCTGCAATTGGCTGATGGCTGTGAGTTTTTTATCGGTCAGGGCTGCAAAGTCGGTCTTGGCGGTCATTTGATGGGCCAGAAAGTGACCGATCAGGTCGCTGAAATGCGCTCATTGCCCGCAGGCATTGATCAGCGTTCACCAGCGCGTCATCCTGACTGGCTCGGTCCTGATGATCTGGCCCTGAAAATTCAGGAAATTCGTGAAGCAACAGATTGGCAAATCCCCATTCAGCTTAAACTGGGAGCCGCGCGCGTTTATGATGATGTGCGCATGGCGGCTAAATGCGATCCTGATTCAATTTATATTGACGGTATGGAAGGTTCCACTGGGGCGGGCCCGCATCTGGCTACGGAAGAAACCGGCGTGCCGGGAATGGCGGCTATTCGTCAGGCGCGCCGCGCCATTGATGATATTGGCAAAAATGGTGAAATCTCGCTGGTTTATGCTGGCGGTATCCGCAATGGTGGTGATGTGGCCAAGGCGCTTGCCTTAGGCGCGGATGCCATAGCGATTGGCCATTCAGCGATGATGGCAATGAATTGCAACAAGGAAATTCCTGAAGCTGATTATTACGCGGAAATGGGTGTTGATGCCGGTGAGTGTTATCACTGTCATACCGGTCGTTGCCCCGTTGGCATTGCGACGCAAGACCCAACGTTGCGCAAGCGTCTTGATCCCGATGAAGCAGCCGAGCGGGTTTATAACTTCCTGCACACACTGACCATCGAAGCACAGATGATGGCGCGTGCTTGTGGCAAGACCAATATTCATTCGCTCGAACCTGAAGATCTGGCAGCGCTGACCATGGAAGCATCCGCGCTGGCCCAGGTGCCGATGGCGGGAACCGATTTTACGGTGGGTGTTGAAGATTATCACCACATTTAGTTGAGGAATTAAATTATGGCTGGAACAAGTTACAAGGGTGCCGAGATCAAGGATGTCGATCACTTTTTAAAAGGTGGCGGCATTGATTCCGAGCGAGAAAAGATTATCGGGCAACACATCGGTTATCGCTATGATGTGAATCTGGTGCCCGATCATGATCGTATGACGCCCTTTCTCAAGGGTTACATTGAGTTCATGGGCTGGGACGACCTTAACTGGCTCGAAGATGTGCATATGGGCTATGATGATGGCAAGGCTGCGGTGTTTGACCGTAATATCAATGGCTGGGTGGCTATTCCCGATGATATGGAATTGCCGGACAACCAGCAGGACAGGGATATGATGGCGCGTGAATTGCTGATAAAATTCCAGATGTCGCCGAACCATCCAATGATTCAACTCAATCAGGCCTACCGAAAATTTTGAAGATTTAACAATGCATTTTGTGATCTTCCAGCATATAGCCTGTGAACACCCTGGGGTGTTTCGCAGGTTTTTTGCTGAAGACGGTATTGCCACCATCGCCATAGAATTGAATGAAGGCGACAGGATTCCTGATCTTTCCAGCTTTGACGCTGACCCGGCCCCCTGATCCGGGCTATTCAGGTGTAGAATCCGTTCATGTTTATTTCCGTTATTTTGGTTGGCGTCAAGGCCTGCGGAGTGGAGCCCTTGCGTAGCTCAAGCGAAGCAGGCCGGTTTGTGCGGTTTAATCT
>JAJFHS010000014.1 GCA_021775475.1 Hyphomicrobiales bacterium
TCAACAGCCGTCATGCCAGCCTGATGTTCTTTCAATATTCCGATAATCTGTTCTTCGCTAAACCGTGATCGCTTCATTGTCCGTCTCCTGATTGAAAACAGACTAACTTAAAATCGAGGAGCTTTCAGGGGAGCACGTCAAAATGAACAAGTCGCCAATGACCTACTCCCCATTGACCGGATCATTTAAAGCTGGAATTTTCTATTTATAATCCCCGTGAGGAATGAGGAGGATTCTATAAAGATATCGAAGTTTTCAGGTGCACAAATAGCTTTTATTTTGCGTCAAGTGGAGGAAGGCACAGCGTCTATGGCTGTTAGAGCACTTCTCGATCTTACAATTCCAGTTCGTACACATTGGTTTGTTAAAGTAAACAACACTCATATTGCTGGGCTTTATGGTGATAACCATTTTTCCAAACGTCGATAATCCTTCATATTGTCAATTTCCGTCCAGAACTCTCTCATAATATCGGCATGGTGGATATCAATTCCTTCATTAATGAAAGAGTAAAGAACGCCTTCCCACCAGTTTTTGAAATCGCCATTCTGCACCATATATTCCAGGCGCGCTTTAAAGTCGTTTATAAAACACTTGTCAATACGGGCAATCCCAACATATTCGCAATCGGTTTCTTCGTCAGAAATCCGGTTTCCGGCCTTGATAATCCGGTCATCATCCACCTTAAATCGAAAATCCGCTTCTTCGATCCTCGTGCAGTCGGATAGCATAACTGCGGGTTGTTTCTGAGCCAAAGCGATGTCGAGAATGCCTTCCTCCACATAGAGATCTGCATTCATCAATATGACGTCTTCGATGAGCAAATCTTTCGCCAACCATAGCGACGCGATGCTGTCAGTCACCGGGTAAAGAGGATTGTGAAAATATTGAACCTGCGGGCCTAGTTCATCGACGATCATCCCATTTTTATAGCCTGTGATTATTGCAATATCATTTATCCCACGTTGTTTCAGGATACGTACCATCCGGCTGAGGAGGGTTTCATTGCCAGCCTTGATAAGACATTTAGGCCTGTCCTTGATTATGTCACCAAGACGCGACCCGACGCCGGCAGCCATAATTATAGCTTGCATTCATTACCTCCCGCCAACTGCCCGGTAATCTCGCAAAGCGCTTGAATTAACATATCCGCGTCCGCCTTGTTTTGCGCACCCATATGACTTACGCGGAATATTTTGTTTTCAAGGTCTCCCCCGCTGGGGGCCACCTCAATGTCATAGTGATCGCGCAGCTGCTGCACAATTTCGAAGGCATTTTGATGTTTGCAAAAAATAGTTGTCATCGCATTGGACTGGCGCGAAGGCAATATACCGAAAGGCAAGGAAGTAACAGACTTGCGAAAATAATCAGCCCGGTTTTTATGCTGATGAATAATTTCCTCAAGAGTACATCGTTCAATGTCCAAAAGGCGCTGATGAAGCTGCATTAAAATACCAACAGCAGGCGTATAGGGCAGTTGTCCGCGCTCCTGATTTTTCAGATATTCCTGAAGATTGAAATACAGGGATTTAGGAGTGATTTCTTTGTGGCGGATCAGCGCACATTCATTCATGGCAACAAAAGCAAGACCCGGAGGCAGGGCCAGTGCCTTTTGCGAGCTTAGGATGGCAACGTCCACTTGCCACTCATCCATAAAAAACGGATCTGCACAAATGGTGGCGACGGCATCGACAATAAACAGCAAGCCGAGTTGTCTGGTAATACGTCCAATCGATTTCAGGTCGTAGAGTTGGCCGGTGGAGGTTTCATGCGCGTTGATCAGCACAGCCGTATAGTTGCCGGTCGACAAGGTTTCAGACAATTGATCCAAATTGATGTCTTCGCCGACGGCCAAGTTCAATTGTGTATGGGAGATCGCATGGAGACTGCACAGATCACACCAGCGTTGACCAAATGTCCCGCCATTAACAATCAGGACGTGGTCGGTATCGTCCATAAACCCAAGGACACTTGCTTCCATTGCTGCGGTGCCTGAGCCGGTCAAAATAGCAATAGAACCAGTGGTTTGAAAAACATAGCCCAGACCTTGCAATATTTCCCGGGTGAGCCTTGAAAAATCCTGTGTTCGATTGTAGGGAAGCTGCTCAGCACCCTTTGCAAGGATATGTTCCTCAATAGGAACAGGTCCAGGCGTAAATAGTTTTTTGGCTACAACCATTTATTCAAGCTCCAGGAAAATCCTCTTCCTCGATTTTGACCCATTTTATCGCCTTTATCCTCCCGTGAGAATCCAGCACACTTTTTCTTAGATGAAAAGTAACCGCAAAGTCATTGAATATACCAGCATTTACAAATGTTAATTATCCTTCGCAATCACTAACTCACGGGCCTTGGCCAACATTTCAGGAGTATCCACATCTATCCATCTGGCCGCCTTGATATCAGCAACACGCGCGCGACCCATTTCAGCAAGCAGCCCCACACCTCCGCTTATTCCATAATCATTAAATTGTCGCTGAGCTGTGTGCAGGGCATTAAAGAATGTTGGCGCACATAAAAAACAACCTGTATCAAATGCATTGTATGTTTTGAGATGTTTTCCAATCCTGAAAATCTTATCATCTTCACAATAAACACGCGTAACATCATCAATATCAACCAATGGATTTTCAAGTTTACGATCTACAGCCAGCACAAGATCGCAATCACTTAAGTCGTGCATCGTTAGCATCTGCAAAATACTCGGTTCCACAATGTGGTCAGCCATCAATAATATGAAAGGCTCGTCGATCTTTGAGCGCGCAATCAAAACCGAAGTTCCATTGCCCTTCTCCCAACCGCTGTTGTGGAGGGTAGAAACTTTCAGGGTTTCAGGCAGGTTCAAACCTTGAACAAAATCTCGAATATACTTGCTGTGCCATCCGGTAACAATAATAATTTCGTTTTTTGTGTCGTCAGCCGACAATGAAGCTATGCGATCTATTACGTGCTGAAGCAAGGGCTTGTCATTAAGTAGTGTCAATGGCTTGCAACTTGACAAACTGCCAAATCGACTACCTTGTCCTGCCGCTACAATAACGAATTTCATCCCTCAAGGCGTTCGATGTTGGCCAGGAATTTATCGGTTTCACGCAACGCTTCATCATCTGACATTTGCTGTGGTGGCTTTTTGCAATAACACGCACTGGGCCCGATAAGAACACCACCTGTGCCATTGTCGCGCGCAAGTTTCGCTATCCTAATCATATCAACCACAACCCCTGCGGAATTTGGTGAATCCTCAACAGATAATCTAATTTCCAAATTCATGGGAATATCGCCAAACAATCGTCCTTCAAGACGAATGAATGCAGTCTTGTTGTCCTTAAGCCAAGCAACATAATCACTCGGGCCCACATGAATGTCTTCGTCTGCCAGGGGGCGTTCTGCCATCGACTGCACAGCTTCTGTCTTTGAAAGCTTTTTAGTTTTTAGTCGCGATTGATCTTTCATATTCAGGAAATCAAGATTGCCACCAACATTCAACTGGTAGGTGTGATCCAATGTTACACCACGTTCGCGAAAAAGTTTAACGAGTGTACGGTGAATGATTGTCGCACCAAGTTGAGATTTAACATCATCCCCGATGATCGGCAGTCCCTTTGCTTCAAACTGCTTTACATAAGCAGGATCATTAGCAATCAGCGTTGGCATGCAGTTGATCATTCCAAGGCCTGCTTCCAAAGCACAATCGGCATAGAACCGGCTGGCCTTCTCGGATCCAACAGGTAGATAGTTCAACAGGATTTCAGCTCCACTTTCAACCAGATGAGAAATAATCTCTTCGCGCGACGGCTCGCGCGCATCGCTCACGCGAATGGCGGTGTCTTCATCACAATCAGCAAGATGTGCTGCAACACCGTCCATTACAGGTGACATTGAAACGATGCAACTGTCGCCAATAAGATCGGCACAAAAAACCTTGGTACAATTTGGTTTGGCAAAAACGGCTTCATGCAAATGACGACCAACCTTACGCCGGTCCACATCAAAGGCTGCGACAACTTGAATACCATCAACAGCACATCCCCCTATCTGATCACGAAATATACCTGTCGAATTCTCACTATTACGATAGTAGTGTAATCCCTGAACCAATGTGCAACAACAATTCCCAACCCCAACAATTGCGATTTTTGCACTTTTGGGCATCCTGTATAAACTCCTAAAAAACCAAACTGACGCACGTCTTGAACGGTGATGAATATTGCATCCAGCAACTGTGTTCAAGCATACTTGCAACACTTCATATTGTCACAAACAATCGTAATTATATTCACTTTTTCGGTTAAACCAAACACCAGAAAATCCAATGGAACGGCGAGGTCTATCTGTCGTTCTTTTTGCGTTTGCAGGCGACGCTCGCGGAGTACATATTTTCACCTAATTGTTTGATATTGTCGATTTGATTGATAAGATATAAGCGTGGCGATAGTCCAATGAAACCTGCGCAAGGTATGGCATGAGCGGAAATACAGACAACCAGGAAACGGCCACTCCGGAAAACAAGATAGCGCTTATAGTCGTGCCTGAAGATCCCAGCCAATTGAAGCTGTGGTGCTCGTCATTTGGGGGAATGCCCTTCATTTCGCGCCAGGCGCGGCTATGTGCAAAAGCAAATGTTTCTGAAATATACGTTCTTTGGCCTGCAGATGAAGATATCCTTTCAGATTGTGTTTTGAACAATCCGCATACGCCCGCGCTTAAATTGCTGACTTATGACCTCAACACAGCCGGGCGGGAAAATGCTGTTTCTTCACTGCCTGCGACCACGCAATATATCGTCTTCAATATTGATTGTGTTTACGAAACGTCCCTGTTTAGCCGGATGGCAAAAGTCCGTGTTCAAGGTGACACAAACAATCAAATTCTGACACCGCCTTCAAAAGACAACGCCATCTGGATGTGCGACAAGGTATCACTTGGCAAGGCTGTCCAGGCTGTTTCAACCCATCAGGTGATGGACTCAAATGAGATGGTTTTAATCGCCTCGGGTGCCTTTATCGGCAGGATAAAAACCCGCAGCGAAATGACGGCGTTAGAAAATCGTATTTGGCAAAGTTGCCGCAAGGATGTTGATGGGATTGTCTCAAAATTTTTAAACCGCCATCTTAGTCTGGCCATGAGCCGCACCATTGTTGGTGCGTCGATAACGCCAAATCAGGTGACAATATTTGGAATTTTCCTGGGTTTGTTGGGGGCTTATTTTGTTTCCTGGGGCACCTATTGGCCAACATTGGCCGGAGCAGCCCTCATAAAAGCCAATTCAATTATTGACGGTGTAGATGGGGAGCTTGCCAGAATGCGTGTGCAAAGCAGCCTGCTGGGCGAATGGCTCGACACCATCGGCGATGACCTCGTAAACATCAGCTTTGTTGTGGGGCTTGGAATTGCCAGCTGGAATTTGGGGCTTCCTGTCTTGTGGGTTTATCTTGCCGGATTTTGTGCAGTGTCGATGTTTTTGGTAGCCAGTATCTACTATGTCTGGCTTGCCCGTATGGGTCGCGGAGATATCCTCTCTTTTGACTGGTTCCAGGAAGGTGAACAGGGCAACACCAATGACAAGCTTCCAGATACAAAAGCCACCGTCGTTGCCTGGGCCACAAGGCTTTTTCGCCGCGACTTGCTGATCGGACTGATCTTCGTGTTGGCGCTGATTGGGGCCACCCAGTACATCCTCATTCCCCTTGCTGTGGCATCTCTCGCGACCCTGACTGCCCTGCTGTTCAAGGTGAGCAATTCCAGTTCAGTCCACGCCGTAGTTCAAGATGAGACCAGCAAGTGATGTCTGGGGGAAAATCGCGTTTGCGCATCGGCTATATTGCCACCACACAATTTCCTTCTACTGAAACAGATACCGAGCAAGCTATGCGTTCAGTTGATGCGTTGTGGCAAATCGGTGTTGATATTGATATGATATTGCCGCGCAAAGCGGGCCAAACTCAAAAAGCGTTCGAGGAGACGCAATGTAATTTCTACAACATCAAGGGGGGCTTTAATTTTTGTGCATACAAACGACTGCCGCAATTAAAACTTGAAGCTGAGCGGGTAGTACATGTCGTTCTCGCCAGCATAAAATACATCCGACGGTATGATATTATCCATACCCGCAGTCGTGGAGTGCTTATTTTATGCGTTCTTTCGGGGCAACCTGCTATCTTTGAAACATATCGTGATCTGCGCAAGAGCGCGCCATTTTTCTCGCCCGTGCTCAAAATGTTATCGCGCTCCAGATTTTTTCTCGGCGCCATTTGTCATTCGTCTTTTTCTGCCCGATCTTTGCAGGATGTTGGAATTAGTTCTCAAAAAATTGCTGTGGTCTACAATGGCTTTGATCCAACGGCTCTTCGCCCGCGCCTCTCACGAAAGGCAGCGCGCAATTTTCTAGACCTGCCTCAGGATGCGAATATTATAGTCTACACTGGCAACGTTCAGGCTAGCAAAGGCCTATCCATATTGTTAAAGCTGGCACGTGAATTACCCGATACGCGTTTAATCATCGTCGGGGGGCAGGAAAAGCATTTGCAAAATTTAAGGCAAGAAATAGCGACGATGAAACTGGACAACGTCTATCTTGCCGGGTGGGTGAAACATATTAAACTCGCTCCCTACCTTTTTGCCGCTGACGTTCTCATAATCCCGCCAACCAGTCGCCCCCTTCATCATTATGGGCGAACAGTCCTGCCGATGAAAACATTTTTGTTTCTGGGAGCCGGTCGGCCTATCATCGCCCCTGCTACAAAAGATATGTGTGAAATCCTGAAACATAATGAAAACGCATATCTTGTCTCGCCGGACAATTTGCCAGAAGCCTGCAATGCTATACGCACGATACGAGGGGATCCTAAACTGTCCCAAAGGCTGGGCAAAACGGCACGTGATTGCTCAAAAGCTTTCAGCTGGCGTGCAAGGGCCAAAAAAATCTCAAAACTATATCAAACCTGGCAAGAGGCCTTTCAATCCTCATAGATTAACGGCCTTTGATCCTGCTCGCCAAAAATCCCTGTTATCATTTTTAGGGAATTCGTCTGTAAACCACTGTAATTGCGTCGTTAATTTGGGCTAAATTTCCAAAATTGGATGAAAATTGAATATTTCCCCTATATTTTCCCATATAACAGGGTATATGAAGCAGAGACGAGTTCGCTTTTGACTGCGTCCACCACCATTTTTTGTCTCGCGGCGCAAAGCACCTCCGACGGGGCGGGCTGACCGCCTGAAGCGCGGTCGCGCTTTTGGTGACACGTTCTGGTTACACTTGCCAACTTCACCGTCCACTTAAATCTCGGGACTTGCGTATTAGATTTTAAGGAGCGGACTTTTTTATGACATCACTATCAATCAGTTCGCCGGGCGCGATGGCGCAATTGCACGTCGATCTTGGTGCGCTCAAGGAAAATTACCAGACCCTGGCGGCTCTTGCCGGATCATCGCAGTGCGCCGGTGTGGTCAAGGCTGATGCTTACGGGCTCGGTGTTGAGCCCATATCGCGGGCTTTGTGGCAGGTCGGGTGTCGGATATTCTTTGTCGCCATATTGAGCGAGGCTGCGGTTTTGCGCAATCTCTTGCCCGATGCCGAGATATATCTTCTCAACGGGTTGATCAAAGGTGCAGCCCCTGAGTGCGCACGCCTCAATGTACGTCCCATTCTTGCCAGTTTTGAAGAAATTGAGGAGTGGTCGCTGTTTTGCCGGGGAAAAAACGTTCTTCTGCCAGCCGCGGTGCATGTGGATACCGGCATAAACCGGCTGGGAATTGAATACGGTGATGCGGTTAAGTATTTTCAATCCGCCAGCGCTTTTCAGGACTTCAAACTGTGTATGGTGATGAGCCATCTTGCCTGTGGAGATGAACCTTCCAACCCTCTCAATCAACAACAGGTCAAAAAATTTGAAGCCCTGCGTGCGTTTGCCACTGACGTTGTTTTCAGCCTGGCAAATTCTGCCGGTATAATATCTTCGCCCGACACGTATTTCGATATGGTTCGCCCCGGCATTGCTCTTTACGGCAGCAATCCGATAGAAAAATCCGACACACACATAAAATCGGTTGCAACTTTAAACGCCACCATCTTGCAGGTGCGTGATGTGGCCGTTGGGCAGTCCGTTGGCTATGGCGGAACATTTACCTGCCAGCGGCCTTCAAAAGTTGCAATTCTTGGCCTTGGCTACGCTGATGGGTTTTTTCGAAATCTGGGCGGATCCAACGCGCAAATCCGCGCTCATGTCGATATTGGGGGTCATTTAGCCCCGGTTATTGGCCGGGTTTCCATGGATATGATTGGAGTTGATGTTACCGATTTACCCGACGATTCGGTGTCGCGTGCCGGGATTGCGGAAGTTTTTGGTGAAAAAATTTCGCTTGATGGGGTTGCGCAGGCCAGTCAAACTCTTTCATATGAGGTCCTTACTCGTTTAGGGAATCGTTTCGACCGGATCTACCGGTAAAAAAACAATCGAATAAGGGCTTTCCATTTGAATCCTCTCGCAATTATTGGTCAATTTATCCTTGGTTTTTTTGAAGAAACCGGCCGCCTCAGCATATTCACGCGTGATGCCGTGCGCCATATCGTCCTGCCGCCAATCTATTTTCGGCTGATTTTCGCGCAGATGGTCAAGATTGGTTATAATTCCCTGCCCGTGGTTGGTCTGACCGCCTTTTTTACCGGCGGCGTGCTGGCCTTGCAGATTTATATTGGCGGCTCACGCTTTAACGCTGAAAGTCTGGTCTCTTCCATCGTCGCATTGGGCATTACCCGCGAGTTGGGACCGGTGATGGCTGGATTGATGGTTGCCGGGCGCGTCAGTGCCGGACTGGCAGCTGAAATCGGCACCATGCGCGTTACCGAACAGATTGATGCGCTGCGCACACTGTCAACCAATCCGTTTAAATATCTGGTGGTGCCGCGATTGCTTGCTGCCACCATCACCATGCCGTTTTTGGTGTTGATCGCTGATATTCTCGGCATTATGGGTGGTTATATAGTTGGCACCAAAAGCCTTGGCTTTAATGGTGCGGTTTATATCCGTAATTCGGTCGACTTCATCGAGTTTAATGATGTTGCCTCAGGTCTGATCAAAGCCGCTGTTTTCGGATTTATCATCGCTCTCATGGGGTGTTATCACGGTTATCAAAGTAAAGGCGGGGCGCAAGGTGTTGGTCGCGCAACCACCAATGCTGTTGTCTCTGCATCCATTCTCATTCTGGCGGCCAATTACGCCCTAACTTCACTGTTGTTCTCATGACCGCTAGCTCTGAATTTCATATTGAACTGAAAGATGTTCACAAGAATTTTGGCCCCAAAAAAGTTCTTGATGGTATCAACCTACAGGTAAAACGCGGTCATTCGATGGTGGTTATCGGGGGCTCGGGCACCGGTAAGTCAGTGATGCTCAAATGCATTATCGGTTTAATGACACCAACCTCGGGCAGCATTTGCCTTGATGGCCAGGAAGTGGGCCACCTGCCCCAGCATGAGCGTGATGGTCTCATGAGAAAATTCGGCATGCTGTTTCAGGGTGCCGCCTTGTTTGACAGTCTGCCGGTTTGGGAAAATGTGGCTTTCCGGCTCATTCAAGGTGCCGGCATGGACCGCGATGAAGCGCGTGAAAAAGCGCAGGAGAAACTGCGTCAGGTGGGTCTCAGCCCAGAAGTCATGGACCTCAGCCCCAATGAATTGTCCGGTGGCATGCAAAAACGTGTGGGCCTTGCCCGCGCCATTGCAGCCGACCCGGAAATTATCTTCTTTGACGAACCCACAACCGGACTTGATCCGATTATGGCCGATGTCATCAATGATCTGATTGTAGATTGCGTCAAACGCTTAGGGGCCACGGCCATTTCTATCACGCATGACATGGCAAGCGCACGCAAGATTGGCGATGATGCCGCCATGATCCATAAAGGAAAGATTATCTGGAATGGCGATGTGGCAAATATTGATCACAGCGGTAATGAATATGTCGATCAGTTTATCCACGGTCGCGCCGAGGGCCCGATACAGATGGACATCCTTAAAGCCTAATTCTTAAAACCTGAGTGTGGTATAATCTGGTATGGCTCGGCAATCACGCGAATTTACCTGTCAGTCCTGTGGCGCTTCAAGCGCCAAATGGGCCGGTCGTTGCGACAGTTGTGGCGGCTGGAATACCATTGTTGAAGAAGCAGGCGCAACTTCCGGCATTGCTGCGGGGCCGGTAAAAAGCAGACTTTCCAAAGGCCGTGTGATTGAGCTGCAACCGCTGAGTGGTCACGACGATGAACCCGATCGTATTTTTTCAGGCATTGATGAATTTGACCGGGTTGCCGGTGGCGGTCTGGTGCCAGGATCAGCTGTTCTGGTCGGGGGTGACCCGGGCATTGGCAAATCAACGTTGATGTTGCAGGTCGTCGCCAGGCTGGCCAAAGCCGGGCATGTGACCACCTATATTTCTGGTGAAGAAGCCATTGCCCAGGTGCGCCTGCGTGCTGAGCGTCTGGGACTGGCCGATGCTACCACCGGGTTAGCTGCTGAAACCAACCTCAGCGATATTATCACCACTCTCGAGGCCCAACCCAGGCTTGCCGCCGTGGTTATTGATTCGATCCAGACCATCTGGTCATCTGATCTTGAATCCGCGCCGGGCACTGTTTCCCAGGTGCGTTCAGGTGCCCAAGCCCTGATCAGATTTGCCAAAGCCAAAGGTGTTGTGCTTTTTCTGATTGGTCATGTCACCAAGGAAGGTCAGATAGCGGGACCGCGGGTGCTCGAGCATATGGTTGACACGGTGCTCTATTTCGAAGGTGAACGCGGTCACATTTTTCGTATTTTGCGCGCAGTTAAAAACCGTTTCGGCCCGACTGATGAAATCGGTGTGTTTGAAATGACCGGCAAAGGCTTGAGCGAAGTCTCCAATCCATCTGAGTTGTTTTTAAGTGACCGCGATGAAACCTCACCTGGTTCGGCCGTTTATGCCGGAATTGAAGGCACGCGACCGTTATTGGTAGAAATTCAAGCGCTGGCCGTTGCATCCCCTTTAGGAACACCGCGCCGTGCCGTCGTTGGTTGGGATTCATCCAGATTGGCGATGATCCTGGCGGTGCTTGAAGCTCATTGCCAATTGAGCTTTGCCGGTATTGATGTCTACCTCAATGTGGCCGGCGGGCTCAAACTTAACGAACCCGCAGCTGACCTTGCCGTTGCAGCTGCCTTGATATCCTCCCTCACCGCCACCCCCTTGCCGCCACGACACGTATATTTTGGTGAAATAAGCCTGGCTGGTGCCGTCCGCTCGATACCACGGGCTCAAACGCGCCTGAAGGAAGCAGCAAAACTCGGGTTTACAGCGGCAACACTGCCCATGGCAAATGCTGAAACAATCGGAAAACCACCAAAAACCATTACTCTAAACGGTGTCGGCGGTCTGGCTCATCTGGCCTCCAGACTGGTTTTGGCCAGCAAAAAGCAGCAAATTAAGCCTGATGAAAAATTAGCTGGTAATATCGTGCAGTCTTCTATGGCAAAATTGTAAAATATGATAAGGTTGCGCCAGAAAATCAAATTTCGTGTCTCGACAGAACTCTTTTTTATAGGTTTTGATGCCCTTTACCTGGCTTGATATTGTTCTAATTGTCATCATGTTGATTTCAGGTCTGCTGGCGATGATGCGTGGATTTACCCGGGAAGTCTTGTCGATTGTGGCATGGATTACTGCCGCCATTGGCGCTTATCTGCTTTACCAGCCGCTACTACCGGTTATCCAGGGATATATTCAACCCGATATTCTGGCCAAGGGCGTTTTGATCGGGGGCAGTTTTTTTGCCATTCTGATTGCTATTTCTCTTCTGGTCATCTTGATTACTGAGATACTGCTGGAAAGCCGCATCGGTGCTTTGGACCGAACCTTGGGTTTTATCTTTGGTCTGGGACGCGGAGTATTGCTGGTTGCAGTCGCCTTTTTGTTCTTCAGCTCACTGGTGCCACAGCAAAATTATCCAGCATGGATACAAAATGCCCGAACCATGCCGATATTGCAGGATACGGGAGATCTGATTGTCGGGGTTTTGCCAAAAGGCATGATTGAAGATTTGATCGGCGGCAAAAAAATTGCCGAAGACAGCGAAGCAGCTCCCGAAACACCCAGAAGCCCTAAATCCGACCTTCTTAATCAAAAACCTGAAAACCCGGCCGCAGGCGCTGACACACAGGCTGAATCAGGGTATAAGAAGGGTGAGAGACAAGGTTTAGAGCAGCTATTTGAAAGTACGACGGGCACGACTCAGTGACCAGGGTCCGCCGATTTCGAGAGTTTTTATAATGATACTTTCGACACAGAAACAGGTTCGGTCAGTTAAGGTTTACCCTTCATGTCATATCTGAAAAGCGATGGTGTTGCAGACACCGAACAGACAGCCGTAGAAGATCCTTTATATAGTGATACCTTGCGAGAAGAATGCGGTGTCTTTGGTATTTTCGGCCATCCTGATGCCGCTGCCCTCACCGCTCTTGGTCTGCATGCTTTGCAACATCGCGGGCAAGAAGCTGCCGGTATCGTTTCCTACGATGGTAAGCATTTTAACGCTGAACGCCGTCTGGGCCTGGTCGGGGATCATTTTTCGCGCCAGTCAACCATCGACAAGCTAAGTGGCCGTCTGGCTATCGGCCATACGCGCTATTCTACCACCGGCGGTACAATATTACGAAATGTTCAACCACTGTTTGCCGATCTTGCCGATGGTGGTTTTTCAATCTGTCACAATGGCAACCTCACCAATGCTTTATCTCTGCGCAAGGAACTGGTCGAAAAAGGCGCCATTTACCAGACCACATCAGACACAGAAATTGTACTGCACCTGGTCTCGCGTAGTCCACGCACGCGGTTTGTTGAGAAATTTATCGATGCCATCCGCCAGATTGAAGGGGCATATTCGCTTGTCGGCCTCACAAACAAAAAACTGATTGGCGCGCGCGATCCGCTTGGCATTCGTCCATTGGTGCTTGGTGAACTCGATGGCTGCTATATTCTGGCGTCAGAAACCTGCGCTCTTGATATTATCGGGGCCAAGTTTATTCGCGATATTGAAAACGGTGAAATCGTCGTCATCACCAAGGATGGCGTTGAAAGCCTGCATCCGTTCCCCAGGGTCAAGGCGCGGCCGTGTATTTTTGAATATATTTATTTTTCCAGGCCCGACAGTCTCGTGGGCGGGCGTTATGTTTATGATGTGCGCAAACTTACCGGCAAACAACTGGCAATTGAGGCACCGGTTGAAGCTGATGTTATCATCCCGGTGCCCGACAGCGGTGTGCCCGCAGCCATCGGCTTTGCCCAGCATTCAGGCATTCCTTTTGAACTCGGAATTATCCGCAATCATTATGTCGGGCGCACCTTCATTGAGCCGACCCAGCAAATTCGCTCATTAGGCGTCAAACTCAAGCACAGCGCCAACAGATGCCAGGTTGAAGGCAAACGCATTGTGCTGGTTGACGACAGTGTGGTCAGGGGTACGACATCTGAAAAAATTGTCCGCATGATGTATGATGCCGGAGCGCTGGAAGTTCATATGCGCGTGGCCAGTCCGCCGATCAAATTTCCCGATTATTACGGTATTGATACCCCCAATCAGGATGCCCTGCTTGCGGCTACACATTCTATGGAAGAAATGCGCGAGATTATGGGGGTCAACACCTTAGCGTTTCTAACGGTTGATGGTTTATATAAATCGATGGGGTTCGAGGGCCGCGATAATTTGGCACCGCAATTTACCGATCATTGTTTTACCGGCGATTATCCAACCGTTTTGACCGATAAAAACGGTCCCGCGGACCCGCGCCAATTATCATTCCTGGCCGAAACAGGCTAGATCATGACCTCCTTGAAACTCAAAGACCGCCTTGCAGTTGTCACAGGCGCATCGCGCGGTATTGGCCGTGCTGCAGCCATTGCCTTGTCAAAACAGGGTGCGCATATTATTGCTGTGTCGCGGACACAAGGCGGATTGACCGACCTTGATGATGAACTAAAAAAACATGGTGGCGAAGCAACCCTGGTGCCGCTTGACGTCTGTAATGGCGAGGGCATTAATCGTCTTGGCGCTGCCATTTACGAACGCTGGGGGAAACTTGATATTCTGATTGGCAATGCGGCCATTCTCGGACCTTTGACGCCGGTGAATCATCTAGACCCAAAGGCCTTGAGCAAACTCCTTGATGTCAATCTCACCGCAAACCATCGCCTTATCCGCTCACTTGATCCGTTGTTGCGGGTGTCTGATGCAGGTCGCGCGGTGTTTGTAACATCGTCGGTTGCCACTTCAAATACGGCTTACTGGGGGGGCTACGGCACCACAAAAGCTGCCTTGGAAGCCATGGTAAAAACCTACGCCAATGAGCTTGGCAATACTTCCGTCAAGGCAAACCTGCTTGACCCCGGCCCGGTGCACACCAAATTGCGCACTCAGGCAATGCCGGGAGAAGACCCCGACACATTGCCCAGGCCTGAGGACATCGCCCCGCTTTTCGTCAAACTGTCATCGCCTGATTTCAGCGGCAATGGCGAGATTGTGCGTTACCAGCGTTGATAATACGTCGAACGTGAACTACGCGATTTTGGCTGATTGACTGACTATCCAGATGATCCAGATTTTGAGCCAAAGAAGCCTGATCCACTTGAGGATGAGGCGGAAGTTGTATCCTGCTGCTGCGAGGATGGGGTTGATGGCATCGCC
>JAJFHS010000015.1 GCA_021775475.1 Hyphomicrobiales bacterium
AGTTCAGAGGCCTTCACACCGGCCTCATATTCCTTGATTATTCCGATAATCTGTTCATCCGTAAATCTGCGCTTCATAGTCCATCCTTTCAAAGACGGATTACTAACACCAATCTGGCCGGAATTCAGGGGGCTGGGTCAACGCGCTCATCGTTATGGGGGGGCCGATGGATGTCTGGCAGGAAGACGAACACCCATGGCTAACACAAGAAAAAGCCGCCATTCGTCATGCGGTTGTGGATTTGAAAATGCCGTATTTGGGCTTGTGCCTGGGACATCAATTGCTGGCTGAAGCGCTTGGCGGCGAGGTTGGTCCTTCTGCCCGACCAGAAATTGGTGTTTTGGAGGTAAATCTCACGCAAGCAGGTTTAAGTAGCCCGTTTATGAAAGGGCTGATCCAGAGGCAAAAATGCCTGCAATGGCACAGTGCCGAGATAATCAAGACCCCTGACGGCGTCGAAGTGCTGGCATCAAGTCCAGCGTGCAAAGTACAAGCGATGTCCTATGGCTCACACGCTTTTTCCATGCAGTATCATGTGGAACTGGAAGAGGACACCGTGCCCAACTGGGGAGTTATTCCGGAATATAAATCAGCACTGGAAAATGCCCTGGGGGCTGATGCCTTGCCACAACTGGAAGCAGATGCCGGTGCCAATATGGCAGGATTTAATGCTGCTGCTGAGATTCTTTATAAAAATTTTCTGACTGCTACAGGATTGAAATAGTTTTCAGTTTCCTGTTTCAACCACCGATTTTTCCCAATCCGGAGTAAAGCCGATGATGGTGACATCACCGGGCAGGTTGGTATTGAACATGTGGTTGTGCCAGTAGGTCGCCTGCCAGCCGTCTTCTTCCGCCTCAAGCAGACGCGTGGTGCAGACCAGTTTGAAGGTTTGATTGAACTGCTCGAAAACCAGCAGACATTGCCCGGCTTTGAGCAATTGCTCCCCATGGGTTGATTGCGGTGGAAACAGGGCGGTCATTTCATCACGAAACGATGGGGCGTGGTGATAGTAAGTTGATTGCAAAAACTGCAGGCCCTTTTCCAGCACCTGTTTGGGATCGTGAGATTTTTTCACCTGAAACCTGAAAAATGCCGTGCTTTCTTCAGGTTCGCCCTGCACCAGCAACACATTCATGGCCCCGATAAGCTCGACGCCACCGGCGAGCCAAACAGACGCCTGCATGCCGCGTGAAGGTCTGCCACCATCTTCGCGCATGGCCATCTGGCGCAATCGGCACTGCCATCTGAGAAACTCTTCACGTTCTATCATATCACCTTTAAGCCTATGAGTTTATTTACTAAAACCAGTTTAAACCGGTGTTGAAAATTGTCAATGAGCGATGATGGATAGACACAACCAACATTTATATACAAGGCAAGCACCATCTGATAGAAATCAAAGGTGTCGATTGAAAATCGAGGATATCTGCTATGAAGTGCTTTTTTGTTGAGTTTTGTTGCAAGCTGGGTCAGGCCTATAATGTGGCGGATGAACTGGTCGCACGTGAAATTGTTTCCGAGGTTTATTCAACCAGCGGCAGGTTTGATCTTCTGGCCAAGTTCTATGTGGCGGAAGATGTGGACATCGGCCGCTTTGTTGCCGAAAACATTCACACCATTGCGGGTATCGAGCGTACCCACACTATTTTGACCTTTAAGGCGTTTTGATTATGGCTTCATTTTTATCCGGTCTGTTTGGAAAATTGCGCGGGAGTGATACATCTGCCGAAGCGCCCAGGCGTAGTGACAAGGCAGAGGTCTATAAGGGCTATGAAATTCACCCCTTGCCGCAAAGTGCAAGCGGCCAATGGCGGCTCGCTGGCATCATTGTCAAGGCAGGCGATGGTGATGAGGCACAGGAAGCCGAATTCATCCGCGCTGACATGTTCCCCTCACAAGAAGAAGCCGAGACCTTTTGCCTGCGTAAAGGCCGCCAGATTATAGATGAACGCGGCGGCAACCTGTTTTCTGAAACAGGTGAGAACTCGCGACTTTAGCAGTGTATTTTTAGAGGCGCTCAAGCGGCGCGCAGCCTGCGCTCACGCTTGTTCGCTAGTCCAACGCTGCGCTCGTCCAGGAGACTAAACGAAAATTTATCGGTATGGCACCCGGACGAGCGCAGCGTTGGACTAACGAGCGACTGCGAGTGCAGGCTGCGCGCCGCTTGAGCGCCTCTAAAAAGAGCGTCCCTAAAAATCAGCCTTAGCGGAAAGTCTGTTGAGTGCCGACAGTGCGTTTGCCGTTTTGGGTTAGAGATTGCCACCATGACTTGCGGTCGCGGAACAATTGTGGCGACAGTCTGATTTCCAACGACTGGATGATGCGGGTGACGATAAAATTGATAACCAAATAGAAAATTCCGGCGATGACGAAAATCTCGATGGGGCTCCAGGTGGCTGAAATGATTTTTTTGGCAACGCCGGTTATTTCCAGCAAAGTTATGGTGCTGGCCAGCGAAGTTGCTTTTACCATCAGGATTATTTCGTTACCGTAACCAGGAAGGGCCTGACGAATGGCAACCGGGAAAGTGATGCGTCTGAACAGTAAAAACTTTGACATGCCAACGGCTTTTGCCGCTTCAATCTGACCAAAGGGGACAGACTGGATGCCACCACGAATGATTTCACTGGAATAGGCGGCTGTGTTCAATGTCAGGGACAGGATGGCGCAAAACCAGGCTTCGCGGAAAAACACCCACAAGCCTATGCTTTCAAAGAAATCCCGGAACTGACCGGAGCCGTAATAAATCAGAAATATCTGTACCAGCAAAGGGGTTGAGCGGAAAAGATAAACGAAAAAGTAAGCGAAGTTGGAAAATATCCAGATTTTGGATACCCGCATCAAGGATATGCCCAGAGCCAGAAAAAAACCTAAAAACAACGACGAAGCGGCAAGCGTTAATGTTACCGGCACAGCGGCCAGAAGTTCGGGCCAGGATTCGTTCATCAATTCCCAGTTCATCTGATTATACCTCTCTGACACCGCGATTGGCGCGGACTTCTGCCCATAAGAAACCGCGATTTGAAAATGAGGTGAGGACGAGATAGAGCAGGAGAGCTGCAAAATAGAACGTGAATGGCTCTTTGGTTGAGCCCGAACCAATGGAAGCCTGACGCATGATTTCAACCAGGCCAATGACGGAGATGAGCGAGGTTTCCTTCAAGGTGAGCTGCCAGACATTGCCCAGACCGGGAAGGGCGTAACGCGCTACTTGCGGCACTAAAATGCGGTAAAATCTTTTTGTTTTCGACATGCCGATGGCGCGTGCTGCTTCTATCTGGCCGACGGGGACGGCGAGAACGGCACCGCGAATTACTTCGGTGGCATAGGCCCCGGCACTGAGGCCGATACACAACATGCCGGTGACGAAGATTGGCAGATCAATGAACTCGCCATAGCCGAAAACTCCCTTGGCAATGATGCGCAGAAGATTGCCACCACTGAAAAATACCAGATAAATGATCAGGAGTTCGGGGATGCCGCGAATGACGGTGGTGTAAATGTCGGCGATGATATGCAGGGACGGGTGCCGCGACAGTTTCATGGCGGCAAAACCGATGCCGAACAAAATGCCGAGAAAGTATGAAGCTGCTGCGACAGCTATGGTCATGAGCGCGCCGAAAAACAGCTCATCTCCCCAACCAGCGTCTCCCCACACCAGCAACGACAGGTTCATAGTCTCATGTTCCCCGAGTGTTAATGCATGCTGCGTTCAATCGTACTCAACCTGTTTACGTCATCCCCGGGCTTGACCCGAGGATCCATACCGTTGAGTGCTCGAAATAAAAGATACTGTCTTTTCGCCGAAAGCTCAGAGGAATGGATCCTCGGGTCAAGCCCGAGGATGACGAATTGGTGGAGTATAAACTCAATTAAACGCGTTAAGTTAAAAGGATTGGCGATTGACGGAAATTCATTCCCGTCAATCGCCGTGGATATTATTTTACCGAAGCATCAAATCCGAAATGCTTGATGGCAAGCTTGGAGACGACGCCTGCTGCAATCGATTCGGTGATGGCTTTGGAGAACATGCCGACAAGTTTGGTGTCTTTCTGGCGAATGCCAACACCAACGCCGGCACCGAACGGACCACCGGTAAGGTTTGGTCCAACGGCAATCATATCCTTGCCCTTGTCACCTTTCAGCAATGGTGCCCAATAGCTCATGGAGGCTAAAGCTGCATCAACGCGACCGGCTTGCAGGTCAAGGTCGAGGTTTTCCTGGGTGTCGTAGGTTTTGATGGTGACATCCTTGCCGAGATATTCATTGAGGAAGTTGAGGTGGGTTGTGGCCACCTGCACGCCAACGGTCTTGCCTTTAAACTGGGAAACAAGTTCACCAAGGGAGGCTTTTTCTCCATCGCTGACTTCCATCAGATTAATGTCGGCCTCCATGGTTTTGAAACCTGCGGCCGGGCTTGACTTTAAAACCACAAATTTGGCCGGAGTAGAGGCGTAAGCGCGCGAAAATGAAATGATTTTCTTGCGCTTGTCAGTAATCGACATGCCAGCCATGATGGCGTCATACTTGCCAGCTTGCAAGGCGGGAATAATGCCGTCCCAGGCCTGCTCGACGACCGTGCAATCGGCTTTCATGCGCGTGCATAGGTCTTTGGCAAGATCGATTTCAAAGCCAACCAGATTTCCGGCTGAATCCTTATAGTTCCACGGTGCATACGCACCTTCTGTGGCAATTCTGACTTTTTCAGCGGCAGCTGCCTGTCCGGCAATGGCAAAAACAATCGCTGTGGTTAACAATGCTAGTTTTTTCATGTGATTTCTCCCTTGGTATTTACTGGTAATTACAAGCTGCTTGCCAGGAATTGGCGGCAGCGTTCGGACTTCGGATTTCCGAAGAGTTCTTCCGGGCTTGCTTGTTCTTCTATGCGGCCCTCGTGAAGAAAAATAGCCTGGGAAGAAACTTCCCGGGCAAATCCCATTTCGTGGGTGACAACAATCATGGTACGGCCCTCATCGGCCAGTTCGCGGATAACTTTTAAAACTTCACCAACCAGTTCGGGATCAAGAGCGGACGTTGGTTCATCAAACAATAACACTTTTGGCTTCATGCACAAGGCCCGCGCTATAGCAACGCGCTGTTGCTGGCCGCCGGAAAGCTCGGATGGATAGCTGTCTTTCTTTTCAGCAATGCCGACTTTTTCCAGCAAAGCCATGGCATCTTCATGGACTTCGTTTTTCGGCCGCCCGAGAACATGGACCGGCCCTTCCATGATGTTTTGCACGATGGTCATGTGTGACCACAGATTGAAGCTCTGAAACACCATGCCGAGGCGCGAGCGCATGCGATCAATCTGCCTGGGATCGGACGTGATAAGTCGGCCGGAACGATCGGTTTTAATGCGAATTTCTTCGCCTTCAACCACAATGCGGCCCTTGTCCGGGGTTTCGAGGAAATTTATGCAGCGCAAAAAGGTGCTTTTGCCTGAACCGGAACTGCCGACCATGGAGATAACGTCGCCCTCATTGGCGATAAGTGACACCCCCTTCAAAACCTCAAGAGAACCAAAGGATTTATGGATATCTTCTGCCACCAGTGCCGGTGTGGTTGCGCTCATTTGAGACCTGTTTTTTTGTTTTTTCTCAAACTGATATCCCCCCGCCAGTTCAACTTGTTGCCATGATGCTTTTTTATCAGCCAAATGGCAAGACGAATAGAATTTAACGTTAAGGGGGCCCAAATTATATTTCTTGTGGGCTTAGCTGTAACAATCAGTTGAATTGCCTGGGAATGTTGAAATTTTCTGCTTCTTTTTGAACGTGAATACGACTTTTTATTTCGTCGAAAATGGCAGAAAGGTGGTTAAAATTGAGTTCGGACAAGGCTTCACAAATAAACCTTAATTGATGATTAGTCAGCCGCTCCTTATCCTTTAATAATGTTGGAGTTGAGCGTGAATTCTCACCGTTTGTTTAAGATTTTCAGCCTGGTTTTTATTGTCGGTTTTGTTGGATCCCTTCAAAATGCTTCGGCAGAGCGCGAAACTGGTTTCTTTAGTGGCTGGTTTGCGCCTTCAGCAGTTAAAGTGACTGTCGCCAAGCGTAAGCGTGTCACTCGACCCGCCAGAAATTCAAAGAAATACAATGCCCTGATCTCGCGTCATGCGCGTGCAGTGGGCGTGCCTTTCAGATTGGCCAATGCTGTTGTTCAGGTTGAAAGCAATTATAATCCGCGCGCGCGCGGCAGAGCCGGGGAAATCGGTTTAATGCAACTTATGCCCGCCACCGCGCGCGGCATCGGCTATCGCGGTAAAATGAGCAAACTCTACACGCCCGATACCAATCTTTACTGGGGCATGAAATATCTCGGTGAAGCTTATAAAAGAGCCGGTGGCAATACCTGTGGCACCATCATGCGCTATAATGGTGGTCTTTATGCCAAACGACTGAGCGCCAATGCCGCACGGTATTGTAAACGCGTCAAAATTATTATGAAACGCGGTTAGCCAACCTCAGCCCCTCGCATCTCATAAACACATAGTCTGGCCTTTATTTTTTGTTTACCATGCTAATTCATATTCAAAAGACGGGTTTTGAGTTGAATTTTCATTGAACAGGGTGGGTTGGAGATATGCGGCGATTTGGATTGGCGGGAGCATCTTTTGTTGCGGCGATGGTGTTATCGGGCGCGGCCCAGGCAGGGTACGATTGTCGTAACACGGGCAATTTTCAAAAATGGCTGTCGGCGTTTAAACAGGAAGCAATTGCCAAGGGGATCAGTCGCGATACTGTTGCGCGCGGTCTTGCCGGGGTTGTTTACAATCCGTCTATTGTTGCCAAGGACCGTCGCCAGGGTGTGTTTGCCCAGACGTTTTTGAAGTTTTCTGGTCGCATGGTGTCGAACAACCGGCTCAAGCGCGGAGCAAAACTTAAACGCAAATACGCCCGCGTTTTTGCCAGTGTCGAAAAACAATTTGGGGTGCCGGCGCCGGTTATTCTGGCCTTTTGGGCACTGGAAACGGATTTTGGTGCCTTTATCGGTGATATGCCAACGCTGAAATCTTTGGCGACCATGGCGTATGATTGCCGCCGACCTGAGTTGTTTCGCACGCAATTGTTTGCAGCTTTACGCATCGTTGACCGTGGTGATCTGCGGGTTGATCAGATGGTCGGGCCGTGGGCGGGCGAGCTGGGGCAAACCCAGTTTCTGCCCCAGCATTATATTGATTTTGCCGTAGATTATGACGGTGACGGGCGGCGCGATTTGCTAAAAAGCGTGCCTGACGTGCTGGCCTCAACTGCAAATTATCTTAAAAGTCTCGGTTGGAAGCGCAATCAGCCGTGGTTGCAGGAAGTGCGCGTTCCCGCCAGAATGCCGTGGGAACAATCAAGTCTGGCAATCAAGCTTCCGCGCTCACAATGGGCAAAATGGGGTGTGGCCAGAGCCAACGGCAAAGCTTTAAAGGCGGATGGATTGCGAGCGTCCTTATTGTTGCCGATGGGGCGTAATGGTCCGGCATTTTTAAGCTACGACAATTTTGATATCTATCTTGAATGGAATAAATCACTAACCTATGGCATTACCGCAGGCTATCTCGCCACACGGTATGCCGGAGCGGGCAGGCTTAACAAGGGTCGCGCGCAGGTGCAAAGCCTGAACCTGAGCCAGGCAAAAAGATTGCAAAGATTGCTGGTGCGGCGTGGCTATGATGTTGGCAAGATTGACGGCATTATCGGTGCAAAAACCCGCGATGCAGTCAAAGCCGTGCAGAAAAAACTCGGCCTGCCAGCAGATTCCTACCCCACACCTGATTTTCTAAACCGGCTGCTTTAGGGTAGCATCAGACTTAATTGAACCCACCCAATCCGTCATCCTCGGGCTTGACCCGAGGATGACGGAGAAGGAGGGTTTGACTGCCTATTGAAGGCTCTGAACTTTAGCTTTCGCGGCCTTTGTCGATCAGGCGTGAACGTAGCTTAACTGCGGTATCGGCGCCTTGTTGCAGCGCGCAGACATATGCCTGGGTGAGGAGAAAACTGGCTTCATCAATGTCGCCGCGCTGCTCGCTGGCATTGGCAGCGTCGGTGTAAATCTTCGTCAATAACTCAAGATCCTGGCGCTGTATGGCCTCGTGCAGTTTGTTCTCCATACCCCAAACCTCAGGCAGTGAACCGGGAGGCTACCCAGTGGTGAAAACAATGGGTAGGCTCGTCCATCGCCGGTGAAAACTTGCCGCCGTCAAAGCGGATGCCCTGGCGACCTTTCTGCATGCCTTCGACGACGAAAACATCTTCGAGAAAAACACTTTTCCATAATTCAGCATTTTTTTGCCGCAAGTCGCCCATGTCAGTTGTGATGGAACTTTTCTTGGCGTAGTAAATTTCGATGTGCTCAATTGTGTGTTGATGATCAAGCGGTTGCAGCAAAATTGCAAACGTGTGGTCGCGATGAATGCCGAGCAGCACGTTGGGGTAAAGTGCTATATATTCCGCCGATGTGTCCCACTTGGCGTCAAGATTGTCAAAATTGGCAAAGCTGCGCCCGCTGTCATCCAGTCTTGGATTGTAAACGGTGGTTCCCTGTCCGGAAAAACTGTCTGGTTGGACAATGTGGTAGTGATCTTCGAGGCGGGAATAAGAATTGAGACCGGGGTGTATCCACGGCAGGTGATAGCTTTCGCAGTAGTTTTCAACCGCCAGCTTCCAGTTGCAGTTAACTTCCAGTTTGAACGAGGATTCCGGCCCACCATGATAGATGGGTTGATCGAACTCGCGCCAGCGTTGCAGCAGATCGTGTGCATATTCCTCAAATGCAGGGGCATCACCGGAAATATTGACAAATATAATGTCGTTCCACACATGTGATTTAAACTCGATCAGCCCCAGTTCATCGCGTTTGATTTCAGGTGCCACATTGATGCCGGGGCCACCCACATGCGGCGTGGTGATCAATTTACCGGCCTTTGAATAACACCAGGAATGATAGGGGCATCTGATAACGCCTTTAACCTTGGCCGCCTGTTCCATCAAGATCATGCCGCGATGGCGGCAGGTGTTTTGAAACACGCGGATAGTACCGTCATCATCGCGTACTATCAGCAGTGGCAGGCCCAAAAATTCCATCGGTAAAGCGGAACCTGGCTCAGCCACATCCTTGCCAAAACCAACCGCAGCCCAATTGGCAAAGAACACTTTCTCACGCTCGCTTCCAGCGGTCTCAGGGTCAATATAATGAGCGTTGGGCAAGCCTTTGGCGGTGGCAACGGGCTGCAAAACATGGTCAAGACAAGGAGTGTTTATTTCATTCATCGCGAGCGCCCCCTTAGATGCGGTCAGATCAGAATGGAAACGTGAATTGAGCCCGGGATTTTGTCAATCAAAAAGCGATCAGACCTTATGCAGCTACAATGGCTGGGTTTTCTGATGGGGTGATCGTATCGGGCACGAAAGTCCAGTCATCATGGGGATGAATTTTTTTCAATGCGATAATTTCCACCCGGCAAGCGCATTCATTTGCAATAAATGTTTCATAGTGAACACCATTGCGAAGGATGGTGTAGCTTTCGAGGTGAGCGGAGTTGAATTCTTGCAAAAATGGTCGATTATCCTGCGGTGTCAGCGCGGTTTTTACCGTTTCAAAAAGCTTGGTGAGAAGGGCGCGTTTGCGTTGGCCAAAATACGGATCGCTACAGGGCCTGCTTTGTTGTGTGAAATTTTCCATTTTTACAGTCTCATCTCGTTTAACTTGAGAAAGTGTAGCAAAATATCTCTTAAATACAATGAAGCTGAATGTGCGGATTTAAATAAAATTTGAATAAAATTATTAACCTTTCGGCAAGCTCACGAAGGCGGGTAATTGCAAGCCCTTGGGGTTCAATGTACATCTTCGCACAGGGAATGGTCCGACAGGGCGTGGATAACATAACAATCGTCAATGTTGCCGCTGCTGCAGCATGAAGTTATGCGCTTAAGCTCGGTTTCCAGGCGTTTTAATTTGGCAATGCGGGCCTGAACGAAGGCCAGATGTTCCGAAGCGATCTTGTCTGCTTCAGCGCACGACATGTCTGGCCGGGTGCTAAGGTCAATCAGTTTGCGGATGGCTTCGATAGTCAATCCGAGGTCGCGGGCATGTTTGATAAAACCAAGGCGCTCCAGTTCAGCCTTCGAATAGCGCCGCTGATTACCTTCGGAGCGTTCAGGCGCATCAATCAGTTTCATTTGTTCGTAATAGCGTATCGTCGGGATTTTTACCCCGGTGCGCCGCGACATATCGCCAATGGATAACATCTCAAATTTTCCTCTATATCTCTAGTCACTAGAGCATATGTACTGGATTTTGGTCAATATTTTTTGTGTATTTACTTATTTCCGAGCCAGCCCGCTCCCCCGGCCCAACCACCCGAAGAGTGTACCCTATGGGGTGGTTGGGCCGGGGGAGCGGGCTGGCTCGGAAATAAGTAACAGGCTCTCTAATAAAAAAGCGACAGGTTGAAATCGCCATACAGGCTTTGCTGATTTTCGCGTAGATCATCGCGCAGGCCGAGGTTGAAGCCGAGGTAGAGCCTGCCCAGTTTTATGCCCGAAACAAAGGCTCCCAAGCGTAAATACCTGTATTCAGACCCACCTTGTAAGACCACTTCTGGGCCAAACTGAAGCGTAGAGGGGGTGGGCCGGTATCCGATTTTCACCTGGGCCCAGTAATCTTTGTGAAAGACGGTATAGGAAAGATTGGAAGATACTGACACCTTGTCGAAGAGGGACCAGGTGCCATCAAGGGTCAGGGGGATGCCGACAGGGTTTTTGTCCAAATCAGCTCCGGGGTCGTTTGGCGACAATTTGAACCGGCGATAAGTCAGGCCGAGGTAACCTGCAAGATGGCCGCGAGACAGTTTTTTCTGATAACCCAGTTCGCCGGTCACACTGCCGCCAAACGCGTTAATCCGGGTTTTTGCCGGGCTGGTGGACGCAAGTTCGGTTTTATAGGAAAACCCATAGGATTTTTGCCAGAAACGCAGTATCGGACCGTCTTGCAAAGAGGCGCGCTTGCCGTTAACGAGAGGGACAATTATTCCGGTATACTGGGAGAAAGACCGATGAGCGAAACCGCCGCCAGCGAGAAGCAGTGTTTCACGAGCCTGAGCAGAAACGACATAACTCGAACATGCCATGCCGACAGCCGCTACCAAAAATTTATAAACGCGCCTCAAACGCGTTGCGTTTGATGTTTCTGCCCCCACAATGCCCCGCCTTTACCTGTGGCAGTATCTTGAATACTTTATTTATGGCTGGCAATAAAAAAATGGGACTGCGGCCCTGAAGCTGGTAAAAAGGGCATTCATAAGCCGAAAAGGGCGGATAAGTTGGAAAAACAGAGCCAGGAGGATTGCGTATGGCTGTTATTAGGTCCGCGCAGCGGTGATAACGCTCAAATACGCAGCATTGCCGCACACCTCGAGATGCCGGGTGTTGAAAAACATTTGACCTATAACCCCCTGCATATGGTGCCTAACGTATTTAAGGGTGCGTCTTTGCTTTCGCTTCGTCCGGCCGCACGGGAGGAAATCAGGCCGCCGTGGCCACGAATGGTGATTGGCGTTGGCAAAAGAAGTGTCGCAATTGCGCGTTATATCAGGGAAAAATCAGGTGGCCGCACTCGATTGGTGCAACTGGGCAGGCCACGCGCTCATCGGGATCATTTTGATCTGGTGGTAACGACGCCGCAATATGGTCTTTTGCCAGGTGAAAATGTACTGGAGCTACCGGTACCACCGTCTGGTCTGAGCATGCCAGATGATGAGGATTTAAAGGAAATCCACACAAAGTTCACCGCCGGCAGGCCGCGGCCATACGTTATTCTGGTTGCCGGGGGCAGTAACAGCACAGCGATATTTACCGCACAGGCTGCGCAAAACCTGGCACGCCTGGCTCAGCAACACGCAAATGACCTTGGTGGCAGCCTGATTGCTGTTGCCAGTCCGCGCACACCTCAATCAGTAGTCGAAACTTTGCATCGTGAGTTTAGCGCCGGCGCAACATTTGTCCCCTGGAGGCCGGTGGCTAAAGGTCAATCCAACCCCTATGCTGCACTCCTGTCACTAGGCGATGAGATTATCGTGACCTCAGACAGCGCATCGATGATTGCGGATGCATTTTCTGTGAATAAACCAGTGAAGATTTTTCAACTTCCTGTTGGTTGGCAGGGCCGCTTTACAGCCAGCGTTTCTGCGATTTTCAACCGGTTTGACCGCCTGGCTGGAGGGGCGGGAGGTTTGATTCTTTTTTTGGCGCCGTGGCGGGGGTTGCGGGCGTGCGGATTGATAAATCCACCGCGCCAAATGGAATTGTTGATAAAGCCGCTTTTTGACAATGCCCTGGCACAGCCTTTCCCACCGCCGCAAAGTGAAGCTGCCAGAGTTGTGGAAAACCCCGAAAACCCTGGAGTTTCTACGGATTCCCTTAGGCGAATCATCTCCTTGCTTAAGGAATAACAGAGGGAAATTTCAAAGGTTAAAGAAATGTTATTGCCGCGTTACAAACTGTAACACCTTTTGATTTGGCAGGCCGGTAAGGGCTTGTTAAAAATGAAACATAACAAGCAGGCAATGAAGAGTTTCTAAGACTTTTTTGAGCTTTCGTCGCACGCAGATGTTTAATGTGTTCGATTTGACGAAGCCGAAAGTATTGTGAGTATGCCTCATTTTAAGTTTATGTGGGCATGGTTTGGAAACAGAGTTGCTAAAAAAGCGTCAACCAATCCGAAGGCGGTTGATATTCAGGAGGTTTTGCCGAACTCGTGTTTTTTAGCGCGGCATCACGGTTCAGTTGTACAGGGCAGGTGGAATTAGTAGTTTTATGAATAATAAAAATGATCTCGCACCAACAATTAGGGCCAACAAAAGTCTTCCGCACAATCTCGGAAAATTTGCCACGCTGCTGGAGGGCCTCGAATATGCCGCTCGCGGCGAGACAGGATTTAACTTTTACTCCCCACGCGGTGCGCTGCAAAATGTTGTACCCTTTAAAGATTTGCGCGATCGCGCCGTAGAAACAGCCGCAAAATTAAATTCAATGAATTTGCAACGCGGCGACAGAGTTGCCATCGTTGCTGTAACGTCGCCCGATTTTCTGGCGGCGTTTTTTGCATGTCAATATGTTGGTCTGATACCGTGTCCGATGCCCTGCAGTATGAATATAGGCGGTAAAGAAGCCTATATCATGCGCCTGAAAGGCATGATGGACAGTGCGCAGGTTAATGTGGCATTGACCCCGGATGATGCGTTCGATGTTGTTTCCCAAGCCTGCGAACGGGCCGACGTGGCGCAATGTCTGACTTTCAGCCAGTTGGATGAACTGCCTCAGTCGAAACAGACGTTTCAACCTTTCGGGCCTGAAGAAGTCGCCTATATTCAATATTCTTCAGGCAGCACCAGCCGCCCTAAAGGGGTTTTGATTACGCAAAAATCAATTATGTCCAATGCGGGTGGTATTTTGCGTCATGGTTTGAAGTTAACGCAAGAAGACCGGGCGTTTTCCTGGTTGCCGCTGTATCATGATATGGGACTGGTCGGGTTTTGTCTCGCACCTATGCTGGGGCAGGTTTCGGTTGATTATCTGGCGACAAGTGCTTTTGCGCGTCGGCCATTGTTGTGGCTGAAAATTATGTCTGATAATGGCTGCACAATCTCATACAGCCCGTCTTTTGGCTATGATCTCGCCTGTCGCCGGGTCAAACAGGCGGCGGGTGATTTTGATCTGTCAAAATGGCGCGTTGCTGGTATTGGCGGTGATATGGTGCGCGCTGATGTGCTCAATGCTTTTAGTGAGACATTTGCCGAATCATCATTTGATTCGGATGCTTTTTTACCGAGCTACGGTATGGCTGAAGCCACTTTGGCGGTAACTTTCGCCGCTCTTGATGAGCCGATTTTGGTTGATCACGTTGACCGGGCTCACTGCAAGATTTCCCGCCGCGCTGTTCCTGCGGTAAAGAGCAATTCCGCTGATCCGCAAAATGTTCGCTCATTTGTTGCCTGTGGTCGGCCTCTGGCGGGTCATCAGGTCGAAATTCGCGGGGATACAGGAGAGGTTCTGAGCGATCGCGAGATTGGTCACGTGTTTATCAAAGGCCCAAGCTTGATGGGCGGGTACTATGACAATGACGCTGCCAGCTGTGAAGTCTTTCATTCAAATGGATGGATGGCGACCGGGGATATGGGGTATCAGATTGATGAACAACTGGTTATTACCGGGCGTAGCAAAGATTTGATTTTGCATAATGGTCGCAATATCTGGCCTCAGGACATTGAGTGGGCTGTTGAGCGTCTGGATGGATTACGGGCAGGAGATGCAGCGGCCTTTGCGCTGGATAAAGAGTGCGGCAGCGAGCAGATTGCCGTTTTGGTGCAATGCCGGTTGGGCGATGAGGGCCAGCGAGAAGATTTTCGCCGCTCCGTTTCCTCTATCGTGCATCAACACTCCGGTGTCGAATGTGAAGTGGTTTTGGTTCCGCCGCGCAGCTTGCCATTTACCTCTTCAGGTAAACTTTCTCGTGCCGGTGCCAAGGCATTGTTGATATCGGGAGAAATTTTTGCTGGTGTTGCTGCCAGCCTGGTGCCGTCAACGCGGATGCGTACAGGCTCTCTGGCTGAAGGGGCGGCAGCAGAGGCTGCAGAATAATCACCGCTATTGTTGGACTTAGCAACGCAATTGCGATTGTTGACTGGTTCCGGGGTTTTTGATGACACAAGGTCTCATTGCGCTCACAGGAGCAACCGGTTTTGTCGGTCGTTATGTGGTTGAGGAACTGGTTCGCCAGAATATTCCCGTTCGGGTGCTGGTGCGTTCCCAGACAAAAGCCGACTGGCTTGACGGTGTGGAAGTGTGCATGGGTTCTTTGGAAGAGCCTAAAGCTCTGGCGGCTTTGGTCGAGGGAGCGGAGACAATTATTCATTGTGCCGGTGCTATCAAGGCAAAAAACCTGAACCAGTTCAACGAAATCAATGTTGTCGCAATGAAGCGGCTGATCAAGGCGTGTGTGGATGCCAATATCAGTAGATTTATACATATTTCGACAATGGTTGCGCGTGAGCCGAAAATTTCCGATTATGCCGTCTCCAAACGAGAAGGTGAGCACGCGCTGCACCGACACGCTGGCGATATGGAGTGGGTTATTTTGCGGCCACCGGCTGTATATGGGCCGCGCGATAAAGAAACACTGCCGCTTATAAAGTTGTTCTTAAGTAAGATTGCCTTTATTCCGGGAAACGCCAAAAGCCGCATTTCACTGATTTTTGTGCAAGATTTGGCGCGCGCGATTGTGATTGCGGCAACAGCGAAGAAGATAAAATCGAAAATGACCCATGAACTCCACGATGGCAGCAACGAGGGGTATTCGTGGAAGGATCTTGCCCTGCTGGCGAGCGAGAGCACGGGACAAAAAATCTGGTGTTATTTTCTGCCCAAGGCATTGTGTGAACTGGTGGCTATTGGTATTTCAACGTGTTCTCGACTGGTGGGCAGAACCCCGATGGTTACCAGGCAGAAAATTGATGAAATTTATCACACCGACTGGGTGGCAAAACATTTCATGTTTGAGGAGTATTTCACATGGTCGGCACAGACAACGTTTAGAGACGGTTTTTCCAAAACGGTGGAGTGGTACCGGAAAGAAAAATGGATATAATAATTTTTACACTCTGTGCATCCACGTCCACAGAACCTGGTATTTAATAAGGTAGAAAATGGCAACTGATGATGAAATCTTTGCGAAATTGTGCCGGTTGATTCAACCGTTCAATACAGCAGATGTAAAGCTCGAAAAAAATACCGATATAGCCGCTGATTTGAATATTGATTCGGTTTCGGTGATGGATTTTGTCATGGAGGTTGAAGATGAATTCGACATCGATATCCCCCTTAATATACTGGGTGAAACCCGCACATTGAGCGATTTGATTGATGTGGTCAAAGCCCGCGTCAAAGGGGCTTGAAGTAATGGATATCCTGGAAAAATACCGCCCTTTAGTGGAGCGGCACAAGAAAATGCTTGAGCTCGGCCAAAATGCCGTCGGTCTGCGGATGGATGATGTTTATTCGCCGACACGCGCGCGCATTGACGGCAAGGAAATCATTCTCGCCGGTACCAACAATTATATGGCGATTACCTTTGATCCAGCGTGCATCAAGGCGGGTCAGAAAGCGCTGGAAGACTATGGCACCGGCACTACTGGCTCGCGCATCGCCAATGGTTCTTATGCGCTGCATCTCGATTTGGAAAAATCACTTGCCGGTTTTTTGAACCGCAAACACTCAATCGTCTTTTCAACCGGCTATCAGGCCAATCTGGGGTCGATTGCCGGACTAGCAGGACCGCGCGATACGGTTTATCTTGATGCCGACAGCCATTCGAGCATCTATGATGCCTGTGCACTTTCTGGTGCGCGGCTCATTCGTTTCAAACACAATAATGCTGATGATCTGGCCAAGCGGCTGCGGCGTTCAAGTGAGGATGAGGGTGGCCGGCTGGTGGTGCTGGAAGGTATTTACTCGATGTTTGGTGATCGCGCACCGTTGCGCGAATTTGTTGATGTTAAACATGAGTATGGCTTTGAGCTGCTGGTCGATGAAGCCCATTCAACCGGCGTTTTGGGTGCCAACGGGCGTGGTCTTGCTGATGAAGCGGGGCTGGAAAGCGATGTTGATTTTGTTGTCGGTACATTTTCCAAGAGTTTTGGTGCGATTGGCGGATTTGCTGCCAGTGACCATGAATTATTTGAAATGCTGCGTTTTGCCGCGCGCGCTTATATGTTTTCAGCCTCACCTTCACCGGCAACGATTGCGACGGTTAAAGAAGCGATAAAACAGCTGGAATCGCGGCCCGAATTGCGGCAAAAGCTGCGACACAACAGTGAGCGCCTTCACCACGGCTTTAAATCTTTGGGCCTTGAGCTGTGTTGCGATGTGCCAAGCCCGATTATAGCCGTGCGCATAGCCGATGAGCCAACAGCAGTGGTTTTGTGGAACCGGTTACTGGAAGCAGGCGTCTACGTTAATATAGCCCTGCCACCGGGAACACCCAATGGTGTGTGCCTGCTGCGTTGCAGTGTGTCAGCCGGTCACAGCGAACAGGATATCGACAAGATTATCGCCCTGTTTGAAACCGTGGTCCTGTCATTGCCTGAGGCGCTGCAAGATTGAAAATTTACTGGAGTTAGAAAGGCTGGAGTACACCCTTCCTCTCTCGTCATCTCTGCGCGCAACTGTCCGATTATACCGCCAGTGATAAAAAATTCAGGTTTTTCTTCAACTCGATACCTTGAATTTGAAACTCTCGATATATTTGGCAGATAAAGCTTTATCGAGCCCCTCCACCTTGTGGGGAGGGGTTGGGGTGGGGGTTCTCTTATGCATCAAATTCTTCTAAGCCGTTGATTAACACCATTATTATGAATGTGCCCGGCACATACATCAATTTTGAACCCCCACCCTCAATCCCTCCCCACAAGGAGGAGGGAGGCAGATCAATATTTAACCGGAGAGGTGCGCGTCTGCATGCAGAGAACGAGAAAGAAGTTTCGGGAATGGTGTCGGCCTTATCTAAAAGCGCCTTTGGCATAGAGCTGCCAGAACAATTTTGGTGCTGATAAAATCGGGTGGTGGCGCTGCCATGGTGTCAGATTGACTTTGACACCGGAATGGCGGGTGATTTTCCAAGCCAGATAATCAGCGCCGCCATCAAAGGTGAAGGCGGCTTTGATCAGACGCAGAACTTTGGGTAAAAGCAATGATTGCTCTATTGCAGGTGGGTTCTTTTTTGCATTTCAGATTTATTTTAGGTAAATTAGAGGGCAATGCTTGACGTCTCTAATTGGGACGCGATGACGGTAATTTTGAGAGACGTCCCATGCTTAAACTGGTTGTTGATACGAACTTATTTCATGAATTTCGTCCGCTAGAGGACCTGCCTTGGCAGGATCTGGGCGAGGATGACAAGGTTGAGCTTATTGTCACCGACGTCGTTCAAACAGAACTAGATGAACACAAAAAATCGACGCGCCCCCGACTTAAGCGCACTGCGATCAAAGTGACCAAACAATTCAGAGACATGTTGTTAAACGAGCAAGATGAGCTAGAAATAAAAAAATCTAACCCGCGTGTCACTTTGCACTTGAGCAATATGAATTTTGGCACTGAGGCTTACGGTACTCTTGATCTTACTAATCTTGACGATCAGCTTGTGGCTATTGCGAAGAAAATTGCCGATCAGAATGGTCATGGATCGGTGCGCCTATTTTCCAATGACACTCGTCCACTACGAAAAGCAAGAGGTGTGGGTGTTGAAATCCTCCCAATCCCTGATGAGTGGCGACGCGAAGACGAACAAACTGACGATGACAAAGAGTGTGCGCGTCTCAAAGAGGAGAACAAGCGCCTTCGATCTCAGGAGCCGATACTAGGTCTTTCAACTGACGTACCGGAGATTCTGGAAAAAGTTTTGCCTGTTTATGAATCACTGACGGAAGATGAGATTAAGCACTTCATGGCGATGCTACTGGATGCAAACCCGCAAGAAACGGACTTTGAACGAGATAAGTCTAAAAAGCCTGGCAGTATGGATTTCGGCGGTATCACCTTGGGTATTACCCAGTATGAGTTCAAGCTGGCCACGGAAGAGACAATCGATCTTTATAACGACGCGGAATATCCCCAATGGGAGATTTCCTGTCGAGAGCTTTTGCAAGAAGCGCATACGTTTCTCAGTTCGTTTTCGCAGCGGTTTGATGTGGAGCTTTCATTGAGCAATAAGGGTACTCGGCCTGCGGAGGATTTGTTGTTCACGGTTGGAACAGGAGGTGCATTGGCTGTAATGCCTCCGGCATATAAGGATGATAAGGACGACGGCGAAGAAGAAGTAGAGACATTACTATTTCCGCGTGCCCCGCGCGCGCCACAGGGAGAGTGGAAACAACGTCGTTCAATCTATAACATGGCAATGCATGATCTTGTTGGCACGCCACGCTCTGATATGAGCCTGCTGATGCGCCATCAGACACCGCGTGATCCCAACTCTTTCTACTATCAGGATCGTCCGTGCACCTATGTGAAGAAATATGCGTTGACCTGCGCGCAGTTCAGGCATGCCAGCGACAATAAATTGTTTCATTGCAAGTGTTTCGTGGATGAGACCGCTAAAGCATTGGATGGTAAGAGTGCGATTTTGGAAGTTTCAGCGGAAGCTTCCAACCTCAGTGATCCGGCACGGCTTAAAGTGCGGATAAAATTCTGTGCCGAGAAAAGATCGACCTATGATGCTGTTTCAGAAATTATCGATAGGCTTTCGCCGGTATGACGGGGTGAGCTATTGTTCAAGCGCCAACGCTTTTGGTATCGGAGATGACGGGACGGAAAAGGCGGGAATGGTGACGGGTTTATCTAAAAGCGCCTTTGGCATAGAGCTGCCAGAATAATTTTGGTGCCGATAAAACAGGGTGGCGCCGTTGCCATGGTGTCAGATTGACTTCGACACCGGAATGGCGGGTGATTTTCCAGGCAAGATAATCTGCGCCGCCATCAAAGGTGAAGGCGGCTTTGATCAGACGCAAAACCGACAGGGTTTTACCGATAATCCGCCGCTGGCGCCAGTCGGAATTGTCAGCGGTCGATGAAGCGGGTGTTGGTGCGTTTGCATAGATGGCATCATACAGAGCTTCATAATAGTCAGGGTTGGCGTTGATGATTGCAGCTGCACGGTTGGAACGTTCCGAGCGTAATTCTGTTTTATAGGTTTGCGACAGGATTTCTATCCACTGTGCATGAGCAGACGCTGAAGGTGCAAGTTTTTCAGCTTCGCTCAAGGTGGTGGTGACGGCGGTCATCAAGGCGTCAATTACTTTATTTCTGGTGGTGTCATCGCGGACATAAATCAACGCGGCAGGCTGGCAAAAGCGTGCCCAGAAGTAGGGGTTTTTGGTGTTTGGGGATACTTTTTTGCCAAACTGGGTGAGGCAGACAACAGCATATTTGCAACGGATGATCTGGCCGTTATATGAGCATTCCTGATAATAAACATTGGGTGGTAACAGCCGGTTGCCAATTCGGGAAAATACGTTCTTGTGGGTTGATCTGTAATTTTCAACAATGACATAAAAGTCCACTAACGTGTCGGCCACATGTTCGCCGCGCAAACACGAGCCATAGCCCAGAATAGCCAAAACCGAGACTTCGTGGCGCGTCCGAATACTGGCGGCAATGGCTTCTATCTCGGCGACAACAGGTTTGGATGATGTTGCTTCAACGAGACTACGAAGTTTATTGTTTTGCATTGGGACCATTTTTATCAGAGTTTTAAAAAACTGAATTGCGGCCCCAGCGACAATTGCAAAGGCTCATTTTCTGGTGGTATGACAATTTCACCATCAAGTATACAATCCGTCGTAGTTTGAAACGACAATTGGCGGGCCGAAAAACTGTCATAGCCCGGCTCGGTTGTTTTTCTGCGTTTATCACCATAAAGCGCCGGTATTAACATGCGTAAGGGTTTTTGTACCGGATAGGCAATAAGTGTTGTTTTCAGCGTATTTTCACTCTGGTTCCAGAACGGTCGGGAATTGGCGATGAGGTGCTCCAAAGTGGTGATCGATAACAAAAGCTGCTGGCTGTCAGCTCTGGTTTTACCATCGGCCACCAGACACAAGTCGCCTCCCTGCACGATCCGGTCAGGGTCGCTGCCGCTGCGCCCGAGTAAATGTGAGACCCAGGAGGCCAACAAAGTGAGGGCGGGACCAAGGTCACCTCTAAACCCCATGGCGTGGACATCTTTCTGGCATTTGAGCACGGCACGGTGTACCGCACCCCAGCCAAAATACATGCCATGGAGAGGGGCACCGCTTCCAGGGTTGGCAATTCTTATGGTGTGGCGTTTTACGATTTCACAAGGTAAATTAGAGGGTAAATCAGAAACGCCACGATCAACAATCGCTGTAATGAGACGGTCGGATTTTGACAAGGAGGCAATGCTGGCATCCTTGGCGGTCATGTTGGTGGTGCCATGGGGTAACAGGATCAGGGTTGGCTGGTGTTGGAAGTGGTTGCCTTCAGCCAGATGGGTGAGGACTGCCTGAATGGTACCGTCGCCGCCACTAATGACCAGGTGGTCACAATCTTTTTGCGTCAGACGCGCGATTATCTGCGACAGGGTGTCAAAGTCTTCCAAAAACTCGGTTTCAGCATAGATTGACAATTTATCCAGACTTTTTCGCACCCGTTTGGAGTGGTGGTAAGTTCTGGCTTTTGGGTTGATGATCAGTCCAATTGTCATCGACAGTCTCTAGGGTTTGGTTAACCAGGAGGAAAGTGGCCCGTTTTTCCGAGTTTCCCGCCAGGCCTGCACAAGTTGCAAACTATGGAGGCCGAGACATATGGCAGTCCAGGCTGCGACAGCATAGAGGCCATAATCGGGACGTCCAGCGATTACTGATAGTGTGAGAATGGCGAGATTGGGGTTTCGCCGTGCGGTGATCTGGCGAAAGAATGTATCAACAGGGCGCCAGATATGAATTTCTATGCCAAAAGCCATAATGGCCAATCCCTCAATCAGACGTTGAAGAACATACCCACCGATAATCACTGCCAATAACCAGTATATGGTGCTGGAAGTGAAATCAGTACCGGCAACGCCTAAGCCCGCCGCCCAGGCCCAGTACCAAAATGGCGGGTGGATCAAGTCGATACCATGATCAAAGACATTTCCCCACGGGCTCGATGTCAGGGTGACGCGGGCAAGTTTGCCGTCAACAGTGTCGAGGAAGGTCATCATCCAGGCAGCCGCCAGACCCCAGCCATAATTGCCCTGCATGAACAGAAAAAACGCCAGCACCACCATGACAGCACTTAAAGTTGTGACCATATTGGGGGTAATGCCGATGGGCGCGATTATTCTGGTGGTGTGGTAAGCGGGTCGGGGCCACAGATGTTTGGTAATGAAATCTGTGGCGCCTTTATATGTACCCATGAAAATTCGCCAAAACACATCGGATGAATTTTCATCAGTAATTACAAGAGCATATGGTGTTTCACGTTTTCGCAAAGCTTTCCAGTAACTTGCATCAAGGTCGCCGGGAGACTGGATTTTTACACCGGGCAGCTCGGATTTATCTTCACGTTTGATGGCACGGGCTGTTTTGCAGCCGTTTTCAGCACTGACATGGGCAGCAACGGGAACGGTGTCTCCTGATCCATTGCCCAGTATCATCAGGTTTTCACTTGCCACCAGATGGGCCGTCAGGGGGACGTCCAAAACCGCATCACCGCGCACGAGTATAACCGGGCCGGTATTTTCAACGAGGTCGCTTTCGGTAATGATATTATTGATACCGGCGCGGTTGAAGGCGCGCTCAAATCTTGTTGCCGGGCTCATGCCCCACAGTTGCACATTGCTGTGGCCGAGAATGCACAGGTTTATTGTTTCTGAGGTGCTGGCAGACGGCATGCTAGCCTCTGCCAGGTTTTGAGAGTTTTTCGTCAAACTTTTTTGAACTTTCTTTTACCTTTTATACCACCAAGTTCACAAGGTCTCATAGTTTATTGCAATCGATCCTGCAATACCTGTGAATATGAGTGGCGGCATCCAGCCAGCCGCCCACGGTGGCAAAATTCCCAATTCACCCATGGTAAGCGTTATGCCATCAAAGATAAAATAACCAAATCCCATACCAATACCGACAGCAAACAGCATGCCCAATCCGCCACCGCGCCGGAACCTGTGCGCGAGGGGAATGGCGATGAATAACATCAAAATTCCAGTGGTAAGCGAGGCCAGACGTTTTTGTATCCAAGTGGAATAAACATGCGCCGGTCTGAGGCCGAAGCCTGAATTATCGACAAAATACAACAGGTCAGCTATCGACATTTCTTCAGGGTCGCCTTTGCGTGGACCGGTAGCCGCCGGGCGCATCAAGCCGGTATAGATCATCTGGTCCACTTGCGTTGGCGGCAGGTTTTCGCGGCTGTAAATGGTTACATTTGTCAAAAGCCAGCGCTGGCCGCGCTGTTCGGCGGTGTCAGCCATTATCTGCTCTTGCAAAATACCATCTCTATCGCGGCGAAAAACAGTGACTTGTGATAATTTGGTGGTGGAGACGTTGGTTGATACAGCGCGGATGATATCTTTGCCAGAACGCATCCAGATTGGATCTTTCGAACCAACAGAAAGTTTTTTGCTGCTGTAATCGCCGATCGCCCACTGGTTCAGTACAGGCGCTGCCATCGGCACTGCGCGATCAACCAGGGCAAAATGAAAAATGCCCAATCCCACCGCCACCGGCATCAGGGCCATTAACAAACGATACTGGGAGACACCTGCCCCCCAGATTGCCACTAACTCACTGTTTCTGCTGATTTCGGTCAGCATTAACAACAGGGCGATCAAAATTGAAATCAATATAAACTGGGAAGCGATGCCGGGCGCGCGCAGCATGGCATAATACCAGATGCCGGACAATTTGCCGTCATTGACCAAAATTATGTCATCAGCGTAAGTGACAATATCGAGAGAGAGTACAAAAATTGTCACGCCAGAAAGGATCAGGAAAAACCGGGAGAGGAAGAGTTTTGACAATAACACGGCGAGAGTGGTCATTGTTTTCCCTCCGCTGTTTTGTAAAAGCGGGAAAACAGTTGGCGGAAAAAATCGTTAATAACATCTACCACCAGTTCCAGCCTGTCCGGCGTCAGCGACATGGCGGTGCGGTAAAATCGCCAAAACGAAAATGCTGCCAGAACCAGATATGGTACCCACAGGGCGAAGAACGGAGACGCGCCTTCGACCCGGATGGCGAGCGCACCTTGCTCAATTATTTCATTGTAGGCAATCAGTATAATCAAAACTATGCCAAAGCGATAGGGTCTTTGGTCTCGTCGTCGCCCAATGGAAAACGGTATCGCCAGAAACGGTAATATCAATATCGTCATTATGAGGATAATGCGCCTATAGAACTCGGAATTAAGAGCATTGTTGGTGATCTTGCCGGATTTTTTGGAAAGAGCGCCCCACAGCTCAGGTATGGTGAATTCACGCTGATCGACGCCGCGAATACGAAAAGCTGCCTTGCTGACTTCACCGAGCGGGGTGTCGATTATTTTGAACTCAGCGACGTCGTGACCCGGCTTGGGCTCTTCTTTGGAGGTCCAGTATTTACCGTTTATCTTCAACCTGTGGCCGCCTTCAAGTCTTAAAACCGGCCTGTCTTCCTGATTGATTTCAATAAGTGCACCTTGCGATGCGGTAACGGTCTCGCTGCCTTTGTCACCGCCATCTTCGTACATAAAGATACGTTTGAATTTATTGTTGCCGCGCGAGAGTTCATCGAGAATGAAGGTGCGTTTTCCCACCCGCATAAAAACCCCTTCTTCGGCAAGATAGAAGACATCGACACTTTTGATCGAATTTACAACGGCGCGATAAAGATAGCGCGAATGGGGCTGAATAAAGCCAAAAATGATAATGGCAACAAGTGAAAGCAGGCAGGACAAGATAATAACCGGTTTTGCAATCTGGTGCAGGCCGTAGCCCGCAGCCAAAAACGCATCCAGCTCACTGTTTTTACTCAGGCGGTTAAAGCCAAACAACAGGCCTAAAAACAAAGCGCCCGGCAATGCGATGCCGAGATAATGCGGGGCGAGATACGCCAGCATTTCAAAGATGAGACTGAATGATTTTTTCTTACCCAAAGTAAGGTCGAGCAATCGAACCAGACGTTCAGATAACAGCAATGCCAGGCCAATACCAATCGCGCTCAACATTGGCGGTGTCACCTGGGCTAAAATGTATCTGCTGGTCGTGGTGGACATAGAATACTAACGATCACTTACTTTATTTGGCTCTAAGGCATCCAAAATTTTTTAATCTCGGACAATAGCGGTGACATGAGGCCATTATCAAGATCAATGTTGGCACTTAGATCAGGGGCAGCGGGCCAACCTTCGTCTGGAAATTCACATCCATTGAACGTTTGGGATGAGCTATAGCGTGGCAATACATGAAAATGTACGTTGGGGTCTACCATCATCAGCATAATATAGTTTATTTTTTCAAAGCTGCGAAAGGCTTTAAGGCTGGTTTCAATCTCCTGGGTAACAGTTTTCAACTCGCTAAAGGCCGCTTGAGAAATCTGCGAAAAAGCTGTTTCCTCTTGCTTGCAGACAAGCACAAGAGAACCCAGGGTTGGTTGCTGCGGTCGCAACAGGACGCACCAGTGATCGTATTCCTTGATCAATGTATGCGGGTAACCGAACTTAAGCTGGGTAGCATTCGCCATATTCTGTCTCGCTTTCGATTTTAGTTAAGCTTATTGCCAGTTGAAAGTGTTCAGATTCTGGCGATATCAGGTTTGAGCTTGATGTTGTGGTAGGGGACTGTTGTCTTCAAAACCGCTTTCATCCGGCGACAGAGCGCGCATGGTGGCGTTTATGGACCAGTTTTGGTGGGTTTTGTCGATTTCAAAGAGATAATAGCATGCTGGTGGTTTGTGTTTTTTGGTAACCATGGATGCTGAAGGAACGCCGTAGACGGGAATTGCTGTGTCGGGGCCAGGTGTGGTTTGAAACATATGGGTGTGGTTATGACCGTGCAGGACCAGTTCAGCACCGCAGCTTTTAAGAACGTCTTTAAAATCATCTGCATCCCACAAGGCTTTGCGCCAATGGTTCTGTCCCGGCAGTGGCGGGTGGTGGATCATAATGATCCGGCACAAGTTTTGGTGACCCAAATCACACAGAATGTTTTCCAATCCATCGAGTTGATCTTTGCCGATGCGGCCGCCGGCAACAAACGGCAGTGTTGGAATGGCAGATGAAACACCGATGAGGGCTATATCATCAAATCGGCGAACATAGGGAAAATCACCGGCAAAGCAGCGGGTTTGGTGCTGGTTTGGTATGTTTGCGGTCATGTAAGAGTGCCAGCGTTCAATTCCTTTATTCCGCGATACCGGCACATAAGCGTCATGATTTCCCGGAACAACACTGATCCAGTCGCCGGGGCCGAAGTTCTCAAGCCATCGTTGTGCCTGAGAAAACTCTGCCTCAAGAGCAATATTGACCAGGTCACCGGTAATAGCGATGTGATCGGGTTTAATATCGATGATGTCACGAACCATTAGATCGATTATTTCGCGGGCGTGCATGGTCTGGCGATTGTGGCACCATGACAAATACCCGCTAAGGCGTTTACCCAACAACTCTTTCAGCGTGGGTCGGGGCAGCGGGGCCAGATGAACGTCAGATAAGTGGGCTAATAAAAACATATTGTATCATCTGCATCTTCTTATGAGGTCATGGGTTGGGGCTGTTGACTTAGCTAAACTGAAATGCCATTGAAGGCGTTCCGGGTTATATATATACGAAAAAGGTTGAGTATTGTGAAAGTAGTCATTTTGGCCGCGGGCCAGGGAAAACGCCTCCTGCCTTTGACAGAAGATATCCCAAAATGTCTGCTGGATATAGGGGGGCAGCGTTTGCTGGAACGGCAGATTGAGGCCTTTGCTGCTTGTGACGTCAGTGAAATTGTGGTGATTACCGGCTACGGTGCCATCCAGGTCGACAAAGTGCTCGATCAATTGCGTGATTCTGTGCCAAATGTTGTGTTGAAAACCACGTTTAACCCGTTTTTTGGGGTTGCCGATAATCTCGCTAGTTGCTGGATAGCGCGTCATGAGATGGACCGGGATTTCATTTTAGTCAATGGTGACAATCTGTTTCAGGCAGATATGGTCAAACAGCTTCTCAAAGCGCCTGATGCACCCATCACCATGGCGATTGCACATAAGCAAAAATATGACAATGACGATATGAAAGTCATGCTGGATGGGGCGCGGTTGACGGAAATCGGCAAAACCCTGCCGGTGGATACGGTAAATGCTGAATCCATCGGCATGTCGCTGTTTCGCGGGGATGGTCCGATGATTTATCGTCGCGCACTTGAAGAAGCGATGCTGGAGGCCACAGGGTTGCGGCAATGGTATTTGTCTGTGATCAATGCTCTGGCCAAACAAGTAAGCGTTATGACGCAACCGGTAGATGGCATTGAATGGTGTGAAGTTGATTTCCCCGCTGATTTGCAACAGGCAAGGCATCTGGTTGCCAACTGGTAAAGCTATCGGCGTTTTTTAAGCAGTCTGGTCACCAGCTTATAATCTTCGGGTTTGTCGACGTCTATGGCAGCTGCACCCCAGGGCAGAATGACGGCATCAGCCTGGACGTCGAGTAACTTTGACATATTTTCAAGACCATCTTTGAGGGTCAGTCGGCCAAACAGATATTTAACCAGAACAACGACACTGAACATTCTGGCCAATGCCAGGGGGCGCTTTCGTTGCTTGTCAACCTTGTGCCAGAAACGCACGGCATTCATGGCTTTTTCGCTATTCAGGTAAAAAAGATTGCAGCCGGAAAATTCGCCATCGCGAAACTTGAAATAGGTCCGCTTGACGGTGCGGTCGACATTTTCAACATCTGCCCGACCGGCCAGTCCAACGACGATATCGCCTCCAGTGGCTTGTGCATGACGGAGGAAATGTTCAACCATCTGCGGGGTTAACAGGGGATGATCAGCAGTGGTGACCAGAAGTGGAAAAGGCTGGTTCATCTGTTTGATTGCGGCAGCCACGCTTTTGGGGGCGCTGTCGGCACTCTGGAACAGTTCCAGGTGATCCAGGCCGGGAATTTTCTTAAGCACATCGTTGGTGTCTATGGAAATGCCAATTGAACTGATTTCACTTACGACTTTCAGGGTCTGGACGACACGCACCAGCATTGGAATAGCATTGATTTTAATAAGGCATTTGTGTTCTGCCTTGAAGGCGAGCGCCATTGGATCATCAGGGCCACGCGCTGCCGCCATTATCAACGCGGTGAGTTTGGTGCCGGAGCTCATGTCAGTCTATACCCTGCTTACAATGTGCGTTCGTAGATACGATACGTTTTATAAGGCTTTGCCCCCATGGCTTCAAGCATATGACGCATGGGCATATTGTCTTCGAGTATCCAGGACATCTCACATTTTTGCGTGCCACGTCCATGGTGATAGTCTCTGAGCTCATTGATCATAATGAAAGCCAAGGCCGCACCTTTGGTGGTGTTTTGGTGTTTTTTGCGTACACCCATCAACAGCAGGCGTACGGATTTTGGTGGTCTTATGATAATGCGCCAGATAATTTTCAACCAGCCAAATGGAAAAACCCTACCGTCAAGATCATCGATGGCATCGTTCAGATTGGGCAAAGTTACCGCCATGGCCTGGGGTTCACCATCAATACTGGCAATAGTGACATAGCCTTCTCTCACCAGCATTTTGAGGTTTTTACCAAGCATATCTATCTCAGACTTGGACATGGGAACATAGCCCCAGTTGTCGCTCCAGGCTTCGGCGAATATGTCGGTAATAATCGTCAGATCATGATCGAGGTTTTTCTTGTCCAGGGTGCGCACGCTGAGACCAGGGGTCTTCTTTATGCGTTTGATCAAGGCTGTGGCCGGGCTGAAGTCGCCGGTTTCCAGGTTGTAATCATAGGCCAGGATGTCCTTGGCCTTGGCAAAGCCCAAGCGCTCAATGTGACTGGCATAATAGGGCATGGCATGACCCATCATCAGGGAAGGCGGGGTATTAAATCCATCGACCAACAGGCCTACTTCGTCATTGACGGACAGACTGAACGGACCTTGTATGTGCTTCATTCCACGGTGTTGTAGCCAATCGGTGGCAACCGCCAGCAATTGGTCGAAGACGGCTTCCTCGTCAATGGCGTCGAGAAAGCCGAACTGGCCGATTTTTTCTGGATATATCTTTTGATAAATGCTGCAAATCTGGGCGGAAATCCGGCCAACGGGCTCGCCTGCCTTAATGGCTACCCAGAAGGCTGCTTCGGCATGATCAAAGAAGGGGTTCTTTTTGGGGTCAAGATGTTCGAGGCGCTCAAAAAACAGCTGTGGCACCCAGTTCTTGTCACCGGCAAAAACCTTGAATGGCACGCGCAGGAAGGCCATCTTGTCAGCTTTGGTAAGGACCTGCCGGATTTTGATTTCGCCAGTTTCTGAAGATGGAGGGGTCATGCCGGGATTTTTTTATATTCAGATTGTTGCAGAAGACGTACTTTACCGTTGCCGACTTCATACAGATTATCAGCAATGTTTGACCATATGGGGCGATGGGTGATGGAGAGCACGGTAAATTCATGCCCTAAGGATTTGATGTTGTTACAGATTTCAAGTTCAGTTTCAGGATCAAGAGCGCTGGTAACTTCATCTAAAATGAGCAACTGAGGATTACTTATCAAGGCGCGGGCAAGGGCTATGCGCTGGCGCTGGCCGCCGGATATCTTGGCGCCGTGTTCGCCCACTACCGTCTGCATTTTTTCTGGTAGGCCAGCAATGAATTCCCATGCTCCTGCCTTGCGCAAGGCCGCTTCCACATGGCTGTCGTCGTATTCTGTGTCACCGAGGGTTACATTGGCAAAAACCGTGTCGTGGAATAACGTCAGTTCCTGAGGCACGTAGCCGATCATTTTGCGCCATTGCGTGATCGAAATAGTGTCGAGAAGATCACCGTCAATGCGTATTTCGCCAGATTGTGCCCGATAAAAACCAATGACCAGGTCAACGATGGTGGTTTTACCACTTCCCGATGGACCTCTTAGCACGGTGATTTGTCCCGCTGGGATGTCCAGGCTTAACTGGTCCAGTACAGGTAAATCTGCGTATTTGAATGTAACATCCTTTAAAGTGATTGCTTTGGTCAAGGTGGGGGTTTTTGTGCCGGGGCGCTGTTCGGCCTCAGCGCCTGAGGCTGCAATCAGGTCGTGTACTGACCAATAAGCACTTTCAAACTCAACGGCTTTTTGCAAAAAACGCTGCATTTTGCCGGTGATTGAGACCATCTGATAAGAGATAATTCCCATGATGCCGATTTCAGCAACCGGAATGTTCCAGACTTCCCGGGCAAAATATAATGCCGTGCCCAGTGAGATAAAGGTTATGATTTCTTCGCCGTAAAAGCGACCATTCTGGGCCATGACCTGGCCGCGAAGTGCGCGTTTAAGCCCGGCTATCTTGTTGTTGAACAGGACTGAAAAGCTGTCATAACGCGCCATGGCTTTAAGTGGCTTGATGTTGTTGAGCGTGTCTGACAGATAGGTGACAAGGTCAGATGTTCGCCGGGTCTGGCGGGCACCGGTAACGCGCGACAGTTTTATCAAAATACCCAGCGACAGCGCAATTGCCAGGCCAATTGTCAGGCCAATTGCCGCCAGTTTCCACGACAGCATTAAGGCGACAACCACATAAGACAATCCCTGGATGCCAAAGGCGATAAAACGGGCGGCAACCATGTAGGCTGCACCGGCACGCGTTGCATCATTGCTGACGGCATTGGCGATGCGCCCGATACGTTGACCGGTGAAGTAGCCCCAGCGGGCATTCATGAGATTGTCGATTAAGGTGGCGCGCATGGAGGTTGCAACTTCGGAAACCTGAAACCCCACATAGGTTAGCGCTATAAAAGCAAGCAGCGATTTCAAAACCATGAACCCGGTCATGATGATGATCAAATTGAGAAAACTGGGCTCAATTCCCAACCCCGTCAAAGTGTTCTGGACAAGCAGGTTTACTGTGGAAGAATTTTCCCGAACACCGCCGGTCATTTGGGAAATGGCCGGTAGCAGGGTCATAATGCCAAGTGCCTCGGCAAACCCGGCAAGCGTTAAACACAGAAGGACAAGGAACGGTTTTGTCTGTTGGGCATGAAAGAATATTTTCAGGGTGCTGCGCATTGATCGTACATAAAGCCTTTTGTTTTAAAAATCAAAGCTGCAAAAAAGCGCCCTAATCGCGTTCGCTCAGGTTTTCCAAATTGGCATTTGCCCGTTTCATTGCTGCTTCAAAACGGTCTTCGTGAATGGCCATATTTTTTTTGGGTTCCTGATAAAAAGCAGTCATGCGCATCAGCATCAAAAATGTGTTGTTGATCAATCTTCCCCACCATTTCATCGGGCGGTCGAAATCGACAATGAGGATAACACGCTCTTCATCGGTGTCGTTCCAGACCTCATGATCAAAGGTGTCATCAATGATAAACCCCTTGCCTGCTATCCACGGTCGAATTTCCTTGCCGACGCGAATGCGGCATTTGTCAAATTCTTTGGGGATTATGAGACCAAGATGATAGCGTAAAATTCCTTTGGTGACGCCACGGTGATGGGGAATATGATATCCCGGTGCCAGAATGGAGAACCAGGCGGTTTGAAGATTTTCAGTGGGCGCGATCACCTTGGAAGTAAACGGGGCCTGGCTTGAATTTTTTACAAAAGGGGTGCCAAATCCATAGAGGAAAAAGGTGCGCCAGTTACCGTCAATGGCGAGCTTGTGTTGATCGGGCGAAACTTCCTGAAAACCCGGAATGGCTTCGCGTTGTTGCAGAATTACCCGGACTTCGTCCAAAATCTTCTCCCAGTTCTTTTCAATTTCCAGAAGCTGGGGGAATTCAGTAGTTTCTGCGAAAGGCTTGTTCTCGACCAGTGAAGCCCTAGCAAGTGTCCTTTCAAGGCTATAAATGAGTTTTTTGCCGTATTTTTTAATCTTTTTTCGGCGATATTTTTTGAAACGACTCACGAGACCTGAATCAGCCTCATTTGAAGGAACGGATGACATTTACAACCTCACTTGTTGACACGAAGCTGTCCCCAGGTTCCAGCACTAACGCTTCAGGGTTTGACCTAAACGCCATTGAAATTACAGGGTTCTAATAGCAGATTTAAGTCTGCGTGCAAATGATTCAATACGACTGTGAGTTAGTCTTGGCCCGTGACAATATTGTGTTCGGGACCGAAGGGGAACCTGGTTATATTTTCGACATCCTTCTCACCGACCACCAAAATATCGTGTTCGCGATAGCCGCCGGCACCGGCCATGCCCTGAGGCAGGGTAATCATCGGCTCCATTGATACAACCATATTAGGCTCGATAATGGTGTCGATATCCTCGCGCAGCTCAAGCGCTGCCTCGCGGCCATAATAGTGCGACAAAACGCCGAAGGAATGACCATAACCAAAGGTGCGGTATTGCAGGAGATCATGCTCGGCAAATATTTCGTTGAGTTCACGGGCTATGTCACTGCATCTGGCACCTGGGCGGATCAGTTCGAGGCCGTGGCGGTGAACCTTGCAATTAATCTGCCATAATTTAAGGGAGGCATCATCGACGTGATCAAAAAACAGCGTTCTTTCCAGCGCCGTGTAATAGCCTGAAATCATCGAAAAACAATTGAGGCTGAGAATGTCACCTTTTTCCACCTTCCGCGTGGTCAGGGGATTGTGGGCGCCATCGGTGTTTATGCCCGACTGGAACCAGGTCCAGGTGTCCATCAGGTCGGAATGGGGGAAACGTGCGGCAATTTCATCAACCATTCGGTTTGTTGAAGCACGGGCAATCTGATATTCGGGCACACCTTCTGCGATTGCAGCTACGCAGGCTTCACCGCCAATGTCTCCCACCTGGGCACCATTGCGGATAACAGTGATTTCCTCGTCAGACTTGATCATTCTTTGCTGCATGGTGTTGGCGGCAACATCCGTGAAGCTTGATTTCGGGAAAGTTTTTGCCAGTTTTTCGCGAATGTCGAGGCTGATATGATCATATTCGATGCCAATTGAAGCGCCATCTTTGATCAGGCTGTCGGCGGCGCGGAAAAAATTGTCGCGCTGCCAGTCCGTATAGACCAGATTGTCGCAATGTCCGCGACGCCAGGGCTGGCCGTAATCGATGTTGGCGCTGATGGTGGTGCAGGTGTTTTCAGTGACTACCAGGCCGTAAGGACGACCAAAGGCACAATAAATAAAACCGGAATAATAACCGATGTTATGAATGGAGGTGAACAGGCAGGCATCTATGCCGGTTTCAGCCATCATCGTGCGCAGCGCATTAAGGCGACGCTGCATTTCGTTTTTTGAAAACGTTGGCTCGGTTTTTTCACCATTGTGAAGTGTTATTAAATCTTCGCGGCTTGTCATTTCCTGCTCCTGCTTGATTTGTCACAGAGGCAATATAACGAGTTACAGCGCTGCTGGCATTTTAAAACGGTCCAAAAAGAAGCGCCGGGCGACACATGTCGCCCGGCGCTATTCATTTTTAGCAGTGCTGATTAAGCCCGGATAAGTTCCGGCAGTCTTTATGAACTGGCGGTCGGGTTCAGTGTGCAGGCAATCCAGGGAGTGTCGAGGTTTACGTCAGGACGCCAGACATAATCGGTTTTTTTGGCTTTTGCGGAAAATAGCTTGTAAATGAAGTTGTTCATGTCCAGGTCTCCCAGGTTTGAGTTAAATGTTGTGGCCGGGTTGGCCGTTTCTGTTGCCGCTTAGATAGTATCAAACAGGGCTTTGTGGTAGGGGTTTGTTTGCACCCCTGGCCTGCGTTGGATGCATGGCCGGTTAACAGGATATGAAAGGTGCTCAATAAGACAACTATGGTACCTGGTCGCATACTAAAACCACTGTTCAAACTGACGCTTCAACCCTTCTTTCGTCTGGTGCGCGGGCAGACACTTGGCGTGCGCGCGGTGGTGCTGGATGGTGACGATAAAGTGTTGCTGGTGCATCACAGCTATATGCCGGGTTGGATGTTTCCCGGTGGCGGGGTTGAGCACAATGAAAGTTTTGAAATCGCGGTGCGACGAGAACTTGATGAGGAGACCGGGGTGCAATGCCTTGAGCGCCCCGAACTTTTTGCGATCTATGCAAATTTTGAAAGCTTCAAAGGTGACCACGTCGCTCTGTACATTGTGCGTCGTTGGGAGAAAGTAGAGCGTCAAAGTCTTGAAATTGCCGAGCACAGGTTCTTCGACATTGATAGCCTGCCGGAGAATACTACGTCTGGTACAAAAAAACGGTTACAGGAGGTTTTTCTGCCATCTGAACCGAGCGAACACTGGTGAAACCTCTGGTAATCCCGTAGCGCATCCCTATCTTATGAAATAAGTGATTCTGTAAATAATTTCCGGCGCTTTGGGGGCTCAGGTTTTTTGGCATATTTTCTGGTACTGTCGGGTTTTGCCCTGTTGATTGTCGGTGGTGAGATTATGGTTCGCGGTGCTGTGGCGATTGCCCGGTACCTGGATGTCTCCCCCATCGTTGTCGGCCTGACCATTGTTGCCATTGGCACCTCGGCTCCTGAACTTTCAGTTTCCATTGATGCTGTTTTGAGGGGTGCACCCGATATTGCTACCGGTAATGTGGTGGGGTCCAACCTGTCGAATATCCTGCTGGTATTAGGTGTCGCGGCGTTGATCAAACCAATCAAGGTGGTGCCACAACTCATTCGCCGCGATGGTATGATGATGGTTGCCTCAGCTGCCTTGTTGACGGCGCTGGCGCAAACCGGATCAATCGGGTTTGTTACCGGTATCGCGATGGTCGGCATTTATGTCGTTTATCTTGGGTTTTGCTATTGGGCCGAACAGGTCAAGGGAGACCCCAGCCAGGAACTTACACTGGCGGAGGTTGACGAACATAGCGGAGTTCCGCAAAAGTTGATTTTTTCAGTCGGAATGTTTTTAATTGGCCTGGCGGGCGTTATCGGGGGGGCTGACCTGCTGGTACAGGGTGCGGTAACCCTGGCGCGAGATTTTGGGTTGTCAGAAGCGGTTATTGCCTTGTCTGTTGTTGCAATTGGTACTTCCCTGCCGGAATTGGCGGTCTCCGTTATCGCGGCGTTCAGAGGGCGCAGTGACGTGGCCGTTGGTAACATTATTGGCTCCAACATATCCAATGTGCTGCTTATCCTGGGCACTACTTCGATGGTTGCTTCCATAGATTTTGCTGCACAAATTGCCCGCTTTGACAGCTGGTTCATGCTGCTCGTCACCGTCGCGCTGATACCGGTTCTGGTGACCGGTAAAACAATATCGCGCGTTGAAGCAGCTATTTTTCTCACTATTTATGTGATCTATATTTATGCAATTTTCAAAAGTTGGCCTGCCGCCTGGCTCGGGCTGTGATAAAGCCTGAGCAATATCTGTGGACGCGCCTGAATTGCCGTGCTAGGTGAGGAATTGGTATTTAAAAAAGAGCGCAACATGCTTCCAACAGCACACATCAACCGACGACGATGCATTCGCATTTCCCGCGCGAACGCTGGCCTGTGCTGTTGATTTTTCTACACCATTAAAAACTTCAGACACGTGATGCCGGCATCACCTTGAAATTCTTAATCCATGTGTCTGGAAGTTCTGATGTCTGATCAATCGTTTAAAATAATCCCTGAAGAAAATTCTCATGTCCAGGCGGTCGAAGACCTGCTTGATTTAGCCTTTGGTCCCGGTCGCTTCGCCAAAACAGCCTACCGCCTGCGCGAGGGTGTGGAGGCTTTGCCGGAATTGAGCTTTGCCGGTTTTCTCGGTGGTGATCTCATCGCTACCATCCGCTTTTGGCCGGTAAAGATAGGAACAGACACACCGGCCGTGATGCTGGGGCCGCTGGCGGTTGATCCCGCCAGTCGCGGGAAAGGCTGGGGGCTGGACATGATCGCGGCAGGGCTTGATCAAGCCAAAATTCAAGGCCACCAGTTGGTGGTTCTGGTCGGGGATGAAACCTATTATGCGCGTCAAAAGTTCAAAAAAGCGCCGCCGGGGCAGATAATAATGCCGGGGCCGTGTGATCCCCAACGATTGTTATACTGCGAGCTGGAGGCAGGCGTTTTTGGTTCTGTGGAAGGGATGATTTCGCGAGTCAAATAAGGAGGTGCGCAATTTTGGTGGCACACCTCCCTTTGTGGTGGGTATTAGAATGGATTATCTTCTGACTTGCCTCGAGTTTCAAAAAACTCTTTGGTGATCTTGAAGACAATGGGACTGAGAAGGGCCAGAGCAATCAGGTTCGGGATGGCCATTAACGCATTCAGCGTATCGGCTAATAACCAGACGAAGCCGAGTTTTAATGTGGCTCCAACCAGAGCGGCCAGAGACCAGACCACCCGAAACGGTTTAATGATTTTTACCCCAAACAGATATTGCAGGGAACGTTCGCAATAATAACTCCAGCCCAGAATGGTGGTAAAGGCAAAGACGGCCAGCGCTATGGCAATTATGTAGCCGCCAAAACCAGGCAAGGCTAAATCAAAGGCCTTGGAGGTAAGAGCTGCTCCGGTTTCGCCACTGGTCCATGCTCCGGTGGTGATGATGGCCAGTGCAGTAAAAGAACAGACAATCAAAGTGTCGATAAAGGTGCCCAGCATAGCCACAAGCCCCTGACTGACGGGGCCTTTGGTTTGAGCTGCTGCGTGAGCAATTGGGGCGGAACCAAGACCTGCTTCATTGGAAAACACGCCGCGCGCCACACCAAATCGCATGGCGGCCCAGACTGCGGCACCGGCAAATCCACCAGTTGCGGCGGCTGGCGTAAAGGCGTATTTGAAAATCAAGGCAAATGCAGCTGGTATTGCTTCGGCATTGATAATAAGCACAAGAGCACTTGCACCGATATAGGCAACAGCCATGAAGGGTACCAGTGCACCTGCAACATGTGAAATTCGTTCAATGCCGCCAAGTAACACGGCTCCAACAAGGATCACAAGAACGACACCGGTCATCCATTCGGGAATAGCAAAATTAGCGTTGAGCGCATTTGCAATCGAATTGGCCTGAACCATATTGCCAATGCCAAAACCGGCGATTCCGGCAAATGCTGCAAAACAGATGGCCAGCCATTTCCAATTGGACCCAAGGCCGTTTTGAATATAATACATCGGCCCGCCAACGAATTTCCCACGTTCGTCTTTTTCACGAAAACGCACCGCTAATACCGCTTCGGCATATTTTGTTGCCATGCCGACAAGAGCGGTCATCCACATCCAGAATACGGCACCGGGTCCGCCCAGAAAAATCGCTGTGGCAACACCGGCAATATTACCCGTACCAATGGTTGCAGCAAGGGAGGTCATGAGGGCATTAAACGGGCTCATTTCGCCAGCTGCATCTCCGGGAATACGCCCTGCCCACAACAGTTTAAAGCCAAAAGGTATTTTGATGATGGTCAGTAACTTGAGGCCGAAAGTAAGAAAAATCCCAACGCCCAGAATTAAAACAAGCATGGGTACACCCCATACAATGCCGTTAATCCAACTAACAATACCTGTAATTTGTTCCATGGTTTCCTCCCCAGATTTCTATGATCAAAATAAGAAGGCCACGATATATTTCACGATCAATCGTGACGGCTCTTTCCCGGTACTTAAGTATTGAACCTTAGTTCAAGACATTTTTGAGTCAAGCCCCGAAGTATCAAGCTGTTGGCAACCAGCAAAACCGTCGATTTTATCAGATAATTTTTATACGATGGAGAATCACCCTAATGGCCCTCGCGGTACCACATTAGCGATACCAACCCTAATACGGCGGCAAGTGCGAGCAGGCCGCTGAGGAGCGGGATGTCCTTGAGGGCGGTTATTGTGTAGGCGTTGTTTTTCTGGATGCCGAGCCAGCCTGAACCGCTCATGCGTCGGCCCGCATCGATGTTGCGGATAGCGGGCAAATCTATGTTTTTACCGAGCCAGAAGGCTTTGCCGCCGGTGGCTTCATTGACGGGCCTGAGGATTTCTACCGAGGGGCGGATGTCGGAGAATTCTTTTTGGTCGAGGATACCAAAGATGGCCGCTTTGGACAGATCACCATCGGACAATTGATAAATTCCCGGTGTTGCATCTTTGATGATACCGCTCCACTGTCCCGGTTTAACTTGTGTCAATTCAAGTGAGGAAATTTTGCCTTCGGGATCACTGACGCTGATTGGAGCTGTAGTATCCTTCATGGTGAGACGTTCGATTTTTAAATCGCTGCCCACTTGAGTGGCCACCAGCGCTTCTTCTTCCAGATCAGGTTCTTTCATTAACCAGTGAGCCATGCGACGCAGCAGTTCAACCTGGGGACCACCACTATCATAGCCACGGGACCATAACCATGCCTGATCAGAGAGCAATTGTGCCACCCGGCCCTTGCCCTGGCGCTTCAAAACCATCAACGGTTTATCGTCTGCTCCCGACATAATCACGTCGCCCTCAGTTGGTTCCACATCAATCAGCCGGAACCAGCGGCCCCAGGTTTGCTCTTTATCCTGAGCGCCGGGCAAGGAGCGGGTAACGGGGTGGCGGCGGCCAACGTCGGTAACTTGCGGGCGAAACGGCTGCTCGGTGACTTCACCGGTGGGGGCGGCTGGTAAAATGGCCGACAGAGGCGTTCTGAACAATGACAGGGGCGAGGCAAAGCTGGGACCGGCGGCACTGAGAACTGCTCCGCCGTTTTCGACATAATCAGCCACATTGGCGAGATATATCAGGGGCAGGACGCCGCGCCTGCGATAACGGTCGAAAATGATCAGGTCAAACTCGTTCAGCTTGAGTGAAAACAACTCGCGGGTGGGAAAGGCTATCAGCGAAAGTTCTTTGATTGGTGTGCCGTCCTGTTTTTCCGGCGGTCGCAAAATGGTGAAATGAACCAGATCGACTGCGGGATCGGCTTTGAGCAGATTGCGCCAGGTTCTCTGGCCTGAGTGCGGCTCTCCCGACACCAGCAGCACCCGTAACCGATCTCTCACCCCTTGCGTGGTAATGATGGCGCGGTTGTTGCGCAGGCTGATTTCATTGCGGCTGGCGGCAACTGTTATTTCAGAGATAATCTGGCCGGTGTGTTCAATCGGCAGAGTTATTTCCACACTTTCACCGGTTAAAACCTGTTGCGTATCGATAATCTTGCCATCGCGCCTGGTGGTAACAGATACCAGCGTTGGCGTGCTGGATTTGTCTGCGGCAGACTGGGCCGCCGACGGCAGGTCTTCAATTTTGAAAACGATCGATTGTTCCTCGCCAACAATGCCGAATTTTGGCGCTCGCTCAATGATAATTCTACGATCGCCCTTATTTTTGTCGCCGGTTAAAAGCGTGTGTATGGGTGCATTTAGTGAAAGAGTGCCGAGGTTTTTCGGCACATCATGCACCTGACCATCGGTGATCAGGATGACACCGGCCAGCCGTTCGGGCGGAATGTCACCAAGGGCATCATTGATGGTTGCAAACAATCGTGTTCCCTGATTGGCGGTTGAGGGGGCTGTGTCAGCTTTTACCCACCTGACGATGGTGTTTTTGTACGGGGCGAGTTTGTTTCTCAGTGTTTTTAATGCTTTGGCGGTCTGATCGCTGCGGGTGCCGATTTTCTGGCTGGCGGAATTGTCAGATACGACCAGAAGAATATCGTCGAACTGGTTGCGGGTTTCACCGCGAATAATCGGGTTGAGCAATGCCAGCAACAAGGCTGCCATGGTGAGCGCACGCAAGGTGGAGCCACGCAAGCCTAAAACAAACATAATGGCCAGCAAGGTGAGGCAGAAGCCTGCGGCTATGGCGATTGACCACAGTGAAAACAGTGGATCTATGGAGATGGACCAGCCCATAATTATTGCCCCAGCCGTTCAAGCAGGGCAGGCAAATGAACCTGGTCTGCTTTATAATTTCCGGTAAGCGCATACATGACGATATTAATACCGGTGCGATAGGCCAGTTCGCGCTGGCGCGGACCGCCGGGAACGACGGGGAAAAGGTATTTGTTGTAGCGATCTCTGGCCCAGGCGGCGGCATAATCGTTGGAGCCGATAATAATGGTGGAGACACCATCATTGTTGAGCGATGCATTTGCATTTTTCTTATCCGCAACACCGACGGCGTTTGAGGCTTCGACCCATAAGGGACCGCCGGTCCAGCGTCCGGGAAAGTCTTGCAGCAGATAGAAGGACTTGGTGAGCACGTGAGTTGCGGGAACAATTTCCAACGTTGGAATGTCTAGTTTGCTTAACAGTTGACGCAGGGCTTTTGAGCCTGGACCGGTAACGTTACCATCAATACCCGGCAAGGATAGCTGGCGGTCACGCGTGTCGAAAAAAATGGTGCCACCATTTTTCATGTAGGCATCTATTCTGGCCGCAACCTTATCGCTTAAAGGCTCGGCATCTGGTGAAACGGGCCAGTACAGCAGGGGAAAAAAAGCCAGTTCATCGGTTTCAATATTAACACCCATGGGCACACCCGGCTCCAGGGAGGTGCGTTCCTGCAAGGCAAGGCTTAACCCGGTCAAACCGGCGGCACTTGTGGTGTCGAACTGTTCTTTGCCGGTGATGACATAGGCCAGCCGGGTTACAAGCGAGGCTCTGAGTGCAAATACCTCCTCAGCGGATGATTGGGCGCGAGCCTGATTGATGGTGGCTGTGAAGGTGAGGGCGGCAAAGGCTGCAAGAAACACAGATGTTGCGACACCAGGATTTCGTCGCAAGGCTTGTGCCAGCCGACCTGATAAAACCAGAACCGCAATACAGTCTGCGAGCAATAACAGCAGTGCCAACGCAAAAGCCCAAGGTTTTAGCGGCACCGGTGGAATGGCGACGTAGGCAATTCTGGAGGCTGCGTCGGGGAAATTTTCAAGGATTACTAGTCGGGTGTTTTTATCGGTAACGTTCAAGGCGCGCTGGGCACCGGGAGTACCGTAAAGGCCGGGAGGATTTGTGGCGGTTGGGGAGGCTTTTTCAAAAGCGATTGTGTCAACAGGTTCTACTGTCGCCGGTGGTTGTTGCAGGCTGCCAAAGCCATCGAGGATTTTGAACGGCGGCAGGGTTCGTGATTGCGTTGCAGGTGATTTTTTTGCCCCTTGTGTGGTAGTATCAACCACTGAGGACTGGTCAAGAATACGCCTTAACATGTTTACGAACAGGCCTGACAAAGGCAGGTTAGACCAGTCTGAATTGGCGGTGACATGGAACAGTATAATCTGGCCTGCTCCTTTTGGGCTGGCGGTGACAAGAGGGGTGCCATCAGCAAGACGCGCCCAGGTTTTTTCCGGCAGATCAGGGGTGGGTTCGGCTAATACCTGTCTTGAAACGGAAATTTCACTGCCGATTTTAAAGCCGAAAAAGGGGCTGTTTTCTGGAAACTGCGCCAGTGCCTGCGGTTTGCTCCAGGTTAGAGCACCGCCCAAAGTGCGACCGCCACGCCTGAGGTCAACGGGGATGAGCTCATCATTGAGGCTGGCAAGGTGTGGTCCGGCAAAACGCACCAGCACGCCACCGCGCTCAACCCATTTATTGACCAGAGCTTCATCGTTGCCGACAAGCTTGCCGACATCGGCTAAAATCAGAAGCGCTAAAGGTTCTCTCAGCAAGGCGGAGATAGTGGTGGTATCGGGACCCTTTTTAACCGAGCGGATTTCAGCGTAGGGCGACAGGGCGCGACGGACATAATACAGCGGACCCAGCAGCGGTTGGGCGAGGTCCGCAGCCCCTCCCGAAACAAGTCCGACAGGGCGCCTGCGCCATCTGTCATCAAGCAGAAATACAGCTCCAGCTGACGTTTGATCGGTAATCTCCAGCCGTCGAATGCTGTTTCTGAGTTCCGAAGGCATTAATAATTTGGCTTCCAGAATACCGTCTTTGCCGGGTTTCAAGGTGGCTTGGCCAAGGTTGCGCCCGTTGGCGGCCAGTGCACGCACGCCGGGCAACCCGGATGAAAGAACTGATTTTCGCGTCGATGTGGCGCGCAAGATCAATTCACCTTCCTTAATGGCAGGCGGCAGAAGTGCTATAATATCGGGGCCATTTTTGCGCGAAACAATGCTTAAGGTTCCCGCACCATCTCCCAGGGAGGTCAGGTTTTTGGCGAAACTATCCGATTGGCCATATTCTAGACCGTCAGTCAGCCAGAAAACTTCAGGGGCTTTTGATTGCGCCAGTGCCTTTTTTAATCGCAAAGCAGTCTTTGTGCGATCGGCTTGAAATGGTTGCGGTTTCAAGGCAAGAGCAATTTCCTTGGCGGCTTGCGCGGTTCTAAGAGTGGGGGCCGGTGGGTTTAATCTTAAGGCCGTGGTATCAATTGCTACCGGCCTTGAGGTGCGGGCAGCTTCTTCAATCAGGGTAAGCAGAAGGGTCTGGCGCAATTTCCACATGGATGCCGAGGCCCAGGTGTCATCGACGACAATAACCATGGGGCCTGAGCCCGTACTTAACTTTTTGGCGGGATTGAGGACCGGTTGGGCAAAGGCGAGGATGATAAATACGGCAAGGGCGGTTCTGAGCATTATCAGCCACCACGGACTTTTGTCAGATGTTTCCTGCTTGTCACTGAGGCCAAACAATAACCTTACGGCAGGAAAGGCAACAATTTTGGGCCGGGGCGGGGTAATTCTCAACAACCACCAGATAAGCGGTAACAACAATAGTGCCGTTAAGGCGAGTGGAAAGAGAAAACCTATGGTGCCAATGGTCAACATCGTTATTGCCCGTCCGCAGTAGTGCTTATGTGAGCTGCACCACTGCCCAGAACATTGCGCAGGGCGGTATAATCCCCCAACAGGCCATAGAGTTTAAGCAGGGCAGATTGTGCCGTTTCATCTGTGCGGTGGAGCGAATAGGTCCAGCCCAGGCGCGTGGCAATGTCAGCGATGCGGGCGCGATGTTCGGCCATCCTATCAGCAAATTCTCCAGCCAGGCTCTGGGCTTTGCCAACTGTCAAACGCGTGTCATCCTCCATGCCGGAAAATTCGGTGCGGCCAAAGTAAGGCAGGGTTTCTTCTGCCGGATCAAGTATCTGAACCAGGTGACCGCTCACGTCTGGTGTGGCCAGAATTGACAGGCGTTCTACCAGTTGTTCGACGGGCTCAAGGAAATCCGAGAAAAAAACTGCCGTAGAAAACCGCGGCATTTCAGAGCGTGGTGGCAGCGAAAGCAAAGAGGGATCTTCAACCCCCTCATTGTTGAGCAACAAGGTGGCGAGGCGCCGAATAGCCCTTTGGCCGGTAGCGGGCGGCAGATCTTGATCCAGAACGCCAATTCTTTCGCCGCCGCGCACCAGTAATACTGACAGAGCAAGGGTTAGCAGGATGGCGCGATCAGCCTTTGTGGAGGTGGCAAGCGAAGACTGGAACCCCATCGAGGCCGAGCGATCACACCACAGCCAGACGGTGTTGGCGGCTTCCCATTCGTTTTCGCGGATCAATAAAGTGTCGCTACGGGCAGATTTGCGCCAGTCGATACGGTTGGACATATCGCCGGGCTGGTAGTGCCTGAACTGCCAGAATGCTTCACCGACACCGGTGCGCCGGCGACCATGCATGCCTTGAATGACGGTGTGGGCAACGCGGTCTGCCTGAGCCAGCAAGGGTGGTAAAGAACTGGCCAGATGTTCAGCTTTTTCGCGCCAGCGATAGCCCGCTTCCTTGTGGTTTTTCTGTGTATTTTCGCTGGAAATGGCCATTTTTTCTAATGACCTAACTAATACTGTCACACAGATGGTCAACAATATTACTGAGGCGAACACCATCAGCGCGGGCAGCAAATGTCAGAGCCATACGGTGTTTCAGCACCGGTCGGGCGAGCGCGAGTACATCGTCAATCGACGGGCTTAAACGGCCTTCAAGCAGGCATTTTGCGCGCACGCCCAGCATCAGGGCCTGACTGGCGCGCGGGCCTGGACCCCAGGCCACATGTTTTTTGATCTCAGCCGAGGCGTTAGGCTCATCAGGACGCGCGCCGCGCACGAGTTTGAGGATGGCCTCAACAATGGCATCCCCCACCGGCATTTGCCGGATCAGGTTTTGGGCGCTGATAAGATCCTGGGTGGAAAGCGCCTTTTTCGCCAGAATTTCCGTTGCCCCGGTGGTGGCAAACAACATGCGGCGTTCGGCATCAAGGTCAGGGTAAGTGATATCAATTTCGAGAATAAACCTGTCCAGCTGGGCTTCGGGCAGAGGATATGTGCCTTCCTGTTCCAGTGGATTTTGTGTGGCCAGCACATGAAACGGACGCGGCAGGGGGTAGGTTTCACCGGCCACAGTGACATGATGTTCCTGCATCGCCTGCAACAGTGCGGATTGGGTGCGCGGGCTTGCCCGGTTAATTTCGTCAGCCATCAGCAGTTGCGAGAAAATCGGACCTTTAATGAAGCGGAAGGCACGTTTTTTGTCGGCTGTTTCCTCCAAAACCTCGGAGCCGACAATGTCTGCCGGCATGAGGTCGGGGGTAAACTGGATGCGTTTTTCATCAAGGCCGAGAACAGTCCCCATGGTTTCGACCAGTTTGGTTTTGGCGAGACCGGGGACGCCGATAATCAGCGCGTGACCGCCTGAAAGAATAGCAATGAGGGTTTGGTCAATAACCTTGTCCTGGCCAAAGATAACCTCACCCACCGCATCACGGGCTAAAATGAGTTTTTCTGACGTTTTCTCTAACTTTGGGACGATATTTGCGTCCACTTCATTGATGGTTTGCATAAGACCCATTATAGTTGAAATGTTGCAATTAAGAAGAGTTGATCTTTAAGTCCAAGAATATGTCAATGCGACGTGTTCGGGTAGTTAAATTATTCGTTTCACTATCGAATGTTTGTCAAATATCCTTTACTGTCATTGCTGAATTGAGAATTAAGATATTGAAATGGCATCATTATGGCGAGTGAAATTGCAACCGGCATGCAAACACCCCTGAGCCTGAAAGGGTTGACGCAGGTGGATCAGGCAGCGAAAAAATCCAAAAGCCTGCCGCCGGTGCACCTTTGGAATCCGCCGTTTTGCGGTGATCTGGACATGCGAATTGCCAGCGACGGCACCTGGTATTATATGGGTTCCCCCATTGGCCGCAAGCCGCTGGTGCGTTTGTTCTCAACGGTTTTGCGCCATGATGACGATGGAAAATACTATCTGGTGACGCCGGTAGAAAAGGTCGGCATCACGGTGGATGATGCCCCGTTTTTGGCGGTTTTAATGGATGTTGAAGGGCAAAGCCGACAGCAGGTCATCACTTTTACTACAAATGTGGGTGACGAATTTCGTGTCGATCAAGATCATCCGCTGAGGTTTGAAACCGAAAAGGTCAACCATGGTCTCAAACCTTACGTTTTGGTGCGCGGGCGTCTGGAAGCGCTGATTGGCCGGGCGGTGTTATATGATCTGGTAGCGCTTGGCTGTGAACATGAAGTGGACGGTGAATTGCGCTTTGGAGTGTGGAGCCGTGGAGATTTTTATCCCATGGCGAATGCTGCGGACATTAACTTCGATGCTGGTTTTTGACGTTGCAGAAATTTAAATACACAGCAGATGAGCTGCGAGGGTTGGCAAAATGCGCCTTGCGGCAGGATGTGCCTGCTTCTGCATTGGATTTTTCACTGCCCAGCGGGCGCAGTGATTTTGATCTTAATCCGGATTATTGCGAAGATTTGAGTATTGCGCCCCGGGCTGCCGCTGTTTTGATCGCGATCATAAATCATGACAAAGGTGCTCAGGTGTTGCTGACCCGCAGGCCGGAAAATATGACCTCGCACCCGGGGCAGGTGGCCTTTCCCGGTGGCAAGGTTGAAAAAAGCGACGACAGTATTGAAGCTGCAGCCTTGAGAGAGGCGCACGAAGAAGTGGGTCTTGATCCATCTGTGGTAGACATTATTGGCTATCTGGACACCTATCAGACCAGCAGTGGTTTTAGGATTACACCGGTAGTTGGTTTGGTGCCTTCGAGCTATCAGCTTGTACTTGACAGACGCGAAGTAGATGAGGCTTTTGAGGTGCCGCTGCAATTTTTAATGACAGCTGAAAACCATCAAAAACACTCTAGAATCTGGCAGGGTAAAAATCGGGCGTATTATGCCATGCCATATGGTGATAGGTTCATCTGGGGGGCAACAGCGGGTATGTTGAAAAATTTTTACGATCGAATCTACAGGGATTAGGCTAAATTATGCTCCGGCTATTTTTATTTGAGTTATTCGCTTTCTCGACACCTTTTTTGGCCTATGGACTTTATGTCATGGTTTTCAACAAGAAAGAGGCCGAGGCAAATTTCTGGCAGCAGGCGCCATTGTTCAACCTGTGTATGACCGGGCTTTTGCTGGTCGGCGGCGGTATCATCATATACGGATTATTCTGGAGCTAGAGTTTGGCCTCAATCAAACAGCTTCCTAGCCTTGCCGGTGCGGACTGGTTGAAATCGCCCGCGCTAAAATCCGTCTTTTCACTTTTGGGAACTCCTGATGAAGTGCGCGTGGTCGGTGGTGCCGTGCGCGATGCACTGATGGTTGAGGCCGTGGGTGATATTGATGTGGCTACGGTTCACAAGCCTGAGGAGATTATGCGCCGTGCTGAAAATGCCGGCATTAAGGCAGTCGCCACGGGTGGTGACCACGGCACAGTGAGCCTCATTGTCGTGCAGGGCGACAAAGCTCATGTGTTTGAAGTCACACCCTTGCGCATTGATGTTGAAACCGATGGTCGCCATGCTGTCACGGCGCCGACGCAAAGCTGGGAGCTGGATGCACAACGGCGCGATTTCTCTATAAATGCGCTTTATTGCGATGAAAGCGGCACGGTCTATGATCTTGTGGACGGCTATGGTGATGTGCAGGCAAGGCGGGTGCGGTTTATCGGTTCGGCCATGCAACGAATTGAGGAGGATTATTTACGTATTCTCCGGTTTTTCAGGTTTTCTGCCCTTTATGGCAAAGGGACTTTGGAGGCTCAGGGGCTGGCAGCGTGCATTGCCAGCAAGCAAGGTCTGGCGAAGCTTTCAGCTGAGCGGATAAAAAAAGAGATGTTCAAGCTTGTCATGGCTCCGTTTGCCAGTGCGATCATTGAGCGGATGGTCGCCGTTGAAGTGATGGGTGAAATTCTGCCGGGGCAGGTTTTGTCCCAAGGTTTTGCCAATCTGGTAAAAATAGAACCGGGTGCGGATGCCCTGTTGCGGTTAGCCGTTTTAGCGGGCGGGGATGCAGAGTTGATGATGAGGTGGGCGAGACGCTTGAAATTATCGAAAAAGGAAACCGCCTGCCTCGCCAGTCTGGGACGCCATGTTGTGGCTTTTTCATCAACGCTGGAAGAAGTCGCACAAAAGGTTCTGCTTTATAGACTGGGTGAAAAATTATACCGGCAATGTGTTGTCGTGGCCTGGAGTCTGGAGGGCCTGTCGACGGATGTTTCAATGTGGAAGAAAATGGTTACGCTTCCCCAACGATGGCCGGTGCCGGTCTTTTCACCCAGCGGTGAAGATGTTTTAAGCCTGGGGCTGGAGGCGGGGCCGCAAGTGGGGGAGGTGCTTTTACAACTTGAACAAGAATGGATTGACGCAGAATTTAAATGGGATGCTCAAGAGCAAATGGCGCAACTGAAAACCGTCGTTCAGGCACTGTGATAGGTGCTTAAATTGACGGCAAGATTATGCGGATGCTGCTTTGTTGGTCTTGTTTTTGTACAATCTCAGCAGTGCCGCCATGGCGCTTGGCAATCTGGGCAACGAGTGCGAGGCCGAGGCCGGAGCCGGTTTTGTTTTGACTGTCTCTGAGGCGGTAGAAGGGTTTGAAGACGTTTTGCCATTCGGATTTGGGGATACCCTCACCGTGATCTGAAATGCTCAGAGTTATTGTGTCACCTTGGGGCGCAACTTCTATTTCTACCGGTGGTTTGCCGTGGCGGCTGGCATTGTCTAGCAGGTTGCGGATTAACCGGCGCAGCAGACGGGCATCACCGCGCACAAAAGACGGCTCGCCATGCAGCCAGCAGGCATCATACCTGGCGCATTCTTCGGCAACCAGCGCCAGCAGGTCGATGTCATCTTCGCTATCAAGGCTGTGAACGGCTTCCAGGCGGCTGACCAGAAGAATTTCATCAATCATCTGATCCAGTTCCTGGATGTCGCGTTCAATGTTGTTTTGCCTTTCCTGTGTCGCATCTGTCTTTAGCAACTCAATACCCAAACGAATGCGGGCCAGAGGTGTTCGCAATTCGTGGCTTGCATTGGCAAGCAATTGACGATGGGTTTCAAACAGGTCTTCAATTTGGGCGGCTGCTGCATTGAAACTTGTGGCCAGTTGGGCAATTTCATCCTTGCCTTGCACTTCAACCCTGGTGCCAAGATCACCGGTTCCCAAGGTTTCGACCCCAACCTGCAAGCGCTCAAGCCGGCGGGTGAGACCCCGCACAACCGGGTAGGCGCAGAGTGCGATTATCAATGCAATGGCGCCGAGAAAGCCTATCATGCCAAGGGCTGAATGTTCCCGGAACTGGGGCGCTTTGGCGACAATCCAGCGCTTGTCACTGAGTTGAAAAGTCCAGACCAGATTGCCGCGTTTGTGTTTCAACGGTCCGGTCTTTTTCTCAGGCTGAGGAAGAGCTGGGTTTGTTGAAACGATAAGGGTGCGATTATCGTCATAAAGCGCAAGGTCGATTTTAAGACGTTTTGCCAGCGCTTCTGCAACTTGCGCCTGTTGCTCTTTCGTGGCCGTGGCCGGGGGCAGGGCGATGGAGACCAGTTCACGGGTGATTTCAAAAACCGTATTATCCTGACGGAAACCGGGACCAAAACGCCACGTTAATCCAGCCGTAATGACGACAACGACCAGACTGGCGATAATGGTCAGGTAAATTTTCTGGTAAAGGCGCTTCATTGACGCTTCAATCCTGTTCCCTGGCGAATACATAACCAATGCCGCGAACAGTGATAATGCGGCGTGGGGTTTTGGCATCATCTTCAATCGCGGCACGGATACGCGAAATATGAACATCGATGGAGCGATCAAAGGCTTCAAGTGTCTCACCCTTGACCAGATCCATAAGTGCTTCGCGGCTGAGCACGCGTCCGGCATGTTGGGCGAGTGCTACAAGAAGCGAAAACTGATAGCTGGTGAGCGGGCGGTCTTCATCGGAAATGCTCAATTTGCGGGCGCTGATATCTATCTCCAGCCGACCGAAACGGAGTACCTCAGTGCCGGCACTGCCGACCCTGCGTCGCAGAATGGTCTTTAAGCGGGCAAGCAGTTCGCGTGGTTCAAACGGTTTTGGCAGGTAGTCATCGGCACCCATTTCCAGGCCGATAACCCTGTCCATAACGTCACCGCGCGCCGTTAGCATCAAAATCGGTGTTTGAGAGGATTTGCGAATATGTCGGCAAATTTCCAGACCATCCATATCAGGCAACATCAAATCCAGTATCAGGGCGTCAAATTCCTGGGTTTTGTGCAGGGTAATTCCTCGGGCACCGGTTTTAGCCATCGTCACACGAAACCCGGCGCCGCCGAGATAGTCTTTCACCATCCCGGCCAAACGCTGGTCATCTTCAATAAGTAAAATTCGGGCAGTCATAAGACATCTTACCCATGTGTCAGCCGCGTTTCCAGCCACCGCCATGTGGTTTGAGCTTTTTAACGAATTTTATCAACTTTATGCGTTGCTCGGGGCTGAGTATTTCACCGGCATCAGCAATGGCTGCGGTTACCTTTTTGCTCATTGTATCGACCAGGGCGATTTTTTCCGCGCGCAGGTTTTCAATGGCAGCGCGGTCAATTTTGGGCTGGAGCAACAGCTCCTGCAGTTGCTCACGGGTCTCACGCATTTGTGCCTTCATGGGAAGCACTTCTTTGGTAAGTGCTGTGATGACGGTTTTTAGCTTTTCCTGCTGCTCGTCGGTTGCGTCGAGCGCGAAGGATAAAAACTTCAGCTTTTTGTCCAGTTTTTGTTCGAATTTGGCTGGATCACCAGCGCTGTGCATAAAGCCACCCATTTTGTGGCCTTGCATATATGACTGGCCGCCGCTGTAGGCAACGGTTGCAAATGTACCAACCGCCAGCACAGAAGCCAAGGCGGCAACGGTGAAGCGTTTTTTCCCACTCCAACGATTAGATTTTGCAGGTGTGGAATTTTTGTCGGATGTGTTTTGAGTATTCATCATGTTTCTCCAATAAAAGTCTGTGTGGCCCATACCCCTTGACTGATATGTAGAAGGTGATGTTTTCGCGCGTATTTCGCTTGTGTAAAGTTTTGTAAAGATTGAAACCGCTGTTATTCCCTCAGTTGGCACGGAAATAGGCAACATTTGTGGTCAGACCCGGCAACAGATAGGTGAACAGCTTTGTCATTTCGAGAATTTCCTCAACGTTGCCATCTTGACTGGCTGCAGCAATAATATCCGATGATGTCAGGGTGTTGGGGTTGGGCAGGTGTTTTACTGCTTCACAAATTTCGTTGTGCAGATTGCCTGTAATTTGATTGTAGGCCGGTGTGTCGATTGAATCGCGCAAATCGTTCCAGGCCCCTTCAAAATAAGTTGGCCAACGTGCCAGAGCGCGGTAATCTGTATTTATGAAAGGCAGTTGCAACACCGCCATTATGTCTTGGTAAAGTGCTGTTGTTTCGCCAGCGACATGATGGGGTTCCATTAAGATAAACGGTGTTTGGACGTCGATGCCGTGGTGGCCTTCAAATTTTACCGCACTGATATTTCCAGCCCCAATCTCTACACCTTCCAGTAAGGCACGCGCGGCAAATACTGCTGGAATTTGGGCAAAATTGCCGTGTGAGAAGAACTCGATTGTGTCTTCAATCTGCGACAGCTCGCGTAAGGAATAGCCTTTATCCAGCAACCGTTGCCTGACGGGTGGCGGGTCAAGCTCACTTATGGCTGTCTCAATATGTTGCCGCAAGAAGCGTGCGCACTCAACATAAGCTGAACTTTCAACCGTCTTGCGCAAACCTTTGTACCAGACGTTAAAAAAATGCGGGTAATGCGCGTATGCCATGGAGACCACACCAACCCAGGGTACCTGAAACACCCGCTTGTAATCTTCGTAGTTGCGGTGGAGATCACCTTCAGCGAGATATTCCCATTGCGGATAGACAGGTGGCAGCGGCTGCGGTTTAATTCTTGGTAAAACAAGTGACATATATATGTGTGTCCCTATATCTTTTTATCCGCTATTTCCGCGCAACCTTACTGCAATGAGGGAAAGCCATGCTTGGTGGCGTGGTCTTTGTAAGCTTCCAGTATCCAGTAATCTTCCTGTCTCGCCCGGGTCAGGCCGGTGAGAAGCAATTGGGCGCGGTGGCCGGCTAGTGTGGGTTCTTCGAAGGTTTCGAATAATGCGTCGGTGATCTTTGTCACCTCTTCTTCCGGCAGATCGGTCCTGACCACATAAGGTGGTGCCGGGGCAGTGTAGGTTGCGCCAAGGGTTTTGAGGCCTGTCATGGTGTGGCTTTGATGTTTGCTCAACAGCGCCAAGGTGACGCTGTCGATGGCGGCAATGTTGGCTTTTCCCCGCCGGATCATGTCAAGGCTGGCACTGTGACTGCCGCTGACTTTGACGCTGGAAAAAAACTTGCCCCCGGTGTGACACTGAGCAACCAGATGGCGCAGGGGCTCATGCCGGAATGACTTTCAGGCCCGTTGATGACGACTATGGTGCTGCAATAATTTTCACCCAGACAGCCGAAAGCTGCAAATTGTGGCGTGGCAATCGGGCGCAGGATATCTTTGTAGCTATGGACGATGTCATAACCGCAACATTGTGAAATCAACAGGTCAGGATCATTCCACAAGGTTGCAACGGGTCGGCCATGGGCAAGGCTGTCAGGCACGTTGTTGACGCCTTGATGGCGCAGGTTTTGCGCCAGAACTGACCACAGGGTATCATGGGCATTGCACACCTCAGGCAGGTCATACATCGGCAGGCTGGCAGTTGCCACGGAAGCCCCTTTTTCTCTGGCAATTCTTGTTTTGGTAGTTTAGCGCCAAAACACCCGGATACCTAATTCAATTAAACCGGTATACCCGAAAACTGATAAGCGAAACCGGCGATCAGCGAACCGGTGAGGCCGAGAGCTATGTAAAGCGCGAATACCGGTTTTTTGACCAGGGAATAAACCGCAATGGCCGCCGGGATGGAGGATACGGCACCGGCGGTTAAAAATGCCAGAGCAGCGCCCTTGGACATGCCAAGATCAAGCAGGCCCGAGGCCAGTGGAATTGCGGCATAGCCGTTGAGATAAGATGGCATGCCGATGAGGGCTGCCAGGGGTATGGCAAAGGCGTTGCCTTCTCCGGCAACGTTGGAGACCCAGGCCGGGTCGATATAGGCAACCATCAGGCTTTCGAGGAAAAACGCCAATGTCAACCACTTGCCGAGAAAGCCGCCGACGGATTTAATTTCACTCCAGAAGATGATCATACGTTCACGATCACGCCAGAAAGTCCACATGATTTCTTTGCTGCGTGGGGTGCAGGATGACGTTCCGCAGCCGGGTTCAATCCCGGCATTCAGCGGGTTTTTGAGAAACGACCGCGTATCCAGAACCTGGGTGATGGTGCCGGCCAGCAGTCCCATGCCGATGGCGGCAAAGGTTTTGGCAATGGCAAAATTAAGACCGATACCGGCGGTGGTGAGAATGAACATCTCCGGGTCCATAATTGGTGACGATACCCAAAAGGCCATCACCGGTGCCAGCGGCACACCGGCTGCCAGCATACCGGCAATCAAGGGAATGACGCCACACGAACAAAACGGCGATAGGGCACCGGCAAGGGTTGCGGCTGAAATCGCATAGAGCGGGCGGCCGGAAAAGGCGCGCACCATTAAGGCATCGGCACCGCTGGCCTTGGCGAAAGCGGCAAAGCCCATGGCGAGAGCAAAATAAGGTGCTATGAAAACAAGCGCATTCAAGGTGAAAATCAGGCTCGTCCACAACTGGTCGCGATTTAAAACAGCAAGGAGGGTGAGGGCGGCAACAAGAAACAGTACCACAGGGTCTTTAATCACAGAAATTAGTGCCTGCAGGAATGCAGATGCATTTAACGCTCTGTCTTGCGCTGAATTTTGAGACTTAATTTCCATGGACATGGCTGAATTTCCTGTAAGATTATAATTTATATTTCTAGATTAACCGAAATAAAGTTGAAATTTTTTATGCACTCTCTTTTTCAAACGATTCTATTTGTAATTCGGGGTCTGTGCAGCATTCTTCGGTGAGAAAATTGACCAAATCCCCAATCCTGTCGTAGTGGACACAACAGCGCAGAACAGTGGCCTCGCGCTCCTGATGAATTAGACCGGCATTGCGTAAATGGCTGAGGTGATGGGACAGGGTGGAGCCGGGGATATTCAACTTGCGCTGGATATTGCCCACCGCAAGCCCCTTGTTACCGGCACGCACCAGCAGGCGGATGATCTTGAGCCGGGTGACGTTTCCCATTTCACTCAAATATAAGGCGGCGGTGTCGATGTCCATGTTGAGGCTCACAGGGTTGTAGTTTCTATATTTCTAATATTATCGAAACACTGTGGTGTCAAGTAAATTTTAACTTGCCGCCACCCCTCATCCGACGGCTTCGCCGCCACCTTCTCCCGCAAGGGGAGAAGGGAAAGACCGACAAAAACCGTGACATATAGCCCTCTCCCCTTGCGGGAGAGGGTTGGGTGAGGGGGAGGTGGTAAACAGGGTGATCCTTAGTAATTCGATCCTGCCCTAGCAATTGCGCAAAGATGTTACGTCAATTTTCCTCTTTCCTCTGTGCGGCAAACAGGTCAGTATTGCTGACTTAAATTAGGAACATATCAGATGACGCCGTTTTTCCTGCCGCTTTTGACATTTGCCATCGCCGCCACCGGTACGCCGGGGCCCAACAACATCATGTTGACGGCATCCGGTGCCAATTTCGGCTACCGGCGCAGTTTGCCACATATTTTCGGTATTATGATCGGTTTTCCCAGTATGGTTCTGGCCGTTGGTCTGGGGTTGGGGCAGGTGTTTACGGCTTATCCTGAGCTGCATCAGGGTCTCAAATGGATGGGCTCGGCCTGTCTGCTGTTTCTGGCATGGAAGATTGCCACGGCAGCCCGGCCCAAAAGCGCAACACAAGAGGCAAAACCGTTTACCTTTATACAAGCGGCCCTGTTTCAATGGGTGAACCCCAAGGCGTGGATCATGTCGGTGGCGGCGCTCACGGCCTATACCACCGGTGAGGGCAGCTATGTAGGCGAAGCGCTAATGGTCGCGGGCGTGTTTTTTGCCGTGTCCTTCCCGCTCATTAGTCTGTGGTGTCTGTTTGGTGCCCTGATTGGCCGCTGGCTGACGTCACAAAAGGCGTTGATGGTTTTCAACGGCACCATGAGTGCGTTGATTGTTGCATCTATCGCGTTATTGTATATCTGACACGGATCAATAATTTTCAGGAGATAACGAATGGCGCGTATAGGCTTTCTCGGACTGGGTAATATGGGCAGGGGCATGGCCTTGCGGCTGGTAAATGCGGGCCATGAGGTGGTGGCATTCAATCGCACCCGCGCCCGGGCCGAGGCGTTGCAGGGCTCAGGCATAAAGGTTGCCGACACACCGCGCGCCGCAGCACACGGTGTTGATGCTGTAATTTCCATGGTTGGCGATGATGTGGCCTCACGCGCCATGTGGTTAGGCGAAGAGGGTGCATTGGCAGCGCAAATGGCACCGGACGCCTTTGTTATCGAATGTTCAACGCTTTCCTATAATTGGGTCCAGGAGCTTGGCCAACAGGTCAAGGCGCAAAGTCTGCGCTATATCGACTGTCCGGTAACCGGTCTGCCTGATGCGGCTGCTGCCGGCCAACTGGTTTTGCTGGCAGGAGCTGAAGATGGCGACCTCAAAGCCGCCACGCCGTTGCTGGCTTCCTTAAACAAAGAAATAATCCACTTTGGTGCCGTTGGTACCGGCACTGCTTACAAGTTGATGCTCAACCTCATTGGCGCGATCCAGATTGCCTCTATCGCCGAAGGTATGGCAATCGCCGAAAAAGCCGGGCTCGATCTTGAAAAAGTAAACCATGCCTTAAGTTTAGGCCAGGCAGCATCGCTCCAGGTCATGCGCAGCGTCAAGCGTATTATTGCCGACGATCACGATAAAGACATCGTGTTTTCCGGCAAGCTAAGACTGAAAGACGCCAGCTACGGCGTCGAACTGGCGCAAGCTTTAGGTGTTGCCCCGGAGTTTGGTCAGGTGGCCGTTGATGCTTTCGCCAAATTGGCGGATCTGGGGCTGGAGGAGCACAATGAATCGGTTGTATTCAAGGCGGTTGGGGGAAAGAATAGGTAGCTTGTTGCAATGGTTGCGTGTGCTGTAATAAACTTACTAAAAGTGATAAGGTGTCCATGAAAAAAACTCTCCCCTTACTGGTTTCAGCCCTGCTCGCACTGTGGTTTTCAGTACCCGTTCAGGCACAGGAAAAGTTTGAACCATCAACGTCAAAGCTTTTTACCGCATATCTTGATTTGCAGGTGGAAGAGGACAACCGCTCGGAGTATTACGCCTATGCCATCACCGAAGCTTGCAAGGGCTGTGAGGTTCTGTATCTGCTGATACAGAAGTTCAAGGGTGAAACCCGGGTGTGGAATTCCTTTCGCTGCGACGTCAAATTCAAAATCCTGAAAACCTCCAGCAACGGCCTCTATGATATCCAGTGCAAGACCCGGGTGCTTGGGGGCGAGCCACCAGTGTCGACAAAGACCTATCGTTATAACGGCAATGATTACGTTACAAAATAACCCGCATCAGGATGATGTGTTACCCAGTGTTTTGCGATTTCATTACGCCTGCATATCCATGTATTTTTAGTAGCGCTCACGCGGCGCGCGGCCTGCACTCGGCTTTGCTCGTTAGTCGTTCGCTGCGCTCCTCCGGTGCGACAACGACAGATTTTTATTGCGGCAGTCGATAATCAACCGCCGGAATTTCCGCGCATTTTTAGAGGCGCTCAAGCGGCGCGCGGCCTGCACTCGGCTTTGCTCGTTAGTCGTTCGCTGCGCTCCTCCGGTGCCACAATGACAGATTTTCGGGTGCCATCCTGTGAGACCACCCACCGAAGTTTCGGTATGGCTCCCGGACGAGCGCAGCGTTGGACTAGGAGCCAAGGGGTCCGCAGGCTGCGCGCCGCTTGAGCGCCACTAAAAAAGCACCACCCCTCAAGGCCATTTCACTTCCGGAGGCATCGAGGACAGTATCGAATCCACGTTGCCACCGGTTTTGAGGCCGAAGGTGGTGCCTCTGTCGTATAACAAGTTGAATTCGACGTAGCGGCCGCGGCGGATGAGTTGTTCTTCGCGGTTGGCGTCACTCCACGGTTGGTTCATGTTTTTGGCAACGAGTTTGGCGTAGATATCGCGAAAGTGGCGACCGACATCCTGGGTGAAGGTGAAATCCGCATCCCAGTTGCCTGAATTGAGGTGATCGTAAAAAATGCCGCCGATGCCGCGCATTTCCTCGCGGTGGGGCAGGTAGAAATAATCATCACACCATTTTTTGTAATGCGGATAATCTGCCACATTATGGGAGTCGCAGGCGGCTTTCATGGCAGCGTGGAAATCAATTGTGTCAGGATCTTCCTGAGTGCGGCGTGCGTCCAGCACCGGGGTTAAGTCAGCGCCACCGCCAAACCAGCTTTTGGTGGTGACGACGAACCTTGTGTTCATGTGTACGGCAGGCACATGGGGGTTTTGTGGATGCGCTATCAAGGAGATGCCGCTGGCCCAAAAGCGCGGGTCTTCTTCGGCGCCGTGGATTTGCTTGCGGAATTCCGGTTTGAATTCACCGTGAACGGTTGAGGTGTGGACACCGACTTTTTCAAACACACGGCCTTTCATCATCGACATAACACCGCCGCCGCCATCCTGTCTTTGCCATGGTGTGCGTTCAAAGCGACCGACGGGGCGATCTTTCAAGGAGCCTTCAAGTTGATCTTCAAGTTTTTCAAAACTTGCGCAGATATCATCACGCAGTTTTTGAAACCAGTCTTGTGCTGTGGTTTTATGGGTCTCGAGTTGCTGGTTATCGCTCATGTCTGTTCCTGATTTTCAATCTTCGGAAATTGTCCGGTTTGCCGCAAGGCTTCTCCCACTACCATGGCGGTGGCGGCAGCGATATTGATTGATCGCAGGTTTTTATACATGGGAATGACGATGCGGGCATCTACAATGTCATGCACATATTGCGGGACACCGGCACTTTCGCGACCCAGAAGCAAAGTGTCATGGTTTGAAAACTCAAAATCCATGTACGAGACATTGGCTTTTGTGGTCAATAAAACCAGTCGTCGGGGAATGTTGTTGCCCGAATTTTCGTAAAAATGTTGAAAAGAGCGGTGTCGGCTGATGTCAACGTGTTCAAGATAATCAAGCCCGGCGCGCCTGAATGCGCGATCGCTGACAGCAAAACCAGCTGGCTCAATGATATCCACAGCCACACCCAGACAGGCGGAAAATCTTAGTATTGTACCCGTATTTTGCGGAATATCGGGTTCAAACAAGGCAATTCGCATGGTGAAAATTCCTGGTTGGGCGGATGGTGATGCGACAAATTAAAACATGTGTTTTCAGGTCTGGACATTACACCTTAACAGTGCCAAAAGAAGCTCATAAATCTGCCTGATTGAAATTGTCGCAATCTTGTGGTTCGGCCATGGTTCGAATCAATGGTTTTTGCGATACATTGAAAATGGTGGATAAAATTTTTTCATTGTTCTTCCATCAGAAAGGGAGAAAAGTGTCTGATACCGACCAACCTGAAACTACGCGTAGAGATTTTCTATATATCGCCACCGGGGCATTTGCCGCGGGCAGTGCGTTCGCCGTCTGGCCGCTGATTGATCAGATGAACCCCGATGCCTCTGTTCTGGCGCTTTCTTCTGTCGAGGTTGACTTGACCCCGGTAGAAGTCGGGCAAAGCATGACAATTAAGTGGCGCGGCAGTCCGATTTTTGTCCGACGCAGAACGGCTGAAGAAATAAAGCAGGCCGTTGATGTGCCGTTGGAAGATCTTCCTGATCCTGAACCCGACAGCGCGCGCGCTGCAAAACCGGAATGGTTGATCATGGTTGGTATCTGTACGCACCTGGGCTGTATTCCAAAAGGACAATCGATTGGTGATGAACGCGGTGACTATGGTGGCTGGTTCTGCCCCTGTCATGGTTCTCACTATGACACTGCAGGGCGTATCAGAAAAGGCCCGGCACCACTCAATCTGGTGATACCACCTATTGCGTATCTCGAAGAAACCAAAATTAAAATCGGCTAGGGGGCTGACATGAGCGGACATTCAACTTATCAGCCCACCAATGCTGTAGCCAAATGGTTTGAGGCCCGGTTACCCATTTTGGGACTGGTGCATGAAACCATGGTGTTTCCGACACCGAAAAATCTCAATTACTGGTGGACATTTGGCGGTATACTGGCAACTTTTCTGGTGCTGCAGATCATCACCGGCATTATTCTTGCCATGCATTATACGCCAGACACGGGCCTGGCCTTCGAGAGCGTTGAGAAAATCATGCGCGACGTTAACTATGGCTGGCTATTGCGCTATGCCCATGCCAACGGCGCTTCGATGTTTTTCCTGGCGGTCTATATCCATATTTTCCGTGGACTTTATTACGGTTCCTACAAGGCACCGCGTGAACTGGTGTGGATCATCGGGTTGGTTATCTATGTGGCGATGATGGCGACAGCTTTCATGGGGTATCTGTTACCCTGGGGGCAGATGAGTTTCTGGGGAGCTACGGTTATTACCAACTTCTTCTCGGCCTTCCCCATTGTCGGCGATCCCATCGTGGAATGGTTGCGCGGTGGCTTTGTGGTTGATAACCCAACATTGGTCCGCTTCTTCTCCCTGCATTACCTGCTGCCGTTCATTCTGGTTGGTCTGGTGGCCATGCATATCTGGTCATTCCATGTGGTTGGAAACAACAACCCGACCGGCGTTGAAGTGAAATCTGTCAAGGCGGATACAGTTTCTTTCCATCCCTATTATACTATCAAGGACAGCTTCGCGATTGTGGTCTTCATGATCCTGTATTTTTATCTGGTGTTTTACGCTCCGAATTTACTGGGCGAAGCTGACAACTACATCAAAGCCAATCCGTTGGTAACACCGGCTGAGATTGTGCCTGAATGGTACTTCCTGCCATTCTATGCAATTCTGCGTGCCGTTCCCGACAAGCTTGGCGGTGTGTTGTTGATGTTTGCATCGATCGGTGTGCTGTTCCTGCTGCCGTGGCTGGATACTTCCAAGGTGAGATCAGCGACATTCAGGCCCTGGTTCAGGCAGTTCTTCTTTATCTTTTTGGCTGTAAGCCTGGGGCTGGGATATCTTGGCGGCAAGCCGGCTGAAGGTGGATATGTTCTGGCTTCACGGATTTTGACGGCTTATTATTTCGCTCACTTCCTTATTATTCTACCACTTGTTGGCCTGTTTGAGACGCCCAAGAAACTTCCGGAAAGTATTGCCAAATCTGTGCTTGATAAACAGGGTGATTCATCAGGCGATGGTATGGTGGAAGAGAAGGCGTGATGGGGGTGAAAATAATGATACGGACTTTAAAAACTATGTTTCGTTCGAAAATTACTGCAACCACTTTAGCATTGGTAATACTGAGTGCTGTAAATCTGACCCCGGTTTCAGCTAAAGTAGAAATTGAATTCGAAAAACAGGACTGGTCTTTTAACGGGATTTTTGGAACATATGATCGCGGCGCACTTCAGCGTGGTTTTCAGGTCTATAAAGAGGTTTGTGCCGCGTGTCATTCTCTTAACCTAGCTTCCTATCGCAATTTATCTCAAGCTGGCGGCCCGGAATTTAGCGAAGAGCAGGTTAAAGCGATTGCTGCGGAAGCAGAGGTTCGTGACGGCCCTAATGATGACGGGGAAATGTTTGATCGCCCTGGCAGGCCAAGCGACAAGTTCGTATCTCCCTATCCTAACGATGAGGCAGCTCGCGCCGCTAATGGTGGTGCTTTACCACCGGATCTTTCGTTGATTATCAAGGCTCGTCGCGATGGTGCAAATTATCTCTATTCACTAATGACCGGGTATGGAGAAGAACCACCGGCTGGTGTAGAAGTGCGCGATGGTATGAATTATAATCCCTTCTTTACCGGTGCTCAGATAGCTATGCCGGCACCGCTAAGCGAAGAAGCTGTTGAATATAGCGATGGTACGAAGCCAACCGTTGAAAATATGTCCAGGGATGTGGTGACATTTCTCGCATGGGCGTCCGAGCCTCATATGGAAGCGCGTAAGACCATGGGTTTCAAAGTGCTGCTTTATCTGATTATTCTGGCAGGTTTGCTGTATGCAACGACCAGAAAACTGTGGTCACGCGTCAAACATTGATAATGTTTGTCACTGGTTAAAAAAAGCTGCTGTTGGTTCAACGGCAGCTTTTTTCTTACGTGACATAAATTGTTTTGCATCTGTTAAATAGATGCATAGATTGGCTTTGGCCAAAAGCAATGGGGTGCGTTCTCGTGACAAAAACAGTTTTGGGTGTCATCGGCGGCAGCGGTGTCTATGATTTGCCCGGGTTGGAAAATGCTGAGTGGCGACGCGTTGACAGCCCCTGGGGTGCGCCGTCAGATGAGGTGCGCATAGGTCACATCGACGGCCTCAAGATGGTGTTTTTGCCGCGCCATGGCCGTGGTCACAGATTGTCGCCCACCGATATAAATTATCGCGCCAATATTGATGTGCTCAAGCGCTGTGGCGTCACTGACCTCATTTCAGTTTCAGCCTGTGGATCGTTTCGCGAAGATTTGTCTCCGGGAACATTTGTCTTTGCCGACCAGTTTATTGATCGCACGTTTGCCCGCGATAAAAGTTTTTTCGGTACTGGTTGTGTTGCCCACGTTTCCATGGCGCACCCGGTCAGTCCAGGGCTGGTGAACCGGCTGGAGCAGGCGGCCAGTGATGAAAACATCGATCATTGTCGCGGTGGCACTTATCTGGCGATGGAGGGGCCGCAATTTTCTTCTCTGGCGGAAAGCCAATTGTATCGAAGCTGGGGCTGTGATGTTATCGGCATGACGGCCATGCCCGAAGCCAAGCTCGCACGCGAGGCCGAACTTTGTTACGCCATCTGCGCCATGGTGACGGATTTTGATTGCTGGCATGAGGATCATGATCACGTGCAAGTTGCTGATCTCATCAAGGTTTTAATGGAAAATGCGGGAAAAGCTGCGCGCCTGATAACGCGCCTTGCCAATGATTTTCCGCATCAGCATCCCCCCTGTGCCAATGGGTCTGATCGCGCTTTGGAAGTGGCGCTGATTACAGCGCCAGAGGCGCGTGATCCAGCTCTGGTGTCGAAACTCGATGCTGTCGCCGGTCGTGTTTTAAATCCTTCATAGGTGAGAATTTATGGATTTTACCCAGTTTATCAGAACTATTCCCGATTACCCCAAGCCGGGCATCATGTTTCGCGACATAACCACGCTGATTGCCCATCCCGAAGGCCTGTCGGCAGCGATTGATGCTCTGGCGGGGCAGTTTTCGGGAGTTAACATTGATGTTGTTGCCGGGATTGAGGCGCGAGGATTTATCATCGGTGGGGCTATCGCCCAGGCGCTGGGAACGGGGTTTGTGCCGGTTCGCAAGCGCGGCAAACTGCCATGGAAAACACATGGTGAAGATTATCAGCTTGAATATGGGATAGATCGGCTGGAAATTCACCAGGATGCTATTGATCCCCAGGCGCGGGTTTTACTGATTGACGATCTTATTGCCACCGGTGGAACTGCAATTGCTGCCGCCAACCTGATAACACGCGCTGGCGGGATAGTTGTCGGTGCCGGTTTTCTTGTTGATCTGCCGGATCTGGGAGGCGTCGTAAAATTGACAGCCAGAAAAATCCCGGTTCACGCACTATGTGCGTATGAGGGCGATTGATCGTTTTAGCTGAAGACAGGTTCTAATCGTTTAGGGCATATTCACTCGCCGGGCGCGCTTTATAATTCTGCTCCAGAGCCTGATTGAGTACACGATCACGACCGTATACATCGTCTTTCAACCGCACATTTCCCTCTTCATCTGCCCAGGCTGTGTAATACCCAAGGTAAACCGGTATCTTTTTTGACAGTGACACGGTCTGGTTTTTGCCGGAAGCGATCGCTGCTGCAATTCTTGCCGGTGTCCAGCCCTCAGTTTTCAAAATAATTTCCGCAAACTTCATGGGTTTTTGCACCCGTACACAGCCGTGGCTCAACGCACGATTGTCTTTTTTAAACAGACTGCGGGCAGGTGTGTCATGCATGTAAATCGCATGTTGGTTGGGGAACAGGAATTTAACACGGCCCAGAGCATTTTTGGGGCCAGGAGGTTGGACCACATTATAGGGGATGTTTTTTTCGCCGAACTGTGACCAGTTAATTGTGCTGCTGTTCACCTGTCTGCCTTTTATATCCCTTACCTCATACCCCTGATCTTGCAGATAGTATGGATTGTAGGAAAGTTTTGGCATCATCTCATTGTAAATGATGGAACGCGGTACATACCAACGCGGGTTTAAAACCACCTTTTCCATTTCATCATTGAAGACGGCGGTCTGGTGTAAGGATTTGCCAACAATTACATCGGAGCGGTAAATTTCTTTGCCATCCTGCATCATCCAGGTTTCATAGAAGGCCTGATTGATGAAAATATACTTGCTTTTCAAGTCCTGAGGCAGCCAACGCAGACGTTCCAGACTCAAAATTATTTTAGCAATTTTTTCACCACTGCTTTGACCGTTGAGGGCGGCGAGCGTGTTGTTGCCAATGATACCATCGCGCCGCAAGCCGGATTGTGCCTGCAAATCCTTGATGGCTGTTACCAGATTGGCATCGTAAGCCAGTTCTTGTGACCGGTCCGTAATCGCTGCATTTTCATAACCATCGCTGTTGTTGACGGTTTCCTGTGCCTCGAAACTATATAGCCCAAGCTGTTGCAGACGTTTGGCGATGGATTCCAGTCTGTCATCATAATCACCGGGGCGGATGAGGGCACCGGCGGATATGTGAATTGTCCGGTTGTCATCAGCTTGACCGCGGTATTTTGCCAGAGCCTTTTTAAGGTACCGGTACTGCGGTATCATCGGTTGCAGTGAGGTAAGGTACGTATCAGGCCGCAAGGTGGATTGCAGGTTGGTGAGCACTTTTCTGGCGGCAACAGGCTTGGCCTTCAAAGTGTGCAACTTGGAAATTCTGATGGGTTTTACCCGTCCAGCGGTAATATGATGAGAATATTCAAGGGCAGCAGCGGTAATTTCTATTTCCAGTCTGGCAAGGTTTTCCGGTGATCCGGTAAGATTGTCGGCCTGATCGTCAAAACCAACCAGAGAGGCGGGCAGATAATCCTGTGCTCTTAATCCTTCTTCACCGGCCTTGCTCAGCAAAGACAAAAGGTGTTTGGTCCGAGCAGCCATTCCGTATTCCCCCACCCACAAAGGTTTGAAGTCACGGGTTTTGTAAAACCTGATAATTTCTTTGCGGTGGTTGGGTAAGACGCGAAGGGCGCCTCCTGATGCGCCTGTCAATTGCTGGTAAACAGCTGTTGCATATGTTCCCATCTGCGCTGCGGCTTTAAGGTTCGCCTGTTTCAGGGCGACCAGAGGTTCTGGAGGTAACGGCTGAGGGCGAACGGTGGAAATATTTGTTGGCGTTTTATTGCTTGCAAGAGGTTGGTTGTAGGCGGGTCTGTATCGTCTTTGATAACGAGAATAAACCGATGGAGAATTCAGGAATTCAGTAACAAATTCAGAATCTGCTCCATCCGCGTAGGCAGGTACCGGCAGATTGACGAATCCAGCTAAAAGCCCGATCGCTGCAAACCTGAACGCGTACTTATACATGATACACTATTCCCTCTGTCATTCAGTTATAAGATAAACCTGAAAATAATTTTTACAAGTCTATCATTAAGAACCCGCTAAGGGCAAAGAAAAGCACCATCTCTATGCGTTTGAGGCATGGTGTGGAGGAATGCGGTTCTTCCAGGGCAGGGCCTGTTCCAGGGCAGATGCCAGGGCCAGGAGGATGTGTTCACTGGCAAAGCGTGCACCCAACTGGATACCTATGGGCAGACCTGAGGAATGCATGGCTAAAGGCAGGGAGATTGCCGGGGTTGCCATGATGTTGTGTGGAACCGTGAACTGGGCGGGGACGGCCAGAATTTCTTCTACATAATTGTCGAGGTTAACATCAGTGCGAGCGAGGTGATATTTGCCGTGAGGTTCGGCAACGCGTGGTGTGGTGGGGCCAAGCCAGATGTCGTAATCGTCATAAAACGCACAAAGTTCGCGCCGGGCGCGATTAACTTCAGCGACACCGGCAAGGAAATCATCACCGGTCATGTTGCTGGCGTGTTGGTAGATCTGCCAGACTACAGGTTCAAGCGTTTCTTCACTGATTTTGTGCCCTGACCTTTGTGAAAATGCACGCAAGCGCCGGTCAAATCCGAAAAACCAGACATCGGAGAATTTGCGCACTGAGGCTATGCCATCATAAGATGGTCCGTCTTCGCAGACATCGTGGCCCATTTGCTCGAGGATTTTTGCGGTTTCTTCAACGGCTTTTTTTATTTCCGGGTCTGTTTCTATCCCCATCAAAGGGGCCACTGACCAGCCGATTTTGAGTTTTTTGGGCGCTCGCTCAAGCAGGTCACCATAAGCCTGATCTGGTTTGGGGATGATAAACGGGTCACCGGTTTGTGGGGCGCAAAGGCAATCGAGCATGGTGGCTGTATCACGCACGGTCTTGGTTTGCGCCAGGGCAACGGCTAGACCAAAACCATTTTCATCAAGTCCGGGACCAAAAGAAACCCGGCCGCGCGAAGGCTTGAGGCCGACGCCGCCACACCAGCTTGCCGGCATACGAATTGAGCCGGCGATATCAGTGCCGTGGGCAATGGGAACAATTCCTGCCGCAACCGCTGCAGCACTGCCGCCGCTGGAACCACCGGCGCAATAACCTTTTTTCCACGGCGTAGACGTTGTGCCATAAAGGACATTTTCGGTGGCCCCGGCCATTGAATATTCCGGCGTATTGCTGCGGCCTAAAATGTTGAGGCCGGAAGCGTTGAGAAGATCGCAAAAGTGTGTCGGTTCATTCACCACCATGCCCTGGCACAGGCGGCTGCCAAATTCGATTTTTCGCCCAACGCCGTGACCGTGCACATCCTTGATCAGGAACGGCACACCTTTGAAGGGGCCTTCACCAAGCGTGCCTTCATCAAGATCTTCGATGCGGTCGTCATAGACCTCGATAATAGCGTTGATGTCAGGATTGACGGCGTCCATCGCCTGTCTGGCGGTGGTTGCAAGTTCACGTGGCGTTACCTGTTTAGTGGCGACGAGTTCGGCAAGTCCCAGAGCATCGTAAGATGCATATTCATTGAGTTTCATCGATTGTTCCTTTGTTCAGGTGGTAAAACCACCCCGGATTTTTGCGTGGTTAAACGCGGGTCATCAGATTTAATCAAAACCGGGTTTCCCGACATGATTTCGGCACAGCGGGCGAGAGTATCGCGTGCCAGTCGTTGCATCGCCTCATGCGTGTAAAACGTAAGATGCGGCATCAAGATTACGTTGTCCATGGCATAAAGCGCAGACATCGGGTGTCGGGTTCTGGATAATGGCTCGCTGGAAAAAACATCCAGCCCGGCTCCGGCAATGCTCTTGTTGCCAAGTGCTTCGACCAGAGCTGTTTCATCGACAATAGCGCCGCGTGAGACATTTATAAGGAATGCCGTGGGCTTCATGGCGGCCAGCTCAGTCGCGCCAATCAGGTGGTGGGTGCTGCCATTGAGCACGCAATGGATGGAGACAAAATCACAGTGGCTGAGCATGCTGTGAAGATCGTCATGTTTTTCAATGTCGGCATTTTGCATGGCAACCTGATCCACATGGGGGTCATAGCCGAGAATTTTTGCACGAAATCCAGCCCCCGCCATGCGCGCCATAGAGCGCCCGATTTTGCCGCACCCAACCAGTCCCACAATTTTTCCCGCGATGTCCAAGCCTAACCATGGTGATGTCGGCCACAACCAACCTTCTGCTTTCATGGCACGATCAATGGCGGTGAGTTTTTTGGCCAGGGCGATCATCAGGCAAAAGGCGCCTTCGGCGACGGTTTCCTCGGCATATTCAGGGATGTTGACGACCGGTATTTTTCGGGCCTTTGCCGCCTCTATGTCAATGGCATCTATGCCGACGCCATATTTTACAATGGCTTTAAGTCGGGTTGCAGCGTTAATGACACGTGCGGTTATGGGCGTGTAACACATCAACAAAAGATCGGCGTCGGCAATTTCTGTCACCAGTTGATCTTCGCTGACGTTGTCTGGCAGAAGATGCAGATCATAGCCCATGGTCCGCAGGCCTTCATCAATTTGCGGGCATTCCAGCTCCTTGTCCGTGCGGATTGCTTTCAGTTTTGCCGTCATGTGACAAACCCCAGGTGGCGTTCAGCGTCACTGAGGCATTGGGAAATCGTATCAAGTGCGAAATCCATCTGGGCTTTGGTGGTTATCAGCGGTGGTGTCAGAGTTAAAACATTGCCCATGGTGGTTTTGAATGACAGGCCTTGGTCGAGGCAGCGGTAAAATACCTCTTCGGCAAGATCATTGGCGGGGGTTTTGTCTGCCCGGTCGATAACCAGATCAATACCGATGAGAAACCCACGCCCACGAATGTCGCCGATTGAGGCGTGTTTGTCTTTGAGGGAATGCAAGCGATCAAGCGCATAAGCACCGATGGTCGCGGCATTTTCCACCAGATTTTCATCTTCGATAATTTCAATAGTGGTAAGAGCTGCACGCGCTGACACCGGGTTTTTTTCGTGGGTGTAGTGACCGAAAGCATAATCCCCGGCAATATCGAGTTCGGGTTGGGCCAGCACAGCGGCAATGGGAATGATGCCGCCGCCCAGCGCCTTGCCCATCACCAGAATATCAGGTTCGACCTCGTCATGATCACACGCAAACATCTTGCCGGTTTTACCCAGACCGGTGGGAATTTCATCGAAAACCAGCTTGGCACCATGATCGTTACACGCCTTGCGGACCTCGCGCCAGAAGCCCGGTGGTGGCAGGTAAGGCACGGCGCGGGCAGGTTCGGCGATGACAGCGGCAACGTCACCTTCTTTTTCTAAAACGTAACGGACAAAATTGGCGCAGGTCATTTTGCACAGTTCAAGCTGCGGCTGGCCGTCTCGTTCAGGATAGCCATAGGGGCAGCGATAACACGCAAAAGGGGCTACATGTTCGGTGCCGGTGAGCAGGGGTCCGAAGATGTGCGAGCGAAACATTTGTTCGCCGCCTACTGATGATGCACCAAAGCCCGCACCATGAAACGCATCCCAGAAAGAGATGGTTTTATGGCGACCGGTGGCGGCACGCGCCAGTTTCAAGGCAACTTCAATGGCGTCAGATCCACCGGTTGTAAACAATACCTTTGAGAGCGAGCCAGGGGAAATTTCGCTCAGTTTTTCAGCCAGATCGACCGCAGGTTCACAAGCAAAACGCCGCGGTGCAAAGGGCAGTTCATCCATCTGTTTGGCAATGGCTGATTTAAGACGTGGGTGGCCATAACCGATGTGATGCACGTTGTTGCCGTGAAAATCGAGATAACGGTGGCCCTGCATATCCTCAATGTAAGCGCCTTCTGCTTTGGCAATAACCGAGAGGCAGGGGGAAGATACGGATTGATGCAGAAAGTAGCGGGCATCTTCGCCCAATAGGGTTCGCGTGTTATCATTGTGGGTTTTTTCGGCCCAGGCGATGCGTCGCGCAGAAGTGTTGATTTCACCTTCGGATTGAGCCGGTTTATCGTTCATGATGCGGGTTGCTTTCTCAGCCGGTTTTCCTCTAGTGTTGGCGACAAAACAGAAGCGTTGCAAGGGTTTTTTGACATGGGTGAATTTCCTCCGGGGATTGCTTATATAGACGGTGAATTTGTGCCGATTTCTGAAGCCAAAATCTCGGTGCTTGATTGGGGTTTGCTGCGCTCAGATGCGACGTATGATGTGGTGCACGTGTGGAAGTCGCGGTTTTTCCGGCTGGACCATCATCTCGACCGGTTTACGACCAGTGTTAAAAAACTCAGAATGGAACTGCCGTTTGACCGTGACGGACTTGAGAATATTCTGCACCAGATTGTGACGCGCAGCGGGCTGGAAGACGCCTATGTGGAGATGGTGCTAACGCGAGGGGTATCGCCGACATTTTCGCGTGATCCGCGCGATGCGGTCAATAATTTTTTCGCCTTTGTCATCCCCTTTGGCTGGATTGCTGATGAGGAGCAACGAGCGCGCGGCCTTCGTGTTCACATCGCCTCAGTGACGCGCATTCCACCGTCATCAATTGACCCCACCGTCAAAAACTATCACTGGCTTGATCTGGTTCAGGGGCTGCATGAGGCCTATGATGCGGGCAAGGAAAACGTTTTTCTTGGCGATGGCCGAGGTAATATCACCGAAGGGCCGGGATTTAACATCTTTGCTGTCAAGAATGGTGAGGTTACCACACCGGCAACAGGCGTTCTTCAAGGGATTACCCGGCACACAGCGTTGGAATTATGTGCTGAGTTGGAGATTGCAACACAGGAAACGGAACAGACAGAGGTTGCACTAAAATCTGCCGATGAAGTGTTTGTCACTTCTACCGCCGGGGGAATTGTGGCGATTGCCGAAATTGATGATGTCAGGATTGGTGGTGAGATTCCGGGGCAGGTGACTAAAAAATTGACAGAGCTTTATTGGGCTAAGCATAGTGATCCCGCCTGGACCACAGCAGTAAAGTCACACAATTGAGAAAGATCGCAAATGATATTCGCCTACGATTTGCAACACTGGCTGACATTCCTGACCGCAGCTGTCCTGCTTAATCTATCTCCCGGTCCTGACATGGCCTTCATCATCGGCCATACGGTGAAATCCGGTCGCAAGGCGGGGTTGACTGCCATGATTGGGATCTGGTCGGGCGCACTGTTTCATGTGGGGTTTGCCGTTGTCGGGTTATCCGCACTCCTTGCTACCTCGGCGCTGGCTTTTTCTGTCGTCAAGTACGTGGGTGCGGCCTATCTGGTGTGGCTTGGCATTCAGGCCTGGCGCTCCAAAGGCGAAAATCTTAACTTTGAAGCGATCGAAGGCAAACAATCCTCCATGAGCAAAATCTATTGGCAAGGCCTGCTGATTGATCTGCTTAACCCCAAGGTTGCCATCTTCTTTTTAGCCTTTTTGCCGCAATTCGTTGAGCCGGGCACGGGTAGTGCTTCAGCTCAATTCCTGTTGCATGGTCTGTTGATAATCGTTGTCGCCGCTGTTATCGAACCGCCGCTGATCCTGCTGGGTGACCGCATGGCCGCACGTTTGCGCGAAAGCACCAGATTTCGCATGTGGCTCGACCGCAGTTTGGGTTCGCTGTTGATTTTGCTGGGCATCAAGCTGGCGGTTTCAGAACGTTGATACCTTAATCAACCGCATCTGCCAGCGCCTGCATGGTTGGGAAGGTGAAGTCAACTTCGGGGCGTTGAGCCACCCGTGCGGTCGCGCCCCAGTTTTCGCTGGTGCCTAAGTTTTGACGATCAATCCAGGCGCAGGCAAGACCAATGTTTTTGGCTGGAACATGATCATGAAACAGGCTTTGGGCGGTGTGCAGAATGTCATCGGGTAAAATGTTATGGTCAGTCTGTAGCCTTTCCAGCATGTAATCAAAATTGGCTGCCGTTGGCTTGTAAGCCCCCATGTCTTGCGCCGTATAAATTGCATCAAAGGTGACGCCGAGCTTTTTATTTGAGGCGGAAAAACTCTCATTGTCAATGTTGGATAGGATCACCAGTTTGAAATGCTGTTGCAACTGGCGCAATGCGTCCGCTGCATCGGGGAAGGCGGGCCAGTGTGACACTGAGTTGCCAAAAGCCTCATTGAGCTCAGGTTCGGTTTCAAGGTTAAATCGACGGGCAAAAGTCATGTGAACATTCTGCAGAACTTCCGGATAAATCATATCCGGTGTTTCAGCCTGCTGAAGGCTTTCAATAACTGCGTATGCTTCAAGGGCAACCCGGCGTGTAATATCACGACGGTTGTTGAAATGAAGGAGAGGTTGAAGCGCATCCCAGATACCGCTCTCCCAATCAATCAGCGTGCCGTAGCAGTCCATGGTGAGGGCTTTGTACTGGATGAGTTTTTTGGCCATGTTCCGGGTTTCATACGTATAAAGTTAATTCGGATGTGAAATACTATGCAAGGCTAGCGGTATTGCAACAAATTTTACCGATTTCCTCTTAACTATCGTCACCCTCGGGCTTGACCCGAGGGTCCATAGCGGGGTCTTTCGGTACGATAAATCGTTGGCTTGGGATAGCTCAGCGGAATGGATCGTCGGGTCAAGCCCGACGATGACGGGTGTGGGTGCTGTCGGCGGCTAATTGGCAAACCTGAAGTGCATAATGTCGCCATCTGCGACCACATACTCCTTGCCTTCGAGGCGCATTTTTCCGGCTTCTTTGGCGGGTTGTTCACCGCCTAGGGTGACGAAATCATTGTAGCTTATGGTTTCTGCGCGGATGAAGCCTTTTTCGAAATCTGTGTGGATGACACCGGCAGCTTTTGGGGCTTTGGTTTTGAGTGGGATGGTCCAGGCGCGGGCTTCTTTGGGGCCTACTGTGAAGTAGGTTATGAGGTGAAGCAGGTCATAGCCGGTGCGGATGAGGCGGTCGAGGCCGGGTTCGGCCAGACCTAGATCGGCGAGATATTCTTTTGCGTCTTCGTCATCAAGCTGGGCTATTTCGGCTTCGATGTTGGCTGATATAATGACGCAGGCGGCGCCTTGTTCGGCTGCGAATTCTTCAACTTGGCCTGAGAAATCATTGCCGCTTTCGCTGGCTTCTTCTTCGACGTTGCAGACGTATAATACCGGTTTTGATGTGAGCAGGTTTAGCGCATTGAATGCGGATTGTTCATCTTCGCTTACCTCAAGCGTGCGAGCGGCCTTACCGTCCTGTAGCAGCGGCAGGCAACGTTCAATCAGTTTGAGAGCGGTTATAGCTTCTTTGTCCTGGCCCCTGATTTTCTTTTCCAGAGTGGGCACACGTTTTTCCAGGCTTTCGAGATCGGCCAGCATTAATTCGGTTTCAACGGTAAGGGCATCTTCGACCGGGTTGATGCGGCCTTCGACGTGTGTAATATCTGTATCTTCAAAGCAGCGCAGCACGTGGGCGATGGCGTCGACTTCGCGGATGTTGCCTAAAAACTGATTGCCGAGGCCTTCGCCTTTCGACGCTCCCTTGACCAGACCGGCGATGTCGACGAAGGACAACCGTGTCGGAATAATTTCTTTTGAGCCACCAATGCGGGCGATTTCATACAGTCGCGCATCGGGCACCGGCACTTCGCCGATGTTGGGTTCGATGGTGCAGAAGGGGAAGTTTGCTGCCTGCGCCGCTGCTGTTTTGGTCAGCGCATTAAAAAGGGTGGATTTGCCAACGTTGGGCAATCCGACTATTCCACATTTGAAACCCATGGGTTTTTTACCTGTTGTTTTTTAAGTGTTATCGCGCGGTGGTTTTGGTTTTGGCGGGTGCAAAGTGAGGTGCACTTTGTTGGCGAAGGTTGCATCACTGTCGCTCACCAGCAAGTCGATATTTTCAGCAATTGCGTCAATCATCGGCTCTACCCACTGACGATCGAGCTTTGAGAAATCTTTGAGAACATGGGAATGGACCTCGCCACGATTGCCGGGATGGCCAATGCCAATGCGCATGCGGCGGAAATCCGGCCCCAGGTGTCTCACAAGCGATTTAAGACCATTGTTGCCAGCTGTGCCGCCACCAGCTTTCATACGAAACTTGCCAGCTTCGAGATCAAGCTCATCATGAATGATGACAATGTCCTCAGGTGCGAGCTTGTAGAATTGTGCAGCTTCGCCGACCGAGCGGCCTGATTCATTCATGAACGTATGCGGCTTTAAAATCAGCACTTTTTTAGCGCCAATCCGGCCTTCACAAATGTCGCCCTGAAATTTGTGCCGGGCAGGGCCGAAACCATGGCGGCGGATTATTTCATCCACCACCATGAAGCCGATATTATGTCGGTTGTTGCTGTATTTCGAACCCGGGTTACCAAGTCCGACCAACAGAAGCATGTCACGTCTCGCAAGTTAGAGCAGAATTTGGTGAGGAACAGATTTTCAGGCTATTCTTCGCTGGTGCCCTCATCAGTTGTTTCTGCTTCTTCGCCTTCAACTTCTTCACCATCCGCTGCTTCTTCATCGGCACCGTCTCTGTCAAGGCCAGCAGGTGCGGCAATTGTGGCAACAGTGAAGTCGCGATCAGTAATCGTCGGTTCTACACCATCGGGCAGGTTGATGGCAGAAATATGGATCGAATCGCCAAGTTCAAGGCCGGTGAGATCCGCATCAAACTGCTCAGGAATAGAAGTTGCCGGGCATGTCACTTCAATGGCATAACGTACAACGTTTAACACGCCACCGGCTTTAAGCCCGGGGCATTCTTCTTCGTTAATGAAGTTGACGGTTACCTCAATAGTGATTGTCGCGCCCTTGGCAAGGCGGAGAAAATCCACGTGCATGGGGAAATCACGAACCGGATCAAACTGAATATCACGCGGAATAACGCGGGTTTTATTGCCACCAACATTGATCATATACAGTGTGTTGAGGAAATTGCCGGTCTGTACCTGCATATTTACAGTCTTGTATTCAAGTGAAATCGGCTCGGGATCTTTTTTGTCACCATAGATAACGGCTGGTACGCGACCCTGACGGCGGGCTTCGCGGGCGGCCCCCTTGCCTACCCGTTCGCGTACAGCGGCTTCCAGTTCGATAATGTCTGCCATTGTATTTGTCTCCGAAAAATCCGGCATGTGCCGGTGATTATTAGATAGTTATGGCGCCTCCTCCAGGGGGGATCAGCGCTCGTTTGATGCGGGCTTATAACGCTATGCGTGTAACTTGGCAATCAAAATGACCGAAGCTTAATAGAACAGGCTGGAGACTGATTTTTCAGCTGCTGTACGACCGACAGCTTCACCCATGAGGGGGGCTATGGAAAGGACGCGGATGTTTTTTGATACGCGTATGGCTTCCGTTGCCTGAATGGTATCGGTGATGATGAGGTTTTTCAACTTTGAAGCGGTGATGCGGGCAACAGCACCGCCAGACAAAACGCCATGGGTAATGTAGGCGGTAACGTCGGTGGCTCCTTGAGCCAGAAGGGCGTCAGCGGCGTTGCACAAGGTGCCACCGGAATCAACAATGTCATCAATCATGATGCAGGATTTACCCTCAACATCACCAATAATGTGCATGACTTCTGATTCGCCCGCGCGTTCACGGCGTTTATCGACAATGGCCAGGGGCGCACCCATACGTTTGGCCAGACCACGGGCCCTAACCACACCGCCGACATCAGGCGAGACGACAACGGAAGAATTGGCATCAAACTTATCACCGATATCGCGGATCATCACCGGTGCTGCAAACAGATTATCGGTTGGGATGTCAAAGAAACCCTGAATTTGCCCGGCATGAAGATCAAGCGTTAAAACCCGGTCAGCACCGGCGTGGGTAATCAGATTTGCCACCAGCTTGGCTGATATGGGAGTGCGCGGTCCGGGTTTTCTGTCCTGGCGGGCATAGCCAAAATACGGCATGACAGCGGTGATCCTGCGGCCCGAAGCGCGGCGCACGGCATCTATCAGGATCAGCAGTTCCATCAGATGGTCGTTGGCTGGAAAAGACGTGGACTGAATGATGAAAACATCTTCGCCGCGGACATTTTCCTGTATCTCGACAAAAATCTCCATGTCCGCAAACCGGCGCACAACGCATTTTGTCAAAGGCACGTTCAAGTAGGTGGCGATGGCTTCAGCCAGAGCCGGATTGCTGTTACCGGAAACTAGTTTCATTATATGACGCTTCAATATGATCAAGAAGTGCTCTAATGCTTGTCACATTTAACAGAACCCGCCCAATTCGTCATCCTCGGGCTTGTACCGGGGCTCCATTCCTAAAATCACACAGCAAAAAGGCAATATCTTTGTTTTCGGAAGCTCAGCGGAATGGTTCCCCGGGTCAAGCCCGAGGATGACGAAGTAAGATGATT
>JAJFHS010000016.1 GCA_021775475.1 Hyphomicrobiales bacterium
GGTTCTTCGCGCACCAGCAGCCGGTAAATCGTCATACGGGTGCCCTGAGCAAGTGCTGCGAAGGCTTCGATTGCGTCTTCCTGATTCATAAGCCCAATCTGCCTCAATTTGATCCGCTTGACAATATGGCAATCTGTACATAAACATCACACTTCGGCAATTACCGAATTATGAAAATTTCACCGTGCCAGGCAAACTGTTTTACTCCGGAATATTAGAAACATGCCAGAAACTCTCATCAAATCAGAAGTTGATTTTGAAGCTAATGGCAAGCACCATGGATTTTTACGCCTGCCTCATTCGGTGCACCGCAGTGCCTATGGCTGGATTCCTGTACCTGTTGTAGTTATTAAAAATGGTGATGGGCCGACAGCTTTGCTTATTTCTGGCAATCATGGCGATGAATATGAAGGCCAGATTGCGCTGACCAAGCTGTGCAAAGATCTCGAACCAGATAATATTCGTGGCAGGCTGATCATTTTGACCATGGCCAATTATCCGGCAGCTCAAGCCGGACTGCGCACCTCACCAATTGATGACGGCAATCTTAATCGCACTTTCCCTGGTGACGCCCATGGAAATCCGACGCAGATGATCGCCCATTATATTGAAGAAGTGCTGATGGTGATGTGTGACTACATGTTTGACTTTCACTCAGGCGGATCATCCCTGATTTATCCGCCGACAATGCTGCGCGGTAAGGGCCATTCACCACAGGAGCGGGCAAAACTACGAGAGCTTCAACAAGCATTTGATGCCCCTTATGCCTGGGTATTCACCAGCGGAGGCGGCCCAACCACGACCGCCCGCACGGCTATGGGGGCTGCTGGTCGCAAAGGGGTCATTTCCATGATGGCCGAACTGGGCGGTGGCGGCACTGTCTCACCTGCCATTCTGACCATGACCGAACGTGGCATTAAACGAATGCTGCATTGCATCGGTGTGCTGCCGGATTATCAACCCGATGCGGCAAATGGCACCCGGGAACTTCAAGTGGTCGGTTCTATTTATGCCTATGAGTCAGGCCTGTTCGAACCCTTCAGGGAGCCCGGCAACGAGATTAGGGCGGGTGATGATGTCGGTGCCATCCATCATCCAGACGAACCCTGGCGGCCAGCGATAAGTGTTCCTTCTTGCCATGATGGATTAATTCTGTGCAGGCGTTTTCCCGGTAGGGTAGAGCGGGGAGATTGTCTTTACCAGATAGCCGCAGATACCAAGGAGGATGACCAATGATACGCAAGCTCTTTGCTGGGTGGATTGGCACTTTCCGCTGGCTGCTGGAAGAAAAATTCGGGACGAGTTAGATGGATTTACCCATACTAAAAACGCTGTTTGATGAAGAGATAGACCGCCGCGCGGTGTCTGCTCTTAAAACGCATGCAATGGTGCTGGGTGAAGGCGGGGAAAATCTGTTTGCTGCCGGTGTCGCCGACATGGATTTCAAGGCACCACCTGTGGTGCTGGAGGCTATGCAAAAGCGTCTTGCCCATGGGGTGTTTGGTTATGAGACGGTACCGGAAGGATTATTGCCTGCACTGACCGCCTGGCTCAAAACCCGCCATGGCTGGCCGGTGAAAAAGGCTAATATTTTGAGGGCACCAAATGTCCTTAACATCCTGGCCATAGCCGCCTCTCTTTTTACAGGCGAGGACGACGGAATTATTGTCCAGCCACCCGTATTCTTTGACTTCTATGATATCGCGAAGGAGAACAATCGCACTATTGTTGCCAACCCGTTGATCTTGAAAGATGGTGGTTACACCATGGATTTTGACGGTTTGGAAAAGCTTGCAGCAGATCCTGCCAACAGGATGATTTTCCTGTGCAATCCGCATAATCCTGTCGGGCGGGTATGGACAAGGGACGAACTTCAAAGGTTGGGTGATATTTGCGCCCGCCACAATGTCTTGGTGGTGTCGGATGAAATCCACGGTGATATTACGTTTAAAGGTCATGCCTACACGCCCTTTGCAGCGCTCGGTGCGGAGTATGCAGATAACGCGATTTCCTGTATATCACCGGCAAAAAGCTTCAATATTGCATCGTGCTGTTCCGCCTTTACGATCATATCGAACGACGCAAGACGCAAGGCCTTTCAGGTTGAGAACAGCCGCTTGACGGTCAACAAGAATAATGCCTTTGCCAGCGTGGCGATGGAGGCTGCCTATGCTTCCGGGGGCTCATGGCTGGCGGCTGTGTTGAACTATCTTGAGGATAATCTGGCGCTGGTTCGCCAACGTGTGAAACATATCCCCGGTGTTGAACTGATCGAACCTGAAGGCACATTTTTACTGTGGCTGGACTTTCGCAATCTTGGCTTGTCGCCGGACGATCTGACTTCATTTCTGCGCACCAAGGCCCAATGGGCGATAACCCGCGGCCCGGCATTTGGCACAGAGGGCGAGGGCTTTGCCCGGTTGAATATCGCCTGCACCAAGACCCGTCTGGCATCCGCACTTGATCACTTGTGCGATGCAATTATGAAAACCGATAGAATCCAACAGGAGAAAACCTCATGACTTCACTTACAATATTCGATCCCGCCATGTGCTGTTCCACCGGTATTTGCGGTGCGGAAATAGACCAGAAGCTGGTTGACTTTGCCGGCAATCTTGACTGGCTGAAAAGCCTGGGCGTTGAGGTAAATCGCATTAATCTTTCCCAGGAACCGGCACTTTTTGCTGAAAACAATCTGGTTAAATCGGTGCTGGAAAAATCAGGTGTGGACGGGCTGCCGGTGATTATTGCCGGCGATGAGCTCAAATCTTCAGGACAATATCCAGACCGTGACAGATTGGCCGAAATGGCCGGCCTCACAGCGGAGCAGGTTGCTGCGGATGCAACCAGTGATGCCAGGGCATCATCCGGTGGCTGTTGCAGCGGCTCTGACAAACAGGAAAAATCCACCGGCTGCTGCTAACGACCTCGCAAAATTTCTGACCCTTAATGAAATAGGAATACCCATGTTCAAAGACCTGCCAAAGTTTGTATTTTTCACCGGCAAAGGCGGAGTTGGCAAGACTTCGCTGGCTTGCGCGACGGCTCTCAGTCTGGCAGGGAGCGGCTTCAAGGTTCTTCTGGTCAGCACTGATCCCGCCTCTAATGTCGGGCAGGTGTTTGAAACCGAAATCGGCAACAAGATTACGACGATCAACAATGTCAGCAACCTCGATGCACTTGAGATTAACCCGGAAGAAGCGGCGGCAGATTATCGCGAGCGCATTGTTGGCCCGATGCGTGGTATCCTGCCGGAAGAAGCGCTCAAGAGTATAGAAGAGCAACTTTCCGGTGCCTGTACGATTGAGATTGCCGCCTTCGATGAGTTCACCGCTCTGTTGACGGACGACGTCTTGATAGAACGTTATACCCATGTGATCTTTGATACAGCTCCCACCGGCCATACCATCCGCATGTTGAAACTGCCCGGTGCATGGTCGGGGTTTCTTCAATCAGGCAAGGGCGATGCCTCCTGCCTCGGTCCGCTTGCCGGCCTTGAAAAACAGCGCGAGCGTTATGGTGCAGCCGTAGACCGCTTGTCCGATGCCGCGTCCACTCGCCTCATTTTAGTGGCACGCCCACGCCAGTCGGCTTTGCTGGAAGTTGCCCGGACGTCAAAAGAATTGGCCTCAATAGGGATTAAAAACCAGCAACTGGCGATCAATGGCATGATGCCAAAGGATACGTGTGGTGACCCGCTGGCAGAAGCCTTGCTTAAGCGCGACGAGGATGCACTTGCCGCCATGACAGCCGAAGTGGCAGCTCTGCCGCGCACCTTGTTTGACCTGCGCGCTGAAAATCTTGTGGGCGTTGACGCACTGAAACGATTTGCCGCCGCTTGCCCTGAAGAAGTTGATACGACACCTGCAAATAAAGATGGTGACCATCTGCTACCAACGCTTGCCAGTCTTGTCGATGATATTGAGCGCCCCGGCAAAGGGCTTGTGATGTTTATGGGCAAGGGCGGAGTTGGCAAAACAACAATGGCAGCGGCAATTGCCACGGAACTGGCCAGCCGTGGTCATGAGGTTTTATTGACCACCACAGACCCCGCAGCCCATATCACGGAAACGCTTGCCGGGAGCCAAACCGGACTGACCGTCAGCCGCATCGACCCGGCTGAAGAGACAGCGCGCTATCATGATCAGGTGATGGCAACCAAAGGCAAAGGCCTTGATGCCCAGGGGCGTGCGATGCTGGAAGAGGATTTGCGCTCGCCCTGCACCGAGGAAATTGCTGTCTTTCAGGCATTTTCCCGCATCATCCGGGAGGCCACGAAACATTTTGTCATCATGGATACAGCCCCCACCGGCCATACGTTGTTATTGCTCGATGCAACCGGTTCTTATCACCGCGACGTGGTTCGCCATGCGGGCAAGGCAGCGCCGGGCAAACTGGTTACGCCGATGATGCGACTTCAGGACCCCGAACAGACCAAAATACTGATCGTGACCTTGCCGGAAACAACCCCGGTGCTCGAAGCAAGCCATTTGCAGGACGATTTGCGCCGGGCACACATCGAACCCTGGGGCTGGATCGTCAATTCCAGCCTTGCCGCCGCCTCAACCACCCAGCCTTTGTTGCAGAAACGAGCCGCTTCAGAACGTCAGCAAATTGCCAAAGTGGAGAAGGAACTTTCAAAACGATATGCCGTGGTGCCCATGCAGGCCAGCGAGCCGGTTGGAATTACAAAACTTCGAAATCTGTGTAGCGACACCAATGAAATGGCCACAGCCTGATAACGACTTGATTGGTCAATAGCATCTGGAGAAATAAAATCATGCAAAATCAACTCAATATATTTGAAGGTCCCGATGCGATTAAGACCTTTCTTGATCCTGGAAAAAATCCCTATCTGCCACTGGTTGAATTACCTTCAACGCTAAACCCTTATAGCGGTGACAATGTCCGTATATTCGCCAAACTGATGAACATGCTGCCGCTTGGCAATGTCAAGGCAGCGCCTGCCTTCAACATGATTGAAGAAAAATTTCTTTCCGGTGAGTTGGAAGGCGTAAACCGTATAGTCGAAAATTCGTCAGGAAATACGGTTTCATCCGTAGCACTGGTTGCCCGGCATTTCGGTATCAATAATATTCAGTCATACGTGCCCGCCGAAATATCCTGGCACAAATTGCTCATGTTGCTGTTTTTCGGCATTGAACCGATTGTTAATGTGGAGCCCGAAAACCCCGTTGAGGGTGATCCGCAAAGCGGTGTTTCCAAGGCCAGGGCAGATGCCATGAAGGACGGTGTTATCAATCCCGGACAATACCATAATGACGCAAATCCACGCGCTCACGAAAGATGGACAGCAGAACAGATTTGGCAGCAGACCAGTGGAAATATTGACATATTCTGTGCCGGGCTGGGCACCACGGGAACAATTATCGGAAATTCAAGATCCCTGAAATCAAAAAAACCATCGCTGCGTGTTGTCGGCGCCATGCGGGCGCCAGACAATTATGTGCCCGGTGTCAGAACCGAAAAATTGTTAAAGATGGTTGGCTTTGACTGGCGCAAACATGTTGACCACATTGAACGGGTAGAAACCGCAAAATCCTATCGTCTCAGCCTTGAAATGAGCCGGGCCGGCATCATCGTCGGTCCGAGTTCAGGTCTGGCTTTTGCCGGAGTGTTGCAATATCTTGAAGGGTTGAAGGCTGAAAACAGATTTGATGAAATACGCAATGGCAAAACTGGCAACATCACATGTGTGTTTCCTTGCCCGGATGGGCCGTTGCCCTATCTCGATGAGTATTTCAAATATGTTGACCCCACTCATTTCCCAGCCATTCAAAACGAAGAACTCCTGCTCAATAAACCATGACTTCCAG
>JAJFHS010000017.1 GCA_021775475.1 Hyphomicrobiales bacterium
AAACCAAAACCCTTGACGAAACACCCGTCAACTGACACAAAAACCAAGCGCCTCAAAGCAGCGCGTCACAGGTGGCCGGATACTCCGGGATAGGTGGCCGGATGTTGCTGGAATGGGTGGCCGAATACTCCGGAATGCGCAGCTGTTCCTTTTTTGTAAAAGATTCATTGTATCTGAACACCGTTGGGAGGCTGCTATAACCCTGATGCTTGCCTAATGCCCGGTGCGTGAGCATCAGTATTTTTGTTTTGTCAGGACTAAAATCCCAACCAACATCGGTCAGCTTTTGCGTTACGATAGAAAAGGCTTCTGTTGCCTCATCATCTGGAAGGTCCCCTTTTGTATGAGCTCCTGATTGTCGTACGCCAACCCAATTATTCGTGTGGAACATATGTACTTCCCCAGGTTCATGCTGGTCTTCGACAAATTGTGGTAATTCGGGGCGCATACGGTTTAGGCAATCAACAATTGCTGAAACCGATCTGAAATTTGCCTCTTTGCCAATTTCCCTGATGGCAGGGTGGGTTATTTTTCCACAACCATTCCCATATATTTTTTGCCAGTGGTCACCAAAAAAACCAAAGAACGGTGACATTTCTTTCCCGAGGTAGTGCAATTTAATAGCATCAATCCAGTCCTTATCGGTATCCTGATACTCGTCGATGAGAATAATTGGATACTGATCAACAAGGATATTTCTGAATTTTTCAAAATTAAGCAGCTTGATTGTCAGCGGCAGAACATCATCATGGTGCAGAAGAACTTCCTCATCTGTGATGCGACGATGCCCAAGTTCATATTTGATCTTGCGCGAACAAACACCGCCTGCTTCCTCAAGACGAATTTCCCATGCAGGTAAATCACCCAGTAGTATACGCAACTGGGATTGAAACCCAGAAATAACTGACCAGCAAAATCCATGAATAGTATCGCAGTGAATTAGAGGGTTTTTGTCTATTCGAGCCTCAATTTCATCCTTGGCCACATTTGTGAAGGTGATACAAGCGATCCGTTGATTAAACCGGGGCATTCGTTTGCCTTCTCGCTCAATCAGGAATTCAAGTGCTTTAATCAGCGAATAGGTTTTGCCTGCACCTGCGCCAGCCTCCAACTTGAAGCTTTTCCCTTTTTCAAGACTTTCCATTACCTCGGCAAGCGCTCGAACTCCGGCGTTTTCAGCGGGAGATAACTTAGAGTCATCAACCATCGTTGTTGTCTTCCGCATCAATTTTGGTATCAACAGCAAGCCAATTAAGACCATTGACAATATAAGCTGGTGTATTCCAATCGATGTCTTCGATTGCATATTTCAATGCGAATTCAGATTTCTTGTGAGATTGGGTTTTTTCGCTTGCATCTTTGGCTTGCATTTCTGGTGTGCCGTCAACGATTTCAAATTTTCCTGAATTTGCTAAAAGGAAAGCATCTTCAAACGTCCTGCCGCATGGCCCTTTTTCAACTTCAGGACATTGGTAGGTAAGATACAAACAGCCTGTTGTTCGCGTATCTTCAGATTTTTCAATCAGTTTCTGCGGTTCACATTCCTTATTATCGAACCATGTATTAATGCATGCATTGCTCGTCGCCTTCGCTTCATGAACCAAACATTTTTTTCCTCCAGCTTTTTCCACTGGATCAAGGTCAGTGATAATCAAACATTGGAGTTCCAAGAAATTTAGAAGATCAAAAAATTTATGAGCGTATGCGCCGCCCACTTCCATAATGGTCAGATACTGACTGCGTAGTTTCTTATTATCTGCTTTTTCGTCATCGTGTTTTTGTATCATGACCGGCAGCATCAAACGCTCACTTGTACCCTCAATCAAAATCGCCTTGTCAGCAAAAAACAAATCGCACCTTGTAAGAGTCAAATACTGGTGGAGAAACTTCTTATCTTTTGGATCAATCGCCTCTATGCCCTGTCGTAAATCTTTTACCTTTGTCTTCCAGACATTGTCTTTTCCATCTACTGATGTGGGCAAGAAATATCGAATGGTTTCAAAGTTTGCTTCATTGGCAATATGTGGCGAATGGGTTGAGACGATGAATTGAACTGGCCAGTTTGGATCGTTTTTGTGTTCCTCGTTCAGCTTGTCAACAATTGTACCTAGCTGGCGTATAAACACCTCCTGCATTTGCGGATGCAGGTGAGCTTCAGGTTCTTCTATAAAAACTAAATGTAATCCTGGTGCTGGGGTTTGCGCTCGAAAATCTCGAAAAAAGCTATGTACCTGCAATAGGATGAAAATTAAATTTCGCATCCCAAGGCCGTTGTAGGACTCTGGTAGTAAAATACCGCTATGTCCTTCATAGCGAACTTTTGTATGGTTTTTCAGCAGGCGCTGTACATCCAATGTAGTCTCGGTAGTCAGATCTGATCCACCCAACCCCGGGTAACCCAGTGTTTTTAATGCCGGTAACAATTGCTTTAACTGATCTTGAAAATCACCATCGATGTTTTCTTGAATCTCATGAACGGCCTTTTCGAGCTTTGTTGCGATCTCCCGTTCTTTTTCATCTGCTGTTTCCAGTGACGCGGTTGAGAACAAAGCTTCCAAGATTTTTGCTAGGACATCGCTTTCCTTGGTGGTTTCGTCATCCAACCCTCGTTGAGCATTGATAAAACCTGTTCTCAGCAAGGCTTTGACCGCAGCTTGCGAACTGTCTTTTTGATTCTCGCAATCATTGGGGTCTTCTGCCCATACATTGACGGTATACAGCTTCGGAACACGTTCACCCAATTTCCGGAAAAAGATCTTGCGGGTGTCATCATCCAGATCGTTTTCTGGGAGGTCGTCAAATAGTCGATTGATTGCGCCATCGGCGAGTTCAAAACGCAAAACGGCCAGAGCTTCGTGGCAATCCATATCAAGATCGACTACAAATTCTCCAAGCGGCCCTAACTGTGGTTCAGCCGGATCATACTGAAAATACATACGTAATTCGATGAATGGCAGTAACTCTCGTATGTTTGCTTCTTCTTGCCCCTCATTCTTAGCCTTGAGAGCTACGCAGAAATCATCGTAGCAATTGATTGAGAAGTCCTGAATCTTGAATGCAGGGTTGTTATCTGAAGTAAATCTGCGAATGACTTCCGAAAGCGACGTTTTCCCGCTATTGTTTCTTCCAACAATGACAGTGGTCTGTTTCTCAAGTGCGAGTTCAACATCTTGCAAAAGACGAAAGTTTTTGATCTGTACCCGGCTGAGTTTCATAGCTCTATCTCCGCATCAGGATCACCGGCTGCAAGCGCGTTCATATAGGCAAGGCAAAGTTCGCAGGAACGGTAACCGCCATCGTACGCGGCCTTTTCCTGACGCTCAACAATCGGAAATGTGGAGTAAATATAGCGGACATCATCGCGATGAGTGACGCCGTAAAGATGAAAGAATACGGCATCCAATTTAGCGCGAAGTTTCAAGCGGCGTTCTTCGTCCCAAATAAAAGGTGGAATTACCTCGCCTTTGTCATCGACATAGCCCATGTCGCGTGCAAAAGGAGCCATATCATGGGCGGTATAAGTGAGTTCCAAAACAATCTTACGGACGATTTCTCCCGCAGTTTTTGAGCCGAAAGAAACATTCTCATAGTGGCATAGCGGCACGACAGGTATTTGCTCAAGCATGTAATTTGAAAAGTGGTTAGTCTGAACTTTTTGTCGTGCTACATAATCGAAAACAACCGCATTTAGATTAGCAAGGGTAAGGCACGATTGCCTGGCCGAGTTATCATTTGGTTGTTCAAAGTTGAGTACAGGAAGTGTATGGCCCGCACCACATAACGGTATGAGCGAAGCAATCATGGTTCGCATATTCGTGGTAGAAGTGATGTCTTTGAAAGCTATGACCCAACTATTTTTGCCGTTTTTCCACCAGTCGTCTGAAAGACGAACATAATGCCGCGGATTAGGAAGCCGTGAAGGATCACACTTTTCCTCATTTGTAAGTGCGGTCTGTTGGCCAGTTCGAAATACGTTGTCGGAGTTTATTACAATATCAGAAGCGCGGTGATCAAATGCCTGAACCATTTTTCCCTCGTACAGAGGCAGCCACTCGCCGGATTTATCTTTAAAGCGATTTCCGCTTGTTGGATAGGCGCCAAACTCTTCTTCAATTTGGTTGCGAGAAAAGAATTGCTTGGAATCTGTGGTCATGTTCAGCATTTGGTCATACTGAACCGGCCAAGCTTTTGCCGTTTCATCATTTGAGAGGTTGGAATATACAGGCAATTTGCCATAAATGGTTGTTGTCAATTCAGCATCACGACGTGAGCGAAATATCGGTGCTGTACCGGTATTTGGGTTTACTCGTGCAAAGTCCTCAGCTGTTAGTGGAAAACGCCGGTCATCGTCATGCAATTCAGATACATCTTGGAGAAAAAAAGCGCACTGAGCAATATCTTCAATCGCTGACGGACTTGCTATGAACGAACAAAATTTGAAGCGGCTATCCACATCAGGGAAAAAAGGAGGCAAATTGTAACGAGTTCTTCTATTCTCAAAATCGTAGAGCGCCTTCAGACGACCTTCGATAGCCACACTTTTGAAAAACTTTGAAGATGATTTGTCTGTCGCAATTCCCGTTGGAGTTAGAAGGCCGACCATTCCTTCAGAATTAACAAGGCTCATCGATCGCTCAACAAAAAGTTTGTAGAGATTTAGTTTACCGCTGTTTAGCAGAGAGTAATCACTGCGCGGCGACCTTGCCAGTTGCGATCCCATAGACAGCCGCTTCGTTGCCTTTTCATACTCATTCCAAAGTGGGTCACAATCTTTTGCAAGTTGCTTTATTTGACGCTTTCTCTGTGCGTCTGACTGCATGAGCGCGATCTCTCTATTTCGCGCTGCAAACCATTGCACGTCTTCAAACTCATAAACATCCCAAGGTGGATTACCAATTACGGCATCAAATCCTCCGGTGAGGCCATCTTTTTTCCAATCGGCCCAAACACCGGGAAAAGATACCTGCCAATTCAGAAAGCGTTCTTCAGCCACCAGTTCATGGGCAATTTGCAGGATAGTCTGGAAGCGTTCGAATTTCTCCGACAAGGGTATTTGGCCTTTCATCACATTCTCACCGGTAATTTTCTCGATAATATGCGGTTGCGCTTTACTTTGGGCAATCAGCAGAGGATCGCCAAACGTTCCATCAAAAAAGGCTTGCAAAGAAGAGAGGTTCTCCTTTCCTTTGAGGTTCTGCCACTCGATAGCGTGAAGCAAGGAAAGAAAGGCATCAAGCGGTGCCGTCATTATTTGTATGCCGTCGAAAATTTCCTGTGAACGGTGCGCCTCGGCGATTTCCGCATCAGGCAAGCTTTCAATCGTTTGCATTGATGCGGCTGATCCCAATGCTGTCCTGACAGAATCATGAAGTAAGAGCGGACTGCCATAATCAGTAGCTTTATCAATGCCGGTTTTAACCCAGGAGCCGAACAGACTGTCGCCACAGCGCAAATGATGATCGAGGAAAGACAGAGGCGCGCCAACGGTGAAGCTGTGTAGCCACAGGGCCACTTTTGCCAGTTCAACAGCCATCGGATTTTTATCGACACCATAAACACAGCGTTTCAGAACCATGCGGCGAATGATGTGCCGGTCATCGAGCTGTTCAGGGTCAACTGTCCAATTGCGTTCCTCGGCATTGCCAAGGATTGTATTGCGAATGTTTTCAATTCGTTCCGCCAGCGGAGAAACATATGGATTGTCATCATCGGTCCACTCCACCATTGTCTCAGTGGCCGCCATTGCGGTAATGACCTGATCGGCCATGTAGTCGACAAGAGAAACAAGAAAATGGCCAGAACCCATTGCCGGGTCGCAGATTTTCAGATCAAGCAGTTTTTCAGCGGGATCAAAGCGTTTCAAAGTTCCAAGCTTACGCCCTTCATCCTGAGAACTTGAAGCCAATTCATCGGCCTTGTCCTGAAACGCCTTCAACCGCGTCTCAATCAAAGGTTCAAGCGTTTCACGTATTATCAGATTGACCAGATCATCAGGCGTGTAATAACTTCCCGATCCCTTGCGGGCAAATATGTTGGGCCTAATATCGACAACCCCGCCCTCTCGAACCACCTCGTGTTCAAGAAGTCGTTCGTAGATGGAACCAAGTTGCTGGACACTTAGATCACGGTAGTTGATATATTTTCGGGTGTCATCGGTACGTTCAAAAGACAGTTTGTCGATCACGTCCGCCATGACGGAATCCACGATCCGGATATTTAATAATAAAGGTGTTCGCTTCGCATCAAACAAACCGCCATTGTAGGGTGGAAGGCCTATTGATTCGTCGCCGCCATCAATGGCATTGCATAATCCTTCAAGGGCTGACCAGTATTTCGCCACAGTGTTTGAAAAAGTGTCATTGTCATCCATGCGCCTGCCAACGTCCATACGAACATTGTCCCGCAGACCATAATCATCGTACCGACTGTCATTGACTGGCAAGAGATCACGGTCTTCGGCATAAAGGATAAACAATAACCGATAGAGAAGGATCAGCGCCGCCTCGCGCACTTCCTGCAAGTCTGCATCTGGGGCGGCATCTGCAATTGATCTGGCTAGCAGTGGATAGACGCTGTCAAATACCAAGTTCGAGAGATCGTTGGCAACGCGTTCCTCATAGAACTTGCCTTCTTCAATGGCCCGTAGGTGAAAAGTGCGCGGGTCAGTCGTTGTCGGCAAAAAGGCTTCGCAGCGGAAGATCAGTGCAAAGACGCGCAGTGCGTGGCGTCTCTGTTCATCGTCCAGAGCAAACAATCCATCACCGTGGCCTTCAATCCCAAGAACAGCGGCAAGATCGATTTCAAAAAATTGCTCGGAGACAGATCTCGCGCCTGAATAGTAAAGCCGCCACCTGCCACCATTGGTAAGAATGCCCCACCTTAGGTTTCCGTTTGTAAGGTCATCGACGCGCCTTAAGTATCGCAGCATTTGTGAGGATGGAGCAAGTTCTTCGCCCCGTTGCGAAGCGCGCCGGTCCAGTGGACGTTTCCATCTTTTCGATTCTACGATTGTCAAACCAAACTGGTAACGTTTCCATTCTTCGGTAAAGGTATCAGCTTTCGTTTTTGCTTCGGTATCGGCGAATAACAAACCGTCCGGTACATCATCACGGCCCTTTACTGTTAAATTCTGCTGACGCATGAATTGGTCCCAGCCCAGTTTAGCCAGAATGGGCCAAATCAAATCATCTTCCGTGCGGGTTTCATTTGGAGTTTGGTCAGTTGGAAAGGTTGCATAAATTGCGCTTAGTTCTTCTCGGAGCGTATCAATCGTTTCATCATCAAGGCTCTTCCAATCGGCGTTATCTGCAATCGATTGGGTCAGAAAATCGCTGGTAAAAAGGCTTCCCTGAAAAACTGTCTCTATCATTATTTCATCTTATCCATTGGAATCAGCTCCCCAATCAGAATTATCCTATTTCAGAGACTTATACCCACCGTATTTTGTTGTTTCATCAAAATATTGAGGTAACACCATTCTACCAATGGTTTTTTCATACAGGCTTTTCCTTGGTGACGCGACCAGCAGTGCAACAAGTGCCAATGTTTAACTTTAATTTGACAACCTTCGTGTGGCAGATCGCCCATCCCCTCTGTTTTCCTTAAATCAATACGCAATAATTGGCCGGGTGCGCCGTCCGGTCAACGGCCTGCCCGCGCCATCTCACATGCGTTCGCCGTGTTGGCCGTTTCCCGCCAGTTAAGTCTGGCGGTGACCGTTCAGCTTTGCCCCCGACCTTCTCGTTTGGCGTCTTTTAGGAAAACAAAGAAGGAGATAGGACAATGACAACTTTATTCGCACAGCCCTACGACATCTCGGCACATGGCTTTTACTTCGACAGCTTTGATGATTTTGCCCGGAATTCAATTTCTCTGCGAAATGACTATGGTGATCCGGTCGAGGAATTTGAAATCCAGTTCATTGACGGCGACAATATCGATTGCGCTTTGGCATCCGCCTGGTCCCTGAATCAGGGCGATATTTCTGTTTTCTTCGATGCCGTTTCTAACTGGGATGATCACCAGAAAATGGTTTTCATTATCGCCGTTGGTGAATGCGGCTATTCCTTTGATCCGGCTTCCGGTCATCCAGACGATTTCGAAGTCGATATCTATGAGATGGATAGCCTTGTTGCGCTTGCTGAAAGCTTTGTCGATGAAGGGCTATATGGCGACATTCCTGAATCTCTTGCCTTCTATATCGACTATGAAGCCATCGCCCGCGATCTATCCGTTGATTTCACTGAAACAGTCATTGCCGGAAAACGTTTGATTTATACCTGCCGATAAGCGGACATGTCTTTAAATTCTGTGAAACCTTGTCGGCAAATTCAGAGCAGGTTTCTGAGAAAGCGATAAATTGCCACCATCGCGAACGTATCAAGCTCGCAATATTTGAGCAGCGCTTTTGCGATATTTTCTTTTTCTGCGGTGGCAGTTTCAGGATTGATCATGGTTGACCATGCATCCATCGCTGCCGTGCCGTCCTGAACATCCAAATCCTTGTACGACAATTCCGGGCAGATTACCGGAAGCACTTTCTTGATTGATGTGTAGCCATCGAAACGGGCATCGACATAAGCGGTTTTGAAAAGGTCCTCAAGATCAACCATGCGCTCATTGATATCGGTGAGAAAGTTTGCATGTTCCCGGTACAGGCGCGCCATTTCCTTATTCTGCGTTTTCTCAAATGAAGCATGCCAGGACACGATACTTCCTGTTTCTCCAAAGTCCCGCTTCATTTTGAGGATGAGATCAATGGGTAGTTGCGCGCTGCTGGCAAGGTATTCTTCATGCCGGAGCTTGCCGTCTGCGCTGAGTATGTGCAGCGAGTATTGGAACGGCACGTGTTTATGCGGGCTCATGCCACAGGTAAGCGGAATGGCGGATGCATAGGTTTCAAAATCGAAGAAATATAGCGGATAGATCAGTTCATCAAAAAACGTTTGGATCGAATTGATGTCGATGACAGGCCGTTTTGATGTGACAGCCGCCAGCACGGCGCTTTGTTGAGGCGAGAGTGGGAAACTGCCCGGCACCTGGTCAAGATCGATGATGTCATCGTTGATGATACAATCTACCACTGCCTGCGCTTCTATGATCGGTTTTTGGATGCAAAGTTTGGCACGGGCTTCGGTAACCTGAATACGATTAAACCTAACGATATAACTGACTTTATCATTCGATTGCGCCTAGAGCAGAATGCGCCGCGCGACAAAACTGGCCCGTCACACCTTCGCAACCTTTTCCAGTTCCTGTTTTGGAGCGGAAAAACGGAACGGAACCTCAGCAAGTCGGTGCCCAAGGCCCGACAACCGAAGCCAACGGGTATCCCGCGATATCTCGAACCAGACCAAGTCAACCGCCTGATAGACGTGGTTCGAGACCACAAGAAAACGGGCCGACGCAACCATGCAATGCTGATGCTTATCGCTCGCCTTGGCCTGCGAGCGCCGGAGGTCACGGCGATAGAGTTGGATGACATCGATTGGCGTACAGGTGAAATATTGATCCGAGGCAAAGGGCAGTTGCAAGACCGGATGCCAATGCCCGTAGAAGTTGGTGAAGCGATTGTGGATTACATTCAGAACGAACGTCGGGGGCCGGACCGCGCGTTGTTTGTCTCGGTAAAACCGCCATTCAAAAGGTTCAAGGATGCCCAAATCCTGCGCTGGATTTTGCGTGATGCTTATGACGCAACGGGTATCAGCCCACCACAGGCCTATATAGGCACTCACATTCTACGACACAGCCTCGCCACTGATATGTTGCGAAAGGGCGCATCACTTTCTGAGATTGGGGACGTACTGCGTCATCGGTCTCCGCTGGCAACGACAATCTATGCGCAACACGATGTGGATGCCCTGCGCTCGATCTCGCGCCCTTGGCCGACTGCGGGGGACGTGCAATGAAAACGCTTTCCCAACGGCTTGACGAATATCTGGCTTTGCGCCGCGCGATGGGTTTTGATCTATCTTTCGACGAAAGGGTCCTGCGCAAGTTCGTGAATTACGGCGACGAAAACGGGCGTCATCTGATCTCGACGGCCTTGTTCCTCGACTGGAAAGGGAATTACGGCAGCGCGGACAACAACACATGGTCTTGTCGCCTCGGCATGGTTCGCAGATTTGCTTTCTGGCTTGCGGAACACGACGATCAGACAGAGATCCCGTCCAGCCAACTTGTTGCGGGCCGCTACCGAAGGCGTGTCCCGTACATATACGCACCCAAGCAAATTGCAGATATCGTCGCTGAGGCTGGTCGATTACCGTCGCCATATGGCCTGAGGGCTGCACTGTGGCAAACCCTCTTTGGGTTGATCGCTGTGACAGGAATGCGTGTGAATGAAGCACTGTCTTTGGATCAGCACGATATTGATTTGGACAACGCTGTTCTGGTCGTCAGGAACTCGAAGAATGGAGGGGATCGACAGCTCCCGTTCAACAAGGATACCGCTACGCGGCTGGCGTCTTACGCTCACCTGAGAGATCGATTAGTAGAACATCAGACGCGACGGTTCTTCATCAAAGAAGATGGCGAACCGGCTGGCGATTGCGGGGCGCGTTACAACTTCGCGCGAGTCAGCAGAAATATCGGCTTACGATCCCCTCAATCCTTCAACCGCCACGGTCACGGACCTCGCATTCACGATTTGAGACATAGCTTTGCTGTCCACACCATCCTGGATTGGTTCCGCGATGGCAGGAACATTGAATGCGAAATGTACAAGCTCAGCACGTATCTGGGACATTCTGAACCAAAGCACACATTCTGGTACATTGAGGCCGTACCAGAGCTCATGCAGCTCGCCGCCGCGCGGGCCGAACAGCGTGTTTTGGAGGATCAGTCATGATCACGACCTATCCATTGCCAGTCTACGTTCAGCGGTTCTTTACCGAACGGCTTTTGACGCAAATGCAGGCAAGCCCGAACACGATTGCCAGCTATCGTGACACCTTCAGGCTCTTGCTGAAATACGCGCAAGCACAGACCAAGCTGCCGCCGACTGACCTGCATGTTGCACATATCGACGCCGAGATCATCGGGCAGTTCTTGACCTTCTGCGAAGAGGATCGAGGCAACAGCGCAAGAAGCCGAAATACGCGCCTTGCAGCCATTCGTTCCTTCTTCAAATATGTGGCGGGCTGTGAACCTCAACTGTTGCATCATTGCCAAAGGGTGCTGGCGATGCCCTCCAAACGTCATGAAAAACGTGTCGTCGACTTTCTGACACGCGATGAGATGGAGGCATTGCTGAAGGCACCCGACCAATCGACTTGGTTTGGTCGACGTGATCGAGTCCTTCTGCTCACCATGCTCCAAACAGGCTTGCGAGTCTCGGAGTTGATCGGCCTGCGCATTGCTGATGTTGAACTGGGAACGGGGCCTCATCTCAGATGCGTTGGCAAAGGCCGCAAGGGACGCGCGACACCGCTTCGGAAAGACAGTCAAAAAGCACTGAAGACATGGTTGGGCCAAACAGGTGCTACATCCAGCGATCCCCTGTTTGCGTCGATCCGGTGCGCGCCTTTGAGCAGGGATGCGATTGAGCGGATAGTTCGGAAACATGCAGCCACGGCGGCGCTAAATAGTTCCACGTTTAGATTGAAGCGCGTCACACCGCATGTTCTGCGCCACACCGCAGCAATGCAGCTTTTACAAAGCGGAGTTGATCGAACCATCATCGCCCTTTGGCTGGGCCATGAATCCGTCGAGACGACGCAGATCTATATCCACGCCGATATCGAGTTGAAGGAAAAGGCGATGGCTTTGACAAAACCTGTTGATGCGCCAAACGACCGTTATCGACCGGGTGACGAGCTCTTGTCGTTCCTCGAAGCTCTTTAGATTATGCCGACTTGCCGCGCTGAAAAGCCCATGTTGTCGAGAGATTAACGGGTCAGCGCGGCATAATACGAAGCTCGGCATTATGGGTCTTATGCCGATGTCGGCATAACGGCCATAGCACAGGTGCAAAGCACAGACTTTGCCGCGATATGTCAGGCCGATTTGGCAACAAAACATATGCCTTTGAGGAACTGGTAGCCGAGCTTGGCAGCGCCATGATTTGTGGCTCGTTAGGGCTGGAAGCAAAGCCGCGCGAAGACCACGCCCGATATATCAAAAGCTGGCTGACATGCTTGCGCGGTGACAATAAATTTATCATCAGCGCCGCCAGCCACGCACAAAAGGCCGCCGATTACGCTCTGGAAAGTGCCGCCGTACAGGCCGCAGATTTGGAAGCGGCAGAGTGAATCTGAAATTGCACGAACTGATTTTACCAACTGAAAACAAAGGAGAAAGACCATGAGACTCGAACATTTAGACCTAAAAGACCTGAAACCCTGCCCCTTGAATGTGCGCAAGCACGGCGCAAATGATGTTGGCGATCTCGTCACATCTATTCGCAGCCTTGGCATTATCCAGCCGCTATTGGTGCGCCCGAATTGTGAAGGCTTTGAAGTTGTCGCGGGACAGCGCCGCTTGAAGGCAGCGCAAACCATTTTGGAGCAGGATAGCAACTTTGCCCCCGTCCCTTGCGCCATATTAGAGGATGGTGACGATGCCAAAGCACTTGAAGCGTCACTGGCTGAAAATGTCGCGCGTCTGCCGATGGATGAAATTGACCAATATGAAGCCTTTGCCGCGCTGATAACGTCAGGCAAATCTGTAGAAGATATTGCCAGTGATTTTGGCGTAACAGAATTGCTGGTCAAAAAGCGGCTGGCTATCGCAGGATTGATTAAGCCAGTCTTGAAAGCTTATCGCAAAGAGGAGATTGACGCGCAAATTATCCGTATCCTGACCCTTGCCACCAAGAAGCAGCAAAAAGAATGGCTCGCTCTATTCCGTGCCCCAGAACAACATGCGCCGCGTGGTCACCAGTTAAAAGCATGGTTGTTTGGCGGCGCAGAAATCCCCGTATCAAACGCCCTGTTTGATCTGACCGACTATAAAGGCGCGATCAAGGGTGACCTGTTTGGCGACGAGCAGTATTTTATAGACGCTGTAAAATTCTGGGAGTGCCAGAACAAGGCGATTGCCGCCAAAATGGAGGAATACCATGCAGCAGGTTGGCCGGATGTGGTTGTCTTGGAAGTAGGCTCTCCTTTTCACTCCTATTACGGTTACGAACAGCGCACGAAAAAAGATGGTGGTAAAGTATTTATTGCTTGCAGCGCAAGCGGCGAAGTCGAATGCAATGAAGGGTGGCTTGAGCAAAAGGAAGCCAAACGGCGCGATCTTGCCATGGCCAAAGCCGATGGCAGCTATGAACCGCCGATCAGGCATGAGCTGACCAAGGCCGCGCAAACCTATCTCGATTTACACCGCCATGCAGCGGTCAGAACCGAGTTATTAAAGCAGCCGCAACTTGCATTGCGCTTGATGGTCGCGCACGCCTTGTGCGGCAGCAGTCTTTGGAATGTAAAATCAGAGCCGCAGAATACAGGTCGCAATGAAGCCATCGACAAAAGCATTGAAGGTGCCAAAGCGCAGAAAACTTTTGTCAAAGAACGCCAAGCCATTTGCAAATTACTTGGCATTAAGGGCGGTAATCAAAACCTGTGTGACCGCTGCACATGGGAGGGTGAAAAACCGCTGGATTTTCAGGCCACATTTGCAAAGCTGTGTGATCTGAACGACAAACAGGTGATGCGCGTACTTTCCTATACCATGGCTGAAACCCTTGTCAGCGGCACGGACTTGATTGACGACCTTGGCGCAACGCTTGGAGTCGATATGGGCAGTTGGTGGAAACCGGACGATGCATTTTATGACTTGCTGCGCGATAAGCAGATGATAAACGCCATGCTGAAAGAGATCGGCAGCAAGGCCGTGGCGGACGGCAATGTGACATCGACTGCCAAAGTGCAGAAAAACATTATTCGCGACTTTGCCGAAGGCAACGGCAGCCGCGACAAAGCCGAAGGCTGGCTACCCCGCTTTATGCGCTTCCCCATGCGGTTTTACAGGCAGCAGGATTCATAGGCGCGGTGGCATCGAAATTTCCCAAAAAACCGGACGGCGAGGCTCGCCGCCCGGTTTTATTGCTCATTGCGTAACAGCCCGCACAATTTTCATAAAACGCTGGAAAGGCGCGGAAACACGCCGGTTTTCGGTAGTATTGATTTTGCATAATTATACTTAAGGTTGTATAATAAAGTTATATGCGTTCAATTTACGAGCATGAAAGTTTATTATGAAGGGTAAGTATTACGGCATCATGCCGATCGACGAATTTTTTCAATCCCTGTTTCAGGACCGGGAGTTCTTTCGCCAGCACGGCATCCATTATATCCGCAATATTTCGCTCTATTTCACGCCCTGCGATGAGCATGGCAATACACTCACCGTTCACAGCAAAAGCGGTGATACCGTCGATGGATATATGAGTTCAGGGGCCTATAAATCCGCCGCCGATCTTTACGACAATGAACACCTGGAGCCGACAGAAGTGCTGACCAAAACCAGTTTCAGGATCAAAACACCGAAAAACGAGCTGTAAACGCTCGTATATGCCGTTGAACCGTTTTCCATAACCATTGTCCGTTTCTCATGCTGCAAGTGCATCAGCGGCGCTTTACGGACAAAGCAGCCACATTTTACTCTGCACCTGACCCCAATCAGAAATTGCTATAGCAACTTTTCAAAGAAATGCGGTGCATCACCTAACATACATGGCAATACACCTCGTCAACTTGCAACTTTGACATAACATGATGAAATCATTTAGAATATTAGGGAGATACATATTTTTGGGTAATTGCCGATTGGCGGGTGTGTTTGAGTATTGCATTTGGAAAAGAGTTTAACGCGGCGGGCGCGGTTTCACCGGAATTGCAGCGCAAGCTGCTTTATCTGGCGGCAAGCGGCAGCGGATCTGTCCTTTCCGGCCATACGACAATGAAAGGTTTGTCAGCCACCGCTGGCGATAAAGCTGATGCCGGGAATTTCAATGATTTAGTGAATATGATGCAGATGGCGACTGCGCGCCAAGAGCGCATCGATGCCCTGAATGACCGGCTCAACAAGCTCGAAGAAAAAAGCTACGAAGCATTGATGCAAACCGAGGAAGACCTTCGGATAGCACGCGAAGATCTGCAAGCTATCAGGGACAGCGCCTATCAAATCACTTTCCCGGACGGCACGGTGCGGAGCGTTTATCGTGATGGTGATAAAGTCCGCACGGAAGACGGCGCAGAGGTTGACCGAAGTATCATCAAGGCTGAGGATATGCCAGCCGACCTAACGGATTGGTCCACACGAATGTCAGTATCAAACACCGTTCGTAGACTGGATGGGCGGCTTGATCGCATCAAGAACGTCCGCGAGGAACTTGGCGATATCCGGGATCGCACAAACGATAATCCATCAAATGATGATCTTGGTGAACTGGAGAATTTGGTGAACGCACTACCTGAATCGGCCCTTGATACAAGCAAAGAACCAAATCAAGACCCGGTGCAGTCTTTCAATGATGTGGCAGAAAATCTGCCCCAAAATGTCACCCCTGAAATCCCGCAATCGCGGCCAGACCCGAATCCTGTGCCATAGATTTCTTGCGCTTTAACGCACGGCTAAGCGTCAGGGGCGCAACGCCAAACTGTTCGGCCAGTGCGGTTATCGTTGCATGACGCATTTCAATATTCTTGTTGGCAAAGTCTATTTGCGCATCGGTAAGCTTGGAAGGTCTGCCGACAATGGCACCGCGTTTTCGCGCGGCCATCAATCCGGCCTTGGTGCGCTCGCTGATAAGGGATCGCTCGAATTCCGCCAGCGCCCCCATCATGTGAAAATATAGCCTGCCCCCGGCAGTTGTGGTGTCAATGCACTCTGACAGCGATTGAAAACCAATGCCGCGCTCATCGAATTCACCGATAAGCTGAATCAGGTGCGCAAGGCTGCGGCCCAGCCGGTCAAGCTTCCATGTGACAAGAACATCTCCCGGCTTCAATGTTCTCAGCGCATTATCAAGAGCAGGCCTGCTCACGCACGCGCCGGAAACCCCTTCGTCGTTAAACAGTTTCTCGCAACCGGCAGCCGTAAGGGCGTCGATTTGCAGGCCGAGATTTTGTTCCTGGGTCGATATACGGGCATAGCCAATCTTCATGATGCTGTTCTGCAAACTCTCTTTTTCTTGTTACTGCGCAAAGCCCCCGGCATCCCGCATTCATTGACCCCAACCTATCAAAAACGAACCATTTTGATGAGGTGATTGAAATCTGGATTTAAGAGCAATATGGCGTGTATTCACGCAAGAATCAATAAAAAACTGGTATTAACTGAGTATATATCGAAACGGTTCCATTTTGATAGGTATATATTTAGAATAGATATATAAATGAAAAGTAAAATACTTATTTTTTCTTTTCTATTTCTTTTGCTTGTGCCGCAAGTTGCGGGAGCAATCACCGCACTTGATGTCATGGAAAAGATGTCGAAAGAGGAAAGATTCAATTATATCACCGGGATGTTCGATATGATGTCCTATCAGTATATTCTGAGTGGAGACGAAAAACGCGGCAAATGCATCATTGCGAAGGGCTATCGCGACAAATCGATGTTTGTGCGAATATATGCGACATTTCTCCGCTATCCTGACAAACCTGCGGCGGGGCTTGTCATTCTGCTCATGAACAAGGCATGTCCCAAATGAGTAAATCACGCCATTCGCCGCAACCTGCACCGTGGAGTATCGCCAAAGCAGGAAAAACATTACGAGGCGCGGGTAGGGCTGGAACAAATGCCGCTTTTCTCGCCGGAGCTACGGCTGCGCCATCAGGCGAACTTATTTCGATTGCAACAATCGCGGCGTTGGGGTTTGCGGCAGGCGCGACCGCCAATATCGCTGGTGTGTGCATCAATTACTGGAAAGATGATCCATCACCGGTTTTCGACGATGATACGGTCTTTCTGTTCGATATGGTCGGGATGATTATCTGTTTTCTTCTGTTCGTACTACCTGCTTATCAGCTTGATCTGATTGTGCAGCCGGAAGGTATTTGGCCTGGCGCACTTACGCCATTACCGGGATATTTTGGTTTTCTGGCTCTGTTCCTTTCGATATTCCTTGTTACAATCCTGCGGGGTTTGCTGGTCAATCTTGGGCTGGTGCGCAGCGAAGATGATTATGAAGATCAAATCTAACCATTGTCTGATCTCAGCCTTAAACCGATGCATGGTGTCTTCCATACTTATTACGGCCATGGCGGCTATGGCCAATAACGCGTTCGCACAGGAAACTCAAAAATGGGCAGCGACGAGCAGAACGTCGATGGCCATAACAGGCAATATTACAATATCAGGGAATCGCATCAATCTTGAAAACGGCCAGAGCATACTGCTTAGGCCGGTGGCCCCGGAGTCAGGCAAGCCGGGCATTTATACGATTGATCCTCCGGGCAATCCTACATTGCTACACGGCAACAAACTTTGCGGTGATAAACCACCAACCTACATCTTGATTTATCAGGAAGGCCACAGCCTTTATCTGCATGTGTTTGACGGCCCGGACATACCGCGACGATTGTCAGGCCTGACACTGCAAAAAGGCATATGTGCAACCTATAATTACGAGAAGTTGAACTGAGGATTATTATGAGATTTACCCGCACCATAACCTTGTTAATTGCGGGTTTATTATCCGGTCTGGCATCCGCCGCCGATACCACCGATGAGCGCACATATCGAGCGCCAGACGGCTCAATTCTCAAACTGATTGAAGACGGCCTCATGACATATGAAAGCTGGTCGGGCGGTCAAATGTGCTTTTTACGCGGACGGCTTCCAGATACACCGAAAACCCGCAAGACGCAGGAGTTTTCCTTCGTTCTCAATAATGAGGCCGCCTGCACAGGAAGGCTGAAGTTTCTTGATCCGGATGGTAACGCCCTCACATTTTATACGACCGGGCAATGCACGGCCATATGCGGCGCTCGGAATCCGCCGCCAATAGCGCCTCTGGGATTTTCCGCAAACTGATGAGAGCGTTCATTAATTAACGCCTCAATAGTGCATTTGTTTTAGCAACATAAACAAGAGAGTTGAAGTCAATAACAATTTTGGTAATGTTTTTGCCTCGGAAATTCGAAAAAATATTTAACACTCCTTCCAAATTGTTCTTGTAAGTGAACTGTTTCTTTCAGTATTTCTGGTCACGATACTGCGTGGATTAGGTCCACCGTTGGAATTGAAAAACAAGAGGTGAGCGCTTAAGCCCTTTTCCTCGAAAAAGCGGTAATGGCGTTAAGTTACTAATTTAAAACAAAAATTTAACAACTATTTGATGTATATCCTATTTTTATAGTATATTGTTTTCCATATAATTTAATAACTAATAAAAAATTGGAGATAAAAATGAATAAACACCTTAATCAATACGATGTATACAGTGAGTTTGAAGATGTAATTGATATTTTACAAAGACAACTAGACAGAGCTCTAACGTGGCGTGAAAATCGGGAGTCGTTCAAGCAGCGTTATTTGCACAAACTGAAAATAAACGCCATGGACTGGTGTGCAGGAGTATTTGCTGAAACCGGCTCGGAAAAGGAGGCGCGCCAAGCTGTTGGGATTCTCGTCATGACAAAGGGGCCAAACCTACCATTCACTTCATCCGGACCGAAAAATATGAGTAAAGAAGCAGCCCGTAAAATTATTGATGAATTGCGTGAAGTCCCTGAACTGTTCTTTAAAAAGATGACAACATGCAAGAACTTTCGAGCAGAATTTAATAAATTCGCTGCAGCACAAAATGCAATCGCGGAAGATATAAAAAGTTGTGAAAAACGGATAAACCTAGAAGGTGGCTCTATTGCTTCATATGCATTTGCATTAGCATTACGCTGTCGACAAGTATCCAACATGAAGACATGTAGGATGAGCACAAGAAATATGACTAAGATGGCATTTGACTAAATTACAATATGCACGCTACTAATAAGTTGCAGTAGCGTAGGTCGTCTTGGCAGCCTTAATTGGGGGATTTTACGTGACCCTTACGAGTGATGCAGTTATAAAGAAAAATATTACAAAAAATGAATCGCGGGAACTACAAGCAATAACAGAGCTACTTGCGGAATACGCGGACGATACAGACGAAGTTCTCACCGTACATTTGACAACATGTATGCTTGCAACAATGGTTGCTGCAAAAATCAACGCGAGATTAGCTCACGCCATTTTACGGCATATTTCCGTACAGAACCGCGCACATCAAGGGACCCTGCAATCTGAGACGACTGTTGACTCTAATGATCATTCCTTCAAACATTTGTACGGAGACACTCTCAATAGGTTGCCAAAAAACCTTGTCGATAAACTACGAATTGACTTTAAAGAGAGCCAACAAGAAATTACTCAAAAGCACGAAGAATTGCAGAGTATTTTTAAAAAAATTGATCAGGAAACGGAAAAAACCTCAAAAAAGCTTGGAGATATAAGTGCAGAGTTACAGCCTTTGATGTTTGCTACAAACCAAATTTTCTACAGGCTATTCAAAATGAATAGTCGCCACTTTCGTTGGGCTCTTATTCATGGCCGATGGCAGGAAATCAGAAAGATTCTTATAGCACTTGCCTATGCGTTTATAGACATAGCAAAAATTTTTGTTAGTCAGGCCCCGTCAGATGCAGTCATTGTGGAATTGGGCAAAGTAGCAAAAAATCTGGCGTCTCCGGTTATGAAGGCAATCTTCCACCCTACAGTAGGACGTCCAGTCGTTCCTGTTAATCGCGCGATAGCTAAAGCTAGAGTCAATCTGGAAAAATTCATGCGTGAGCTAACCGCTTATAGTTTAAAAACTCTCATGCTGTGTTACATCTTCGAGACTGGAGAGACTAATCAGCTGCCAGCTAATATTGCCGATGTGAGGAAACTAGCAAAAACCGCAAGGTCTGAACTGATCACTTTGATGCAGGAATAGTTCGAACCAAAGCTGTGGAGTGGTATTGCTTCTCTGTAGGTGTCTCTAACATATTTTTCGAGGCCATGAGGTGTAGAATCCGATAAATAGTTGAGCAAGCCCAAAGTTGGTTGCAGTGTTTCGAATCAGTGTGCCAAGCTACAGTCAACGCACATCCGGTTCCGGCCCAAAATCTCCTGCCACTGTTTCCTTTGGCGGAATTTCCTTCTCTGTCATGCCCGCAACGGCCTTGTCGAACTGGCTAAAGATATTCTGGAGCCGGAGAACAAGCGCGTGGGCTTTTTCCATGTCGCGTCCGCGATTGGCAGCAATGACAATGCCCCTTTCACCGTACTGCATGATGACCTCGACAGCCTTGCCGTAATCCTGCGAAAAACGACCGGTTTTTTCTTCCCATTCCACCGCCTTGCGGTGCTGGGCGATGTGGAACTGGAGGATTCCATCTCGGTCGTAGCGATGTCCGTCAATTTCTATCGCGTCCGCACCGACCTTTATATCAAGGTTTTTTCTGCGAACAAAATATAAAAAAGCAAGCGCAACGTAACCGATTGGCTGAATGCCGAATACAAATACCAAAATAAATGTGACCCAACTTTCCAAATCAAATGGCTGAATCACAAGCCATGCTATGGCGATGAGTAACACGACAAAAAAGACTGCGCCCCACACTGACCTTTGGAAAAGATCAGGGTCCTTATATTTGCCGGTGATATGCACGACCCCTTGATCCGCTAGCATTTCAGCAAGCGGCCAATCGGCAAAGGCTGTTTCGGTTTTTCCTTTAAACATGGCGTCTTCTTCCTCACACTACTCCGGCGTTTCAAATTTTCCTCTAAATTGCTCGTGGCTGTCATATTTGACGCGCTGAATAATCATCGGCGGCAGGCCGCTACGGATGATGAGCTGCCGCTGTTGCCGGTCATCACGGCCAAAAAAACGACTGGCTTCCTCCGCTGTCAGCAGATCGCGCACTTCCAGTGACCATGACGCCCCGGTCGCGCCGCCGGTGCGTTGCGCGGTCGTGACCTGGCTGCTGCGCTCCACAATCATTGAAGTTTGACCGCAGCGCTTGTTGATGTAATCGAGCGTTGTCATGTCGTTATTGCCGAAAAAAATCATCGTTCCGGCATTGCCGAGAAAGGTTTCCCAGCCATCCTTGTAGTGACGTTTGAGCTGGGTGAGGTCTTGCAGCACGATGAATAGCTTCATGCCAAAACCGGCGACAAGCGCCGCCGCCACTTCGATTTGCTGCATATGGCCGAGAACGTGAAACTCTTCCAGAATGGCAAGCACCGGGATGGGTGGTTTGGTTTTTTCACGTTCCATCGCTTCCATCGCCAGATTGACGAACAGCCGGAACCAACGGTTGCAGGTCGCCATGCGTCCGGCAGGAAGGCACAGATAAATGCTAAGCCCGTTGCTTTCCGTTTTAAGTTCGGATAAATCAAAATCATGGGTGGAGAGCGATTGCCGCAACTCGGGGTAATCAAGAAACTTGGTATTGCGCAGCGCAACCGACAGCACCGAAGCGCGTTCCTTGTCTGCTTTGTCGTAGAAATCCCGCGCCACGCCATCAAGGGCAGCGGAAAGATCGGGATTGTCTTTGGTCAGATCGGCATTGTGAATAATCTCAACGCGCATCTGATGGGGCGGCGCGCCGTCAAAACCTTCCGGCAAATCCGTGACCTTGTCAAAGGCGCGTTTGAGAACATCACGCACTGTGACGAGCGTGCGCTTGCCTTCATAGGCCGGGTATGTCGCCACATGCAAAATAATCCCCTCGATCAGATTACGGGCGCTTTCATCCCAATGCGGGTCCGCGCCGGGGCTGCCGATAACAAGCGCATCGGCGACCAAACCGGCATCAACGACAAGGCTGGGGCTATCAATGGCGAGCAGTGCCAGCGGATTAAAGCCGACCCTGAATTCCTTGAGGCGGTCCGCCGTCACGCCGAACGGGTCAACGATACAAACGCGCTGCCCGTTTTCTGCTCGCTGCCGCGCGGTAACATTTGCCAGCTCGCCTTTAGGGTCGAGGGTCAATACTGATCCCGCATATTCAAGCAGAGTCGGTATCAGGCAAGAACGGCCTTTGCCTGCTCGTGAACCGGCACAGAGCAAAACATGCCGGTCATCACCGATTCCAATCGGTGATCCGCCGGTGACGTAATGTTCATGTCCGGTATCGTTGATATTGCCGCCAATAGCGCCGAGGAAAATCTTGGAATTATCGAAGCGCATTGCGCTGCTCTGGGAAATGGCGTCCGGGTCAACCCATGCCGATAGCGGTGTCTGCTGTTCGTTCAGCTTGCGTGATCGAACGCCGCGCGGCAAATCATCCAGCAATGACATATCCGAAAATCCAGGTTTATTTCTGTCTTCCCCAAGTATTTCCATCCCGCCGCAGCTACGGGTATAGCATCCAATGATTGCCTTGCGTTATTTTGTCTTGAACTTGCTTAACGGCGACCAAAGCTTCTCAATCCCTGCACTTGCCTGAATTTAAATGAAATCCAAATATAAAGATTTATGTTGAAATGCCTATAGTATTGGTTATGATAAAAATTAGTTATAAAAAGGTTTATACATAGTATATATTTTCAACGTTGCAAGAGGATCTCATGTTTACTGAATTTAGAAAGAATATATCAGTTAGTTTTAACAAAGTCGCAAACCATATGACATCAATCAAGCCTTATGAAATTGGTATCGCATTTGGCATGGGCATTCTTGCGATGCCGTTTAGCCCTTTTATAGCATCAATTGCCTTTGCACTGCCGACCCTTTACGTCGGCTCTGGCTATATGCTGAAATTTGCAAGCAAGCTGGTAGCATCTCAAAAACAAACAGCACCCCCAAAACCCGGATAAAAATCTGTCGATAGACAACATCAACAAACGTGCAATGATCCTTGTTTGTAAAAGATGTTAAAAGAATATACCTATCGCCCCTTTGATCGCTGCGGGACCTACGCAATTCTTTAACGCAGAACGCGTTGTTTTTCCGTATTCCTCAGAGGAGTTGGTTAGATGATTATAAATATCACTAATTCTTTCACGTTGGTCGCACGATGGTTTTTCACTTTTTGAACTTTTATAAGCTTCGTGTGCCGTCTTATAGGTAAAACTTATCAGCTTCCAGGTTGTACAAATACCATAGGTCGTACCTGCCGCGATGCCTATAGATACCGGATCCAATGGATTGGTAACTTCGAGACCTACATGGAATTCTGTTAAGGTGGAATCGGTTTCTGTATTGGAAATTTTTGCCCTTACCTCAAGGATTGGACGTTCGTCGTCGGCAACGACCTCTATGAATACACGGTATGATTCTCCGGTCTCCTCTACCTCTAAAAATTGTTCAAGAATTGTAGCTTGGGGCATAGCAATACTTCCTCCGTTCATCTATGATGATCAAACATTACAACATATTCGACCAAATGTAAGAACGTAAGTTGAAAGATGCGCATCCACCCAATCATTCACACGTAGTTTCTTGGCAGTATATTCGGTTTTTCTCGGCGCATTTCAAAACGCTTCAAACTGGCTTTGAATGAAAACGCCCGTCCGTTCCTGCATGAGGCCGGAACAATCAAGAGTACTCAGGTCCCTTCATTTTTTTGTACGATGACGCCAGGCTTTAAGCCCCGAGCACATCCAAAATGCCTTTTTCTCTTTCCGAAAAATCCACGTGAAACAAGCGGGAAAAAATCAAATTATGGCGTCTTGTCGTTTCTATAAAACTGCGCCATGCCAGTCATTTTCAAGCTCATATCTCTTTGATCGAGTTCCGCTCAACGTCCATTTACCTGATCCTGAACGCTCCTGAAAACGCAATGGGGGCGCGCTCCAGGTATCCGTCTTACCCATTGCGTTTTCAGTTTCGTCGCAAGGATTCAGATGGACTGTGTTGAACGAAAACTCAAAAAAAGGAGATATGAGATGACTGACAAAACACAGAAAAACGAAACGACTGATTATCCTGATTACCGCGTCTATCACGTGCCGGACGAAAAGAATGCTTTCTGGACACGGATCGGCGCAGCCTGGAACCACAAAGATAATGAAGGTCTGAATATCGAACTTGACCTCATTCCCTACCGAACGGGCCGCATTGTTTTACGCAAACTTGATCTTGAAAAAGAGAAAGAACGCAAACAGGCTCCTGAAAATCAGGAATAAATTTCCAGAGAGGTTGCCCCGCGCAGCCTCTCTTTTTTGCCAGTTCATAACGCTTTTTCAAGCGTTATTTTTTCTTGTGGACAAGCGCACCCCTTACTGACAGCCGCAACAGAATCACTCTAAAAACATGCACATAAGACTACGCGGCAGGCCATTTACACCCGTTCCGGTTAACTACGCCAGCAGCTTCCCATTGCAAAAATCTGCACTCTATGGCGAACTTCGTTTTAACGGAGGGCGCACTTTTGGGTTTTGTTCCAAAACCCGTGCTTCTGCCGGATTCTGGCGGCGGGATCGATCAAAATAAGCGGGGCAATGGAGCAATGCGCCGATGGCCATCTATAGCTGCAACCTCAAATCTATTGGCCGCACCACGCATGTTCCCGGAACAGCTGGCGCACATATCCGCTACATATGCCGCGAGGATGCGCATCCGGTCATCATTGCCGAGCACATGCCGATTGATCCGGTGCAGGCGCGGACCTGGATGGATGGCCGCGAACGCGCCATGCGAAAGAACGCCCGCGTCATCGATAAAATACGCCTGGCCTTGCCGCGTGAGTTGAGCAAAGATCAGCGTGCTGAATTGGTCCGGGCCTTCATGAATGATCTGACCGGTCGGCGCGTACCGTGGTTTGCAGCCATACATCAAAGCGGTCGTGACGCGCATAATCCTCATGCCCATATCGCCGTTCATGACCGCGATATTGATCACGGCAAGCGTGTGCTTCGTCTATCGGATAACGCCCGCGACCGGATCAAGGCGGGGCTTCCCGGACCCAAAGCAGTTGAATGGATCAGGGTGCGCTGGGAGACGGTCTGCAACCGTGTTCTCGCCAAAGCGGGATTTGATTTCCGTATCGACCACAGAACGCTAACAGCACAAGGGTTGGATCGCATCGCCGCTATCCATGAAGGTCCGCGCGCGCAGCGTATCAATGATCATGTAAAGCGGCCAGAATCGCGCAAACGGATCAATGGCTGTGGCCGTGTCATCGACTATCCGTTTATTGACGAGGGACGAACCCGGCGCGAATTTAACGCCCATATCATCGATCTCAATCTGGCGCGGGATGCCGGATCGGACAATGCGGTAACGCGCGTTTGGGCGCAATTTGAAAAAGAACAAATGGTCGTTGATGCCCGGCTCGAAAAACGGCTTGTTGCCGACCAGCGAGAACGCACGACCGCGCTGCGCAGGGCATCAGAAACCTATCTGCATCACATTCGCGATCTTCGAACCGAACGTGATCAAAAACTCCATGCCGCCATTCAAAAGGTGCGGGAACAATTCGCGCCGCGCCGGGAGGCAATGCGCAATGAGCAGCATACCGAGCGGCAGGAATTGAAAGACAGGCAGAGCCGTCTTCATATTCGTATCTTCACAATGCTGGATTTGACAGGCATCACCCGCCGCCGCCAGAAAGCCGCGTGCAGGGAACTTTCGGCCATACACAAGGCTGATCGAAAAGAGCTGAGCGCGCAGTATCGGGATGCCCGAAACTTTGTCGAGAGTGCCGTAAAAGATCGCTACGCCAAAGATATTGAGCGACATCAATCCGAACGGCTGTCTCAATTATCCAATCTCGAAGAACAGCACAGGCAAGTCGAGACTATCGCGGATAGAGAGCGCCAACAACGCGAGTTGGAACGCGAACAGATGCGGGAAACGACCGAGCGTAAAATCCAGACCTGGAAAAAGGCACCGTCCGGTCAGGAGAAATTACAGGCCGATCCCACCTTCATGAAAGCACTGCAAAAGGCGGTAAAACAAGAAGATGATCGGGGCAAGGATATGGATGACGGCAAGGACCGGGAGCGGTAACGTCCTATGTTTCATCTTTCCACGGATCGCCGGGAAGGCGCTGTATCAACCTTGTCGATACACTTGCCGCCGCCGTATCTAAATCCCAAGAAAATCCGTCTGCCAAAAGCGGGCCGATATCGGCAGTGAATTGCGGGTCACGCATTTTGGCGCTCATGTTTTGCTCGAATTGCGCACGCGTGACGCGATGGCCTTCGCGATCCATATAGGCAGAGAAGGCTGCAATAATACGCTCAGGATCAACTCTCGAATTTTCAAGCGCAATCGCCAGATCGAATAGATCACGCCCTTTTTTGCGTTGATAAAATGCCCGGAGTTTTGTTCCGAGAAGCTCGTCAAGTTCATAACTTCCAATGTTGCAGGAGGCTTCGAACCATCGTGAAGAGACAGAGAAGGGAACCTGGGTAAGACCGAAGACGGAAAAATGTTCCCGCGAATTGACCTCGACCTTGAGCTTGAGAGTGATGGGCGGAGTATCTTCAGAATCAAATCGATAGACGAAGGTGACGCGTCCTTCTGTTTGTTTCCATTTTGGCTTGCCAAGCCAGGGATCAAGGACTTCCCGCAGCGCCTCCATCATCGGGCCTGCTGGCTCCGCCTTTATCTGCACAAGGTCGATGTCTTCGGAATAACGTGCGGCAGGTCTGAGGTGAAGTTTGTAAAGTGCGGTGCCTCCTCGGAAAGCGAGGGTTTCATTTAGAAGGGGATGTGAGAATATATCGACCAGTGCTCTGGAAATAATAAGGTCCTGCTCGACTTGAAAATCTTGCACCCAAGGCGCTTCTGTCCGCCACTCTGTGATGTAATCGCGGGGGATCATAGTTCAGCCTCGACATTTGCATTGATGTGGAGCTTCCAATCCTTGTTGCGCCGGGATTGTTCGAGTGGCGCGGTCGGTTGAAGCAAGGCAGATTGTCTGGCATTTTTGCGGACATAGGCTTTGAGAGGGCCGGTTTTATCTTCAATACCCACATGTTCAAGGAGGTATCCAAGCCGCTGCGCCCATGGAACAGGTGCCAATCGAGCTGCCGCAACCAGTTTATCGGGATCAATCCGCTCCGCCAGTTCGTAAAGTATGGTTGCCGCCTGATCCAATCCGCCTGCGTGGTTCTGGTAACCGACAATATCGATTGCCGTCGCTTCGGGCGTTGAAACCAGAATTGTGCCACGCGGCGAATTGAAATTTTGAACGGGTATTTCCATTAGGCGTTTACGCGCGAAGAACGCGACACGCACGGCTCCGCACTTAATTGATCTACGGCTTTTGGCGAGAAAAACCTGAAATTCTTGTGGGCGGTGATGTGCAGCGCCATGATATTGGGCGGCGGTGAGAAGGCCTGCATAGTAGGAAAGGTCAAGGCGCTTCATCAGTGCTGGTATAAACTGATCGGCAGGAAGACAGCCGAGCGAGCGATATTCCGGTGGAACGATGACATAGAAACCGCGCGCCGGGGAGGCGATCACTTGTTGTTTTGATAGACGGTTCAAGGTGAGTTTGGCGGCGTCTGCCGAAATGCCGAGGGCTGACTGTGCTTCGCGTGAACCAAAATGGTAATGCCCACCAGCAGCAAGGCTGGCGATATATTCTCTGGCGTTTGAAGGATGTGATTCCGTTTTCATACACATAAAGTATCAGTTTTCAATACTTTATGCTAGTGAATTGGGAAAAATATAGTCAATTTCCTTGGGCTTTCATACCCAAATTGACTGACGAATTAACCACTTGAGCAGTATTACGACAATTCTCTTTTTCCCGCACTACACTAAAACCCATCATTTTATCTATTTATCCGGAGCACTTTCCGTGATTAAGCAGCCAGACCATCCGGTTGGAAAAGACTTCGACAAGGCAGGAGATGCTGCCGAGTCGACACGTCAGCAACAGATTGCTGCCCTCACCGAACAACAGCGAGAAGGGTTCGAAGCTCTGCGGCGTCAGCAGGAAGTAAAAGAAAAGGCCCAGCGAGAGACGCAACAACAGCAGTCCCGCGACCAGACAGCCGAACGCATGCGTAAGCACCTCCTGCCAGACAAGGAGATGCATTTGCGGCCCGGCGCGCATAGCCACAAACTCAAGCCGCCACAGGAATTGCACCAAGTTCTCAAAGATCACCTGAACGGGCGCGATAAGCGCGTTACTCAGGAATTCAGGAGTCAATTGGCAACCGCGAAAAAGAAGGCCAAAAGCGATATTGCGCGGGACCAAAAACAGGCGCACGAAAAAATGAAAGCTGCGCATAAGCGCGAACGCGACGAATTTTTAAAAAAAGCGGTGCAGCAGCGCAAGCCGAAGAGCAAAACACAGGCTTTTGGCGAGAACGCCGCCAGCATCACGCAACGCGGTGCGTCAGAACCATTTGCGCAAGCTGCCAAAGATCAGTCCTGGCAACGAGCCTTCGAGAAAGCAGCAAAGCATGAAGCCGACCACGAGCATCAACACGATAAAGCCGATGATTTTGGCAAAACTCGATGAGGCGCGGTAAAATTAGATATGGACGATAGAATGAACACGCAGATGAATTTAAACGTCAACGTCAATCCTTTCTCGCCCTAACGGAAGAAATCGATGCAGATTCACTCGAAATTTCTAATGACTTTGATAGAGACCGTTAAGGCTCGGGGTGCGGCCTGTTAAACGAACTGGCAGCATCGATTTCATGTTTTTCGTTAATCTCGGGCAGATCAAACAAATGCCGATCACGCTCGGATACGAACTTATCAAGCAGCTCGTATAGCTTCACGGCAAATGCCTCATCAATTTCGGCATGATTTAGGATGACCGCACCGGCGACAATTTTTCGCCGTGTGTCCATCTTACGCGCGCGCATGTTTGCTTTCTTTTGCAGTCGCGCGTTTTCCATACGGAGCGCATTAATCTTGCGCCCATTTTGCTTAATTCTCTCGTCCTCCGTTCTCGTCATGGTAGAAACACCAGTACAAATTACTACTATTACTATTTTACTGGTATAATAGAGTTAAAGGCAAATTTAAGAAGGAGAACGGCGCACCTATACATTGAACAAAGTTCAACGTGTGCTTGTCGCCCGAAGGGGCGGTGATCCTTAAGCGCAAACCGGTTTGCCTTAAGGAGGCGATTGCGGCATGGCCATCATGGCCCCGGACATTCAAATCGTAAAGCGCTCTGACGGACGATCGTCAGTGGCCTTTGCCGCATATCGCGCCGCTGTCATCCTCATGGATGAACGCACCGGCGAGAGCTTCGACTATACCCGCAAATCCGGCGTCATCCACTCCGAGATTCTCGCACCGCTAGACGTGCCGTCCTGGGTCAATGACCGGCAGCAGCTCTGGGCGAATGTCGAACTGGCCAGCCGCCGCAAAGATGCGCAGGTCGCCCGTGAGTTCATGTTGCCGTTGCCGCATGAGCTAAGTGCGGATCAGCGTATTGCACTTGTGCGGGAATTCGTCACCAGCGTGCTTGTCTCGCAGGGCATGATCGCCGATATTGCTATTCATTTGCCGGACAGGCGAGGCGACCAGCGCAATCATCACGCTCATATCACTTGCACCATGCGGCATATCTCATCTGACGGATTCGGCAAGCAGGCACGGGAATGGAACGATGATTTTGCCGCGCTCAAAAAGCTCTATGCCCTGAAAATGACCGGCCAGACCGAGGAGGCGGAAAAACTCGAACACGAACTGCGAAAAACACGGCCCATATTCGACTGGCGGGAGCAATGGGCTGCGACCATCAACAAAAAGCTTGCCGAATCCGGTCATGACATCCGTGTCGATCACCGCTCGTGGGAAGATCAGGGGATAGAACGCGAAGCTGAACCCCACATGGGCGTTGATGCCACCCAAATGGAGCGCAAAGGTGAAACATCGGAGCTTGGCGATGAGCGCAGGGAAGTGCAGGAGCGCAATGCCCTGCGCGAGCAAATCGCCGAAGAGATCAATGTCATTGAACTTGACCAGGAGCGGCAAAAGCGAAGCGCCCGTGATGCTCATCTGGCAGCCACAGCTTTCGATCACACCCGCGAGTCAATCAAGCAATTACGCCTGTTTGACAAAGGACACGCCGCCATCAATTTTTATGAACGGGAGATCAGCAAGGCCTATGCGAAAGTGAGGCGGCATGAAGGTCGCGCCCGTTATGCCCGTTCTCTGGTTGCTCAAGTCGGCAAAAATATGGAGATCGCGTTCGGTGATAAAGGCGCTGCCGCCACAGTCCGGTTTTGGGCAGACGTAAACAAGATCGGCATTCATCGCGCAAATCGCCTGCTTCTCGAAAAACCGCGACGCTACGGTTCTCTTCCTGGCTGGCAGATCGGCAGGAGGATATTTTTCTCGGAAAAGCGGCGTGATGCAAACCGCCTCTTGCTGCAAACTGCCGAGATCGCCCGGCAGGGTTTTTACATGCACCGTAAGTTGCAGCGCACGGAAGAGGTGGAGCGGCGGCAGCTTGAAGACCGTATTGCAGCTTTAAAAGCCGAGCAGGCCAAAGCCATGCAGGCCCCACCGGAAGGCCGCCTGATTATCCAGTGCTCTATTTTCCGAACAGCAAGATATATTTCCCGCGCCGACTGGATGAAATTAAGTCGAGCCGAGCGATACCATGTGACGCAAGCAAGGCAGCTCATGAAATATGCCGATCTGCGCACCTGGGCGGAATCCCGTGCAAAGGCACTTATCGCTGAGGCCGCAGGCGTTATTCCCATCAATGTCAGCCCGCTCATCGCTGCCGTTGATCTCAAGGAAATTTCGCCGCTCTATCACAAGGCCGAGCTGGATAGTTTATGGCGGGAGATGAAACTGCGACAGGAAGAGGAAGACAAAGCGCTGACCGTGGCGCAAACAACCGAACGGGAAGCGGTTATCAAGCGCCGCGCCCAAGTCATGGAACAGGGCTTTACCGGCCTGCTTGCCCGCACGACCGGCTTCTCATGGCTGTTCGAGAAAGTATTTTCCCGGCAGGAGAAAAACATTGCGGCGCGGCATGAGGCAGCCAAACAAGCCGTGCTAGCCGGTCATGCGCAAGAACGCAAAGCGCTGAGTGCACAATACCGGTTGATGCGTAAACGTGCCTCTGATCAGCCCCTATCAAAAGAGGAAAAACGAAATCGGCAATTTGCCGAAAACCGCCATGACATCACCGTGCCGCGTTGGAAACGCATGCTCCAGGAAATACGTGAGAATGCTGCCGATATCACTGAAAGGAGATTCCGTACAAAGAAGGATGACGAAAGACAGCATGGCAGCAAAAAGCACAAAAACCGGAGCAAAGATAAGAAGCCAAGGAGTAACCGGAAACCGGCCCACAAGCAGACACGCCGCCCGCCCAATACGCCGAAAGGGGACAATTTACTGTAGTGCCTCAGGAAATTGGCGGCAACTACATAGGTCCGGTGTACCCTAATGATCTGTCTTGTGCAGAAGTTGTAGGGAACGGAGAAAAAGACCCTCTTTAGCCATTAGCCGCGCTGCGTCAAATGGCTAAAGAGGGGGGGACAACTGCCGTTCGCTTTTTGTAGATGAATTGGATTGGCTTTCGTAATGTGGACATTGGGTTCGCTGTTACGTGCTATCAAGACACCGATCGCTTTGTGCCAACGAGCAGGAATTGCGAAAGGAGCTAAGCCCTCGTTGCATCCCCCTTTGGCGGCAATTCCATTGACCGAAAAACATAACGAGCTACGAATTTTCTTCTTGATAATGGGAAACTGCGATATGATCTAAAGGTATGAATCAGTTACCCCATCCAGCCCTGTACGGTCGTCAAAAAATTCTCCTTGCATTGTTGCAAAGTTTTGGCGGAAAGCTAACAAGTATTAGTCTGCAAAAATATCTTTTTTTGTATACACAGACTTGCCAGCAGGAAAAGAGCTATGAATTCGTGCCCTATCGCTTCGGGTGTTTCTCATTCCAGTCTTATGCAGATCGCCGCAAATTTATTGAATTCGGAATTCTGGCTGACTCAGAACAGTGGAGAATTCTACCGACAGATTCAGATTACATCTCGATGTTGAGTGATGCCGATCAGCGCAAAATGGCGTTGTTTTCTAACCGATATAGATCGCTTAAGGGCGATAATCTCATCCGAGAAATTTATCGCAAATACCCATATTTTGCTACTCGTTCTGAAATTGCAGCCAGCTTGATGAATAATGATGAACTTGATGTGATCAATTCATCCAATGCAAGTCAAAATGACAAAGCCTTTTTTACAATCGGATATGAAGGGCAATCCTTTGAAAATTATTTGAACAGGCTAATTCAGAATAATGTGCATGCACTTTGTGATGTTAGAAAAAATCCACTCAGCAGAAAATATGGGTTTTCCAAAAAAACATTGTCGGATACGCTTGGCAAATTAGGTATCGATTACATTCATATTCCTGAGCTTGGTATTGTTTCTGATAAACGAAGGGAATTGAAAACACGGGCCGACTACGACCGATTGTTTACACAATATGAAGCAACAACTTTGAAAGAAAATGGTCCGTCAATTGATGAGTTGCTGAAAATTCTGGAAGACAAACGCCGTATTGCAATCACGTGTTTCGAAGCAGAACACTGCATGTGTCATCGAGGGCGTGTTGCAAATGCTATTAGCAACCGCCCCGATTGCGACTTTCCGATAGTTCATATTTGAGGGCGATTAATGGCGAAAGAACGCGTCCTCATAACGGTAAAAACATATCCGACCCTTTCCAAGAAATACACGGAACTGGTCTGTACTGCTGGCTTTAGAGAAGACGGTAGCTGGATCAGGATTTACCCCTCGCCCTTTAGATTTTTGAACGACACACAGCGATACAGAAAGTACCAGTGGATCGAACTTGATCTTGTAAAAAACAAGAAAGATCCACGACCAGAAAGTTATAGCCCCACAAACATTGATGACATTGCGTTGGGCAACGTTGTCGGCACGGAACAAGGCTGGGCGCACCGCAAGAAGCTCATTCTTGAACCTAACACTGTTTATACAAAACTTGAGACAGTGATCGCAGGAGCAAAAGCGGATGAGTTTTCTCTGGCAATATTCAAGCCTGCTGAAATTCAGGAGTTTGTAGTTGAGGAAACAGACACTGAGTGGGAAATCGGAAAATTCGAAGCAGCAAAGGCTGCGCTTGATCAAGGCTCATTGTTCGATGAAAGCAATGACGATTTTAAAATTATGCCGAAGCTACCTTATAAATTCAAATACAGGTTTGTTGATGACGTAGGCAAAGTCAGCAATATGATGATTGAAGATTGGGAGATTGGGCAGCTCTATCTAAACTGCCTCAAAAACTCTACTCCTGAGAAAGCTGCGCAAAAAGTGCGAGAAAAATATCTAGATGATTTTGCCCGTACGAAAGATTTGTATCTGTTTCTTGGTACTACGCGATTATGGCATAGCCGCGCGCCAAATCCTTATGTGATTATTGGAACATTCCAGCCACCATTTACAGATCAGCTTTCACTCCTATGACTCGAATTTCAATGAGCTGGTAGCTTCCTTGGATAAAACTCAATCAACTGATGAGAAACTGGCGCGGCAACTGATTTATACTGCGCAAGGCCAAAAATGGCTGAACCAATTCGACCCGTTTGATCAAGAAGCGGTTAAATTGCTCACGCGATCGCTAATGCTCCCTAATTCCTGTGCTGTTTGCAATGTCGTCAACATTCACTAAAGCTGCGCTATTTTCTTTTCTGGTATTCAAATTTCTCGCTCGAATGATAAAAATCCACGATATTGAATATTGCTGAAATGCGTCTGCCGTATTGTACGGCAGACGCGATAGATTTTCGCGGGCGTTCGATCAGCGGCATACTTCTATGCCGCTGGTTTTGATTAAAGAAATTGGGTTGTAAACACGGCACGACATCTGCCGTAACTCCGGCAGATGGATGAAGAGCTCACGCCTACATTCAAATGGCGACATGCTCCCATATCGCCATTGTGTGGCTTTGCTTCCGGTCTCACCACCAAAGCAGACACAGGCCTGCTCCGAACGGACCCACCGCCGCCCCCGGTGGCGGGGCAAGGGCGACGGACGGCTCCATACGAAGCAGGCCAAATAATTGTCATTTCCTTCCCCAAATGGCTAAAAGCAGCAAAAATGGGGGTAAAATGCGATAAGTCATTGAAACAACTGATTTATGCGTGCAGAATCAACGCATTAGAGATGATTCGTAGAGTTTCTGAAATTTACACACTTTCTTACACATACACAGATTTTCACGATATTTACTTTTATATATCAATAAGTTATAAGAAATGATTGCAGGCTCATAACCTGAAGGTCGTTGGTTCAAATCCAACCCCCGCAACCAAAATTCATCAATAAATTCAAATGCATACAAATGAGACGCGAGAGCGTCTCATTTCGTTTTCTTCTCGAATCGCCACCATGTCGCCACCGTGCAAGAAGAAATATTTTGCTGTTATTTGATTGCAGGCCTCTATTCTGGGCTTAAACGCTCTTTAGCGTAAAATGTGAAGGTCAGTGACAAGGCGTCGAACAGCCCCATCCGATAGTCCTCACTCTTCCAAAGTTTGCGCATTGGCGGTACGCGAGGTGCAAATTCCGGCAAGACATCGGCGATAGCGCGAGCGATTTCGTCTTTGTTGAAGGCTCCGTAATAAGCGAAGCTTGCACGAATATCTGCCCTTGAATAACGCAGCACCCTGATGTTTTTCTTTTTTGCCAGTTTCGCGATGCGATTGATTACCTCTTGGATAGCATCGGTGCATCGTGCCATTTTCGCAGTACAGTCTTGCACGACAATCACTGATGGCTCGAACAGATGCAGAAGCAGCCTTACATGCTCAAAATAGTCATTCTTGTCTTTGACGGTCTTGATGCCCCAGTCCACCGGCGCAACGACACCCTCGAATACCGCATAACCGAAACCGCGTGTGTTGAAGAAGATAGAAAGCACTAAAGGCTCTCTCATATTTGTTGAATTCATAAGCTTGGGCCACGCGACCCAATCCGCTCGATGACCTGGATAAGCATGTCACGCTTGTGTGTAGGGACATTCTCATCGAAACTTTCCTCGAATTGGTCTACGAACGCATGGATGCGTTGCCTGGTTAACTTTTCGACCTTTCTATACAGACCGGGATATAGTTCGTGCGGCAACGCATCGAAAAGAACCTGACATGCCAACACTGTTTCGAGACTTGGATTGCGGTCCAGCCGCTCATAACGAGAGATGGCCTGTCCACTCCCCAAACCCAGCAAACGGGCGACCTCCGATTGCGTTAAACCACAGCGTTTGCGATATGTGCGAAGATAAATTGCGATTGCGTTATTCATAAGCCGATGACGGCGCACACGAGTTGAATTGCAATGGTTGAGATTTATCGGTTTCTTGAAAAACTACTCAGAGTCTAGGGATGCAAAAAGCAACCGTCATCAGCGACAATGAGCTCGATGACATCTTGAATTCATTTTGGGACAAACGAGCTTTCAGTAGAGGAATGTTTTTTTTGGCGAGATTGACTGCATGCCTGTGCGAATTCTCGCAATGCACCGAGAGCATCACTATCTTCAACAATCGACAGAAGCGGCGCTAGTATTTGATTGAGCCGGGGTTCTATCGAACGGTCCACTAATTCGTTTGTGGGACTGTGTTTTCCCCAATTATGAAATCGGTACAATAGGAGTTTGTTGCGCAGCGCCTGCGCCTCTTTTGCATATTTTGAGGGCAAATTTACAGGAATGTCTTCTCGCAAGTTCCGAGCGCCCGTTATTTCAGTAATGAAGCGGCTTTCCAAGGCGGTATCATCATAGCCACCTCGCGTTGCGACTATCTTTGGTCCAAAAATCTGGAATACGCGTGGGTCAAATTCACGATCACGCGTAATTTGGGATCGCAGTACAGGCATCCCACGAACATTCCCGTTGTTGAAGATTTTCACCATGTCGGCTTTCTCATCTGAAAAGCGGAAATCTGCCTCATCGACGATCAGCGTGCCACCGAACATACGGTGGATTGTTCTGACCATTTCTTTGTTAGTCGAATCAGGCCCTTCGTTTTACCGGTTTCCTTTTCCGAGTCCTGGATTCTTTGAATCTCAGCTCTAGGATCAACCACTTCCCAACTACCTCCGTTGACAGAGTTAGGAATTGTGAAAGTCCCGTCGTTCCTCTCCCAGGCAGGCTGCACCTCAATATTATGTTGTGGATCGGCAAATTCCAAAACGACGACTTTATTCCAGGCTTTTATTGGCGTCTTTGGATACTTCTCTTCGAGAATTCTTTTTGTGGTTTGCAATAGCTGAGACTGTGGATTCGAATCGTTATCATCGTATTCAGCAAACTTTTCCGGTGGCATTACAAAAATGACGTCCACATCTCTCGCTGGTTGAATATGTGTTCGTTTACCGTAAGAACCAATAAGGAACCTTGTACTGCCATCGTAATTTGAATCTGGGTAATAGCGTTCATGAAGTTTCTTGCATACACCGTCATATTTTTTCCGCGCGTCTTCGCGCTGCTCAGCCGACAACTTTATTGCATCAAGAAATTTTTCGAAATCATCATTCATTGAAAATAGTATACGCTCAATGTTGCTACATACAATACGGCAAGATAAAAAACATAGTGCCGGAGATAGCTTAAGCCATTGAATTTGCTTGATATTGTTGGCGCCGCAATGTTTTCTATGGTGTTGTTAGCGTGTAACTAACTGAAATTGATGCATTTTTTCAGTACCAGTCCAGTTTCGCTCAGGTTCACCAGGCAAAGCAAGTTACTACGCGACTTTCATTGGCAATCAAAAACCGAGCTACAAACTGACCATAGAACCTGTCAAAATTAGGCCCAGTATGTTCTTAACAACCAAGTGCAAAAGCAGCTGTTTCAACGGCCTTTTGAGTTCTGTCAAAATCTTCATCGGTGAGGGCCAGACAGGGGTACATTTTTCCAGGTGACTTGAATATGCCCTGTTTTCTCAAACCGGCATTATACCGGCTGTTCAAATCTGCATTGGCCTTTTGTGTGTCTCGATAATTGCGTACCGGTTGGTTGGTGAACAGGATATCGAACAAGGTTTCATCACCGACAATCTGGTGATCGATGCCAGCAGTTGTAAGGGCATCTGATTGCATCGTCATCAAGCGAGCGCCATAATGGCGCAGGCGTTCATAAGTGCCCTTGCGCCGCAAAATCTCCATGGTTTTCAATCCGGCAACCGCAGCTACCGGATTGCCCGACAAGGTTCCCAATTGCATCAGCCATTTGTCGGCACCGACTTTGGATTTATCAAAGTGATCCATAATATCACGTCGCCCACCAATTGCTGCCAGCGGAAAGCCGCCACCGATGATTTTTCCCAGTGTACAGATATCGGGAATAACGCCGAAGCGTTCCTGCGCACCTCCATAGGCAAGACGAAAGCCGGTGACGATTTCATCGAAGATCAATAAAATCCCGTGCGCTGTACATTCAGTTCTGAGCGCTGCAAGATATCCCTCTTCAGCCGGTATGATCCGTTGCAGCGGTTCGACAATCATGGCGGCTATATCACTGCCATGCTCTGCCAGCAGTGAGCGCACAAATTCAATGTCATTGAACGGGGCAATTAGCATTTCGTTGCGTACGCTGTCAGGAATACCTGCGCTGTCCGGCACGGCTTGCGGAAAATTGACCTGTCTTGACGGGGCAAGAGACATTTGCGCTTCTGCCGACATGCCGTGATAACCGCCTTCAAACTTGAGTATTTTTGTACGCCCGGTAAAGGCGCGGGCAAGGCGGATGGCATACATGTCAGCCTCACCGCCCGACGTCACAAAGCGGACCTGTTCAGCGCATGGCACGGCTTTGACGATCTCCTCGGCCAGTTCGATGCCAGAGGCATTGTTGGCAAAAAACGTCATGCCCCTGGGCAATTGCTCGAACATCGCTTCCATCACCTCGGGATGGCCATGGCCGAGCAGCATTGGGCCAGAGCCAATCAGATAGTCGATATATTCATTGCCATCTTCATCCCACACATGGCTGCCTTCACCACGGGCGATGATGATGCCGGGATCAAAATTGCCAAAGCCGCCCGCTGGCAAAACGGCTTTGGCACGGTCAATCCACTCGGCCTGGGTTAGAATTTTTTGCATCCGTTTTGTCCTATTCGATTTGGCAACGCGGTTTGCCCAGGCTTGCCGGGTCCGGGCTTACGCCAAGACCAGTGCCTTGAGGTGGTGCGATGCGCCCGTTGCGTCTCACAGGGCCGTTTTCATCAAGCCGCGGTGATACGTAGAATGACAAGTCGCAGGTGTTCATCAATCCATCTGCCGGTGTACTGGCTGCCAGATGTAGCAGGGCTGCTGTTGTGATGTCGCTGCCCCAGGTGTCTTCAATGCACATTTGCGCGCCGAGGTAGAGGCACAAATCGCGCGCCCGGCGGGAGGCAGACAGCCCCCCAAGCTTGGAAAGTTTCAGGGCAACCGCATCCATGCAGCCATGGGTGTGTGCCTTTAGAAGCGATTGCGTGTCATGGGCAGTTTCATCCTGTTTCATTGGCAAACCCGTGGCGCTGCGCACGGCGGCGCAGTCTTCAATCGTCGCACAAGGCTGTTCCAGCATGATGTCAAGATGGCTGACTGCCCGGCCCACGCGCGTTGCCTCCAGCCGTGAAGCACCGCAGTTCCAGTCGCCATAGACCAGTGAGCCATCCCCCACAGCCTCGCGGACTTTTGTCAGGCGCTCGACATCGGTGCACCAGTCATTGTCGCGCCCCAGTTTAACCTGAAATTGTGTAATTCCGGTTGCCTGTGCTTCACGGGCAATGCGCGCCATTTCGTCGGGCGCAATGCAGGTAATGGAATGATAAAGCGGCATGTCCTTGACCTGCCGACCACCAAGCAGGGCATAAAGCGGCAACCCGGCGGCCTGAGCTGTTAAATCCCATAGCGCCGTGTCGATCACCGATTTGGCATAGGGGTGGCCGATCAGCCGGGCTTCCAGCCGGTCCATGACCGCTTCCGGCCCGACCGGATCGGCACCGAGAAGAACAGGCGCCATTTCTTCAACCGCAGGCGCAACACCATTTGCATAGGCCGGAAGGTAAAACGGGATCGGACAGACTTCACCCCAGCCAGACAACCCAGTATCGGTTTCAAGCCGAAGCACTACAGTGTCAACCGTGTCACAGGTCTTGCCGACGGCCATATGGTAGGTTTCATGGCTGGTCAGCGGCACATGCCAAAGCGTGATTTTGGTGATTTTCATGCCCGCGCCTCCAGACCAGGTTTTGCCAGCAAGCCTTCACCGCGCCAGAAAGCGGCCGCCAGCATCGGGCCGCGCTTCATTTTGATGGCATGTTTTTGATTGGGAAGATGATGAACCACATCTGATGCATGGCATTGTCTGGGGCGGCGGCCCTGACTGATGAATTTGCCGCTACCAGCAAGTACCAGATAAAACTCTTCTGGTTCGTGCCAGTGCTGGCGATATTCAAGACCATCGCCCCAATACCCCACTGACACACGAATCTCTCTGCTGACAAAAATTCCATCGGGTGAAACAAGATTGAACCATCCATAATTTTCCAGATAATGTTGGTCAAACCCGTCTGTTTTTGAATAACTTTGCTGCCAATGAAATTGCGATACCGCCTTGATAATGGTCTGAACAACAGGCCGGGTTTGTTTGTTGGCCAAATCGCTCAGGCCTGCGAGGCGTTTGCAAACAGGCAGGGATAGTGGTTTCTCGCAAAACTGGTCAAGTCCACTCATCCTTTCTGCAAACCAGGACAGTTCCCCACCGGTGTTGCGGGCCAGGTCGCGCAGTTCTTCAAACAGTTTTCCTACAGCATCCATTGATCACTCCTTGTAAACGGCAACAGGGTCCCCCAAAACTGCAGGGTCAGGTACAATTCCGTGGCCGGGGATATTGCTCACAGTCAACTTGCCATCCACATTGCGCGCTCCCTGACCCGGTGCGATGTCTATCGTCAGCATGTCCTGACAGGCCCATGTGCCAAGCCGGAACTCGCGCGGAATGGATTGGGCCAGATGGGCGGCTTCGGTATCGGCCATAACAGAGCCGCCGGTTGCCATGATGTACATCTGAATGCCGTGGGCCAGCGCAACATCGCGCATGCGCACCGCTCTGGTCAGCCCGCCAACCCGGTTGAGCTTGATGCCAAAGACCTCGGCCAGACCATCGCGTGCGATACGTGTTGCATCCTGCAGGGTGACCAGGCTTTCATCAACGCTGATCGGCGTTGTAGTGATTTGTCTGAGCCCGGCAATATCATCCAGTGTTTCGCAAGGTTGCTCGACGGTGATGCCAAGATCGGCCACTGCGTTCATGACAATGGAGGCTTCGCGCCGGGTCCATGCCCGGTTGACGTCATAAAGGATACGTTCATCCGGTAGCCGGTTGTCTTCCAGAAAGCGAATGCGGCCAATGTCCTTGTCAATATCACCTCCGACCTTGCAGGAGTGAACCTTGTAGCCAATTTTGCGATAAGACTTGATTATATCCAGCATATAGTCTGGATCGCCAGAGGAAACTGATGAAGCAATCCAGGTGCCTTCTTTATCCCGGCCGCCAAGCATATCAGCAATCGGCAAATCTGCAGCCTGTCCGGCAATGTCCCAACAGGCCAGATCAATCGGTGCCTTGGCATAAAGGTGTCCCGGTAAACACTGGTCCATCGCCCGTTCCATATGGGCCAGTTTGCGTGGGTCTTTCCCCAATATCGCCTGCGCCATGGTTTCAATTCCCGCCCGGATGCCCGGACCGTGAGCTGGCACATAGGTATGACCCCACGGGGTGCCTTCACCCCAGCCGGTTATCCCTGCATCAGTTTCGATTTTGACAAATGTCGCATCAAGAACTTCAAATTTCAGACGCCCGCCGGAAAGCCAGTAGGGATGTTTCAGTGGCAGATCTTTTTGATAGACTGAAATTTTTGTAATTTTCATGGTAGTACCACAATATTGCCAGTGTGTTTCTTGTCGATGAACGCCTGCTGGGCCTGGTGCAGGTCATTCAGTGGATAGGTCGCGGTCAAAACCGGTCTGATTTCATCCTTTTCAATATAGCCAACCAGATCAGAGAAAATATGGGGCGGGATGACGGTTGAGCCGGTAAAGGTCAGATCGCGCAGATAGAGCGTTCTCAGGTCAAGCTCAACAACAGGTCCGGCAATAGCGCCTGAACAGGTGTAACGGCCACCGCGGGCCAGCACGTCTATTAGTGTCGGAAAGTATTTACCGCCAACAATATCAGCAATGACCGTTACGGTGTCTTTGCTGGCTGTTCTGTTGAGAGCGCTTTTCAGGTCCGGCGGATTGCGAGGCAAGACGACATCAGCTCCAAGTGCCTGAACCTGCACATGCTTTGCCTCAGACGCAAGGGCGATTACCATAGCTCCGCGGCGTTTTGCCAACTGAAGGAGTGCAGAGCCGACACCACCAGATGCACCGGTTACCAGCACCCGGTCCCCCGGCCCGGCATTTGCACGCGAAAGCATGCCTTCAGCGGTTGAGTAGGAACACGAAAAGGTTGCCAATTCGGCATCGCTCAGGTCGCTGTCAACTAACGCAACATTCCGGTAATCGATTGTTGTATATTGGGCAAATCCGCCATCGCATTCAGAACCGAAATAGCCGGACTTGTCTCTGTTCAGCGGATCGTCCCAATCACGCAACCAGTTGTCCGTCATAACCCGCTTGCCGATCAATGCAGTATCGGCATCGGGGCCGCAAGCAACAACATTTCCCACAACATCGGCTCCCTGTATTCTGGGAAAAGTTATTGGCGCGCCGCCCCATGTGGGGTCCTCGTCAGCCACTTTCTCATAGGCACCACCGGTCGTTGCCTCATCGACGGTTTTTGAATACCAGCCGGAACGGGTATTGACATCTGTGTTGTTCAAACCGCAGGCGGTAACCCTGATCAGAACTTCAGATTTTTCCGGCACCGGCACCGGCCAGTCCTCATGCCAGACCAGCTTGTCCAGGCCCCCGTGGCCCTCAAGCACCATGGCATTCATCATTTTGGGAATTTCACTCATGCATCGGTCCTCGGCAACTTGCTCATTGGATCATAGACCGCATCCAGCAACACCTTTGAGGGGCGCGATTCGCCAGCAATAACAACCTGCAAAGCTGTACCCGGAGCGGCTGCCTCAGGTTTGATATAAGCAAAGGCCAGAATTTTTCCGTATGCATGACCATAAGCGACTGAGGCAGTGGAGCCTACGACTTTACCATGCTGTAATACTGCTTCGCCACCATGACCATCTTCAATGCCATCGGGCTCAACTTCGAGATAGGCGCATATCCACTTCAGGTCGCCCTGCGTGCTGGCGCGGGTTTGTTCAACACCGAGGTAGTCCTTATCCAGTCTGACAAAGCGCATCACATCGGCTTCCGGCAATGTCACCTCATTGGTCAGCTCACCGGCACCCTTAAAGCCCTTTTCCATGCGCATGGTATTCATGGCAAACGAGCCATAATCGGCAATTCCGTGTGCCTCACCTGCGGCCCACAGGGCGTCATAAACGGTCAAGGCATGTTCGCGCGGGATATGGAACTCCCAGCCCAGTTCTCCGGCGTAGGACATACGAAACGCCCATACTTCGTGTCCGGCAACCTTGATCTGTTGCGCTGACAGCCAGCGGAAACTGGTATTGTCGAGCGCGGCATCTGTACATGCCGCCAGCACGTCGCGTGCGCGCGGCCCGTTCAGGGCAAGAGCGGCCCATTCATCCGAACGTTTGATGATGGTGACCTGCTCACCTGACATATGGTGGTTGAGATGATCCAGCAGCCTTTGTTCAAAAAACGCCGCACAAACGAGATAATAGCGATCTTCAGCCAACCTGATAGCAGTTGTCTCCAGTTCAATCCGGCCGCGCCGGTTGAGCATGTGGGTAAGGACAATGCCGCCAACATTTTGCGGTAAACGATTGGCAACCAGACGGTCAAGAAAACCTGCTGCATCCGGGCCGCTCACTTCAACTTTGGTAAAGGCGGAAATATCCATAATGCCAACAGCCTCTCGTACTGCCCGGCATTCAGCGCCGACAATATCATGAACGGCGTTGCGCCTGAATGAATACTGGTCTTGTTGCGGTATGCCATCTCGGGCAAACCAGCGCGGGCGTTCGTGGCCAAAAACTTCTTCATAGACGGCACCCTTTTGCTTCAGGCGTTCATAAAGGGGCGAGGGTTTTGCCGGGCGTCCGGCAAGGCGGTTGAAATGCGGGAACGGGATTTCATGGCGCAGACAATAATCTTCCTTTGCCTTGATGACCTGCCAGTCTTTTGTCGCATACTCACCGAACCGCCGCGGATCATAATCGCGCATGGAGATGTCGGCTGAGCCATGAATCATCCAGCGCGCCAGTTCACGGGTCAATCCCGGTCCCCAGCCGATGCCGATCTGTGTACCGCAACAACACCAGTAATTTTGCACTCCCGCTGCGGGACCAACTAGCGGATTGCCGTCAGGCGGATGTGAAATTGCTCCATGGACTTCGCGCCGAATACCCAATTCAGCAAAAATCGGCATCCGGTCCATGGCGTTTTCCATCCATGGCATGATGCGGTCATAGTCCGCCTCAAATAACTCATTTTCAGCCTCCCACGGACAATGGTCCTCCCAAACTGTGTTGGGGTTTTGTTTTTCGTAGATGCCGATCAGGCCGGACTTTTGCTCCATGCGGATATAGCCGCTAACCAGTTTGTCATCGCGGATCACCGGCAGTTCGTGGTCAAGATTTTGAAACTCCGGCACTGGATCGGTGATAAAATAGTGGTGGGTCATGGATGTCATGGGCAGTTGCAAACCAGACCACTCACCCATCTGGCGGGCATAGGTGCCACCCGCATTGACCACGTGCTCGCAGATAATGTTGCCCCGTTCCGTCTCCACAAGCCATTCACCACTTGCCTGTCGCGTAATGTTGGTTGCTCTGCATTGGCGGATGATTTGCACACCCAGCTTGCGGGCACCAGCGGCCATGGCCTGAGTAATGCCCGATGGGTCAACATGGCCGTCATCAGGTGTATGCAGAGCGCCGAGAACACCATCAAGGTTATAAAAGGGGTGCAACTGTGCGATCCGTTCCGGCCCCACCAGTTCAATATTAAAACCCAGTGCCCGGCCAACCGACAGGGTGTGCCGCAGCCAGTCCATTTCATCGTCACAATAGGCCAGCCGGAACGAACCGCAACCATGCCAGGTTACCGACTGGCCGGTTTCTTTTTCCAGCCCTCCAGAATACAGGCCGATGTTGTAATCCACCATCCTGCCAAGACCAAAGCTGGAGGTTGAATGGGTAATCTGTCCTGCCGCATGCCAGGTTGAGCCGCTGGTCAATTCAGCTTTTTCCAGCAACACAACATCTGACCAGCCTTCATGGGCCAGATGATAAGCAAGTCCGCAGCCCATAATGCCGCCGCCAATAATAACAACCCGGGCGCCGGAAGGCATAGTTTTGTTTGTCATCAAGTGACCCTGCAATATCGATTTGTGTCTGGACAAGATAATCAAACAAATGTACAATCGTCAACCATGAATAAAATAAATGTACCAAATACGAATTTACCGGCTACGCAGGTCATCCTTGATGAACTGGGCGAACAGCTGGGTGGACTGACACCGCAGGTGCGCAAGGCGGCCGCCTTTGTTCTGGAAAATCCCAATGATATAAGCGTCAGCTCGATTCGCGAGATTGCTGAAGCAGCAAAGGTCAAACCAAACACATTTGTGCGTCTGGCCCGTTCGGCCGGATTTGCCGGTTATGATGAATTCCGCGAGCCCTTTCGCGAGGAAATCCGCCGTGGCAAGGCCAGCTTCCCCGACCGAGCCCGCTGGCTTCAGTCGCTCAAACGCTCGGGAAAAATGGGCGGCCTTTATGCCGATATGGTCCATTCAGCCCTTTCCAACATTGAAGAAACGTTTGCAAGGATAACCGAGGCAGAGCTTAAATCAGCTGCTGATACGATCTGGAATTGTCGTCAGGTTTTTACCCTGGGCGTAGGCATCAACAATTCCAATGCCCGCAATTTCACCTACCTTGCCTCAACCGGCATGACGCAGTTTCATGCCATTCCACGGGCAGGCTCGACCCCGGCAGATGATCTGGCCTGGGCTGATGAGCGCGATGTGCTGATTGCCATCACCTGCAAACCCTATCGCCGCGAAGTGGTTGAAGCAGTTCGTATCGCCCGTGAACAGGGGGTCAGGATCATCGGTATTTCCGACAGCCCGGCCTCACCGGTTATCATTGGGTCCGACCACGGTTTTGTTGTCACCAGCGATACACCCCAGTTTTTTCCATCATCTGTCTCGATGATCGCGGTACTGGAAACCCTGCTTTCCTTTGTCATTGCAAGCGCCAGCCCCGAAATCATTCAACGGGTGGAAAAATTTCATGCCCGCCGTCATGAACTTGGCATTTATCATGATGAAAAGGATACCACGTGATGACTTTTCAAACTGGTGTAACCAGATCCCTTGAAGCGCGTTATTACACAGATTCAGATATTTTCCTGAAAGAGAAAAAGGGGCTTTTGACAAAAACATGGCAGTTCGCCGGACACCAGTCACAGGTTGAGAATACCGGCGACTTTTTCACCTTTGAAATTGCCGGTGAAAACCTGTTTTGTATCAAGGACAAGAGCGGCGATATTCGGGTCTATTATAACGTATGCCAGCACCGTGCCCATGAACTGGTTCAGGGTAAAGGTAACTGCAAGATCATTGTCTGTCCTTATCATGCCTGGTCTTATGAACTCGAAGGCGGGCTTCGAAACGGGCCCAATATAAATTCAGTGCCAGGGTTTGAGCGCGGTGATATCTGCCTGAATGAAGTGAGAGCAGAATTGTTTCACGGGTTTATCTTTGTCAATCTTGATGAAGATGCCCGGCCCATGGATGACTGGTTTCCGGGCGCACGTGAAGAAATACTGGATTTCGTCCCTCATATTCAGGCTTTGAAACCACTTGAATGGGTGGAAGTTCCAGAGAACTGCAACTGGAAAGTTTCAATTGAAAACTACTCAGAGTGTTACCACTGCGCCTTAAATCATCCAACCTTCGCAAAAGGGGTTATTGATCCGTCCACTTACGACATTCAACCGCAAGGTGGTTATTGCCTGCGTCACACAACCTTGTGCCAGAATCTTGATGCCATGACCTATGAGATTGATCTTGAGTCGAACAAACATGCAGGAGACTATTCATCCTGGTTTCTGTGGCCGATGTTTTCCTTTCAGGTCTATCCGGGAAACATCCTGAACACCTATCACTGGCGCGTGGTTGATGTGGACAAGGTTGTTGTCTGGCGCGGCTGGTATTCTTTTGACGGTGCGGAGGATAAAGTCGTGCGGCAACTGGCCATCCAGGACTGTCAGACAACAGTTGCAGAAGACATTAGACTGGTTGAAAGTGTACAGCGTGGTATGGGGTCACGAGGTTATAACCCCGGGCCGCTGGTCGTTGATCCCGCATGCGGGGTCAACTCCGAGCACTCGATAAAAGTGTTGCAACAATGGATGCGTGAGGGGCTGGAAACCAGAGGTGAAACATGACAAAGATTTTTGATGAAGACCTGTTCCTGAAAGGGCTGGAACAGCGCAAGGCAACCCTTGGTGCCGAGTATGTTGAAAGCAACCTTGCTGCTGCCGATGAATTTACCCACCCGTTTCAGGAAGCCATGACGGCCTGGTGCTGGGGTTTTGGCTGGGGTGATGAAGTTATTGATGCCAAAACCCGCTCAATGATGAATTTGTCAATGATTGGCGCTCTGGGCAAAATGCACGAATGGGAAATTCACTGTCGTGGCGCAATCAACAATGGCGTCAGCCCGGAAGAAATCCGCGCCATCATTCATGTGATCGGCATATATTGCGGTGTGCCCCAGGCACTGGAGTGTTTCAGGGCGGCAAAGAAAGTATTGGCTGAAAAATGAAAAAGGTTTACGCGATTTTTAGCGGTTAATGTCCAGATGACCTCATATACGGATACTTCAAAATGATTTGTGCAGAAGATTGTTAAAGCTCTAACTTGACCGCACTTTTGATGCGCCAGATACCATTAGTGTTCTTTCAAATGCCGGACTATGCCTTCATATGGAAAACCTCCTGCAGATATCGGCAGTTGCAAGCCCCCACAGTCAATATATATCTTGTAATAACAATAAGATAGATAAAAATATTCTAAAAATTAAATTCGAATAAATTTGCTGATGTTTTGATAGTTGCCGCATTCGCTGCCGCTTTTTTCAGCGGTTCGAAGCCTGGATAGATAGATACCGAACAAAGCAGTAGAATTGTGGGGTCGAAATGAAGTGCTTGAGTAGCACATCAACCAAACCTATCAATTTGCATCATACCCCCTTCGTCAATTTTGTGAGATGAATTTGGGATATGGTTCGGTGTGAGTAGGGCCTACTTTACATAGACTATTGGTCAAGCTCATAACGGCCCTGAACACATCGGTGGCCTAGTCAAACATTGCCAAGCCTTCTACACGTCAAGCAACTTTGCAGATTGCAAAAAACTTATAATTTTGTTGTATTGATCGTGTTTCGTCGCCAGCATTTATGAGACTGAATTGTAAGTTTGCCCGCCGGTTTTTATTATACAGCACAATCGATTGTTGATAATTGTGCAATAATCGAAATTAATTCAGTTTGTCGCGTAATACCCATTTTTTCCATAATGGCGGCCAAATGATTGCGGGCGGTATTGCGCGAGATACCAATTTGGTCGGCATAGTCCTGGAGTATCACGCCTTGAGCAAGCGCCTGTGTCAAACGTGCTTCTGCTGGCGTCAGGTTGAAAGCGCTTGTTATTATTTGATTTTGAGGCACAACGCGCGCAGCAGGGTCGAAGACAAACAGGTAGATATTTTCCATACGATCAGAAAACATCTTGTTAAATTTCGTCTGCCACGCACTTTCGCAATCATATCGAAGAGCGATGGCGACCAGGGGATGTTTGTTATCTGATCTGTGTATTTTTACTGGTGGAAAAGGATAGGGATTGGACTGGCTAAAAACAATCGCAGCCTGAAGTTGCTCGTCAGAAGGGTGATGACTGGCTTGAATATGATTAAACTGGTCAATACGCAGCGCGGCAGAGGTTGTGAGCAGTTTTTGGGCGGCAGGGTTGCTATAAGTGACAGCTTGTGAGTTGGCGATTACAAAAACACTAACGGCTAATTTATCAAGAGTATTTTCCAGATTTCGAATATTGATCCTGGCACTGGAAAGGTGCCGGGAAATCTGTATTGCACGTGATATGTGAGGTAGATAAGTTCGGGCTTGCAACAGTGATTTTGCAGTAACTTTTCCGTCCTCACCTTCTTTGATTAATTTGCTGAACGTAAGAAGCCCATTCTCACTGTACTTTAACTTTACATGAATTCCCTTTTTGACTCCTTGAGGTTTGAGATAGTCATTGTAGTATTCCGTGTTTAAAATATCGCTTGTTCGAAATATAATATCTTCTTTTTTACAGGAGTTAGATTTTTTCTTTTTAAGAATATTTAGAATAGGGTTTATATTTTTAAAATATGCCTGATAATTATCTATCTGTTTCGGATCAAAGCCGGAATAGAGAATATTTGCCTCAATTACCGGTTCTAAATTATGCCGAACGATTGAGGTTGTCGTTCCGGGAATACGTGCTGACATGATATCGACAACATCCTGCCATTTGGTGTCGTCAATAGTCGCATCATAAATGGCACTAACCAGCGAGTTATCGTATAAATCAAAATCTTTCATTATTTTATGAAGGTTTAATCACCATCAAGTTTTTACGTATCCTAGGCAAACCTTGCCTGTTCGTATGCACACATTGGATACACAGAATTATATAGTACAAATGCACTATATGAAGAAATGTAAATGCCAGAGTGTCTGGCCCAATTTTATGACAGGATAAGATAAGAGTATGGGTGATGCAAGGCAAAATCAGTTTGATCCGGCAACTAAATTCGATATTATATTACCACAAATAACGTTAAAAGGTTGATTACATTTGTCCAACACTCTTCTCCACCATTCTCCTTCAACCGTGTGCAGAAAGCACCATCTCTGCTCCAGCTTCACGCGCAGATTTTAACGCCCGATACGCATCTGATGAATAGAAAGCATCGAGTTTTTTCTGATCTGGAAATTGGAAAACCGCAATGTTGGGAAGCGACATCTCTCCTGTCAAAATTTGCTCTGCTCCGCCTTTGAAAAGCAACTCACCGCCAAATGAGGTAATGATAGGGCCTGCCTTTTTGGAATAGGCTGCGAGTGCGGCAGCATCTTTGATAACAAATCGAGCGACAAAATAAGCGGGCATGTATGAAATCCTTTATATGAAAGTTGATGCCCTGTTTATCTATCAATGCAAAATATCAGTAAATAGATGGAAATGCATACAAACATGCTAATATGCATGAATGAAAAACTGGGATGACTTACGGATTTTCCTTGCCGTGGCCCGCTCTGGATCGATTGCCGCCGGAGCGATTAGTCTTGGTCTTGATCAAAGCACCGTCTCACGCCGCCTACAGGCGTTCGAAGAAAAGATTGGGAGAAATCTGTTTTTAGGCTCGGCCAAACGAAACACTTTAAGCTTGTCCGGCCAGAAATATTTTGAAGGCGCATTGCGACTGGAAAAAGAGATCGAGGAGATCAACAGAACCCTGGCTGCCGACAGTGAAGAAACCGGTGGGACCATACGCGTCGTGACGACCGATATCCTTTCCAACCATCTTTTATTATCAATCACTTCGGAGTTCTTGCAACGCCATCCTGATATTAACCTGCGGGTTCGTACACAATCTCTTGGCGAAAAACGCCTGCCGGGTGATGTCGCCCTCTTTGCCACTAACTCGCCCAAGGAAGATTTGTTTGGGCGTAAGCTGGCAGTGGCATCATTTGCCTCCTACGCTTCACAGTCCTATCTGGAACAACACAAAGACAGTATGGAGTCTATGGTGTGGCTGAATTGGGATGATGGATCGGACAACCCAACCTGGCCTGCACTGGCACCGAATATTCCAGACCATATGTGCCGGTTGCGAATTGATTCCGTCTCATCACTGCTCGAAGCAACACGCTTTGGAATTGGTGCCACCATCCTGCCGTGTTTCATCGGTGAAAGCGATCCCGCTCTGGCCAGGATTTCACCCGGCGAGATTGTTAGCCGCCGCGACATCTGGTTACTGGTGCAGGCGGATTTACGTAAAGTCCCGCGCATTCGTACTTTTCTGGATTTTTTTGTGCACTACATCAAATCGCAAAAACATCTGATCGAAGGTGCCTAACTCTTGGCTATCGTAGTTGCTCGTTTGCACTGCCGACGAGCAGGCTGGCCGGATTTTCGATATGGGTCTTGCGCTGTGACCCGGTTTAATGATTGGTGCAAAAATCGGCTTACGCGAGTGTTGTTGCGAACGTGATGTTAAAGTACGTCATATTTTCTTCACTCCGGTTTTCCAGATGAATTTCTGCTCTATGCAATTCACATATTTTACTTGCCAGAGCAAGGCCGAGGCCACAGCCTATTTCAGCACTTCCGGGCAATCGATAGAAATGTTCAAATACACGTTGCTGCCTGTCTTCCGGGATGCCTGATCCCGGGTTGCCGATGCGAAATACGACCCTGTTCGCGATGTTCTGCAATTCAATCTGGACAACCCCGCCATCGGCAGAATACTTGCTGGCATTATCAATCAGATTTCGAAAAAGTACGAACAGTAATTCTTCAATTCCAGCGATTGTAATGTCTTGTTGAATATCGGCTTCAACAGTTTGATTTCGCTCAGCCATCTGTCTTTGGAATTCGGCCAGGGTTTTTTGCAATACAATATCAAGGCGGATCTGTGAAAACTGCTGCTGTTGTTGTGATTGGGCTCTTGCCAACGAAAGCAGTTGGGAAACCAGGTGGCTCGCCCTGCTGACGCCTGACACCAAATCCTCCAGCAATTGATGTTTTTCCACACTATCAGTGGTCCGCATCGTAACCTGCGCCTGGGTTTTGATAGCCGCCAGTGGCGTTTGCAATTCATGGGCTGCGTTGTCAGCGAAATTCTTTTCGGTCTCCAAAACATTTTTTGTTCGCAACATCAGGCTGTTTAGCGCATCGACCAGTGGCTTAATCTCGTCGGGCATTTCCCCATTGGGAATTTCCTGTGTGGTCAATGGAGAAAGATTGTAAGGGTCGCGTGATTTAATCAGATTGGACAATACAGAGATGGGCCTTAATCCCTTAACCACTCCGAACCAAACCAGAGTGGCGATGACAGGGACGACCAACAGCAGGGGGATGAACATAAACAGGAGAATTTCCTGAATGATTTCAGCCCGAAGATTTTCACGTCCGGCCACTTCCACGAGAATTTTATTCTTTTCGTCCTGAAAAGCAAAAACCCGCCACACCTTACCCCCAAACGAATGGTTGGAAAAACCCGGGGAACGATAAGCGGATTTAAAATTTCGCGCATTTGGAGATGTTAGCGCCAGTTTACCATCAATCCAGATGCGGTAGAAAAATTCATTCTCGCCGGCATCACCAAGTATCGCATCATAATTGGTAATCTTGTGGGCATTGTCATCTGCATCTTCCTGTGAAGCCAGAGAAAGCAAAACCTTGGCCAATAATACCAATTGCTGGTCATAAATTTCTGCAGTTTCCTTTTTGGCAGCAAAAAAGGAAATTGAACCGGCAATAAGCAGGCTAAGTAACAACGGCACCAGAATAAACCGGAGCAAGCGGCGGCGTAAAGTACCGCTTCCAGAGAGGTTTTTATTGTGTGTGGTTTTCAGTTTTTTCGACAACATAGCCGATCCCCCGCGCCGTCTTGATAAGGTTCTTTCCCAACTTGCGGCGCAGTGCTGAAATATGGACCTCTATGGTATTGCTTTCTATCAGTTCATCCCAACTGTATATTTTTTCTTCAATATCAGATTTGCTGAAATACCGGTCGGTATTTTTCAGCAAAATCTTCAGGATATCAAACTGGGTACGAGAAAGTTCAACAACCTTGCCAGCTTTGGTAACCCTTTTTGTGGTGATGTTTACTTCAATATCGCCATGAGAAAGATAATTGTCGTTAAAAGCCTGCCCGCGACGAGACAGGGCGCGGATGCGCGCCAGTAATTCATCGAAATCAAACGGTTTCACCAGGTAATCATCTGCACCGGCATCAAGTCCTTCAACCCGGTGTGAAACCGTATCACGCGCCGTCAGTAGTAAAACCGGTATTTTTTCACCTCTGCGGCGCATGTTCTGTACAAGCGCCAATCCGCTCATGCCCGGCAAATTTATGTCCAGCACCACAAGGTCATATTGACCGGTCTCCATACCGAGTTCAGCATCTTCTGCATTGGTCACCCAATCAACTGTATGTTCGGTTTTCAATCCGATATGAACGGCCTTGCCAAGCATTTCGTCATCTTCAACGAAGAGAATTTTCATAAAAGACCGGTTCCGGTTTCAGGTTCATACGCGTTGCTTCAGGCCGGTGACCATGGCTTTGGCGAGGCTTTCACCATGCTTGCGACTGGCATAGATTACCCCGAGCACATGAGCACCAACAAGAACAATACAGCCATCTGCACTCAATTCATGTGCAATTTCCACCCAGCGAATTCCCCAATAGGCATCAGTGGTGGACATCCAGCCAGTCACTCCAGTTACCAGCAATGCAAACAACAGCGCAAGGATCATAGCTCCACCCGCCGGATTGTGCCCAAGGTATCGGCGTTCACGCCCATTTCGCATATCATTCAGGTAGGAGATAACGGCACCCGGTGATTTTACGAATTCGCTGAAACGGGCATATTTTCCACCGATAAATCCCCAGACCAGACGCACAGTGATCAGGACCAAAACACCATATCCCAATATTTTGTGGAGCCATACAAAATCGTCACTTGTCAGCCATACGGCTGCAAATGTTGCCACCAGGCTCCAGTGAAAAATTCGGACAACAATATCCCAGACACGAACCATGTCCGATGATTGACTATCACCGGACACAGCAGTTTTTTGTTTAAAGTGAAAGCTCATCAGTTTTGTTCGTTGCCGTTAACAAGTTTTCCATTGGCAGGGTTAAAGACGATTTCACGACGTTGTCCCTCGATCAAAGCTTTGACCTCGTAACAGGTTCCTTCGCGTTTAATGCTGCGAACCTTGTAGCCCATGGCATTCGCTTTGGCTTTTACGGCATTCATGGACATCCATTGTGCACGGGGGACTTTGGTGCATTCAGAGCTTTCAGCCAGTGCTGTTCCGGCAAATGAAACGGTTAATGTCAGTGCCAGAAGTGTTCGCATCAGAGTTTTCATTCCAGGTTTCCTCTTGTTTCGGGTTTGCAGATAAAATCAATAACCGGGCCATTCCGGCCCCGAGTGCCATCGATCATCTGCGAGCCGGTTTAGGAGGTGAAACTGAAACCAACCTTAAGAAAAACCGAAAATACAAAAAACTGAACGTCGAATTTTCTCTATCCATAAAATGGATCGCAAAACCAAAAAAGAACGCCTTGAACCTTCAGCTTGGTTTCAGTTTCACCTCCTACATCTGTGGCCACAAACAAAACCAGGAGATTTGAGAAGTGCAGATTACCTTGAAGACTGAAAGCGGCGACAACAATAAACTGCGTTATAATGCAAACCGGTTAAAGCGGTTTTCTACTTTAAGCCCCAGCCTTGTATCGATAAATCGTTATCTGGCGCCCGAGCGCGAGCGGGTGGAAAATTTCATTTCTTCTGTATTCTATGACAGTTATGGGGCACGGATTAATCGGCATTATCCAACTCTTATGAGCATCAGAGACAGTGCTGATGGTATTCTCGGTGCGTTGGGGTTTCGTCAGGCCGGAGAAGAAAGCCTGTTTCTTGAAAACTATATAGATCAGCCGATTGAAGCGGAAATAGGAAAAACCTACGGGCTTGACGTCGCCCGCAACGGAATTATCGAAATTGGAAATATGGCATCCCGGGGTAAGGGTGCAGCGATTTTTTTGATCCCGGCATTAATGGCTTACCTCAAACACCGTGGCTTCAGCCATGTCACGTTCACAGCCACCTCAAGTCTTCTTGAATATTTTCAAAAAATTGGCGTTGATCCGAAAATCATTTCACCCGCCGATCAGAGCCGACTTGTTGATGGCGGAAGATCATGGGGCAGTTATTACGATTCCAGCCCGCAGGTGGTTGTCGGAAACGTCAACTTTGCCGCTGAGCGTCTGCACCACTTTCTCGGAGTTGAGTTAAGCACGCCTGGTGCAGAGTTGTTTCCACGCATTCATCCAACGATTGTCACAGAAGAATAGAAGCAACAAAAATCATGAGCGCGGTAGTTGAGAATATCAAAACATTGTCGGCCAGTGACCTGGATCGACCGGCAATTCGGTGCGGGGACACTGTGCTGGGTTATCACGACCTCTGGCAAAGTATCGAAAAACTTTCACGACGGCTTAACGCAGGCTCCGGCGTTGTCATTGCAACTGATATTATTAATCCTGTTGCATGGATTGTCGCTGATTTATGCCTGATACAATGCCAGTCAATCAGTATCCCGTTGCCACCTTTTTTCAGCCCGGCACAGAAATCCCATGCACTTAAATCAGCCGGGGCTGCCTGGCTTCTCACCGATCAAACGAACAACGTTTGTGACGAGAGCCAAATAGATGTTGGTCAGGGATTGGTTTTGATTGCCCAACAACAAAACCATGTCAGCCACCATGCCGGGACGGCTAAAATCACCTACACCTCAGGCACAACCGGCACGCCCAAAGGAGTATGTCTTTCCCAATCGGCTATGGAAACGGTCACGTGGTCTTTGCTGGATACATTGGGAAATGATGTTGCCCGGCGGTTTGGCGGAGTGTTGCCATTGCCTGTTTTGTTGGAAAATATTGGCGGTTTATATGCAGCCATGCTGGCCGGGGGGTGTTACTACGCCCGCCCCCCCATTCCTTCGACAGGCTTTGCTGCAACAGCAACATTTCTTTTTGACAACGCGATAACCAGTTGCATTCTGGTACCTGAGTTGCTGCAAGGTCTGCTCCAGCAGTTGGAAAACCAGCCACGATCATTGCCGGATATGAAATACATAGCGGTCGGTGGCTCGAAGGTTTCACCAGCCCTTCTGGAACGGGCTGTCAAGCTTGATCTGCCGGTCTATCAAGGCTACGGGCTTAGTGAATCAGCGTCTGTTTCCTGCCTTAACAGGCCGGGTGAAAATCGTATTGGCAGTGTTGGAAAACCGTTACCCCACATAAAAATAAGCTGTTCTTGGGAAGGGGAAATCCTGCTGAAGGATCCAATGTTTTTGGGCTACACCGATGATGATCCCTCACCACGCCTATATGCAACAGGTGATCTGGGCCATTTAGATAAAGACGGTTATTTGATAATCACCGGACGCAAGAAAAATGTATTGATAAATTCTTTTGGCCGCAACATTTCACCCGAATGGCCTGAAAGCCAATTGCTGGCTGAACCGGCAATAGACCAGGTATTGGTGGTCGGTGACGCTCGACCGTTTCTCGCCGCACTCATCGTCAGTACAGAAAATGATCGGGTGATCAATCAAACGATCGAAAAAACCAACGAGACATTACCTGATTACGCGCAAATACAAGGCTGGAAAAGGGTGTCTGCCTTTACCATTGCAAACAACATGTTGACCGGCACCGGTCGCCCCAAACGAGACGTTATTACCAAACGCTATCTGTCTTTAACTGAAACAATTTTTAATACGGAGATTACCATGGAACCCTTCTTTAACCGGTTGGAACGTGAAACTTTGCCCGAACGTGAAGCGTTTATGCAAATACCATTGCTTGGGGATGCTTTGCTGGGAAACATAAGCAAGGAAACCTATATGGCTTACCTTGTCCAGGCCTACCACCACGTTAAGCACACCACGCCATTGTTGATGAGTTGCGGCTCACGGTTGCCCTCAAGCAAAGAGTGGCTGCGCGAGGCGGTTGCTGAATATATTGAAGAAGAGCTGGGCCATCAGGAGTGGATTCTCAGTGACATTACCCATTGCGGTGGTGATGGCGAAACAATCCGGCACAGCACGCCCAATCCAGCCACGGAAATGATGGTTGCCTATGCTTATGATTCAATTGCGCGCAAAAATCCGGTTTCATTTTTCGGCATGGTCTATGTGCTGGAAGGAACCAGTATCAATCTTGCCACTCCTTGTGCTGAAGCCATCGGAAAAACTCTTGGTTTGTCGAATAACTGCTTCAGCTATCTCTCCTCACACGGATCTTTGGATCTGGAGCACATGGATTTTTTCGAAAAATTGATGAACCGCATCACTGATGCAGAAGATCAGGAAGCCATAATATACATGGCCAAACGCATGTTCGGGTTGTTTGGAGCTGTTTTCCAATCGCTTCCCCATAATCACGGACTAACAAATGCAGCTTGAGGGCCGAAAAATTGCCGTAACCGGAGGGTCTGGCGGTATCGGTTCTCTTTTGTGTCGAAATTTATTTCTTGCGGGTGCAGAGGTCACGGTAATTGACCGTTGCGAACCGACAGGCCTTGCCACGTATTTTTTGCCGGGTGATCTTTCAACACCATCAGGTGTGCAATACGTAGCCGATTATTTAAGCAGGATGCGGGTGGAAATCCTGATCAATCTGGCAGGAATCCAGTATTTTGGCCTTTGCGAGAACGAAACTGCTGAACACACCGCAATGGTTTATACGATTAACCTTATGGCACCGGTCCTGCTGGCGCAGGCAGTTCTCCCGCAAATGAAAAATCGGGGCCAGGGTCAAATCGTCAATATCGGCTCAACATTCGGTTCAATCAGCTTTGCCCATTTTGCAACCTACTCAAGCTCCAAAGCTGGCTTGCGAAGCTTCAGTGAAGCCTTGCGCCGAGAGGTGAAACAACATGGAATAGGTGTAACCTATATCGCGCCACGTGCAGTCAGGACACCAATCAACAGCGAACTGGTTATGAGACTTGCCAAACAGATCAAAATGAACATGGACGAGCCGGACTGGGTTGCTGAGCAAATTTTGAAGGCAATCGTTCACCGCAAAAAAGATGTTTTTCTCGGGTTCCCGGAAAAATTTTTTGTCCGTATAAATGCTGTTTTCCCGCGATTGGTCGATAAAGCACTTGCCGGAAATGATACTATTGCCGCTCGACTTTTTAACGGGTGAAAGCAGCAATCCAGCCCCATTGCCTGGCATGCTTTGAAAAGCAGTTCCAGCGTATCCGTGGTACCGCCGAAGTGTTCATGACCTCCAAACCGGCAGGTAAAGCGGAATTATTGGCAGTTCTATTGGTAACCGGGCATTCTCGGTCTATATTCAATTGTCGGGAAGTCTTTGCCGCACTAGGCTCAGGACCTATTAATTAAGAGGATTCCCAAATCATTGGAATTATGATTCTCTGCTTTCAGGAGGATTTTCATATGGGTGATTTCCGGCATTGTTTTTGTGTTGCGCAATGGCCTTCGCTGGCGTGATGCTCCGCGCGAATGCGGACCTCACAAGACCTTGTACAATCGCTTTGTACGTGGAGTAAACTGGGCGTTTTTGACCGGATTTTCGTCAATCTTGCTACTGAGAATTGCGCTCCTGAACATCTGATGATTGACGCCACCCACCTCAAGGCGCACCGCACGGTTGCCAGCCTTTTAAAAAAGGAAATGTTCCCCGCCGTATTGGACGCACGAAAGGCGGCCTGAATTCAAAGCTCCATGCCGTTGTTGATGAACAGGGCAGGCCGATAATTCTGCTGTTGAGCGAAGGCCAGATGAGCGATCACATCGGCGCAAAACTCATCTATGACGACTTACCCTCTTGCGCCTCATACCTGATTGGTGGCAAAGGTTATGACAGTGACGAATTTCGCCAGGCCCTCAAAGCCAAGGGCATCAAGCCTTGCATTCCACCGCGCAAAGGTTCGTCGAATGCACTGTGGACCAATGGTGGATTAATGTACGCACCACCTTTCCGCTAGGATTAAAACAAGTGCCAGCCTTCAATTTCAGAGGCTGGCACTTTCTTACCTAAACGGATCCTTTAAAATTTCATCAACGGGTGATTGTTTTGGCTCACAGTGACAGTGAAGTCGTCGGTGCGCGCATCAAGCCAAAAGAAAAGTTTGACGTCTTACACGATGCCCGCGTCCGCTCCGCGCTATATCAGATAATAGTGGCTGTGGCCGTTGGCTGGGGCATCTGGTACCTGGTATCAAACACGGCTCAAAATCTTGAAGTGCGTGGCATGAATACCGGGTTTGCGTTTATCAACGCTACTGCCGGATTTGATACTGATTTCAAACTTATCGAGTATACGCCAGGCAAAGGCACCTATGGTCGCATCTTTGTTGTCGGTGCTCTCAACACCCTTCTGGTCTCCTTCGTCGCCATCATATTCAGTACCATATTTGGCTTTATTGTCGGCGTTTTGCGGCTTTCCAGCAACTGGCTGGTGGCCCGGTTGTCGCTGGCCTATGTCGAGATCATCCGAAATACCCCTTTGTTGCTGCAGGTTATTTTCTGGTATACCGGGGTTTTCACCCTTCTGCCAAAGGTCAAAAACAGTTTGGACCTTTCTGGCGGGGCTGAAGTTTTGATCCTCAACAATCGCGGACTATATGGTGCCTGGCCTGTGCCGGGCGATCTGTTTTGGATAACATTGGCTGCCTTTGTTGTCGCAGCCGTCGGCGTATTCTTTCTTAGTCGCTGGGCGCACAAACGTCAGGACGTTGAAGGCAAGCAGTTTCCCATCGCCTCGGCATCCCTTGGCTTGTTCATTTTGATACCCGGTGCGGTTTATCTCCTGACAGGCTCGCCTTTGGGCTGGAATATTCCAAAACTTGAAGGCTTCAACTTTGTTGGGGGTTTCAACCTGCCACCAGCCTTCCTCGCTTTGCTGGTCGCCCTGGTTGTCTATCATGCCGCCCATTTGGCCGAAGCTGTGCGCGCTGGCATCCTTTCCGTAAACAAGGGACAAACCGAGGCCGCCAAGGCTATCGGACTTGGACAAAATCGCATCATGTCTCTGGTCATTATTCCCCAGGCCATGCGCTCTATCATGCCACCCATGATCAGCTTGTGGATGAACGTGGTCAAAAACTCCACGCTTGCTGTTGCCATCGGCTATGGCGATCTGGTGGCCCTGTTCATGCAGACCGCATTGAACCAGGCCGGATATGCTGTCGAGATGGTGGGCATGACCATGGGATTTTTCGCCTTTATCAGCCTGTCCATTTCGGGACTGCTGAATGTTTATAATAAACGTGTGCAACTGGTGGAGCGCTGATCATGGGCTTTGTAATTACAGAAAAAACCCCTGACAGACCCGCACCCCTGTCCGAAACCTCTGTCATCGGCTGGCTGCATAAAAATCTTTTTAACTCGTGGATCAATGTCATTCTCACGGTCATCTCGATCTATATCATTTTTACCGCTGTCACCGCCATGTGGACCTGGGGCATTAGTGACGCGGTTTGGGTTGCTTCGGACCGGCGGGAATGTTTCCGCATCTCCAAAGAAGGAGCCTGTTGGGCCGGGGTTATAGCCTGGATGGACAACATATTCTACGGTCGCTATCCGCGAGACGAATTGTGGCGGGTCAATGCAGGCGGTCTGTTGGTGATCCTGTGGATGGCACCATTATGGATGCCACGGGTCAAAGGCAAACTCTTCGTTGCCCTGACCGCTGTATTTCTCTACCCCTTCCTCGCAACCTATTTTTTCGCCGGTGGAGATAAAAGTCTCTTTATGCAGGTCATGGTTACTCTGGCCATTACCTGTATAATCGCAACAACGGCAAATGCAATCATTGGCGTCATGAGCGGGCGCAGCCTGCCCGAATTTCTGCTTCAATCTCTGGGACAAAATGATGCCTCGGAAAAACACCAGCGCAACCTGCTGCTGGGTATTCTTGCCGTCTGTCTGATTGTCGTTTTTGTGTGGCAGACAAGCTGGTACTTCGAAACTGTCTCGTGGACCAAATGGGGAGGCATGTTCCTGACCATGGTGATTTCGGGCATTGGCATAACCACAGCGCTTCCCGGCGGCATTATTCTGGCCCTTGGGCGGCGCTCGAAGTTACCAGTGATATCTGTACTCAGCACCATGTTCATAGAGCTGTTCCGTTCCGTGCCATTGATCACCGTTTTGTTTATGGCAACCACAATGTTTCCGTTGTTTATGCCCGAAGGTTTTGTTCTCAATAAACTGGTTCAGGTCATCATAGCCGTTTCGCTGTTTTCTGCCTGCTATATGGCCGAGACCGTTCGTGCCGGTCTTCAGGCCATTCCCAAGGGCCAATATGAGGCCGCCCACACCATCGGGCTTGGCTATTGGAAAATGATGGGTCTGATTGTCATGCCCCAGGCCCTCAAGTTAATGATCCCCAATATAGTTGGAAGCTTCATCGGATTGTTGAAGGACACAACCCTGGTATCGATCATCGGGCTATTTAATATTCTGGGTATGTTGCGGGCGATTTCCCAAGATGTGCCGTGGCGTGGACTTCATATTGAACCTCTGATTTTTGGTGCAAGTCTGTTCTTTATCGTCTGCTTTGTCATGTCGAAATACAGTCGGCATCTTGAGGTTAAACTGTCAGCTGGCGACCAACATTAATTCGGGTGCATCCGGGGGAGTAACTATGACATCGACTGAAACGCAGGAAAATCTGGAATAACTGGCGTCAGCGGCTTCCACTGAAGTCATGATCACGCTCGATAAGGTCAACAAGTGGTATGGAAGTTTTCATGTTCTGAAAGATATTGATCTGACCGTCCACAAGGGTGAACGAATTGTGGTTTGCGGCCCTTCTGGTTCGGGCAAATCAACTTTGATCCGTTGTATCAATCACCTTGAAGAACATCAGGAAGGCCTCATCGTTGTCGATGACATAACACTCGATAAAAATCTCAAGAATATTGACCATATTCGTACCGAAGTCGGCATGGTGTTCCAGAGCTTCAATCTGTTTCCCCACCTGACCATTATGGAAAATCTCACACTTGGCCCCATCTGGGTGCGCAAGATGCCCAAGCTTGACGCCGGGTCAATAGCCATGAAGTATCTTGAGCGCGTCAAAATTCCCGAGCAGGCGGATAAATATCCCGGCCAGCTCTCCGGCGGGCAGCAGCAGCGCGTGGCGATTGCCCGGTCTTTATGCATGAACCCGAAAATCATGCTGTTTGATGAACCAACCTCTGCCCTTGATCCCGAAATGATCAAGGAAGTTCTCGATGTTATGGTTGGGCTTGCCGCCACCGGCATGACGATGATCGTGGTCACCCACGAAATGGGTTTTGCCAAGACCATTGCTGATCGTGTGATCTTTATGGATGAAGGTGACATCGTTGAGGAAAACGAGCCCAACACGTTTTTCAATGATCCTCAACATGAGCGAACCAAACTGTTTCTCAGTCAAATTTTGTAGGCCGTTTCACGCGCGATTTGCCGACCTGTGGATCAGACAAATGATTAAAGTGACCGAGAGCGAAACCCCCGTTGACATGGTAATGTTTGCCGAGACGGATCGCTTGCTCCTTAACCCGATGGAAACGGATGACTGGCGCATAAGACGGGTTATCCGGGGTCGCACCAACCCGTTGGCTTGTCTCGCCCGAGATACGTAAAAATCGCGATATGCTGGTTGCGGCGATGCAGAGTGTGGGCATGATAAATTATCCTGATGAATGGTGGCATTTTTCCTACGGCGACCGGTTGTGGGCCGAAGTAACCAACCGGGATAAGGCCTTTTTTGCACCGATTGATTAACTCGAGATCAAGTGATATTAGAAAATCACAACCCCATGCAGCGTCTTCTCAACCACCCTGACCACTAATAAACCGAACGGGATTTTACATCGTGCCTACCAGTTTTTTTACCACCGCCGGTAAATTTTATCGCGGTAACCTGCATACCCACTCCACCCGCTCAGATGGTGCCCTGGACCCGGAAGAAGTCTGTCGCCGTTATCGCGCTGAAGGCTATGATTTTTTCGTTTTGACAGATCATTTTGTCGGATTGTTTGATTATCCGATAACTGACACGACCGGTTGTCACGGCCACGGTTTCACCACCCTGCCGGGTGCGGAGCTGCACACAGGGACAATGGAAAACGGCCATTTATGGCATCTTCTGGCGGTGGGGCTTCCGAGTGATTTCACTCCGCCGGATGCGCCGCATTTTCGGCCGGTAAAAGGCTCGGAATCCGCACCGGACATTGCCCGTCGCGCGCGTGATGCAGGTGCATTTGTAGCTATTGCCCATCCGCACTGGTCCGGTTTGACCGAGGCTGATGCCCGCAGCATTACGGCTGCCCATGCGGTGGAAATCTACAATCACGGTTGTGTCGTCGATAATGATCGCGGTGAAGGTTTCCTGACCCTTGAACATCTGTTGAATGAGGGCCGTCATCTAAATCTTATCGCCACCGACGATGCCCATTTTAATACGCCTGACTTTTTTGGCGGTTGGGTAATGGTCAAGGTGGAAAAAAACACCCCCGATGCACTCCTTGAAGCCTTAAAAGAAGGCAGGTTCTATTCCTCGACCGGCCCGGAAATTCACGATATCCGGATCACCAAAGACAGCGTCGAAGTTGATTGCACTGCGGCTGTCAACATTATAGTTCAAGGCTGCGGCTCGCCGATGGCAAATATGCGGGGCGAAGCAATGACCACAGGACAGATTTCACTGGAGCGTCTGACCGGTTCGCCATGGATACGCATTACGATAATCGACCGTGCGGGTAAACGGGCATGGTCCAATCCATTTTGGCTTGATGGCTAGAGTTTCCGATCCAAAGATTTTCTGCTTTTTGGAAGTTCTTGATAGTATTTAGTGAACTTGTTGGTAATTTGCTGTTTTGATACTAGAAAACGGTCAGGATATAGACATCAGATCATGCTTGATACAATTATAGTCTGGGGTGCAGGTGCTATTGGCGCTACTGTCGGGGCATATCTGCAACGTGCCGACGTGCCGGTGATCTTTGTTGACAATGTGCGCGATCATGTTGCCGCCATCAATCGTGACGGCCTACACATTTCCGGGCCGATTGAGGAGTTCTTGGTTAAAGCGCAAGCTTTTTTACCGGAGGATTTGCCCGGCCAATACCAAACAATTCTGTTATGTGTAAAAGCCCATCATACCCAGGCCGCGTGTGATCAGTTGCGCCCATATCTTCGCGATGATGGTTGCGTGGTTTCGCTGCAAAACGGTCTCAACGAACGCGTTATTGCCGGAGCTTTTGGAGCGCGGCGCACGATCGGTGCCTTTGTCAATTTTGGCGCGGATTATCATGGCCCTGGAAATATTCATTTTGGCGGACGTGGCGCTGTTGTGGTCGGCGAGTTGGATGGTCGGATCACGGGCCGGGTAGAGCAATTGCACCGGCATCTTTTGAAATTCGACGAAAAAGCCGTTGTGACACCCAATATATTGGGGTTTTTATGGGGCAAGATGAGTTATGGTGCCCTGTTGTATGCCACCGCACTTACCGATGCATCGATCGTCGACGTACTGGATGCAAAACAATATCGCGTCTGTCTGAGTGCGCTGGCGCAGGAGGTTCTCAGTGTGGCCACGGCTGAAAAAATCACACCGGAAAGATTTGACGGCTACGATCCCGCAGCCTTTCTTGGCACTGATGTATCAGCGATGCAGCGTTCCTTCGACGACATGGTCGTTCACAACGCCAAGTCGACCAAAACCCATAGTGGTATCTGGCGCGATCTGGCCGTGCGCAAACGCGTAACCGAGGTCGATGCCCAATTAGGTCCGGTGGTGGAGATAGGCGTTGAACACGGGCTGGCCACCCCGATCACCAAACGTCTTATTGAACTTATTCACGATATCGAAAATGAACGCCGCCCGCTCAGCTGGCAAACGCTCGATGAGCTGGCAGCTTCAACAGGGCATAAAACCGGTCAGGAAAACATGTGAAAATCGATTTTACCAGCAAAACTGTCATGGTCACCGGTGCAGGACATGGGCTGGGTCGTTCAATTGCTCACGCTTTTTGTGCCCGCGGAGCGGCAGTATGGGCGTGTGACATCAATGCTGCCGCCCTGGAAACAACCAGGCGCGAGGCTGAAGGCAAGTGCCGTGTGTGTACGATGGATATTACCGACCATCTGGCGATCAATACTGTCATTGAGGAAATCGCACATGATAAAGGCCACGTCGATATCCTGGTCAATTGTGCCGGCGGTGTTGGGGGCCAGGCCGCCCAACCGCTGGAACAGGTTACACCGGCACAGTGGCAGGCACTTTTTGATATCAATGTGACCGGAGCTTTCAACTGCATTCAGGCGATAACGCCGGGTATGAAAGCTGCTGGTGGCGGCAGGATAATCAATATTTCAAGCCGCGCAGGCATAACAACATCGCTTACCGGTATTCAGGCTTATGCTTCTGCCAAAGCAGCCCTGATAGGATTGACCCGGCAACTGGCGCAGGAACTGGGCACCCATAATATCAACGTCAACTCCATTGCACCGGGCTTCATCCGGTCCAATCCGTCGACCGAAAAACAATGGGATGCATACGGAGAAGATGGCCAGAAGGCTCTGGTTGAAAGCATAACCTTAAAGCGCCTTGGCACGCCTGATGACATTTCCAATGCCGTCATGTTTTTTGCTTCTGATCATGCCGGCTGGATTACCGGGCAAACGCTTAGTGTGGCGGGGGGCTGAATTTATTCCGGTGCCAGTACGTTTACCAGTTTTTCAAGTGAAATATTGGCACCGCAGATGACGATAGCCACTGATTTGCCTTTCCACTGCGCGGCCGTTTTGGTAAAACCGGCAATGGCTGCTGCTGCAGCACCTTCAATCATCTGGTGGTGTAGGCCCATAAAATCTTTCAATTCCGTGGCGATTTCATCTTCGCTAACACTCACCCATTGATCAACCAGATCACAGGCAAGTGGAAATGTTATCGTGCCTGGTTCAATGCCGCCGGCACTGCCGTCTGACAATGTATCCAAAGAGGGGATATCGAGGATTTCGCCCGCTTCTACCGATTTCATCATCACCGCAGAATTTTCAGGTGAAACGCCAATCATCTTCACGTCAGGCCACACCGATTTGAGGTAAGATGAAACACCGGATATCAACCCGCCGCCACCAACCGCTATAAACACGGCATCAAGTTTTTCATGTTGTGCAACAAGCTCAATGCCAATGGTGCCCTGTCCGCCGATGATTGTGGCATCATTGTAAGGTGAAACCCAGGTACGGTTGTTTTTTCTGGCAAATTCAATGGCGGCAAGTTCAGTTTTGCCGGAATCAGTACCATGAAAACGAATTTCCGCTCCCAGTCTGCGAATAGCATCAATTTTCGCCGGCGAAGCATTCTCCGGCAAAAACACGATACCGCTACAGTCGATTTGTGACAGGGCAAAGGAGGTTGCCGCACCATGATTGCCGCTGGAGGCTGTTACCACACCGCGTGCGCGTTCTTTTTCGCTCAACGACAGGATCTTGTTTAAGGCACCTCGCGCCTTGAAAGAGCCCGTATGTTGCAGGTTTTCCAGTTTGAAAAAAACATCGGCTCCGTTTTTTTCGCTATAGCTGGCTGAGTGTTCGAGATAGGTTTTTCGAATATGACCTTGGATGCGTTTGTTAGCCTGTTTTACTTCATTTACGATATCGATCATCTTGTTTTATTCCTGCAAAAAACACTTCAATCATGTGCACAATGGCCTTTTGGATCACAATGCCGAGATAAATCCCATCTACCTGAGCGTGCTGGTGTGAGGCTACTTGTAATATTCGATAGGCTTACATAGACTGCATCTAAAGATGGATATTCAAGATTTGTCACTTTAATAAAGAAAATATTCAATGGGAGCGAATGTATCATGTACAAAAAAATAATATTAGCCACCACCGCACTAACCTTGAGCCTTGCTGCAGGTTCAGCATTTGCGGCCTCTGATGGTGCAACTGAAATTCAATGGTGGCACGCGATGGGTGGTGCCAATGGCGAACGGGTCAACAAAATCGCGGCTGATTTTAATGCGACGCAATCAGAATATAAAGTCGTACCTGTCTACAAGGGCAATTATACCGAAACCATGACGGCAGCCATTGCCGCCTTCCGCGCTAAAAAACAACCCAATATTGTTCAGGTATTTGAAGTCGGTACCGCTACCATGATGGCGGCCAAAGGTGCTGTCTATCCGATTGAAGATCTGATGAAAGATGCCGGCATTAAACTTGATAAATCGATCTACCTGCCTGCGGTTATCTCTTATTATCAGACCCCCAAGGGTGATCTCCTCTCCATGCCGTTCAATTCATCGACGCCGGTTTTATGGTACAACAAGGATGCTTTGGAAAAAGCCGGTGCTTCGGTGCCAACGACGTGGGATGAAATGAAAACCGCCTCAGAAAAAGTGTTGGCCTCCGGTGGCAAGTGCGGATTTTCGTTCGGTTGGCAATCGTGGGTGATGATTGAAAATTACTCCGCCTGGAACAATCTGGCAATCGGCACCAAAGAAAACGGCTTTGCCGGTCTCGATACCGAATTCACCTTCAACAACGATAAGGTCAAGGGCATTATCGGCAAGATCGCTTCTTGGCAGAAGGATAAAATTTTCGTCTATGGCGGTCGCCGCGGCGACAGCCTGCCAAAATTCACCAATGGTGAATGCGCCATGTGGATCAATTCTTCGGCTTATTACGGCTCGATCAAAAAACAGGCCAAATTTAATTTTGGCCAGGCCATGCTGCCAGTTGATACGAGCGTTACCAAAAAAGCTCAAAATTCAATTATCGGTGGTGCCACCCTGTGGGTGCTCAAAGGTAAAAGCAAAGAAAGCTACAAAGGTACGGCAGAGTTCATGAGCTATCTGTCCAGCGCCAAGGTTCAGGCCTGGTGGCATCAGGAAACCGGCTATGTGCCGATTACGACGCCAGCAGCAGTTTTGAGCAAGGAACAAGGGTTTTATGATAAAAATCCTGGTACCGACACAGCTATCAAACAGCTCAGCCTGAATACGCCAACGCCCAATTCAAGAGGGTTGCGGTTTGGTAATTTTGTGCAAATCCGTGATATTATCAATGAAGAAATGGAAGCAATCTGGAACGGGTCAAAAACAGCTTCTCAAGGCCTCGATGACGCAGCTGCACGTGGCAACAAGCTGTTGCGCAAATTCGAAAAAGCCAACAAGTAACCACCCCTCACAAACGGCCGGAGGTGCGCAATCGCACCTCCGGCCCGGGTGAGATTTCTTTATGCTTAAACGCGTTCATTTCAAACCTTCATATCTACCTTATTTGCTGGTGACACCGCAGATAATTGTAACTCTTGTGTTTTTCTTCTGGCCCGCCAGCCAGGCGCTTTACCAATCCCTGCTGGTTGAAGATGCCTTTGGCCTGAGCAGTAAATTCGTCTGGTTTGAAAATTTTGAAGACCTTTTTTCCGACGACCTATATTTTGGTGCTTTCAAGCGCACCGCTTTTTTCTCGTTTATGGTAGCCGCCTCGTCAATGTCGATAGCGCTTGTCCTGGCGGGAATGGCCGACCGGGTGGTCAAAGCCACTTTAGCCTATCGCACCATGTTGATCTGGCCTTATGCGGTGGCCCCGGTTATTGCCGGTGCCTTGTGGCTGTTTATGTTTGATCCCACCCTTGGCATCATCGCTTATGTGCTCGATGCATTTGGCTATGACTGGAACCATAAGCTCAATGGTGGTGAGGCCATGTTCCTGGTCATTGTGGCTGCTGCATGGAAACAGGTGAGTTATAATTTCCTGTTTTTTCTCGCCGCCATGCAATCGATTCCCAAGTCTCTTATTGAGGCAGCCGCCATTGACGGGGCGGGACCGGCGCGGCGGTTCTGGACAATCATTTTCCCGCTCATAACACCGACCACATTCTTTCTGCTGGTGGTCAATATTGTCTATGCCTTCTTTGATACCTTCGGCATCATCCATGCCATAACTCAGGGCGGTCCGGCCAAGGCCACCGAAATCCTGGTTTACAAGGTGTTCAACGACGGCTTTATTGGCCTCGATCTTGGCGGCTCGGCAGCGCAATCCGTTATTTTAATGTTTATCGTCATTGTTATCACCGTCATTCAGTTCCGCTTTATTGAAAAGAAGGTGGAATACCAATGATCGAAAACCGCCCCATGGTCACGGTATTCTCCCACGTGGTGCTGATTTTAGGCGTGCTGCTGGTGGCTTTTCCAATCTGGATCACCTTTGTTGCCGCCTCTCATGATGCAATCAGGGTAACCCAGGTACCGCTGCCGCTGTGGCCGGGAGATCAGTTTTTCATCAATCTTAAGGCCACTTTGATGAAAGGCGGCAATGGTGCAGCAGGGAGGCCCATTGGCCTGATGTTGATGAACTCGCTGGTGATGGCGATGATGATTTCAGTTGGCAAGATTGCTGTATCGCTTTTATCGGCCTTTGCCATTGTGTATTTCCGCTTTCCGTTTCGCATGGGCTTTTTCTGGATGATTTTCATCACCTTGATGTTGCCGGTAGAAGTGCGGATTTTGCCGACGTATGAAGTGGTAGCCCAGCTTGGCATGCTCGATACCTACTGGGGTTTGAGTATTCCGCTGATAGCGTCAGCCACCGCCACTTTCATGTTCCGGCAAACGTTTTTAACCGTCCCCGATGAGTTGCTCGAGGCAGCCCGCATAGACGGGGCGGGACCCATGCGGTTTTTCTTTGATATTCTGTTGCCGATGTCGCGCACCAATATTGCCGCCCTGTTTGTCATCTTGTTCATCTACGGTTGGAACCAGTATCTGTGGCCGCTGTTAATCACCACGGACCAGTCCATGTATACGGTGGTGATGGGGATTAAGGAAATGCTGGAAGATGCCGAGCAAACACCGGCCTGGCACATCATCATGATGACTTCGTTGCTGGCCATGCTGCCACCGGTCATGGTGGTGATCTTTATGCAAAACCTGTTCGTCAAGGGCCTGACGGATACGGAAAAGTAAAAGTGTCGGATACGGAAAAATAGAAATGTCGGGAACGGGGAAATAACCATGGGTAACGTTTCAATCCACAATATCAAAAAGAGCTACGGCAAGGTTGAAGTGCTGCATGGCATTGATATCGACATTGCCGATGGCGAGTTTGTGGTGATTGTCGGGCCGTCGGGCTGCGGCAAGTCTACCCTGTTGCGCATGGTGGCGGGCCTTGAGGCTATAACAAGTGGTGAAATTTCAATTGACGACCGTATTGTCAATGAGGTTGAGCCCAAGGATCGCAACATTGCCATGGTGTTTCAGAACTATGCGCTGTACCCGCATATGAGCGTGTTTGACAACATGGCCTATGGCTTGAAACTGCAAAAGATAGCCAAAGCTGAAATCAGGGCCCGCGTCGAAGAAGTTGCCAAAACCCTACAACTGGGAGAATTTCTCAAACGTAAACCGCGACAATTGTCAGGTGGCCAGCGCCAGCGCGTTGCCATGGGCAGGGCGATCGTGCGTGAGCCTTCGGTGTTTTTGTTTGACGAGCCCTTGTCCAATCTCGATGCCAAGCTGCGGGTGCAAATGCGTCTCGAAATCAAAAAACTGCAACGCCGTCTCGGTGTTACCTCTTTGTACGTCACCCATGATCAGATTGAAGCCATGACCATGGCGGACCGCCTGATCGTGCTCAATGACGGCATTGCCGAACAGATCGGCACGCCGATGGAACTTTACGATGAGCCCGCCAGTCAATTTGTCGGTGGCTTTATCGGCTCACCGTCGATGAATTTTATTGCGGTTGAGTTGAAGAATGAGACCATTCACATTGGTAATACGACAATACCTTGCCCCGATCATCTTCTCTATACAGGTCCGGCAATTCTGGGAGTTCGTCCCGAAAATTTCAAACTTCCAGATTCCGGCTTTAGAGAAATGAACCTGAATATAGATGTGGTAGAAAAACTTGGAGCCGATACATTAGTTCACGGCAAAATTTCAGGTTGTGTGGAAGACATTGTGGTCAAGTTGCCAGGCAATGTGGAAATCGAAAATCAAAGCGCTCTGCGCATCGCTGTTGATCTGTCAAAACTATTGCTTTTTGACCCCGGGACAGGCAGGCGCGTGGGCCGGAATTAATACCGGAAACCAGTCTTCGCGCAATATCTGACCGGCCTGCATATTGTGTCCGGGAAACGGTGGCGAGGTCGGGCCGGGCCGGGTTACGTATCTTGCGTCATCGCCAACCAGGCGCAGCGAAAAGGCCCGTCGGCGCCCGCTGGATTTATTGCCCCGCGCCCCGTGCAGGGTTTTATAATGAAAGGCTATAGCGTCACCCGGTTCCATCGGCCACTCAAGTACCTGATATTTGTCCAGCTCCCTATCCGGGTCAGGCACAGCCAGATAATCATCGCTTGAGGGGTAAAATTTATCTTCCGACAACCATCGTGTCGGCAATACCGGTTTTTCCCATTTGTGCGATCCTGCCACCAGCCGCAAAGAGGCTTCTTTTACCGGGTCTACCGGCACCCAAAAACTCAAAGTCTGGTTGCCATCGACAAAATAGTATGGCGAATCCTGGTGCCAGGGCGTTGGTTTGGATGTGCCCGGCTCCTTGACCAGAACATGATCATGAAACATCTGCACCCGATCAGAACCCGTGAGGTGTGCTGCAGCACTGGCGGCGGGTGAGTTTTTTATAAATTCAACAAATTCCGGTATGCGTTGCCAATTGCAATAATCGTCAAAAAACCGGCCACTGTCGCCGGGTTTGAGGTTTTCAGCGGCATATGGGCCAGGCTCATCCATGTTGCGTTTAATGCCGACTGTCAAAACATCAACCCAGTCAGCAAACAAACCGGGGATCAGCACAGCGCCATCGCGTTGATAGCTTTCAACCTGTGTGTGCGTTATGGGGTTATCTGACGTTGTCATTAGTCAATTTCTCTGCATTTTCGACAGTGTCACCTTGACTGTGAAGCGAAAAAGCCATCTTGTAAACAGGTGTTAAAAACGGGAGATGGTAAAAATGTCGGTATCTCAGCTTTCTCAATCTCAAGGCAGTAATCTGGATTTTTATGAAGAACGCGTCGATCTTGCCTGCGCCTTTCGCTGGACTGTGCGCAATAACTGGCATGAGGCAGTGGCCAATCATTTTTCGCTCAGTGTTGATGATGATGGCAGCCGCTTTTTAATCAATCCCTACCTCAAGCATTTCTCATTGATCAAGGCCAGTGACCTGTTGTTGCTGGATGCCAATGACCCTGAAACCATGGATCGGCCTGATGCTCCTGAGGCGACAGCGTGGGGGCTGCATGGTGCCGTTCATCGCAATTGCCGCCATGCGCGCTGTGCACTGCACGTTCATTCAAAGTATGCGACCGTACTCGCCAGCCTCGCCGACAGCTCCCTGCCAGCGATTGATCAAAACACGGCGATGTTTCATAACCGTGTGGTCATCGACGAAAATTACGGTGGTCTGGCACTTGATGACGAAGCCGAACGCGCCTGCGAATTGCTCGTTGATCCCAAATGTAAAGTCCTGATTATGGGCAATCACGGTGTTATGGTTGTCGGTGACAATGTGGCCGATACATTCAACCGGCTGTATTTTTTCGAACGCGCTGCCGAAACCCTGATTTGCGCTTATATGACGGGTCGTGAGTTGAGATATTTATCAGATGAAATTGCCGAAAAAACCGCGTCTCAAGTCGATCGCGGCTCTGATTTCGCGGCCTGCCACTTTGATAATCTCAAGCAGATACTTGATGCCGAAGGCTCTGATTTCCGCAAATAATTGCAAATGTCGGCAACAGGCCTCACCGTGCCGTATTTCCGTTTGACTTGAGTGCCGGTGCACACCTATGGTCATACCCATCGACGGTGCCCCTTGAGGGGATGAAAAAGACTTTGGTGCGATTGACCCAAACAGGGGATCAAATCCAAAGCTGTCAGAGCAAATTGACCTGCTGGTGCAGGTTTGCCGCGCTCTTTTTCTCCTCCTTGCGCATCTGTCAAAACTATAGAGATGGGGAGAGACATGAAATCATTAATTTTAATTCAAAAATCTTTTGGCGCAGCCGTGATTATTGGCGCGTTGACCTCACCGACCTTTGCTGCTGCCGATGGTGCAAAAGATGCCGGGGTCGATAATATTTTTAACTATATCCTCGGTGCTGGCAGTCTTGTTTTCGTAGGTATCGGTATCTGGGTTCTGTACACCAATATGAAGCGCTAGAGCCTGCCTCTTTAAATACGGAAGATTTATATGACAAGAAAAATTGGCATTATGGTGTGTGGCCATGGCTCGCGCGATGCAGGTGCTGTGCGCGAATTTGCGCAAGTTGGTGAAGGCCTCAAGAAACTGTTTCCGCAATATCCGGTTGATTACGGCTATCTCGAGTTTGCCACGCCCATCATCCGCACCGGGCTGGACAATTTGCGCAGCGCCGGTGTCAGCCGCATTCTGGCCGTTCCCGGCATGTTGTTTGCAGCCGGGCACGCCAAAAACGATATCCCTTCGGTGCTCAATACTTACGCCGCCAACCATCCCGATATCACAATAGAATATGGCCGCGAACTGGGCATTGATCTGCGCATGATCAAAGCCGCCAGCGATCGCATTCAAGAAGCCATTGACGCCTGCGACACTGACGTTCCCCTGACCGAAACCCTGCTCATGGTTGTGGGGCGCGGCGCGTCTGATCCCGATGCCAATTCCAACGCTGCCAAAGTCATGCGCATGTTATGGGAAGGTATGGGCTTTGGCTGGGGAGAGACGTGTTATTCCGGTGTCACTTTTCCGCTCGTTGCCCCCGGTCTCGAACATGCAGCAAAACTTGGCTACAAGCGCATTATTGTTTTTCCGTATTTCCTTTTTACCGGCATTTTGGTACAGCGGATTTATGATTATACCGACAAGGTTGCAGCCCTGCATCCAGAGATTGAATTCGTCAAGGCAGGCTATCTTAACGATCATCCTCTGGTGCTGGATGTGTTTAAACAGCGGGTCGAGGAAATTCTTACCGGCGACAACAATATGAACTGCCAGATGTGCAAATACCGCACACAAGTACTGGGGTTTGAAGCCGAAGTAGGTCTGCCCCAGGAAAGCCACCACCATCATGTGGAAGGCATAAACAATAGTGACCACAATCATGACCACTCTCATGATCATGATCATGGCCATGACCACCACCACCATCCTTACCCCCACGCCGACCATCCCCTGGGGCCAAGAACCATGACAGAAGACTAGGGAGGTTTTCGATGTTCCTGCCGTATCTAAAAGATCCAGAAGCAATCTATGCAGCATCGTTCCAGACAATCGGTGACGAGGTTGATTTTTCATTGTTGCCTGAAAATCTGGTGTCGGTGGCAACAAGGCTTATTCATGCCTGCGGCATGATTGATGTCATTGATGACCTTAGCTATTCGTCCACAGTGGTACAGGCGGCGACAACTGCGTTGGCCAATGGAGCCCCTGTTCTGGTCGACTGCGAAATGGTCAAGGCTGGAATTATTCCCAGATTTCTGAACCCGGACACCGAAGTTATCTGCACACTTAACCGGGAAGATGTACCGGAACTGGCGCGGGCTTCAGGCACCACCAGATCAGCTGCCGCAGTTGATTTGTGGCAACCTTATTTAAAGGATGCCATCGTCGTCATTGGCAATGCGCCCACCGCCTTGTTCAGACTACTGGAATTGCTCGCAGACGGCTGTCCAAAGCCCGCAGCCATTCTGGGCTTTCCCGTGGGCTTCGTTGGTGCGGCTGAATCCAAGCAGGCATTGGCAACAAACCCACACAACGTGCCGTTTATTTGCTTGGCTGGCAGACGTGGCGGCAGTGCCATGGCGTCCGGTGCTTTTAATGCCATTGCCATTGAAGCGATGACATCATGAACAAATGGTTGTCTATCGTTGGAATTGGTGAAGATGGCATTGAGGCCTTGCCACCGGCTACGCGCAGTCTGATAGAGGCAGCTGATATTCTCGTTGGCGGCAAGCGCCATCTGGCAATGGCAGGTTTGGATGCCCGACCACGCATCACCTGGGCAACGCCATTATCTGCAACTCTGGATGAAATTATCTCGCACAAGCACAAACGCATCTGTGTTCTGGCTACCGGTGACCCCCTGTGGTTTGGCATTGCCAACGCACTGGTCAAGCGTGTGCCTGTCGAAGAAATGACCATCGTGCCTTCACCCTCGGCATTTTCTCTTGCCTGTGCCAGATTAGGCTGGGCGCTGAACCAGGTTGAATGCGTAACATTGCATGGCCGCCCGCTGGAACTTCTTCACTCAGCCCTTGCCCCAAAAGCACGTATTTTGATTTTAAGCCACGATCGCACCACCCCGGAAGCCGTTGCCGATATGTTGTGTGATCGCGGCTTTGGCAGCAGTAAAATGACGGTCCTCGAACATATGGGGGGCAACATCGAGCGCCGGGTTGAAGCCACAGCAGAAGATTGGGATGCCTCGGACATTGCTGATTTTAACACCATCGCCATAGAATGTATTGCCGGGACAAACGCCAGTATTCGCCCCGGAATTCCCGGACTGACAGATGACGCATTTATCCATGATGGCCAACTGACCAAACGTGAAGTGCGCGCCATTACACTGGCAAACCTTGCACCTTTTAGTGGTGCGTTATTGTGGGACGTGGGGGCGGGTTGCGGCTCTGTCGCCATTGAGTGGATGCGCGCTGCCAGAAACACCCGCGCCATTACCTTTGAACAAAATCAAACGCGCCTGCAGATGATTGCTGACAATGCCAATGCCCTGGGGACACCTTTTTTGAAGATTGTTTCGGGTACAGCACCAAAATGTCTGGAAAATGCAAGCGCTCCCGATGCGATATTTATCGGCGGTGGTATCACCACACTGGGGCTGTTTGATCATTGCTGGAATGTATTGCCAGCGCAGGGCCGTCTGGTGGCGAATGCCGTAACACTTGAAGGTGAAGCCCGATTAAATGAGCTTTCTCATGTCCATGGCGGTGAACTCACCCGGATCAGCATTTCGCGCGCGCAACCTATTGGGCAATATCGTAGCTGGCGATCTTTGAGGCCGGTAACTCAATGGAGTATCGTCAAGCCATGACCGCAACGCTTTATGGATTGGGTGTCGGACCGGGAGATCCCGAATTGATGACACTCAAGGCGCACGGAATTCTGAAGTCTGCAAAAATTATCGCCTACCCGGCCCCCGATACCGGTGCCAGTTTTGCCCGTGAAATTGTCACTGAATATATCCGGGAAGATGCAACCGAAATTCCCATTATTATCCCCATGCGCACACAGCGATTTCCGGCGCAGGAAATTTATGATGAGGCCGCGAGGACAATCGCCCACCACCTTGACCGTGGCGAGGATGTTGTAGTTTTGTGCGAGGGGGATCCGTTTTTCTACGGCTCGTTCATGTATCTCTATGCCCGCCTTAATGCGCAGTATACGATTGAAGTCGTTCCCGGTGTGTCCTCGCTGATGGCCTGCGCGGCTGAATTCGGGCGTCCCCTGGCTGCCCGTAATGATGTCTTGACCATTATCCCGGCCCCTTTGGCACCTGAGCAGATTAAACGGCAGCTGGAAAAAACAGATGCCGCAGCCATTATTAAAATCGGCAGGCATTACGACAAGATCTATTCTATTCTCGATGAACTTGGTTTGCTCGAGCGGGCGGGATATGTAGAAAGAGCCAGTTTGCCCAACCAGAAAATTGCCCGGTTGTCGCAAACCAACATTGATAAAGCGCCTTATTTTTCCATGATTTTAGTTTATCGCGGTGGTGAGACATGGATGAGTTAAAAGCCCCGATAATTATTGTTTTGAACCAAAGCGGTCTCAAACTGGCGCAAAAAATTAAACCACATTTTCACGGTATGAAAATTCATGGCCGCGTTGCCGGATGCGATGTTGAATTCGATCAAACGATGGAACATATCCGCACCCTGTTCAAGGCTGGCCATGCTCTCATCGGGATTTGCGCCGCGGGTATTCTCATCAGGGCGACAGTCAGCGCCTTGTCAGACAAACTGAATGAACCGCCTGTGGTGGCGCTGTCACCGGACGGGGTCAGTTGCGTGCCCCTGCTTGGCGGCCATCATGGTGCCAATCGTCTGGCCCGGGAATTGGCCGAGCTCCTCGGCGGACACGCCGCCATCACCACGGCCAGTGACGTTAGTCTCGATGTGGCACTTGATGATCCGCCAGACGGCTGGATATTGGCCAATCCGCAAAATATGAAACCTGTAACGGTTGCCTTGCTCGACGGTGAGACTGCTGAATTGACGGGTTCGGCTCCCTGGCTCGAAGCCTCATCAATACCATTTTCATCAACGGGTAAAGTGCAACTCACTGTCACGCACCATACCCGTCAACCGGCAGTAAACGAACTGGTCTATCATTCCCGGCAACTGGTGTTGGGGGTCGGGTGTGAGCGCGGCTGTTCGGCCGACGAACTCATTTCCTTGTGTGAAAACACTCTGGATCAGCATCAACTGGCGCCGCAATCCTTAGCCGCTATCACATCAATCGACCTCAAGGCCGATGAAGCCTGCATATTGGCACTGGCCGATCATTTCGGTGTCGAGGCGCGCTTTTTTAATGCCGGAGAACTTGAATCCCAGACACCACGGCTTGAAAACCCGTCTGATATTGTGTTTGCCGAGGTCGGCTGTCACGGAGTTTGCGAAGGCGCCGCTCTTGCGGCTGCGGGAACGGCTGGCGAGCTGATTGTACCAAAGCAAAAATCAAATCGTGCCACCTGTGCTGTAGCTTTGGCCCCGGAGCCGATCGACGCGAAAGAGGTCGGAAAAATGGCGGGAGAGCTCTATGTAATCGGCATCGGCCCGGGACAAAGTGCCTGGCGCACGCCTGAGGCTGATCATTTGATTTGCCGCGCTGATCACCTTATCGGTTATTCGCTTTATCTCGACCTTTTAGGCGCAGTGACGGATGGCAAATCACGTCATGATTTTCCCCTCGGTGCGGAAACAGAACGTTGCCGCGAAGCTCTGGAACTCGCTGGTAAAGGTAACCGCGTTGCCCTGATCTGTTCGGGAGATGCCGGTATTTATGCCATGGCAGCGCTGGTGTATGAGTTGCTGGATCGCACACCTGAACAAGAAGGTGTGAGTAATGCGGCAAAACGGGTAAAAATCATTAATGCGCCGGGGATTTCAGCGCTTCAGGCGGCAGCGGCACGTGCCGGTGCACCTTTGGGGCATGATTTTTGTACGATCTCCCTGTCTGATCTTCTCACCCCGTGGCAGACGATTGAACAACGCATTACAGCTGCCGCCCAGGGTGATTTTGTTATAGCTTTTTATAACCCGGTGTCGCAACGCCGCCGCACACAACTTGAAGCTGCACGTCAGATACTGTTGCAACACCGCCCCAAAGATACCCCCGTTATTCTGGCAACGAACCTGGGCCGCGCCCAGGAAAATATACGCACGGTGACGTTACACAATCTTGATATCAATGATGTCGACATGTTGACGGTTGTCATTGTCGGCTCATCGCAATCAAAGGTTTTTTTGCGCGGCAACGGCAAGATGTCGGTCTACACACCGCGCGGTTATTCAAAGAAGATTTCTCAACCATGACAGTTCATTTTATAGGTGCCGGCCCCGGCGATCCCGATCTGATTACAGTACGCGGGCAACGATTGATTGAAACCTGCGAGGTGTGTCTTTATGCGGGCTCATTGGTTCCTGAAGCGATAATTGCGTCTGCCCCCAAAGGAGCAAGGGTCATTGACACCGCCCCCTTAACGCTTGGCGATATTATTGCAGAAATAAAACAGGCCCACGCAAAAGGCCTCGATATCGCCCGGGTTCATTCCGGTGATCCAGCCCTTTATGGTGCTATTGCTGAACAGATCCGACACTTGAAAGCCCTTGATATCCCCTATGATGTGACACCGGGTGTATCAGCCTATTCGGCAGCAGCGGCAGCGTTAGGCATGGAGCTCACCATACCCGAAATCTGCCAGAGCATAATCCTCACACGCACCGCAATGAAATCGTCAAAAATGCCTGAGGGTGAAGAACTAACCACGCTGGGAAAATCAGGCGCAACGCTTGTTATCCACCTCTCGGTCAGAAACCTGAAAAAGATCGAGGAGGATTTAAGCCCGCTTTACGGTGAAGATTGCCCGGTCATCATCGCTTATCGCGTTGGCTGGCCCGATCAGATGTTCATTCACGGCACACTGAAAGACATCCGCAAAAAGGTGCGTAAAGAAAAACTCACCCGCACCGCGCTTGTATTCGTCGGCCCGGCACTGGATGCAGAAGGCTTCAGGGATTCAGCCCTGTATCACGCTGACCATGTTCATGTGTTGCGGCCAGCCAAGAAAAAGAAAAAAAGCACGGTAAAACCCTAACGGTTTAGCAGCCATCGTTCCGCCGCCTCCACCGTTTCCACTACATCTCCCGCTGGCACCTGTGGACGCTGGATCATCATGATTCTGAGCCCCAGTTCCCGCGCAGCCTCGAGTTTGGCCGCAGACAGATTGCCACCGCTGTTTTTCGTTATCAGCGTGTCAATCTTGTGTGTCTGTATCAGGTTTTTTTCATTGCTGACGCTTGTCTGGGGCAGACCGGTAATCGCTTCGTGGCGGGCCAAAGGCAGGGGCGTTGTAGGTGCATCAATCATCCGCACTAAAAACCACACATCATCGCGATTTTTAAAAGCTCCAAGTTCCTGCCGCCCGATGGTCAGGAAGCAGCGCGAGTTGGGCTTCAGGTTTGCGGCTGCGGCCTTCAAATCAGGAAATACTTCCCAATTATCATCCGCACTCGCCTGCCACGGTGGCCTTTGCAGCATGATCCGAGGAATGTTTGCCAATGCAGCGGCTTCGGCGGTATTCCTGGAGATTGTGGCGGCGAAGGGATGGGTGGCATCGACTATGATGTCGATGTTTTCCGACACCAAATAATCAGCCAGAGCCTTGGCACCACCAAACCCGCCAACACGTAATTCGCCAGCAGGCATTTTCGGCGATTTTGTGCGACCGGCAAGCGAAGTGATGGTTCTGTAATCCGGGTTTAGCGCTGCCGCCAGATCAAGTGCTTCTCGCGTGCCGCCTAGGATGAGGATGGTTTTAGTAGGCACGGCCAACAATCCCGCCGTTGCGATCAATCACGATCACCTCGACTTCAACAGGTGCATCGCGCAAGGTTTCCATCGCAGTTGCACTGGCTTTTTTCGCCACATATTGCGCCAGTGGTAACTTGTGTTTTTCCGCCATCGTCAATACTTCCATAGCCGTGTTGGCCCGCCTTGTCTGCTCCTGAATTTCGGGACTTCCACCAACGTGCTCAACCGCATCGGCCAACCAGTCAAATGACACTTGAGAGCGGCCCGAATGTAAATCGAGATAGCCTTGTGCGAGCTTGGTAAGTTTGCCAAAGCCACCGGCGATGGTCACTTTTGGCACCGGGTTTCGGCGTAGATATTTCAACATGCCACCGGCAAAATCACCCATGTCTATCAGGGCAAAATCAGGCAGATTGTAGAGCTTTTTTATCACGGCTTCAGACGTCGAACCGGTAGCTCCGGCCACATGGTTAAAGCCATTGGCGCGCGCCACATCAATGCCGCTGTGAATGGAGTGTATCCAGGCTGAGCATGAAAATGGATGAACAATTCCCGTTGTGCCCAGAATAGATATTCCTCCGATGATACCCAGCCGCGGGTTCCAGGTTTTCAGCGCAAGTTTTTCTCCGTCTGCCACAGAAATCTCAATTTCCACATCGCCTGAGACACCATGTTTCAGTGCAATTTCCCCAATAACCTGTTCCATCATCAAGCGCGGCACCGGGTTTATGGCGGGCTGTCCCGGCGCTATTGGCAAACCGGCCTTGGTTACCATGCCCACCCCTTGGCCCGCCTTGAACAAGATGCCACTGCCCGCTTCGCCGAACCGCACAGTCGACGTAATCAATGCCTGATGGGTGACATCGGGATCATCTCCTGCATCTTTAACGATGCTGGCGCTGGCCCAATCCTTACTTTTTTCCTCCCGCGCAAGAGCAAATGCGGGCGTCTGGCCTTTGGGCAGGGTGATGGTGACCGGGTCGGGAAACTCACCGGTTATGAGGGCTGTTAAAGCTGCGCGGGTGGCCGCCGTTGCGCACGCCCCCGTTGTCCATCCCTGACGTAATTTTTGTTGTGGCTTGCGGCTCATAACCACTGTTATAGATCATCAAAGCTAGGTCACAAACGAGAATATAGTGTAGTGTAATCGCATAATGATTGATCCTTTTGACAATATGCCACCCTTCGAGCCGGGCTGGGTCTGGCTTGCCGGTGCTGGCCCCGGAAATCCGGGCCTGGTGACGCTGTTGGCTCTGCATGGCTTGCGCCACGCAGACGTGGTAATTCATGATGCTCTGGTCAATCCTGAAATTCTGAAATTTGCCCGCGATGGAGCAATTATCGAATATGCCGGCAAGCGCGGTGGCAAGCCTTCACCCAAACAGCGCGATATCTCTTTGAGGTTGATTGAGCTAGCACGCGAAAACAAACGCGTGTTGCGCCTCAAGGGCGGAGATCCTTTTGTCTTTGGCCGCGGCGGCGAAGAAGCTTTAAGTCTGGTTGAAAGTAATATCCCCTTTCGCATCGTCCCGGGCATTTCCGCTGGCATTGGCGGGCTGGCCTATGCCGGTATTCCGGTCACCCACCGCGACACCAACCAGACGGTGACTTTTATTACCGGTCATGATTCACAAGGCCAGGTACCCCATGGTGTCGATTGGGCGCAGATTGCCCGCGGCTCGCAGGTTCTGGTGATCTATATGGCGCTTAAACACGCCCCCCAGATTGCCCGGAAATTGCTGGATGGCGGACGCTCAGGCGATGAACCGGCAGCCATTGTGGCCGACGCCAGCCTGCCCGGCCAGCAGGTGGTCGAAACTACTTTGGCACAATTGCCGCAAGCGATTGAGGAAAGCGGCATAGCGCCACCGGCAATTGTTGTTATTGGTGAGGTGGTACGCTTTAGAACCGCATTGAACTGGCTCGAAAAAGCGCGTGAAGCCGCTGGCCGAAACGCTGGTGAGGATTGATGCGCGGCCTGTTGATAGCAGCGCCAGCCAGTGGCTGTGGCAAGACCACGGTGACGCTGGGGTTTATCAGAGCACTGATTGAGGCCGGACACAAAGTCGCCTCAGCCAAAGCTGGACCGGATTATATCGACCCCCGGTTTCATCTCGCCGCAGGTGCCAACAGGTGTTTCAACCTCGACCCCTGGGCCATGCGAGAACAAACCCTGATGTCGTTGGCGAACCTTGCGACTGATACAAATGACCTGCTGATTGTGGAAGGCATGATGGGCCTGTTCGATGGTGCGCGTGATGGCACCGGATCAAGTGCTGATTTGGCCGAAATGCTCAATCTGCCGGTTATTCTGGTTATGGATGCAGCTTCGCAGTCTCACTCTATTGCCGCTGTTGCCAGCGGTTTTGCCAGCCATCGTCAGAAATGCCAAATTGCCGGAATTATCCTCAATTCCGTCGGCAGCGCTGCCCACGAAAAAATGCTGCGCGAGGCACTGGCTCCGCTTGAAATTCCAGTGATTGGGGCGCTTCGGCGCGATGATGCCCTCAGTTTGCCCCATCGCCATCTTGGCCTTGTGCAGGCTGGCGAACATGAAAACCTTGAGGATTTTGTTGCCAGCGTGGCAGCGCACATTAGTGAAAATCTCGATCTTGATCTGTTGGTTAAGTTGGCACAGCCATTAAAACCGGGGCCACTTGAACCCTGCAATAATTCCCTGCCGCCACTGGGGCAGAATATTGCTATTGCCCGCGACATAGCCTTTGAATTCACCTACCCGCATTTTTTGCAACACTGGCGAAGTGCCGGGGCCGGGATTTCCTTTTTCTCGCCCCTTGCCAATGAGGCTCCTGCCAAAGACAGCGATGCAGTTTTTCTGCCCGGCGGCTATCCCGAACTTCATGCCGGTCGCCTTGGTGCCAATGAGATTTTTCTCGATGGTCTGCGCGAGGCGGCAAATTCAAACGTGCTGATCTATGGTGAGTGTGGCGGCTATATGGTTTTAGGCGAAGGTTTGACAGATGCACAAGGCGTTGGTTATGCCATGGCTGGATTGTTACCGGTCAGCACCAGCTTTGCCGAGCGCAAGCTGCATCTGGGCTATCGCAGGCTTACACCTTGTGACAGTGACACCCCATGGTCGCAGGAATTATCAGCGCACGAATTTCATTATGCCAGGGTAACGACACAGCAAGAAGGTGGTCGTTTGTTTGAAGCAGTTGATGCAACCGGAAGTTCTCTTGGTGCCATGGGGCACAGGCGCGGGTGCGTCATGGGCTCGTTTGCACATATTATCGATTACCGTCCAAAAGCCTCATTGTCATGAGTTTTCATTTTTCAACTCTGTTTTTAGCCCTGATAATAGATACAATCATCGGCGACCCCGACTGGCTTTGGCGCAAGGTATCTCATCCGGTGGTGTGGATAGGTTATGTTATCAGCAAACTGGATGAGCGCTTTAACATCTCAACGGATGACCAAACGCAGCGGCAGCAAAAAGGCGTGTATGCACTGATTTTTCTCATAATTCTTGGGTCAGCCTTTGGGTTATTATTGCAATTTTTTATTGAAGGACTGACTTTGTCCTGGGGTATTGAAGCCGTCGTGGTGGCGATCTTTTTGTCGGGCCGCAGTCTTTATGATCATGTGGCTCGCGTCGCCGTAAAGCTTGAAAATGCTGATTTGAGTGAAGCGCGTGAGGCGGTGGCGCAGATTGTTGGTCGCAACCCGAAAACCCTTGATCAAGCTGGTGTTGCGCGTGCGGCAATTGAAAGTCTGGCTGAAAATTTTTCCGACGGTGTGGTTGCCCCGGCATTCTGGTATCTCGTTGCCGGACTGCCCGGTCTGATTGTCTACAAGATGATCAATACAGCCGATTCGATGATTGGCCATAAAACCGATCGCTACCTTGACTTTGGCAAAGCCACAGCCCGCCTCGATGATCTTGTCAACCTCCTAGCGTCGAGAATTACGGCAATACTTTGTGTTATCGCCATCGCTTTTATTCATGGTGTCGGGGCAGCAAAATACGCCTGGAGCGCTATTGGCAAAGATGCTGCAAAACATCGTTCTCCCAATGCCGGATGGCCCGAAGCTGCCATGGCGGGCGGGCTTGATATTGCGCTTTCAGGGCCACGTACCTACGAGGAGAAATCAGATAATGAGCCCTGGATAAATCAAAACGGGCGCAAAAAAATTGATCATAAGGATATCAAAATGGCTTTGCGCCTTTACATCACTGGCCTACTGATCCTGGCTGTTGTTGTCGGATTTTATGGAATTATCTTTTAACGCTTGTGCAAAATGCGCGCAGCATTATCGCGGTCCTGCCAGCCCTGGCGTACCAGTTCGGGCACAGCGTGTTCCTCTACAGGATAACCCACACACAAGTACCCAACCAGTTCCCAGCTGTCGGGAACATCCAACACCGCGCGTACTTCTTCAGGGTCAAGGATCGACACCCAGCCGACACCAATGCCGCGGGCGCGCGCAGCCAGCCACAGGGTATGAACCGCCAGCACGGTGGAGTATTGCAAAGTTTCCGGCATGGTTTTGCGGCCAAGCCCTGATCCGGTTTGTGTTGATGTATCAACAAAAACTGCCAGATGAACCGGGGCCTGCTTTAGGCCAGCTAACTTGAGGGAGGCATAAAGCTTGGCCTTTTCGCCGCGATAATCTTCCAGTGCTTCGCGATTACAGCTAGCAAAAATACCGCGTATTTGTTCGCGCCGCTCATCTTGTTCCACACTGACAAAGCGCCACGGTTGAGAATTGCCTACTGAAGGCGCTAATGCGGCTGCATCCAGTAATTCGTCAATTAGTTCATCGGAGACTGGATCGGTTCGAAAATTACGCACATCACGACGCCAGACAAACAGATCATCCAGTTTGCCCTGAAAATCATCATCAAAGTCAGGGGTGTCCTGAGCTTCGTTGTTTCCATCATTTTTATCGTGCACAGACATCGTATCACTATGTTTTTGTAATCGCTGAAGCTCTTATACCACAGTATCGATACTCTAAAACCGATCAACGCGAAAGGGGGATAAATCTATATTGGGTTTTCTGCCCGCTATCAGATCGGCTATCAGCCTACCGGTCTTGGGTCCTATGGTGAGGCCAAGATGCTGGTGGCCGAAGGCGAAATAAACATTGTCGAAATGGGGTGAGCCGCCAATCACCGGCAGGCTGTCAGGCAGTGTTGGCCGCTGTCCCATCCACATGGTATATTCTTTTGTCTGAACGCCCGGAAACAGGGTTTTTGCGTGTTTTAAAAAGGTCTCGGCGCGGGCATAATCGGGTGGTGCATCAAGTTTGCCAAATTCAACCAGTCCGGCCAACCGCAGCCCCATCGACATGGGCGTTGCGATAAACTTGCCGAAGGTGGCCATCACCGGCCCGGTGGGCATGATACCGGGATCAGTCAGCGTTATGTGATAGCCGCGTTCAGCTTCCAGCGGCACGATGCTACCCAGCTTTTTAGCAAGCTTTGCCGACCACGCCCCTGCGGCAATAACCACCTGGGTAAATTCCAGTGTATCGCCGCTGAGAACCAGACGCCGAGGCTTGCCGTCTACAATTTCGATGTCTTTGACTTCCGCGGTTAGGATTTTACCCCCAAGGGCCGTAAAGCCTTGCGCCAATCCCTTTACCACCAATGCGGGATCAAGCACATAACCATAATCTTCCATCAGGACGCCAAACGAAAATTCACCCGACAGTATCGGGTCATAATCCGCCAGCATCTTTCCCTGAATTATGGTCGTGCGGGCATTATGTTTGCGGCGAATTTTCCAACCGTATTCATCGGCATTGTAGGCAGCTTCATCGCGATAAAGGTTAAGTGTTGGCGCTGGCTTTATCAGTTTTTCAGCAGCTGTACCTTTGGCCAAATCCAAGTGTTGCTCAACTGTATCAAGCGTCAACAAGGCAAGGGCATTTGATATGTGCTCAATTCTGTCGGGCGAAGCATTGCGCAAAAACTGCCAGAACCACGGCAACATACGCGCAGCATAAGGCCAGCGCAGCGACAGTGGCCCCATGGGATCGAGCAGCATTTTGGGGATTTTGGCAACAATCCCCGGTGTTGCCGCTGGTACCATACCGTGTGACGCCAACACGCCGGCATTGCCGAACGAAGTGGCGTCACCGGGTTCGAGACGATCAACCAGGGTTACGTTAAAACCGGCGCGTTGCAGATGTAGAGCGCACGATACCCCTACAATTCCGGCCCCAATGACTGCAATGGCACCTGATCTAGTCACTGGCTTTAGGTCAAGGACTCGCGCAAAATATCGACCATACTGTCAACATTTTCCCGCGTGGCAATAAACTGCGGTGCAAGAATGCCGGTATCTCCGGTGAACTTCACATGGAGGCCATTCCAGAACAGCTCTTTCTGCAATGCCGTGCCAAATGCACCGGGTGCACCTTCAGGTTTAAGATCAATACCAGCCATCAGGCCATAGCCTCTGATGCCAACGATTTTGTCGAGGCTTTCGAGCTCAAACATCTTGTCGAGGAAATATTCGGAAAGCTTGGCTGCTTTATCAAACAATCCTTCGTTTTTGTAGATATCCTGCGTGGCAATGCCAGCGGCACAGGCGGCGGGATGACCTGAATATGTATAGCCATGGAAAAACTCAATGGCACTTTGCGGCGAAGCTTCGGTCACGGTTTCGTAAACCATATCCTTGACGCCAACTGCTCCCATGGGCTGACAGCCGTTGGTCAGGGCTTTGGCCATAGTCATGATATCGGGAACAACACCAAAGGCGTCAGCGGCGAATGGTGTGCCAAGGCGGCCAAATCCAGTAATCACTTCATCAAACACCAGCAAAATACCGTGGGCATCGCAAATTTCACGCAAGCGCTCGAGATATCCTTTTGGCGGCACCAGACACCCGGTAGAACCGGCAATCGGCTCAACAAAACATGCTGCAATTGTGCTGCCACCATAGGTCTGGGCGAAACGTTCGAGATCATCAGCAAGTTCGACGCCTTTTTCAGGTTGCCCGCGCAAATAGGGCTCATCGCCGCTCATAGTATGGCGCAGGCACACAACATTAGGCATCACACTGGTAAAGGTTTCGCGGTTTTTCACCATGCCGGCCAGCGAAACCCCACCCATATTTACACCGTGATAAGCGCGGTCACGCGAGACAAAGCGGGTGCGTTGTCCTTCGCCACGGGCGCGATGATAGGCCATGACAATTTTCAAGGCCGTATCAATCGATTCCGAGCCTGAATTTGTGAAAAACACATGGTTGATATCTTCAGGCGTGATGGCAGCAATCTTGCGGGCCAGCTCAAACGAGCCTGGATGGGAAACTTGGAAGGGAGCGGCATAATCATTGCTGAGCAACTGGGCATGCACTGCATCGGCTATTTCTGTACGGCCATGACCGGCGGGCACGCAAAACAGACCGGATGATCCATCCAGTATTTGACCGCCGCGATGATCCCAAAGATGAACGCCTGAACTTTTTACCACCAGGCGGGGGTCTTTCTTGAACTCGCGATTTGCCGTAAACGGCATCCAGTGTTCTTCCAACGAATTGGGAAATGACAGATCATCCATCAAAATCTCTCCTTCTTAAGGAACAGCGTAAATATTGTTGCACCTTACCATAAATCAAACTTGACCCTAGTGTTTTTCCAGTCTCATAGTAGGGCCAGATATAGCTATAACTTGAGACCAAAATATGCGTGATTCACTCTTTCAATTAAGCCGCTCGGGACGTATTAATTTGCAGACCGAAATACGTCAGGTGCTGGTTTCAGCTATTTTAACCGGACATCTTCCGGCTAACGAACGCGTACCTTCCAGTCGAAAAATGGCTCAAAACATGGGTGTTTCGCGCAATACCGTGGTTTTGGCCTATCAGGGCCTGCTTGATGATGGTTATCTGGTGGCACATGAACGCAGCGGATACTACGTCAACGGTAAAATCCTCGAAGGCCGGATTATTCCGGCACCAGGTGATCACGTTACCAAAATCGACGATGAAAGTACGATAGATTGGTCCAGTCGATTTCGCGTGAGGCCGAGCGAACAGGACAATATTTCCAAACCAAAAGACTGGCGCGAGTATCCTTATCCATTTATCAGCGGGCAGGTTGATCCGGGATTATTCCCCATTGCCGAATGGCGCGAGTGTTCACGTCAGGTGCTGGGCAAAAGATGGCTTGATATTTCCACGGCTGATGCATACGGCAGCGATGATGAAATGCTGATCGAACAAATCAGAACTCATATTCTGCCCAGACGCGGTATTCTGGCTGATCATGACGAAATTCTGGTGACTTTAGGCACGCAAAATGCACTTTACTTGCTGGCCAGTCTTCTGGTGTCGCCGGAAACGACTGTGGGTTTTGAAGAGCCCGGATACCCCGATGCCCGAAATATTTTTCGCCTCAAATCCAGCAGATTGGAGTTTCTCGATGTTGATGAGCACGGATTAACTCTGGGACCTGCATTTCAAAACTGCAACATCATATTCACAACACCGAGCTATCAGGCGCCAACGACGGTAATCATGCCACCGGAGCGGCGACGGGAATTACTTGAAGCGGCTGAGAAATTTGATTGCCTGATTATCGAAGACGATTATGAATTCGACACTAATTTCAGCGCTCAACCCAGTCCGGCACTTAAATCGCAAGACAAATATGGGCGCGTCATCTATGTCGGCAGCCTGTCCAAGACGTTGTTTCCCGGCTTGCGTCTGGGTTATCTTGTCGGTCCGCGCGAGTTGGTGCGTGAAGCCCGTCAGCTGCGCCGCCTCATGGTTCGCCATCCCCCCAACAACAATCAGCGTACCACAGCATTGTTTTTGTCATTGGGGCATCATGATGCGCTGGTCCATAGGCTGCACCGCACCTATCATGCTCGCGGCATGGAAATGGGTCGCGCACTCTCGCGCTATTTTCCCTATACACCTGAAATTTCACGCTCTGGCGGTTCGAGTTTCTGGGTTCGGGGGCCGAAAAACGTTAATGCCGATGAACTCTGCGCCCTCGCTTTGAAAAGTGGCATTATTATCGAGCCGGGAACCATATGGTTTGGTCGCCAACCTGCGCCGGAAAATTATATTCGCCTGGGGATTTCTTCCATCGAAATTGACAAAATTTTTCCCGGCATTGAATTATTGGCGCAGTTAATTGATCAGTTGAAATCTTGACAAGGAACCGGATCAGATCCAAGTTTTCAACTCCGGCAACCAATTGTTCGGTTTTATATTTTGGAGAGTGTCGATGAGCGTTCAGAAAAACGATGATCAATCGGAGTTTGTGCAGTTCTGGAACGAGGTGCTGGTGCCAAAATTTGTCAAGTACAAACATGTGCTGGTGGGCGGATTGAGCCAGCACAGCGAAGCTATTTTTCCAAAACTTGAGGTTAATTCGGGTGACAGGATTGTTGATGCCGGTGCGGGTTTTGGCGATACGGCGATCATGCTGGCTGAACGCACTGGTGATGGCGGTCATGTGATGGCAACGGATTGCTGTGACGGCTTTTTAGAGTATGGTCGCAGGGAGGCTGATGAAAAGGGTGTGAAAAACATCTCCTTTGTCGTTGCGGATATTCAAAGACAGACGTTTGAGCCCGTTCACGACATGATGTTTTCGCGCTTTGGCACCATGTTTTTTGAAAACCCGGTGGTGGCTTTTAAAAATATGCGCACAGCACTGAAACCGGACGGCCGTTTGACGATGATTGTCTGGCGCACAATGGAAGACAACCCCTGGCTTGGAGCTGCCAAGGCGGTTGCGCTCAAACATCTGCCGCCGCCGGGTGAAGATGCCGACACCTGCGGGCCCGGGCCGTTTTCGATGGCAGGCCAGGATATGGTAACCGGACAATTGCGTGCGGCCGGTTATGACAGAATAGAATTTGAACGCGTGGATGCGCCCGTGCGCATGGGAGATTCAATCGAAGATGCCATCGCGTTTCAACTGGCTCTTGGCCCGGCCGGTGAGGTTTTTCGCGAAGCCGGTGAACTGGGCGAACAAAAACGTGAGCAGATAGAAGCGGACTTACGTAACTTGCTCGAACCTCATGTCACCGATGATGGCGTGGTGATGGCTTCAAGTTCATGGGTAATCACAGCCAGAAACCCGGCTTAGCTGCTGGCGCGAACCATGGGCACAAATCCGGGCAATGCCTCCACATCCTTGAGCCAGCGCTGTATATTGGGGTAATTGTCAAGATACACTTCGCCCTCATCAGACACCGTCACATAGGCGTAACTGGCAATGTCTGCGATGGTCGGGCGCGAAGCTGCCAGCCACTGGTTTTGATGCAGGTGCGGCTCCATGACATCGGTGAAAAGCTGGTGGGCCAGGCTTTGAGCTTCTTGCAAGTCAAATGGCCTGCCAAAGAGCTTTATCGCCCGTGCGCGCGCCGGTCCATACATCATTTCGCGCGCTGCCGTCGACAACCACTCCTGAATATGGGCTTTTTCCTCAGCGGTTTTCCCACTCCAGTTGCCGGAACTGTCGTATTTATCGCTGAGGTAAATCAGGATGGCGCACGAATCGCGAATAACTTCACCATCATCCACCAGTGTTGGCACCTGTCCCAGAGGATTGAGCTTTAAAAATTCTGCATCCTTATGTTGACCCTGCCTGAGGTCAATCGGGGAATTTTCATACTCCAGCCCCAGTAGGTTCAAAAACAGGCGCGCTCGATAAGAATTTCCAGACGGGGAAAAATCATAAAGTGTAATCATTGGTTTGACTTTCTATTAGTGAAATAAATTTACCAGACGATATACAATGACAATCCGCCGCGCCAGAGCTGTGACCTATCAATTTGTCGCAAGACCCCACAAATGCAAATGGGACCACCGGATTGTGGCCCCAAATTGTTGCGGACAGGGATCAGGCTTTTTGCACGTTGCTTCCGAAATACATAAATTCACGATCCATTTTAGCCACATCTGTCGCGGCCAGATTTAAGGTTGAGCTATCCAGCATCTTGAAGCTTTTCTGGCTTTTGACCCACTCATCTGCCGGTTGCAGTGTCGATAGCGTGTAAGTTGTGGTCTCGTTAAGATAGTGAGTGGGAATGACCACCTTGGGCTTGAGACGCTCAACGATGGCATTGCCCATATCGTAGGAAAGAATGTGCTGAGAGCCATCAACCGGCATGGTCAAAACATCGACCTCGCCAACCGTATCCCAGAAGCTGTCTGCCGGGTTGTGACGATTGTCCCCCCAGATCAAGGTTCTGATGCCGCCGGTTTCAACAAGATAAACCACCATATCCATGTGGCCGACATTATTGGGCGGGCAGGCACGAACGCCAAACTCCTTGAGCGCATCTGTCCACTTGTACCAGCCCGGCGCCACGCAGGCATGCTTGTCGGCAAAGCCGGTAATTTTTAAATCGGCAAATTCAAAATTACCCACCATACGGTCCAGAACCATGGTCGATTGCGGCCGGTCTATGGCGTCATGATCGAAATGTGTGTGCGTCGACATGGTGATATCAACCAGGGTTTCGGGGAACTTGTTCTTGAACCACAGGCCCCAGGCGCCTGAAGGATCATCACGCCAGGGATCAAACAAAATTGTGGCTCCCCCGGGCGACGTTATTTTGAAGGCGCAATGACCATAATACTCAATGCCAACAGAACCATCGGCAAAGCTGGTTTTGCCCTGCAGTTCAATGACATGCTTGTTGTTGCCGGGCTGTGTCCAGTCGGTGGATTGAGCTTGAGCTGGCGTTGTACCCAGACTTGTGGCCGCTGCGGCAGCCCCGACACCGGCAGCCCCGGCAGCCATAAAAAATGAACGCCGGGAAAGTCCCGGAGCGGTTTTGTCCTTGGCGCCATTTATAAGTGTGGGCTTAAGATCTTTTCTATCCATCGTATCCTCCTAGATGCAATTATCCAGACCGGAGCAGATCTCCAGCCTCCCTCAAAAGCCTAACATCGGCTTTGATTAATTCCAGTATTGGAAAAATAGGAGGATAATAGGGGGGAAATCCCCATATTAGTGCAGCGACAGAAGGTGGGTGCGCAAATCTCTCGAACGGTTTTCAATGCGGAGTTTCTTGCGGATATTATTGCGATGGAAATCGACGGTGCTTTTTTCCCGCGACAGAATATTGGCGATGTCCTTGGTTGAATTACCACTCATCACCAGTTGGGCAATCTCCACTTCCGTCGACGTCAAGCCGTCCAGTGCCTGCGAAAGTTGACCGGCAAAGGACGAAGTGATCTGCCGTAGATTTCCTTCAAGCAACTCGAGATAGTTAAAAAGGTTATCTTCAGGTGGAATACTTTGTTTGATTTTCTCGACGTGCGGCAAAACCAGATCATTGATGCGTTTCAAAATCTGTTTTTCAAACTCCCCGCGCGAAGCTTCGAGTTGCGTCAGGAGCACCCGCAACGCTGTATTGACTTCTTCCAGTTCTTTTTCGCGTCGACCAAGTGCCTGTTGGGTTTTTTTACGACGGGTAATTTCATCGCGCAAAGACTGGTTGGCCTCACTCAAATCCCGGGTACGCTCGGCCACGCGCACCTCAAGAACATCGTGTGAATGTTGAAGTCTATTCTCGAGCCTACGGCGCTCGCGAATTTCGATCATCAAAGCCAGATCGGTTTCAATAACGCTGCGAAATTCTTTCAACAGATCCTTATAGAGCAGCGCTTTTTTGTTTTCACAGTGATCAAGCACACAAATGGTGCCAAACAGACTGCCATCGGGCCACTGCAAAGGATAACCGATATAAAATGACATACCGTGTTTCAGGTCTTCATTATCATTCCAGTCTGGATCTGAATGGGCATCACACACCACAAGTTCATCGCGACCCTCAAGCACGGCGTGACAGTACAGCTTGGGGCTGAGTTCAAACGATTGACCAACGAAATAGGGATTATCATCGCCTTGGCTCGATACCAGTACGGCATGATCGGGCGCATCTGTTTTCATCACCAGACTTGCCGGCACGTCAACAATGCGAGCCGTTAAATCAACAATATTCTGCCATTTGGTTATGGTCTCTTTTTGTATAGCCGGTTTTTTTTCTGCCATCTGCCCGATCCCTTTTCCCCTTCAGGCTTTTTTCTTGATGGCAATACCATAGCTGGAATTCCAACCGTTGCCAAACCGGGTTCAAATCAGAATGTTATCTGGCGGAAAAACTATTCCAGGCTGAATTCGGGATTGTAGATTAAACCAATGGCGTTTCCCCACGGGTCAATAACACTGGCAACCATGATTTCACCACCTACATTGGCAGGCTCTGTATCTTTTTTTGCACCCAGTTTGATAAATCTGGCCACCTCCTCGGCAATGTTCTCAACCCCCCAATAAGACAAAACATTTGTAGTTTTGCTCTCAATTGGAGCGTCGTCAACCAGCAGGCCAAGCTCAAATCCCGCAATATTAAATCCGACATAAAAAGGTTCGTCAAAGTAAGGCTCTGTCTGGAAGGCCTTGGCGTACCACTCTTTGGCAGCATCCAGATCGTTGACTTTATAGATCGTTGTTCTGAGGCCAAGCATTGATGTCTTCATCGCAATTATTATCCTGTTGACTAAAACCTCTACCGAAACCGTCTGTCCCAGACACCGTCCCAGTCATCTCCCGGAGGTTTTTGGCGATAAAAGGCGCATCGCGATACATATAAGCTGGCGACTTTATCGTTTGGGTAAGCGGCCAGAAATTCTTCAAATCCCTCACCTGCTTCTTTCCAGCGTTGATCGCGGTAAAGCTTCATTGCATCGTCAAAGCGCGGCAGTGCTTCAAGCATCTGTGCCTGCTCTTTTTCGAGATAATACCCCAGAGGTTCATACACTCTTATCGGCCTGTTTTTGCCTCTGACCCGCAGGAAATCAATCTCTCGAAGACCGTTGCGTGATTTCATCTTGGCAACCGTTGTCTCACTCACCAGTATCGATGTTCCAAAGAATTTATTGGCATCTTCAAGCCGCGCTGCCAGATTAACATGATCGCCAATCACGGTGTAATCCATACGCTTTTCAGAGCCGACATTTCCGGCGACAACTTCTCCGGTGCTGATACCAATGCCTATTTCAATTGGCGATCTGCCACCCTGTTTCCTTACCAGATTAAGCTGGCGCAGGGCCTGGAGCATTTCTATGGCGACTTTAACGGCATTATCAGCATCATCGGGAGTGGACATTGGTGCGCCAAACACCGCCATAATGGCATCGCCAATATACTTATCCAAGAGCCCGTTATTGCGCAAAACCACTTCAACCATTTCAGTGAAATAATTGTTGAGCATTTCCACGGTTTCCCCGGCCCCGAGGTTTTCTGTCATGCTGGTGAAACCGCGAATGTCGGAAAACAACATGGTTGCTTCCTGGGCGGTAGCGATAAAGGGCTGGTCAGCGCTGTGCAACACCTTGTCCATAACTTCTTTGGCGAGGTAGCGCGCCATGGTTGTGCGAAAACGCTTTTCATCGGTTATATCTTCGATTTCAACCATAAAGCCCAGGCGTGTGCCATCGATATCCACCAATGACGCGATTGTCACATTAACTGCAATCTCCTCGCCGTCGCTGCGCAGAAAGTCGGTGTCGGCGTGGTAATCAGAACCACCCGATTTTGCCACATAACCCAGACTGTCAATAACCCAGCGGTTTTTGTCGGAAAATATCTCACCCGCTTTTTTGCCGACAAGCTGTTTTTCCGGCAGGCCAATATTGCGGATGGCAGCTTCATTGACCTTGGTGATTGTCAACCTGCTGTCCAGGGTGACAACACCATTGCTCAAAGATTTGAGGATGGCTTCATTATAATTCTTCAACTGCCGCATATCCTGGAAAAGAGCAGCATTTTCCAGGGCGACGGCCACTTGGGCTGAAAAAGCATGCAGGCGTTTTTCATCCAGCGAATTAAAGCTGCCGCCAATCTTGTTCAACACCTGAATGACAGCGATCGGTGAGCCTTGCTTGTTGAGTATCGGGAAACACAGGATGTTGCGGGTGGTAAAGCCTGTCGTGCGATCAACTTCCCGGTTAAATCGCAAATCAATCTGGGCATCCGCTATATTGAGCACCTTGCCGGTTGTGAATGTTTCTCCGGCAATTCCCCTGTCACAGGGTATTCTTATTTCTTTGGTGTCAATTCCCTGGGCGACTTTTGACCAGAGTTCATTACTGCTGGCATCATGAATGAACAGCGTGCTGCGTTCAGCACAGAGTAATTTTGACGTTGCTGTCATTATTTTGGCAAGCAGATCGTCAAGATCAATGTTCCCTGAAATTTCGCTGACAACTTCCAGCATTGCCAATTCATTATCATGTGAGATTTTTAGCTTTTCAAACATCTGGGCATGTTCAAGTACGGCTGCAACCTGTGAGGTCATGGTCGCCAACGCTTGAGAATCAGCCCGACTGAAAGTGCCTTCAACCTTGTTCAACAATTGGGTTACACCGATGATTTTCTGATCTTTATTGCGCAAAGGCACACACAGAATATTGCGAGTGCGAAAGCTGGTGTTGTCATCAACCTCGCGATTGAAGCGTGGGTCGTTGTAGGCATCGGCAATGACGAGCGCTTCACCGGTGGTAAAAACACAACCCGCAATGCCGGCATCATCTGAAATGCGGATTTCACTGATGGTGTCGCCCTGGGCCAGTCGCGAAAACAACTCGCCGGTTTCATCATCATGAAGAAACAGTGTTGCGCGTTCGAAATTCAGGGTGTTCTTTATGACGTCAATCAGGCGTGGCAGCAATTCATCGAGAGAGCTATATTGTGCCGTTGTTTTATTGACTTCGAGCAGAACTGAAAAGCGCTGCAGAAGCTGTGCAGCTTCGTCCGCAAGATCACCACTGTCGGGGCTGGACAAAGCACTGACTATCCGGCCAATTTCACTATCCTGCAAAGGCGCATCAAAAATTTTTACAAAAGGTGCAAAGGTTTTGCCAGACATAGGCATGCGCTTTTGAACTGCGAATGTATCAAACGCTACCGTTTCTTTTCCAAACTTATTCATCTTGCAATTCAAATTTTGGTCAATGACACCATATCGAAAGCCCATCATAGCCAGTTGAATGTAAAAGTTTCGTTATGTTGTGGGTTATTTAGAACATAAGTTTTCACCGGTCGTGATATTATGATCCTGGTTCAGATTACCTGAAATCAACACTCAAGGAGTTAAGAGTATCCCGGAAACTTCAAATCCAGCGTTATTTTGCGATTTTACCTCAGGTGCCATTGCCCATCGCCTGAAATTTGGCGGCGGCCGCAACCAGGCTCTGCCAAAAGCTGCGGGTTTTTCGCGCGGGCGAACCCCGAAAATTATCGATGCCACGGCAGGTCTGGGGCGCGATGCTTTTTTACTGGCCTCTTTGGGCGCGCAAGTAACATTGATTGAGCGTTCGCCAGCTGTTCACAAAGCCCTGGCCACAGCTTTGACAAAGGCTCTGGCAGGACCGGCAGAGATTGCCGCCATCACCGCACGCATGAAACTAATCCATGGTGACGCCAGAGATATTCTTGGTGATCTTGAAGCAGAAGTTATTGTTGTCGATCCCATGCACCCGCCACGGCGCAACTCGGCACTGGTTAAACAGGAAATGCGCCTGCTGCGCGATCTGGTGGGGGCAGACCTTGATAGTCTGGAGCTTATGCAAGCAGCCCTTAAAGTTGCAACCAATCGGGTGGTTCTCAAATGGCCGTCGCGCGCAGCCCCCATGCCGGGGCTTCAATTGCCCTCACACCAGATAGGCGGCAAGACCACACGCTATGATGTTTTTATGACTTTCTAATCTCATCGGTTTTGCCAAATTTTTCCCAATAGGCACCGAATAATTCTTCCTCCGACGGCTTGTCTTCGGCAATTGTTGTCACCAGGTGGGTGATGTTGATGAAATTGCGATAGTTGAGATTTTCCGATATCGAGTTGCCGGCCCAGGTGCCACAACCCATCGACAGGGTGAAATTGAGGCCATTGTCAAAACTGCCGCCATTGCCAAACGTATGCGCCTGATTGACCAGAACCCTTACCACTTTTAAATCCTGCGCCAGTTCACGTGCATGCGTCAAATCGCTGGTGTGGATACCGCAGGAATGGCCAATACCGTTGACCTCTAAAATGCGTCTGACTTTATCTTTGGCACCCTCAAAATCGCGTGCCCGATAGACCGTCAGCACCAGTGACAGTTTTTCATCTGACAAAGGCTCATCTGCCCCGATGCCGTCATGTTCAACAATGAAAAATTTTGCAGTCTTTGCGTCTTCACCAAGACCGGCAACGGTTGCAAATACATCGGCATCCTTGGCAATCACATGGCGGTTGAGATGACCATCCACCCACAAAGTGTCAACCAGCTTCACTTTGTCGTCTGAACTGGCACGATATCCGCCAGCACGCTCTAGTGCTGCAATGGCGTCTTCATAAATGTCATCAACAATCACCAGTGAATTTTCAGACGAGCACGAGGTTGAATTATCGAATATTTTGGAGGCGCAGATTTTGGCCGCCGCATCATCCAGATCAGCGCTTTTATCGATAATCACCGGCACGTTGCCCGCACCGACACCAATGGCAACTGAGCCGCTGGAATAGGCGCGACGCACGTTGTTTTGCGATCCCGTAACCACCACGAGATCAACAGCTTCCATCAAGCTTTGGGTTAATTCCTTCGATACCGGGCTGGGCAGAATTTGCACCAGATCGAGCGGTGCCCCGCATCTCCCGAGTTCTGCACGCATATGATCCACCGTGCGCAATGTGGTGCTGTATCCAGCTGGTGAGGGCGCAATAATAACCGCATTGCCGCCTTTCAGCGCCATCATGGCTTTGTTGACCGGGGTGGCGGCGGGATTGGTTGAAGGGCAGATAGCTGCCACAACACCCACCGGTTTGGCGTATTTAACCAGCCCTTTTTCGGGAATTTCTTCGATAATTCCGGTTGTTTTAACCCGCAGTAAATCGCGTAGAGTGCCAAATGTTTTGCGGGTGTTTTTGGTGATTTTTGAAGCAACATCGCCCAGGCCGGTATCGGCAACGGCCTGTACGGCAAGTTCTTTGGCCCGGTCCGGTTCATAAATCGACCAGGCAAGTGCGGTCACCGCCTCATCAATCTTTTCCTGATCCTCATTTTCGAATGCCGCCATAGCCTTTCGGCCACGCGCGACGAGTTCAGAAATGGTGGAAGAGATATTGTTGTTATTCATGATTTTGAATCCTGAGCCTTATGCGTGTCATGCTCAACCAGTTTTCCCCCTTCCGTCATCCTCGGGCTTGACCCGAGGATCCATACCGCTGCGCTGAACCAGAACATGAAATTATCTTAATGTTGAGAATTCAGAGGAATGGATCCTCGGGTCAAGCCCGAGGATGACGGTCGGATGAGTTATCAATCCAATTAAGCGCATTATGATTTAATATGACTGATAAGCGCTTCAGGCGTCAACTGGTCAACAGTACCTACTTTTCAATTTTCAGCATACCAAAACGAAATGTTGATAAACCATGAGGTCACCCAAAGACAGCGTTAACACCTTTCAGAGTAATTTATGGAATTGTTGTCTCCGTAGAATTTTAGGGAACTTTTATGCGTATCTGTGTTTTTTGCGGTTCCAGTCCGGGCAATCTTCCATCTTATCAGGACGCCGCCGTTGAGGTCGGCGAATTGTTGGCACGAGAAGGTATTGAACTGGTTTATGGCGGTGGCAATGTCGGCCTAATGGGTATTGTTGCAGACGCAGCTCTTGACGCTGGCGGTGAAGTAACCGGGGTGATGCCGCGGCACCTGGTGGAAAGTGAAATCAGCCACAAGGGTCTGACAACGCTTGAAGTTGTTGAAGACATGCATGAGCGCAAAATGAAAATGTCGGAGCTGTCGGACGCGTTTTTAACCTTGCCCGGTGGGGCCGGAACACTGGAAGAGATCACCGAACAATGGACCTGGGCGCAGCTTGGCATCCACACCAAACCGTGTGCATTCTACAATGTTGGCGGCTACTATGATCATCTGCGTGCTATGATTGACAAGATAGTCGAAGCTGGTTTCATGAAGGCGTCTTATGCTGACATGCTGATTTATGGTGAGGATGCAAAATCAATTCTTGCGGCGTTTAAAGCCTATAAAGCCCCGGCAAGAAAATGGCTTAAAGAATAAAATCAAACGCCTCTTTTTGCCTTCACCCTTCACAAAAACCAAAACCTGCCTATAGTATCGCTCTCGTGGATTTGAAAAACCCCTGATGCAGGAGCGTTTCAAGTGAATATTCTGGCCGCAGTGCCTCTGGAGAACTGCCCGGCATTGGTGTTGAATGCCGACTACCGACCGTTGAGTTATTACCCCTTGTCTTTGTGGTCATGGCAAAATGCGGTCAAGGCGGTGTTTCTGGATCGCGTCAATACGGTGTGCCGGTATGAACGCTTGATTTCCAGCCCCACAGTTTCTTTTCAGTTGCCAAGCGTCGTTAGCCTTAAAACCTACGTAAAGCCACCAACGCACCCGGCGTTTACCCGGTTTAACGTGTTCCTGCGCGATGGATTTACCTGTCAATATTGTGGCATCAAGCACGAATTGACCTTTGATCACCTGATCCCGCGTTCAAAAGGCGGACTGACAACCTGGGAAAATGTGGTAACCGCATGTTCATCGTGCAATCTGCGCAAAGGCGGACAGATGCCGGAAATTGCCAGAATGAAACCGATGCAACATCCCCGCAGACCCACAGTTTATGATTTGCACACAAACGGCCGCTCCTTCCCGCCCAATTACCTGCATGAAAGCTGGCAGGATTATCTCTATTGGGATATCGAACTTGAGCCTTGACCTGACAAGCCCTGAAGCCAGCCCGCTCCCCCGCCCAACCACCCCCAAGGTATCCTTATCGGGTGGTTGGGCGGGGGAGCGGGCTGGCTTCAGGGCTTGTCAGGTCATATGCCTTAGGCTTTTTTCAGCCGCATAAAAGTGATGACGCTTAATGCTGCGATAACGATAGAAATAATCACATTATAACCGGCAAGCGAAAGCCCCAGAAAACGCCAGGCGGCATCGACACAGCTTACCACTTTGGCACTGCTTAATTCCTGCAGCAGATTACCCACATTAGCACTTAATTCTTCCCCGCCCGAGCACCCGGCGGGCCCTTCCCACAGACGCCATTCAACGCCGGAGTGATACGCGCCGTAAATTGCCCCGGCAACAAACAGTAATGTCGTTGCAGCCAAAAATATCTGGCTCAAAGTTTTGCTGCTGTTTTTGATCATTATCAAAGCCAGAGCCAGGATCGGCAATCCGATATAATAAGGCCAACGCTGGGTCAGGCACATGGGACAGGGGGCAAGACCAATAACGAGTTCAAAAAACCAGGCACCGGCAATTGTAACCGTACCCAGAACAAGTGCTGCAATGGCGGGTAAAGAGGGGGAATTTAGGGATTTTTGACTCATCTTCTGTCCAGTTTAAGTTGGAAAAACAAATTTAACTAATGCAAAGCCTGCAACCAGTATGACCACAAATATGATGGTGAGGAGGCCGAGATATTTTTCGATAAACCGGCGAATGGGTTGGCCAAACCAATATAGCAGGCCAGCGACGAAAAAGAATCGTAATCCCCGTGCAGCAATACTTGCGACGCCAAAGATAACCGGATCAAGAGCCGTGACGCCACTGGCAATAGTGATCACTTTATAAGGAAAGGGGGTTACGCCCGCGATAAAGACAATCCAGGCACCATAGGTGTTGTAGCGTGCTGCAAAATCATCAAAAGCACCACTATAGCCATAGAGGTCGAGCAGAGGTTTTCCGATTGCATCAAACAGATAAAATCCGATCAGATAGCCGGCAAAACCACCAACGATTGAGGCTATTGTTGAGATTGATGCATAGATCCAGGCTTTGGCTTTATTGGCCAGAACCATGGGAATAAGAATAATGTCGGGCGGGATCGGGAAAAACGAGCTTTCGGCAAAAGCAACACCTGCCAAAGCCAGCCTGGCGTGACGATGGGCGGCCATCGACATTGTCCAATCATATAATCTACGCAACATATGGCCCTTAACGACAAAAAAGTTGTTTGAAGCAATTTGAGATATTGACCTTGAGGATTCTGGCCCTATGATCGCAGCTCAGTGCCCCTGTGGCGGAATTGGTAGACGCGACAGATTCAAAATCTGTTGTCCTATGGATGTGCCTGTTCGAGTCAGGCCAGGGGCACCATTCAATTCCCATTTGTTGAAATATCACAGCGTTGATCTTTGCCTTAAATTGCTTCTGATGTAATTCTGATATCCCTAATAGCGCTAGAGCGCAAGCACGCTTTAGGCTGGTGACAGGGTGGTCAGGCGATCTGGTCCGTGGGCGTCATGCATAAATTCTTTTAGAATTCTCGCCGTTTCAAAAGCACCATTTAAATTTGGTATCTGAGTGGACAAAGGCGGAGCCATTTCACCGGCTTTATCAATTGCTGCAGCAAGCGTTTTGGCGGTCATGTCAACCTGGCTGAGTTGTACCGCGAGACCGCGTTGTTCAAACAATGTGGCTCTGTCGGTTTGCTCGGTCAGACCTTCGCGTACATAAGGCACCAGGACTGAACGGCAGCGCGCACGTAAGATATCCGAAGATGTATTATAGCCACTCTGGGAGACCAGCACTTTGGTATCTTTCAACATGGCGGAAAAATCACTCCTGAAATGCTCGACCATAAGATTTGGCCGGGCGGCATCTTCAAGCAATTTGACGGTTTCTTCGGGCAAATTGGGCCCGGTGATAAAGCCCCATTTGTCTTTTGCATAGCGTGTCAGGGGCATCGCTTGTAATGCAGCTTCAAACAAAGGCTTGCCGACAGCACCACCGCCAGCCGAAACCACCACATCGTAAGCCTTGCCGGTGCGTTGTTCACCAGCGTCGGGCGTAACCAGGCCGGTATAATGTGTCAGGTCTGAAATCTCATCGGCAAATCTGAAGGTTCCCCCCAGATCGGCAAAATCCGGGTCCGCATGAAGGAAGACAAAATCATAGTACCGGCGTAATAATTCAACGGTTCTTTCATCGCGGCCGGGTGCCACTTTTTTGTGCAGAAGATCGCGCACCGAACAGGCGACATATGGTTTCGGGTTCATTTGTTGAGCTGCATCCAGCAGGGGCAAAAACTCAAAACCGAGTTGGTGGCGGGCAAAGGGAAAGGCTTCAGTAAAGATAATATCGGGCGCGCGCGATTTCAGCAGTGCCAGCAACTGCTTCAGACGATCTTGCTTGTAGTTTTCGTCAACGGGTGTGTTGTTTTCATCAACAAGGTCAGAAAAACCGCCAGGGCCAGCTTTATAGGGGCTGAGCTGAAAGCATTTGGCGCCTTCGGGAAACGTTGCCGGTGTCTGGGTGCCGCCAAGGATAATATCAACCTCAAAACCGGCATCCAGCAAGGCCTTGGTGATGCGTTTGGAGCGCATAACATGACCTATGCCCAACAAGTGTTGAACAATGAAAAAGATACGATGTGTCACCCGAGTTACCTTGCTCTTTCCGCATAATCACCAGGTTCAGATGGTAAGACTATGCCGCATTTCAATTAAAGTTGCCCAAATTCGACCCTGTGCACACCATTGTGACCGGCTGGGAATTTCTATCAACTTTCTGCGCTTTTTCGTGTAAAACTGCTCCGCCTTATTTGTAAGGATCTGCGGCATCCCTGAGACCATCGCCAAAGAAATTGAAGGCGAGGATGGTCAGGATTACCGGAACTACGGGAAACATCAACCACGGATAAAGGGCGACAACGGAAATATTCTGCGCTTCTGCCAGCAATACTCCCCAACTGGTTATGGGCGGCCTCAAGCCAAGCCCGAGAAAAGAAAGTGCGGTTTCACCCAAAACCATTGTCGGGATGGAAATTGTAGCCGACGCAATGAGATGGCTCATAAAACCGGGCACCAGATGCCGTCCTATAATCCGGCTGGGAGTAGCCCCCATAAGCTGGGCTGAGACCACATAGTCTTCTTCACGCAACGATAACAGCTTGGAGCGCACGGCGCGCGCCAGCCCGGTCCAGTCGAGCAGGCCGAGAATGACGGTAATACCGAAATAAACCAGAATGGGGCTCCAGGTAATCGGTATGATGGCAGCCAGTGCCAGCCACAACGGGATTGCGGGGATAGATTGCAACACCTCGATTACCCGCTGGACCAAAAGGTCGAGCAGCCCGCCATAATATCCGGCCATGCCACCGATGATGATGCCAAGAGTAAAGGAAATAAAGATACCAAGCAGGCCGATTGTCAGCGATATGCGCGAGCCGATGATGATGCGTGACAACACATCACGCCCGAGCCTGTCAGTGCCAAGCAGGAACATGGTGCTGTTTTCGGCGGCGCAGACCAGATGCAGGTTGGAAGAACCACCGAGCCAATAGTCGTATTTATCGCCGCGACAGAAAAACCGCAGCGGGTAAACCTCATCGCGATTTTCACTATACTCGCGTTTCAGATTTTCCATGTTTAATCGGTAATTGGTACCATAAACAAACGGACCGACGAATTTGCCCTTGTCAAACAGATGGATTGATTGCGGCGGCATGAAAATAGCATCCACATTGCGGCTTTGCAGGTCATAAGGTGCTAGAAACTCACTGATAAAAATGGCCAGATACATCAGCGCCAAAAATATGGCAGAAGCAACAGCGACGCGGTGACGTTTGAATTTCCACCACATCAATTTCCATTGTGACGCAAGATAAAGACGCTCTTGCGCCGGGGTCAGTTTTTCAATCGAATGGGGATCAAACGGTGCCGGATTGACATAATGGTTAATGGGCGCACCTTCTGGCGGCAGGGGAGTGTCGGTCATTTGATAGCACCTCCCTGCAGCCTTATTCGCGGATCAAGGAAGGCGAGCGCGATATCGGATATTAATACGCCAAAGACGGTCAGTGAAGCCAGAAAGATCAAAAACGATCCCGCCAGGTACATATCCTGACTTTGCAACGCAGCAATCAATACCGGGCCGGTGGTCTCCAGCGACAGCACCACCGCAACAATCTCGGCTCCTGAAATCATCGCCGGTAACATCGAGCCAATGTCGGCAATAAAGAAGTTCAGTGCCGAGCGTAACGGATACTTCAGCAAAGCCCTGACCGGCGGCACGCCCTTGGCCCGGGCGGTGACGACATATTGCTTTTGCAACTCATCGAGGAGGTTGGCACGAAGGCGCCTGATCATGGCGGCTGTTCCCGAGGTGCCGATGACGATCACCGGAATCCACAAGTGTTCGAGAATTGATATTGCCTTGTCCCAGCTCATCGGTTGATTGAGATATTTAACATCCATAAGACCGCCGATAGAGGTGCCAAACCACAGGTTGGCAAAGTAGATCATCACCAGAGCCAGCAGAAAATTGGGCGTGGCCAAGCCTAAAAGACCAATAAAAGTGAGACCATAATCACCCCAGCTATACTGGTGGGTGGCCGAATAAATGCCGATTGGGAAAGCCAGAGCCCAGGTAAAAATAATGGTGGTGAAGGAAACCAATATGGTCAGGAACATTCTGTCGCCGACAACTTCGCTTACCGGCAGGCGATACTCGAACGAATAGCCAAAATCACCGTGCAATATTCCCCAGAGCCAGAACAGATAACGCTCGACCAAAGACTTGTCGAAACCATATTCGGTCCTCAGAAATTCAATCTGGGCAAGGTCAACAGATTCGCCCTGCGCTTTTAATTCAGCAATATAGCTCTCGATATAATCCCCGGGGGGAAGTTCAATAATCAGGAATACCAGAGCGCTGATCACCAACAATGTCGGGATCATTATCAAAATTCGGCCGATAATATACCGCAACATCATTTGGCTGCCCCCTCAATCCAGAAAGTTCCCATCATATACTGGCCAAAATAAGCACCCGGCTCCCAGGTGTAAATGCCTTTGACGGGGACATTTCTCAACTTGTTGGCGACAACAACCGGCTGCTGGGTGCGGTTGACGATACCAATCGAATAGACCTGCTCGGCGGAAATTTTCAACATCTTGTGCCAGATTTCAGTGCGGTCTTCTTCATCGTTTGCAACGCGCCAGGATTGATAGAGATCGAGGAGCTTTTGGGCCAGGGGGTCCGTAATTTCCTGACCGGATTTGCCGCCACTTTGAACGTATCTGCCCCATAAAGGCCACTGTAACTGCTCACCGGATGTGGGCGCAAATTCGGTCGGGCTCATGTTTGGATTGGCAATGGCATTTTCGACTCCTGACCACACCGACATCAATGTCTGACCCGATTGAATGCGGGCGCGAAAAACATCACGCTGAGAGGCCCGGGTGAAGAGCTCGATGCCGATTTTGGCCCAGCTATCGCGGATTAATTCTAAAACGTCAGTCTGTTCGGTATCCTCACCGGCAGTCTCAACTACCAGCTGGGCTGGTGTGCCGTCCGGTAAAAGTCGTAGATTGTTTTCGTTGCGTTTGGTCAATCCAATGTCATCCAGCAGCTTGTTGGCCGCTTTGAGATCAAACTGCGTCCAGGCATTTTGATATTCCGGCTTGTACAGGGGAAATCCGGGCAGCATGGTGTTGGCGCTTTCGTTGGCCAGCCCGTAATAAATCACCTGGTTTATTTCGCGGCGATTAACCGCCAGAGACAAGGCGCGCCTGAAGCGTACATCACGCAGCAAGGGCCCCCAGACTTTATCTTCTGCATTAAGGTTTGGGAACAGGGCAATCTGCGCGCCAATAGCCTTGCTCCACAATCGCACCTTGTAATCGTTGCGTTTTTCGCCCTGCTTGAGGAAAGTATAATTATCAAACCGCAAATAACGCGCCTGCAGATCAGATTCGCCCGCCCCGGTTTTAGTGGAGATTATTTTTGCCGATCCCAGATCAATCGTTACCCTGTCTATATAGGGAAGTTGCTGACCTATGGTATCGACACGATGATAGAAAGGGTTGCGCACAAAAGTAAATCGATTTGCCGGGGGCTTGGTCGAATTTACCCAGGGTTGCAAACTGGGCAAATCGGGGTTTTCTGGGCGATACATGCGGCTGATGCGACGATGGTAAGCGGCCCAGTCGCGACTGCCATTGGCTTTGGCTTGGGCGTTGAGCTTGTCAACGTCACCATATTTGGCATGAAAGCGCTTCAAATAATGTGCAGGTCGGTAAATATACAAAGGCCGTGTGCCCGCCAGAGCCGGTAAAAATTCCGGGTTGGGGGCATCCCACGTATAGCGCACCGTCAATTCATCGATAACTTCAAAGCGCGGCGGCTTATTATTTGCCATCAGATTTTTGTTCATTGTTCCGCGTGAAAGCGCGTCGTTAGTGGCAACATCTTCCCAAAAATAACGAAAATCTTCAGACGTAAACGGCTCTCCGTCGGACCACCTGTGACCAGGGCGCAGACGCAGGGTGAATATGCGATTGTCTTCAACTTCAAAACTCTCGAGAATATCCGGCACAATATCAAGATTTTCATCGTAGATAACCAGCCGGGCATAGCCGTAAACCGTCATCATGCGAATGTCTTTTTGCTTGCCCATCAACAGCTTCAGGGTGCCGCCATGTTTTCCCGGCGAGCGGTTGGATAGGCCAAGATCTATAATGCGTGGGGCTTTCGGCAATCTCTCTGCCACCGGGGGCAGGATTTTAGCTGCGACAGCCGCTTCCAGCGACGGTGTTTCTTTTAATGTTGCATGAGTTGCCGCCGTCGCACCGTTTCCGGTAAAAATCAGAGACAGGGCAAGAAGCACATATGTGGGCAGGTTGCGGAATATGATCCGTTTCAACGCGTTCATGAGTGAAGTTCCGATGGTTCAGCGCTTTCATTGGCGAGGACAAAATGCCCGTCCCCCATTTTTATATGCCGTAGCAAACTGCCATCTTCACCGGTCCTGAATTTTGCATCCCAATTGTTGGAATTTTTGGCACCACTCAACTCAGGGCTGGAAAAATCTAGCGGCCGGTTGAGGTCGGCATAAGGTACGGCGGTCAGCAGCTGTCTTGTATAGGGGTGAATGGGATTGTGAAACAGAGATTTGCGCGGCGCAATTTCGACAATGCGACCTGAGCACATAACAGCAATCCGGTCGGCCACATAATCGACCACGGCCAGATTGTGGGAGATAAACAAAAAAGTCAGGCCCATGCCCGATTGCAGATCTTTCAGCAAATTGAGAATTTGCGCCTGCACAGAAACATCCAGAGCCGAAACCGGTTCATCGCAAATGATCAGTTCCGGGTTAAGGGCAAGAGCGCGGGCAATACCAATGCGCTGACGTTGTCCGCCGGAAAAACTGTGCGGGTAGCGATTTAAAAATCGCGGGTCGAGACCAACGACGCGCATAAGTTCCTGTATCGCTTCCATCTGTTCGGCCAGCTTGCCGTGATTATGAATGATCAAAGGTTCGCGCAGGATGTCAGCAACCGTCATCCGCGGGCTTAACGAGCCAAACGGATCCTGGAATATCATTTGAATGCGCGGGCGAAACTTCTTCAGGTCATCTTCTTTAAGGTTGAGAATATCAGTTTTTTCAGAGCCGTTGTTGAATTCTATGACACCTTCGTTAGGTGAAACAGCGCGCATTATGACTTTGCTCACCGTGGTTTTGCCACACCCGCTTTCACCGACAAGGCCTAAGCATTCACCGCGCTTGATATCAAAACTGACGTTGTCAATAGCCACCAGTTCGCTCTTGTTTTTATTGCCTAAAAACCCGCCTTTGGAAGTTGTGAAAACCTTTTTCAGCCCCTGCACAGACAACAGGACTTCGCCCTTGCTCTGTATGCGGGCCTCAAGTTGATCGCTTTGCAATGACATTACGCCCTTGTCGGGGCTTGCGGTGTCACCAGCCGCAGTCTCCTCAGCACTTATATCGCGCAAGGATACCAGACGCTCACCGGGCTTCATGTCAAAATGCGGTACCGCCTTGAGCAAGGCTTGCAAATAAGGATGCCCGGGCTGGTTGAATATGTGTTCCGCACTGCCGCTTTCAGTAATTTCGCCGTGGTAAATCACCACAACCTCATCAGCCATATTGGCAACCACGCCAAGGTCATGCGTGATGAGCAGTACAGCCATATTGAGATGCTGTTGCAGATCTTTCAGAAGTTTTAGAATTTGCGCCTGCACCGTTACATCAAGTGCGGTGGTCGGTTCATCGGCAATCAGCAGGGCGGGGTGGCAAATTAAAGCCATGGCGATCATAGCGCGTTGGCGCAGGCCACCGGAAAGTTCAAACGGATAACTGTCGTACGCACGTGCAGGATCCGGAAATCCCACCAGAGCAAGCATTTCTTCGGTTAATCTGCGTTGATCTTTACGGGCCACATCGCTGTGCAGAACCAGGGCTTCTTCTACCTGGTTGCCGATAGTGTGCAGCGCCGACATCGACGTCATTGGTTCTTGAAATATCATCGAAATGCGCCCGCCTCTGAGACCGCGCATTTTACGACCGTCAGTGTTTAAAGCAGCTATATCAATAATTTCATCAGGCGCCCTGGGGTCACGAAAGAGAATTTCCCCCCCCGTGATCGAACCGGTTTTGGGCAATATTCCCAGAATTGACTGGGAGATAACAGATTTGCCCGAACCACTTTCACCAACCAGCGCAACAATTGAGCCGGGACGAACCCGAAAGCTCACCCCTTTGACAACTTCAAGCTGGCTGCCGTGCAGTTCAAAACAAACACGCAAATTCTCAACACGCAGTAAATCGCGCTCATCCATCAGCGCATCAGACATATTTTACAGACATATAAGGCAGACATCCCCTGAAAACACCGGCGTTCATTTAAGCGCAAGTGTTTCTATCCTCATTAACTTGGCCAAACCCGGTGCAAAAAATCAACAGGTTCCGTCCACTATTTACTATTCCCAAAGCCAGTTTACAAAATCCTGGCACCAATTAAAACACTTCAATCTCATAAGTGCTGGGTTGGCTACCTAAATTTCAGTGTTGACGTGACATTAATGTAACTAATTGACCAATTTTCCAAAAATTTACCAAACCACACCAAGCTTCACACCATTTTGCCAGGCTATGATATAAAGGTTATTGCGCTTGCATAATGTTAACACATTGTTAATAATTGGGCCGACGGTACGTGGTAGCGTTACCGGGAGTGGGCAGGTCCGCTGATTGAAAAAAATAATTGCTGTATAAATACAGTGATCGGGGAGTAGCAGAATTGAAATTGCTTGAAGTATCAGCGGCTGCAGTCGTTATATTGCTGGCCACTCAGGCTCATGCCGTCTCCCTGCGTGATGCTGTGCGCAATGCTGTCCAGAATAATCCGGAAATCCAGGGCGTGATGGCCGCGCGCAGAGCTTCTGACTATCAATTGCGACAGGCCCAGGGGTCTTTGCTTCCCCGTGTTGATCTGACAGCTGATTTTGGTGCCCAGCGCATTGACAGGCCGTCGAGCCTGATCGGTTCCCAGAACCGCAACTGGCGCAATCGCAAGCAGGCCAACGTGACCATCCGCCAAATTCTTTTCGATGGCTGGTACCGCGCCAATGACATTTATAAAAATGCAGCCCGCGTCGATGCAGGCGCATTACGCGTTCTGGAAAGATCCGAAGCGTTGGGTTTGAGTGCGGTTGAGGCTTATATTGACGTCCGGCGATTAAATATTTTGCTGAAGATTTCTCAAGAAAACGCCAATCGTCACGAAGCAATATTAAAACTTATCCGGTTGCGAAAAAAAGGCGGCAAGTCGCCTGCCAGTGAACTGGATCAAACGCTGGAACGTGTTGCCGGTGCCAGGGCTATCGTTGCGGAAATCAAACAGTCGTCATTGGAAGCCAACGCCAAATTCAAACGCGTTGTCGGCTTGAAACCCGGTCGGACCAGTCCGGTGAAGTTCCCCAGGGGACTGCCTCGCTCTGAGCGCCGGGCGGTGCAAAAAGGACTGACTCAAAATCCTGCCATCAAAGCGGCTGAAGCAGATATTGATGCGGCAAAGTTTGAGCGCGAACAAGTTACGAGCTCTTATTATCCTGAAGTTGCACTGGAAGGCAGTGCCACTTTTGGATCAGACGTATCAGGCATTCAGGGTAGAGACAACGATCTTACCGGGCGTGTGGTGATGTCGTGGAATGTTTTTGATGGCCTGATAACAACCAACAAACGGCGCGAGCTGTCAGAACGCTGGTACCAGGCTAAAGCTGTGCGCGATACGCAAAACCGTCAGGTGACAGAAGCCGTGGAGCGCTCCTGGGCGGCCTACACTATTGGCGCAAAACGAGTGGCCGAATTGCAGCGTCAGGTTGATTTGAACAAACGCGTTGTACGTACGTATCTCGAGGAATACAGGTTGTCCAAGCGCTCATTGCTGGATTTGCTGGATTCCGAAAGCTCCCTGTTCAACAGCCGGTTTCAGCTTTCCAGCATCCGGTCAGTGCATTTGTTTTCAGCCCACCAATTGCTGGCCAGCATGGGAATTTTACTTGATAGCCTGGGCGTATCCGCACCCAAAGAAGGATCAGCGCAACTGCGGGCCAAAACCCAGCGCAGTCTGGGCGTGTTCAATATCAATATTGAACCCTTGCGCAAACAATAGCCGACACTCTCAGGTGGCGGGCTGGTTATAGGTAAGAAATGGAGAAGTCAGAAAACGCAACCGGCCTCTCCGCTGAATCAGTTGGAATTTCTGATTTCAGCCTGGAAAAGCCTGTGGTATCGCCAGACACATTTATTGAAAACCCTGACGAAGATCCGTTGTTGGCCTGTCTGAAATACGTAGCCCTTCATTTCGGCAAACCCTTTTCGCGAATTTCTGTTTTAAGTGGCCTGCCCATTCGCCAAGGACGAATTTCTGTTGATCTTGTGCCACGAGCCGCTGCCAAACTGGGATTAAGCGCCCGTCTGGTTCGCCGCCGTATATCGCAGGTCCCGGCCATTGTTCAGCCCTTCATTGTTCTGTTTGAGAGCGGTGATGCATGCGTTGTTATTTCAAAATCGGCCGATAATAATGTCACCGTCATCTTTCCCTCTATATCGAACGACCGTCAGGTTTTGTCGAGCGATGCATTGCAGGAAGATTCGACCGGTTATGTATTTTACGTCACTGTTGATGACCGCGAAGAAGTGGCGGCTGCACGCAAAACCGGCGGTGGTGAAAAAGACGGGCACTGGCTGTGGTCAGCTGTAGGTGATTTCTGGCCCTCATGGATGCAGATCATTCTTGCCGCTCTGATTATTAATCTGCTCGGCCTGGCCTTGCCCCTGTTTGTTATGAATGTGTATGACCGGGTTATTCCCAATCTGGCGATCCCGACCTTGTGGGCGCTGGCGGCCGGGGTGTCTTTAGCTGTCTTTTTCGACATTGCACTCAAGCAATTGCGCACAGTGGTGCTGGATTTAGCCGGGCGCCGGGTCGATATGCGCGTTGCGTCTTCGCTGTATGAACATGCCCTTGGCATTTCGATGGAAGAACGACCGGGCGCTGCTGGAGCCATTGCCAATCAGATCCGCGAATTTGAAAGCGTGCGTGATTTTTTCACCTCTTCCAGTATTGTCGCTGCAACCGATCTTTTGTTTATCGGCGTGTTTATTTTTGTCCTCTGGTTGATTGTCGGGCCGCTGGCTTTTGTCCCACTTGCCGCCGTTCCAATTGTGCTGGCAGTGACCTTGTTGACCCAAATCCCACTCGCACGTTCGGTAAAACTTACCCAGATACAGGCCGCCCGTCGACATTCTATTCTGGTGGAGGGCCTTATCGGGGTTGAAGCGATAAAGACCATCGGCGGCGAAAGTGTTATGCAACGGCGCTGGGAAGATTCTGTTGCCGCCACTGCCCGGGCAAATTCATCGACAAAGTTCTGGGCGTCAATGGCTATGCATTTCACCGCCCTAGTGCAACAGGTGGTGAGTATTGCGATTATCGTGTGGGGAGTTTTTCTTGTCGCGGGAGGTGAAATAACCGTAGGCGCACTGATTGCGGCTAACATTCTCGCAGGACGCGCCTTGGCCCCGTTGGGTAGCATTGCCATGACGGTTGCACGCGCACAGAATTCCTTTGTCGCCATGGCCGGCATAACCGCTTTCATGAAGCTTAAAACAGAACACTCTCATGCAGTTGCTGGCGGGTTGACTGTGGAAAATGGTGAACTTGAATTCCGCAATGTATCCTTCACTTACCCGGATGAATCGGAAGCGGCACTGGATGGAATTTCCTTTAAAATTGCACCGGGTGAGCGCATCGGCATTATTGGCCGCGTCGGCTCAGGCAAAACCACACTTGGCAAACTTATTGCCAGATTGTACGCGCCAAGCAATGGGTCGATTTTGATTGATGGAACAGATGCGCGGCAATACGAAATTCCCGAACTCAGAGCCGGCGTTGGCTATGTGTCACAGGAACCTGAACTGTTTGCCGGCAGCTTGCGCGACAATATCATTCTGGGCAAACCCTCAGCCAGCGAAGAGGAGATTGCGCAAGCGGTCAATATCTCAGGCGTAAAAGATTTTATTGCCAATCATCCGTTGGGTATGGGGATGATGATTGGCGAGCGCGGGCGCGGCCTGTCGGGTGGCCAGCGCCATGCGGTAACTCTGGCACGCATGCTCCTGCGGCAACCAAAAATCCTTTTTCTTGATGAGCCTTCAGGCTCCATGGATACGACAACCGAGGCAGCACTGGTCCGGCAGCTGGACCAGTGGTCTAAAGGCGGTCGCACGTTGATTGTCTGCACCCATCGTGGATCTTTTATCAATCTGGTTGACCGGATTTTGGTTATCGAACGCGGTCGACTGGTGGTAGACGGGCCGCGTGATGTTGTTTTGAATGCCCTGAAAAACAAATCACTTGGTGCCCAGACTGGTTCAGGTGGCGGGGGGGTGGAACCTTAATGCGCCAGGATGAATTTGATTTTGCCAACGACATAAAAGCCGCCCACCTTGAGCGTGCGCCCAGTCTTGCATGGCTGACACTGGCCATCATCTTCGTCATAATTCTTGCTGGCCTCATTTGGGCGCAACTGGCCGTCCTCGATGAAGTTACGACCGGCTCGGGCCGCGTCATACCTTCGAGCCAAATGCAGGTTGTACAGACTCTGGAAGGCGGTATTGTTAGTGAAATCCTTATTCGCGAAGGCGACACGGTCGAAAAAAACCAGGTAATCATGCAAATTGATGATACCGGTTTTGCCTCGCGACTGGGGGAGATCAAGCAACGCAGATGGGCGCGACAGGCAGAAGTGGCGCGGCTGGAAGCCGAGGCAACAGGTGCTGAAGAACTGACCCTGGATTCTGTCCTACTGAGCCAGGCTCCGCAATCCGTATTGTCGGAACAACAATCTTTTCGCGCCCGGCGGACCAAGCTGAACGATGAGATATCTGTGTTAAGGCAGCAACTTATTCAACGCCGCTCCGAACTTATTGAATTACGCGCCCGCGAGACCAAACTGACGGCGACGCAAAAGCCGTTGCAGCGCGAATTGGCCTTGACGACAAATCTATATAAAAAGGGCGCCGTTCCAGAAGTCGAGCTGTTGCGGTTGCAGCGTCAGGCGATAGAGTTGGGCGGTGATGTCGAGATTATCCAGGCGTCTATCCCACGCATTGAATCGAGTATTCTCGAAGCCGAAAACCGGGTCAAAACGGCGCATGCCACTTTCCGTGCCCAGGCGCGTGAACGTCTTTCCATCGCCCGTTCTGAACTTGCCGTGGTAGAAGAATCAATCAAGGCTGCCACCGACAGAGTATTCAGAACATCTTTAAAAGCCCCGGTTCGCGGCATTGTTAACAAATTGAACGTCACCACTATCGGGGCTGTGGTTCAGCCGGGAAAAGACGTTGTTGAAATTGTCCCGCTTGACGATACCTTGCTTATCGAAGCGCAAATTCGTCCACAGGATGTAGCTTTTATCACCAAGGGCCAGTCAGCGAGTGTGAAACTTACCGCTTATGATTATTCGATATACGGTGCGCTTAAAGGTAAGGTTGAGCGCATCAGCGCCAATACGATAACAGATGAGCGCTCCGAAACCTTTTATCGCGTTATCATTCGCACAAAAAACAGCACTTTGGAAAAAGGTGGCAAAAAACTGCCGATAATACCAGGTATGGTGGCCTCCGTAGACATCTTGACGGGGAACAAAACCGTCCTTGATTATTTGCTAAAACCGGTAAAACGGGTGCGCAATGAGGCTTTTCGCGAGCGCTAGAACCAACACATGTTTTGATTTTTTTTGAAACAGCTTCAGTCCTGATCAAAATGCGATTAAGCAAACCATCCCAAAATACGTATTTTCCTGTTTCTGCTCTTTATAAAAAATTTAAAATAGTGTAAACTTTTCAAAAATTTAGTTCTAGATCAATTCCGATAAGGATTTAGAGTTGGCAAAAATAATTGATGGGGGCGGAGCGTTTGGTTCGGTCCCGCCTCTAACAATAAATGCAGGCGGCGAGAGGGTTGAGATACCTGATGCCGCGCTGTTGTTTAATGCTGATTTCTCTCGTTCGGGCAATGATCTTGTGCTTGTCGGTGCGGATGGCAAGACAATCATCATTATCGATTATTTTGCCACAGGTGAAGGGGCCGATCTTGTCTCGCCGCAAGGGGCTGTTTTGTCTGCCGATGTGGTTGCCGCATTGGCGGGGCCTTTGGCTCCGGGGCAATACGCCCAGGTCGGTGTGCCAGAAGGCGGTGTGCCCATTGGTCAGGTGGAAAGTCTCTCCGGCACCGCCACGGCTACCCGTGTTGACGGCACGGTAGTAGAGCTAAAAATTGGTTCCAAAGTTTTCAAGGGCGACGTTGTTCAGACCGGCGATGACTCATCTCTGGGCGTCACGTTTCTGGATGAATCAGTATTCTCCCTTTCCGACAATGCCCGCATGATTTTGAACGAGTTGGTCTATGATCCCGGCGGCTCATCCAACTCGATGCTGATAAATCTGGTGCAGGGCGGATTTGTTTTTGTCGCCGGCCAGATTGCGCCAACCGGCGATATGAAGGTCCAGACACCTGTGGCCACCATGGGTATTCGCGGCACGTCGCCGACGACCTTTATCGCGGCAGATGGCACTGTGTCATTTTCCATTATCCCCGATCCCGGCCCTGATGGCAAAATCGGTAAATATGTTCTTTTTGACAATACCACCGGCGCGATTATCGGCAACGTCACCGACACCGGAACAAAGCTGGTTCTGACCAGCGCTGGTGGACAGGTTTTGGAACTCGCCAAAACCACAGCTGATTTTGCCCAGGACCAGCAAAGTCAGGCTGAAGTTTACTCAGCTTTCAACACCCTGCAATCGCGTAAGGACAGTGGCCAGCCCGCCGTACAACCAGACAGCTCACAAACCGATGGCGCTGAAGGTGATCCGGCCGAAGGCGACCCGGCAGAGGGTGATCCGGCCGAAGGCGATCCAGCAGAGGGTGATCCGGCCGAAGGCGACCCGGCAGAGGGTGATCCGGCCGAAGGCGATCCGGCAGCAGGCGATCCAGCAGCAGGGGATCCTGCCACAGGAGATTCCGCCGATGGCAATACGGGGACAGAGCCAACTGATGGTGAGGCACCCGCCAGCGATGGCTCTTCAGGCGATACCACCTCAACAACTTCCACTGATACTGCTGGCAGTCTTGATGGTGATACGTCAAGCTCAGCCGAAGCAGCGCCACCGCCACCGCCACCGCCACCGCCTCCACCACCACCGCCGCCACCACCGTCGCCGCCGCCTCCACCTCCACCTCCACCTCCACCTCCACCTCCACCGCCTCCCGTTGTCAATGAGGCCCCTGTTGCCGGTGCGGTGACGCTTGCCGCTTTTGAAGACGGTGCCGACGTAACGCAAAATTTTTCTGCGACTGATACAGATGGCACAGTGGTGAGTTTTGATATTGTAAACCAGCCTGTTGGTGGCGGGGTGGAGAACAACAATGATGGTACGTTTACCTACACTCCAAGTGCCGCTTTGCAGCCCCTTGCTGCCGGAGTTGTTCAACAGCTGGTGTTCACCTTCACCGCAACCGATGATGACGGTGCGGTTTCTGCCGCCGGCAACGCAACAATTACCGTTACCGGCGTCAATGATATCCCGATAGCTAATGATGATGACGTTGATGCATTTGAAAATGCTATCCTCAATGGCGATGTGTTTGCCGCCAACGGCAACGGTATTGATCGAGACATCGATATCACCGATACGTTTGACGTCACTCTGGTTGAGGGTGGAGCGAATGTTGGTAGCCAGATAGCGCTCGGCTCAGGTGCGCTGCTGACGCTCAATGCCGATGGTACGTTTGCCTATGATCCCAACGGCCAGTTTAATTTCCTTGCCCCCAATCAAACTGACACCGACAGCTTCACCTACACCATTGAGGACAGCCAGGGCGCCGCATCTACTGCAACGGTAACCGTGACAGTTACCGGGGTGAATATCCCGCCGGTGCTTGATCTTGATGGCGATGATTCTGTTACAGCCGGTACGGGCTTTGCTGCAACCTTCACTGAAGGTGGCGCCTCCGTGGCTATCGCTGATATAGACACAAGTATCACTGATGTTGACAGCGCCAACATCCAGAGCGCGACGGTTGTGGTGACCAATGTTCAGGATGGTGCAGCTGAAACCCTGACGGTGACCAATGCCTTGGGTCTTTCAATCAACGGCAATGGCACCAGTTCGATAAGCATCGTCGGGGCTGCAACGCTGGCAACCTATGAAACGGTGATTGAAAGCATCCAGTATAACAACGGCTCGCAAAACCCGACCGTGGGCAATCGCACGATCAATGTTGTGGTTAATGATGGCGGCTCCAATTCCAATACGGCTGTTAGCACGATCACTGTTGTCGCCACCAATGATGCGCCTGTTGTGGATCTTGATGCTAATGATTCCGCAGCGGTGGGCAGGGGATTTGCCGCGACTTTCAGCGAAGGCGGCGGTTCGGTTGCCATTTCCGATGTCGATACGCTGATTACCGATGTTGATGATACCAATATCGAGAGCGCGACAATCACGCTGACCAATGCCTCTGACGGTATTGCTGAAAGCCTGACGGTGGGCAATGCTTCGGGCCTTACAGTTGTCGGTAATGGCACTGGCACGGTGACCCTCACGGGTTCGGCAAGCCTTGCCGTCTATCAATCTGTAATCGAAAGCATCGAATATAACAACACCTCGCTAAACCCGACTGCGGGTAACCGCCTCATCGATGTGATAGTCAATGACGGCGATGCCAATTCCGACACGGCGACAAGCACAATTAACGTGGTTCCGGTCAATAGTGCTCCCGTACTTGATCTTGATTCCACACTTGGCGGCACCGGATTTGCCAGTACTTTCACCGAAGGCTTCGGTGTCGTTAACATCGCTAACGGTAATGTTTCCATAACCGATGTTGATGACAGCAATATCGAAAGTGCAACAATAACCTTGGTAAGCCCGCCTGATGGTGGAGTTGAAACCCTGACGCCACAGCTTACCGGCTTTGGCCTGGTCATAACAGGCGGGGGCTCCAGTACAATAACCATTACCGGTTCGGCCTCTCTGGCAAACTATCAAACCATCATCCAGGGCATTCAGTACAACAACACATCGCAAGATCCAACTGCGGGCAATCGCACCATTAATGTGGTGGTCAATGATGGTGATGATAATTCCAATATTGCCGTAAGCACGATCAATGTAATTGCCGTCAATGATGCACCTGCACTTGATCTTGATGTAAATGACTCCACTACGTCAGGCACGGACTTTGTCGGTGCGTTTGTCGAAGATGCCGGCGGCGTTGCCATTGCTGATACTGACACAGCTATCACGGACGTTGACGACACCAATATCGCCAGCGCCACCATAACATTGACCAACCGGCCTGATGGCGACGGGGTGGAGAGCCTTTCGGTTCTTGACAACCTGCCCGCGGGCATTAGCACGACCGGGTACAATGCATCGACCGGTGTTTTGGTGTTGACGGGCTCGGCATCAATTGCGGATTATCAAGCCGCCATCGAACAGGTCCGTTACAACAACACCAGCGACACTCCCAATGTTGCCAATCGCATCATCAACGTGGTGGTCAGTGATGGTACTGCTGGCTCCAACGTCGCCACAAGCACAATCTCGATAACCCCGGCCAATGATGCGCCGGTTCTCAGCGGGCTGGACAATGCAACTTTTCCTGAAAATACCGTCAATGCGGCAGCCCAGATCATCGACACAGATGTGGTCGTCAGTGATGTTGATACCACCGATTTTGCGGGCGGGACCCTGACTGTCTCCGGCTTCGTCAATGGCGAAGATACCATTGGGGTTAGTGGTCTGGGCACGATCGGCGTTAGCGGCAGCGACGTATCTTTTGGCGGCACCGTCTTTGCCACGTTTGTCGGCGGCAGCGGCGCCAGCAATCTGGTGGTCACCTTTAACAACAGTGGTGCAGCTACTCCAGCAGCAATTGAAGCGCTGGTAGAAAATCTCACCTTTGCCAATTCATCAGACACGCCAACCCTCACCCGCACTTTAAATGTCGCCATCACTGACGGACAGGGCGGCACCACAAATGCTAACAGTATTGTTACCGTAAACGCTCAACCGGAAGCCGTCATAGAACTCTCCGCCCTTAACGGCACCGATGGTTTTGTCATCAATGGTATTAATGGCTTCGACTATAGCGGTCGCTCGGTTTCCTCGGCTGGTGACATCAATGGTGATGGTTTTGATGACTTTATCATTGGCGCCTATGGTGCCGATCCAAACAGTAATGCTCAGGCCGGTGCAAGCTACGTGGTGTTCGGACAGGCAGGCAGCTTTGGTCTCAGCTTCAATCTTTCCACCCTTAACGGCACCAACGGCTTTGTTCTCAATGGTATTGACGCCAATGATTACAGTGGGTTTTCCGTGTCGGGGGCGGGTGACATCAATGGCGATGGCTTCAGTGATGTGATCGTTGGAGCCTTTCAGGCCGGCACCTATGGCGTCAATGCTTACGCCGGTGAAAGCTATGTGGTCTTCGGTCAGGCCAGTGGCTTTGGTGCCAGCATCAATCTGTCCGCCCTCAACGGTACTGACGGCTTTGTTATCAACGGTGTCGATGCCGGTGATCGCAGCGGTTTGTCAGTATCATCAGCCGGGGACATCAATGGCGATGGCTTTGATGATTTCATCATTGGTGCGTATGCAGCCAACCCCAACAGCATCAACGGTGCCGGTGAAACCTATGTGGTCTTCGGCCAGGCGGCGAGCTTTGGTGCCAGCTTTGACCTTTCGACGCTCAACGGTGCCAACGGTTTTATTCTCAATGGTATTGATGGCGACGATCAAAGCGGTTTTTCCGTATCCTCAGCTGGTGACATAAACAACGATGGCTTTGATGATTTGATCATCGGGGCAAAATTAGCCGATCCAAATGGCAACCTTTCCGGTGAAAGCTATGTGGTGTTCGGCAAGGCCAGTGCCTTTAACACCAGCCTTAATCTTTCCACGCTTGCCCTCGGCAGCGGCACCGATGGTTTTGTTCTCAATGGTGTGGCCATTGGCGATGAAAGCGGCTTTTCGGTTTCTTCCGCAGGCGACGTCAATGGCGATGGTTTTGGTGATTTAATCATTGGTGCAAACAGGGCTGATCCAAACTACAGCAATGCCGGAGCAAGCTATGTGGTGTTCGGCCAGGCGGCGGGTTTTGGTGCCAGCTTCAATCTTTCCACGCTTGCCCTCGGCAACGGGACAACAGGTTTTGTTGTTAATGGTATCAATTTAGAGGACTTTAGCGGTACTTCGGTGTCCTCGGCAGGGGACTTTAACGGTGATGGCTTTGACGATTTAATTGTTGGAGCACCCAATGTCGCTCTGGGTGGGTATAACTATGTTGGTCAATCTTATGTCGTGTTCGGCAAGGCCAGTGGTTTTGCCGCCAGCCTCGAGCTCTCTAACCTTGATAGCACCAACGGCTTTGCTCTTAATGGCGTCGGTTATAACGATTATACCGGGTTTTCGGTGTCCTCGGCAGGGGACGTTAACGGTGATGGCTTTGACGATTTAATTGTTGGTGCACGGTATGGTTATGGTGTTGGTGATGGTAAAAGTTACATCATTTTCGGCTCAGCCTTTGGAGCAGGCAACACACCGGTAAACTTCACCGGTAGTGGAGTAGCTGAAATCATTATCGGCGGGCTGGGCAATGACACGCTTGTTGGCCTTGGCGGGGCTGATGTTATTCGCGGTGGTGCTGGCGATGATATTATTGCCATCAGTGATGCTACTTTCGTCAGCCTTGATGGCGGCACCGGTATTGATACCTTGCGCATTGATGGCGCGGGATTTGTTGGGGCCGCTTTTGACAACGGCACCATCAGCAATTTCGAAGTTCTTGACCTCACCGGGTCAGGCGACAATCTGATTGAGTTAACCCGGCTTGATATTTTCAACGAATCGCCTGAACGCAGCGGCGGCATCGCCAGGCTTACGGTTCTCGGCAATGCCGGTGACACAGTGAGCTTTGCCGAACTGGGCTGGTCTCTCAGCGGCCAGGTCACCGTCGGTACCGATACTTTCAACCGCATTGTCAACGGCAATGCCGAAGTGCTGGTGCAGGATACTGTCGCCACCCTCATCCCCGGTGCGCAAACCGCCATCATAGAACTTTCCTCCCTCAATGGCGGCAATGGATTTGTGCTTAATGGGATTACTGCCGGTGATGAAAGCGGTGATTTTGTATCATCGGCAGGCGACATCAACGGCGATGGATTTGATGATTTTATTATTGGCGCACCTTTAGGTGATCCAAATGCCAATGATGCTTCCGGTGAAACCTATGTTGTCTTCGGTCAGGCGGGCGGGTTTGGCGCCAGCTTTGATCTCTCCACGCTTAATGGCGCCAACGGTTTTGTTATCAATGGTATCAGTGCCACCGATGAAAGCGGCACTTCTGTATCTTCAGCCGGTGATATTAATGGTGATGGCATTGATGATTTGATCATTGGTGCACCGTTTGGCGATCCAAATGCCAATGGTGATGCCGGTGAAACCTATGTGGTGTTCGGTCAGACGACAGGTTTTGGTGCCAGCCTCAACCTTTCGACACTGAATGGCACCAACGGGTTTGTCATCAATGGTGTTGATGCAAACGATTTCAGCGGCACATCCGCATCTTCAGCCGGTGATGTCAATGGCGATGGTTTTGATGACATAATCATCGGTGCCTATGGTGCCGCCCAGGGTGCCAACGCAACTGCCGGTGAAAGCTATGTGGTATTTGGTCAGGCAAGCAGCTTTGGCGCCAGCTTCAATCTCTCAAGTCTTACCGGCGCAAACGGCTTTATAATCACCGGTATTGCAACCGGTGACTCAAGTGGTTATTCGGTATCATCAGCAGGCGACATCAATGGCGATGGTTTTGCCGATGTGATCATTGGCGCCAACCGTGCAGATTCTGCTAATGCTGACGCCGGTGACAGCTATGTGATTTTTGGTCAGGAGACAGGATTTACCGTCACCCTGGATCTCAGCACCCTTAACGGCACCAATGGTTTCGTTCTCAATGGTATTGATGCCGGTGACCGCAGTGGTGTTTCGGTATCCTCGGCGGGCGATTTCAATGGCGATGGCTTTGATGATCTGATCATTGGTGCATCTGATGCCGATCCAGGCGCTAACAGCAACGCCGGGGAAAGCTATATCGTGTTCGGCAAGGCAACAGCCTTTAGCGCCAGCTTCGATCTCTCTACTCTTAGCGGCACCGACGGTTTTGTCATAAATGGCATTGATACGGGAGACCGCAGCGGCTATTCGGTGTCCTCAGCCGGTGACGTCAATGGTGATGGTTTTGACGATCTGCTTATCGACGCATATGCAGCCGATACAAATGGCTTCACTTCGGGTGAAACCTATGTGGTGTTTGGCCAGGCGGCGAGTTTTGGCGCCAGCTTTAATCTTACCTCCCTTAACGGCACCAACGGCTTTGTCATCAATGGTATTGACGGCAACGACCAGAGCGCTACTTCGGTGTCCTCAGCTGGCGACATCAATGGTGATGGCTTTGACGATCTGATTGTTGGAGCACCTTATGGAGATCCCAACAGTATTGCTGATGCCGGCGAAAGCTACATCATCTTCGGTGCAGCCTTTGGCTCAAGCTCAACCCCGGTTAACACCACCGGCACCGCCGGGGCGGATGTCATAATCGGCGGGCTGGGTGATGATACGCTTGTGGGCGCTGGCGGGGCTGATGTTATTCGTGGTGGTGCCGGCGATGATGTTATTGCCATTAGTGATGATTTCTTTGCTCGCATTGATGGCGGCACCGGCATTGATACCTTGCGCCTTGATGGTGCAGGTTTCAGCCCGACCTCGGCTGGCGGCGATGGTGTCATTACCGGAATTGAACGCATTGATATAACCGGCTCTGGCGATAATACCATTGCCCTGACCAAACTCGATGTCTTCAGCGCAACATCTGAACGCAGTGGCGGCATTGCCAGCATCACCGTTGTTGGTAACGCCGGTGACGCCGTCAGTTTCGAAGATCTGGGCTGGTCGATTGCCGGTCAGGTGACCATCGGTGCCAATACCTTCAACCGCCTTGTCAACGGCAATGCCCAGGTTCTGGTGCAGGATACGGTAGGAACCATCATTCCCGGCGCTCTGTCTGCCACAATCGAACTTGGCACTTTAAATGGTGGTAATGGCTTTGTCATAAATGGCGTGGCGGCAAATGATCAGGCCGGGGTTTCGGTATCATCAGCGGGCGACATCAATAATGATGGTATTGACGATTTAATTATTGGTGCGCGCTTTGCCGATCCCGGTGGCAGGGCCTCTGCCGGGGAAACCTATGTGGTATTCGGCCAGGCCAATGCCGGTGATCTTAGCTTTAATCTTTCCACCCTTAACGGTACCAACGGCTTTGTCCTCAATGGTATTGACGCGGGCGATCGCAGCGGTCGCTCTGTATCTTCTGCCGGTGACATTAATGATGACGGTATTGACGATTTGATTATCGGTGCGTTTTTAGGCGATGGCGGTGGCGGTTCATCGGGCGAAAGCTATGTGGTATTTGGTAAAAACGGCGGATTTAGCGCCAGCCTCGATCTCTCCACCCTGACCGGCACCAATGGCTTTGTTATCAATGGTGTAGCTGCGGGTGACAACAGCGGTATTTCAGTTTCGAATGCCGGTGATATCAATGGCGATAACATTGATGATTTGATCATTGGCGCTAATAGCGCCGGAAGTGGTGCCGGTGCAAGTTACGTGGTGTTTGGCACGGGCGCTGGTTTTGCTGCCAGTATAAATCTTTCCGGGCTTACCGGTGCCAACGGTTTTGTTCTTAATGGTATCAATGGCGCTGATAACAGCGGAGTTTCGGTGGCAGCTGCCGGTGATGTCAATGGCGATGGCATAGGTGATTTGATCATTGGTGCAGATAAAGCTGATCCCAATAGCTCAACATCGGGCGAAAGCTACGTGGTGTTTGGCAAGAACACGAGCTTCACCGCCTCTCTCAACCTCTCCACGCTTAATGGCACCAACGGCTTTACCATCAATGGCATCGATATCGGTGATGAAAGCGGTGGCTCGGTAGCCTCAGCCGGTGACTTCAATGGCGACGGTTTTGCTGATATAATCATCGGCGCTGAATATGGTGAATCTACTCTCTTCGACCAGGGCGAATCTTATATTATTTTTGGTCAGGCAGGCGGTTTTAGCGCTACCCTTGAACTCTCCACTCTCAACGGTACCAACGGTTTTCGTATCGATGGGGTTGCCGTGAGTGATCGAAGCGGTATTTCAGTGTCGTCGGCTGGAGATGTGAATGGTGATGGCTTTGATGATGTCATCATTGGCGCAATTTCCGCCGACCCCAATGGTGTTACCAGTGCCGGTGCAAGCTATGTGGTGTTTGGTGCAGCCACCGGGTTTGGAGCAAGTTTCGATCTTGCCAATCTCAATGGCACCAACGGCTTTGTTATCAATGGTATCGATACAAGCGATCAAAGCGGTATTTCGGTGTCGTCGGCAGGCGATGTCAATGGCGATGGCTTTGCCGACATACTTGTTGGTGCAGAACTGGGTGATCCAAATGCCCTCACCAATTCCGGCGAAACCTATGTGATATTTGGTGCAGCTTTCGGCAATGGCGTAATTCTCGGCACGGCGGCGGCTGAGACCCTCACCGGCACGGCCGGGGCTGACAATATTCGCGGGCTTGGTGGTATCGATACGCTCACCGGGCTTGGCGGTAATGACCGGCTCGAAGGCGGTGCCGATAATGATACACTCACCGGTGGTGCTGGCCTTGATACCTTTGTGTTCGGTAATGACGGCAGCTTTGATACGGTGACGGATTTCTCTCTCACAGATGATACAGTTGATGTTGCCGGATTTTTTGCCCCCGGTGTTACAAATTCAAACGCATTTGAATTTGTTCAGATTGTCAATACCGGCGTGGTGCTGGTAGATAGCGATGGCGCTGCCAACGGTATTGATTTTACCAACCCCGGTGTCGCAAGTCTCACCGGATTGGCAGTCGGAAACGTCGTCAACGTAATCGTAGACGAAATTGGCACCGTTGCAACCGTCCCGGTCAGATCCAACTTCACCGGCAGCGCTGGAGGCGAGACCATCAGCGGCTCGGCCGCAACCGATCTGATCCAGGGTCTGGCTGGTAACGATACCTTAAACGGTCTCGCTGGTGGTGATGTGTTGCTGGGCGGTGCCGGGATTGATACCCTCAATGGTGGTGACAATGATGATATCCTCGTTGGCGGTGCTGATGGTGATACTCTTGATGGCGGCAATGGAGGTGACCTCTTGCGTGGCAGCAGTGGCACCAACAGCTTAACCGGCGGTATTGGTAACGATAGTTTCTTCTTCGAAGATACCAACGGCGTATCGCGATTTGACACTGTCACTGATTTTAGCCTGACAGACGATGTGATCAATCTGTCTGATATTCTCGACGCCAGTTTCACTCTTGGCACTCAGGCTGAATTTATTGAGTTACGGGAACTCGGCGCCAGTGGCGTGGCATTGGTTCGCATCGATAGTGATGGCTCTGCCAATGGCGTGAATTTTGTCGACATTGCAGACCTGAATGGCATCGCTCAAGGTAACAGTGTTAATTTCCTGTTTAATAACAGCACCAGCGCAGGCTCTGTAACGGTCACAGCCTTTAATGAAATTACCGGAACAGCAGGTAACGATACTCTGCCGGGAACAGCCGGGGATGATTTGATCACCGGACTGGCGGGTATTGATACTCTGACAGGGTTGGGCGGTAACGATATTTTGGACGGTGGTGATGGCAACGACACTCTGGACGGCGGCATTGGCAATGATACGCTGGAAGGCGGGCTTGGCACCAACACATTAACCGGCGGCACCGGCAGCGATAAATTTGTGCTCACTGATACTTTGGCTTTCGATACCATCACCGATTTTGCCCTTGCTGATGACCTGCTCGATGTGTCTGCTCTGCTCGACGCCAACTTTACTGTTGCCAATCAGGCAACCTACATCCAGGCGGTTGATGATGCCTCCGGCAACACGGATATCAACATTGATCCTGATGGTGTCGCTGGTGGCGTCAATTTCGTAAATGTTGCGTCTTTAACAGGCATAACTGCCAGTGATACGATTAATTTCATCTTTGATGATGTCGGCAGTCAAAGCAGCGTTGTCTCGGTCTAGATGCGCTGCCAGTAATGTTTCAGAGAATAACAGCAAAATTAATAGACCTTGCCACGCGATCAGGATTTGCTCGCCTGGTTGGCTTCGCACTCCTGATATTTTTTGTCTTTTTTCGCATCTGGGATCCGGCACCACTTGAATCATTCCGGCTCAAGGTATTTGATTATTATCAAACGCTTTACCCGCGCCCGCAAGGCCCCTTGCCGGTTACCATCATCGATATTGACGAACGCAGCCTGCAGGCACTGGGGCAATGGCCGTGGCCGCGCACCCGGCTGGCGGAACTGGTGCGGCGCACCACCAGGCTCGGCGGTGTCGCCATCGGCTTTGACGTATTGTTTGCCGAACCCGACAGACTGTCTCCGGCGTTGTTTGCAAAATCAGTGGGCACTCTCGACAGGGATACAAAAGAAAAACTGTTGAAACTGCCCAGCAATGACCAGGTGTTTGCAGCAGCCATCAAGCGCTCGCGCGTGATATTGGGCCAATCAGGCTATAATGAGAAACTTGCTTCTGCTGACGAGAAAAATGCCGCCTACACGTCCTTTGCCACGCTTGGCAAAGACCCAAACCCTTATCTCATCAGTTTTCCCGGCCTGCGCCGCAATGTGTCCGAGCTGGAAAAGGCGGCTCTGGGACGTGGGCTAATCACCATTCTGCCGGAAAGCGATGGCATCATCAGGCGTATTCCGCTGGTGATGAAGGCACAAGGCAGGATTGTTCCCTCATTGACATCGGAGTTGCTGCGGGTGGCGACCGGGTCCAATGCCATTTTGATCAAGACCAATGATGCCGGCATTTCCAGCGTGGTGCTGGGCGGGGTTGAAATCCCGACAGATCAAAACGGTCAGTTGTGGTTGCACTTCAACACGCATAATCCCGACCGGTATGTTTCGGCAAAAGACATTCTTGATGGTTCCGTCGACCAGCGCAAACTGGCCGGCAAGCTGGTGTTGCTGGGAACGTCTGCCATCGGATTATTCGACATAAAAACAACCCCGGTTGATGCCGCCATCCCCGGAGTTGAGGTTCATGCCCAGATACTTGAATCAATCCTGTCCAAATCCTTTTTGACCCGGCCCAATTTTGCCATCGCAGCGGAAGTTACTGTAGCCATTCTGTTTGGGCTGATCCTCATCATTCTGGTTCCCATGATGTCGGTTTTGAGTGTCTTTTTGCTCGGCGGCACAATAGCCGCTGCTCTTGTTGGCATGTCGTGGTATCTGTTTATCCGGCAATCCATGCTGATCGATGTGGCTTATCCGCTGATTTCAAGTCTGGTGATATTTCTGATCCTGGTGTTTATCAACTATTTCCGCGAAGAACAGGAACGCTCAAAGGTGCGCAGCGCTTTTGGCCAGTATCTTTCTCCTGACCTGGTTGAACAACTGGCGGAACACCCGGAAAAACTCGTTCTTGGCGGTGAAACCCGTGAATTGTCGATCCTGTTCAGTGACGTGCGTGGGTTCACGACAATTTCTGAAACCTATAAGTCTGACCCTCAAGGGCTTACCGCCTTGATAAACCGCCTGCTGACACCGCTTTCCAGTGCGGTGATGGATACCGGCGGCACCATTGATAAATATATGGGCGACAATATCATGGCGTTCTGGAATGCGCCGCTTGATAATGATGCCCATGCCAAGGATGCCTGTATCTCAGCACTTTCCATGCTGGTCAGGCTTGAAAAACTCAATGTCGAGCGCAAAATCGAAGCGGAAGAAAATCAGATACCGTTTTTGCCGCTGGAAGTTGGCATCGGCATTAACACGGGCGAATGCGTGGTTGGAAATATTGGCTCGGACATGCGCTTTGATTATTCCGTGCTGGGAGACAGCGTCAATCTGGCGGCGCGGTTGGAAGGCCAGACAAAATCTTACGGCGTTTCCATCATTATCGGATCAAAAACAGCAGCGCAGGTGGAAGAAACATTTGCAATCCTTGAACTTGATTCAATCCGGGTGAAGGGTAAAACAGAGCCCGAAGTCGTGTTCACGGTGCTGGGGCCCACCAGTGATCAACAGAACCAAACCTATATCGATCTGAATATAGAAAACACAAAGATGCTTCTGCATTATAGAAATCAGGAGTGGGCAAAAGCTTCTGACAGCCTGAAAAATTGCCGCAAGATTGCCGCAGGCCTTTCACTTGAAACATTTTTTGACATTTATAAAGATCGTATAGAAACCTTCGAAAAATCACCGCCGCCAACAAATTGGGATGGTGTCTGGACCATGACAACCAAATAGCGATTTAACTTTTAATTTTCTTTTTGGGCTGCGTTGGCTTGGGCGGCAGTGATTTCAGGTAGGCGGCAATTGCCGCCAGGTCATCATTGCTCAGCTTCGACATGTTTTCCTGCACCGCTATCATTGATCCACCAAAGGTTTCATATTCCGGCAGAAATCCGGTTTTAAGAGCCGTGGAAATCTCATCCTGTGTCCAGCTGCCAATGCCTTCCTTATGCGGAGTTATGTTAGGAATAGTGCCCTTACCACTTGGTTCAGGGGCACCGGCAAAAGCCAAATCGGTAACAGGGCCGCCTAAAATATTCCGCGTGGTATGACATTCACTGCAATGACCGGGGCCGTTTACCAGATATGCCCCCCGATTGACCTGATCTGTGACATCGGGGTCTGGCGTGAATGGCTGGAAATTCATAAACAGTAATTTCCACAATCCCAGACCCCGGCGCCAACGAAAGGGCAGGGGCAGGTCATGTGGCAACGAGTTTTTTGGTGATGCCGGTAATGTGTCCATGAACGCTTTAATATCCACAACGTCGGATATCTTCATGCGCTGATAAGACATATAGGGAAAAGAAGGGTAGAGATGAGTGCCATCGGCGGAGACGCCGCGCATGACGGCATTGACGAACTGGATGTTGGTCCAGCCGCCAATGCCCTGTTTTTTATGGGTAGAAATGTTGGGAGCAAAAAACGTCCCAAAGGGCGATTTGAAACTCCTGCCCCCGGCAAGTTTGAGCTTGTCATCACCTTTGGCACCTGGCGCTGAATGACACGACGCGCACCCCGAAGCGTAAAAATTATACCTGCCCTTTTTGCGATCACCTGCCTGCTCCGGCAACTCCTTTGGCCCGATAACCTGCGGGATCGTCAAAACCCAGAAGACTAAAAGACCGATAATGCCAAGAAGCCCCACAGCAAACAGGGTTTTTCGCATAAATATCCCTTACGAAATTTGGCAGACTACTGAAACCCCGGACAGGTCAGGATGCTTTGGCGCGGAAAGGTTTGTGGCAGGTACCACAGGATTTCCCCAGCGCACCAACGGCTGCGGCAAGTTCACTTTGACCATTGCCTGCGGCATCAACAACACCGTCGATTGCACTGCGCCATTGTTTAAAAGCGTTCGCCACACCGGCACTGTCTTTCCAGATTGAGGCAAGTGCACGGGTCTTTCCCGGTCTGGCTTCATTTGAAGTGCCAGGTAAAAAGAGGTTTTCCACCGGGTATTGAGATATTGCCTTAAGGTTGGCAGCCCGGGCTTTGGCCACATCAGCGTCATAGGCCATTGCTCCTTTGGCCATGCCAAATAGTGGTCCTGCTTCCCAAACCACCAGTTTCATATAACCCTGGCGGGCTAAAATAGCTTTGCCTTCCTTGTCAGGCGCGCTTTGGGAAAGCGCCAGGGTTGGAGCAAGAAATATTGCCGAACCGATGGTGAGGGCGCTTAAGGTTTTAAAAAATTTTGACAGTGTCATTATTTCCTCCTTCATTAAAATATCCAGTTTATTCTATCAATAATTGTAATTTTAGCAGTAAAAAAAGGCTAATTGAGGATTTTTGCAACGTGGTCACCGATTGCCAAAGACGACGTCAGGCCAGGTGATTCTATGCCAAACAAATGAACCAGACCGGTAATGCCATGATCGGCGGGCCCCTGGATCATAAAGTCTTCAGCCGGTTTTCCCTGTGCCTGTATCTTGGGGCGAATACCGGCATAGCCCGGCAGGAGTGATCCATCAGGTAATCCTGGCCAGTAACGCCGGATTGCGGGGTAAAACATTTGAGCACGATCGCCGTCAACATCATAATCAAGATGATCAACCCATTCCACATCAGGCCCAAAGCGCGCCTGACCGCTTAAATCCAGAGTAAGATGGATGCCGAGGCCAGCGCTTTCGTCGGGAACCGGATAGATCAGGTGATTGAAAGGCGACTTTGTGCTCAGGGAAAAATAATTGCCCTTGGCATAAAATTGGTCCGGCACCAGGGTTTGAGGAAATCCTTCCATTGATCGCGCTATTTCGGGCGCAAACAAACCGGCGGAATTTATCAAGGTGCGGGCGTGCAACGCCATAATTTCGCCTTGAGCCTCTACCTTTAACACCAACCTGCCATCAGCTGCCTGAGTGCTCACAACACGAGCGTTCAATACCACCATGCCACCAGACGTCTCAATATCTCCCTGCAACGACAGCATAAAACCATGGGTGTCAATGATACCGGTAGAGGGTGACAACAAGGCGCTCTCACAACAACAATCCGGCTCCAGCGCCAATACATCCTGTTTGCTCAAAGCGTCGAGATCATTTACACCGTTTAGCTCTGCATTGGTTTTGATCGACTGGAGTTTTTCCACCTGGTCCGGGTTGGTGGCGACAATCAGCTTGCCACATTTTCTGTAATTAAGCCCGCGTTCTTGTACGTAATGATATAGAGCGGATTTTCCTGCTACACAGAAATCCGCCTTGTGCGAGCCAGGCGGATAGTAAATTCCAGCGTGAATAACTTCGCTGTTTCGCGATGAAGTTTCCGACCCGATCAAACCCGCAGCCTCAAGAACCATAACCTCGCGGCCTTGCAATGCCAGTGAACGCGCTATAGATAATCCAACGACACCTGCACCAATGACGACACAGTCAATCTTTTCACAATACACGTTTAAATCTCAGTCTTCTTATTCGGGGATGTTTTCTGATGTATTTTCAAGATTTGAAGAAGGTCGGGCAAATCCCCCCACACCCAATGCTTCCGCTGGTGATTTTAACCTGATACTGGGTGCGGGTTTTGACGCCAGTGTGAGATTTTCCGATCGCCGGTCAGGATGATGTGATGGCGGGGTTTGAGTTTCAATTGAACCTCTGCGGTCAAAATTTTCGAGGCCTTGGGCAGGTGTGCGGCTTGGGGTTGTTTCTGCATTTTCCTGGTGATCATCGGTATGCGAATTTTCCAATTCCTGTGTGGTCAAACCCGCAATGGCTTCAGGCGCGCTTGATGCCCGCCAGCGCGCTATGACTGATTCAATGAATTCGGTATTGGTAATCTCCCTTGTCCACTGATCGGAAAAACTGGCAGCACCTCGTTTGGGCAAAGCATGTTCGGGCAAAGAATCAAAATGAATGCGCCCCGGCAACGCCAGACCTTCACCAAAGGCAATCGCTTCACGGTCGCGCATCGAGGGTATGAATTCCATCAAGCTGGTTGCAGCATCAGAGATTGCCGCCTTGACGATCTCCTGATCTTTTTCATTGGTCATCCTCATGGCAAAAACCGTGTTGCACTGGGACAGGATGGTGGCATCAAGTTCGGCGGGCCGTTGGGTTACAATACCAAGAGAAACGCCATATTTCCGCCCCTCCTTGGCAATGCGGGAGATTGCGCGTTTGGTCGGCTCAAACCCCAGTTCGGTATCCTCAGGCATATATCTGTGCGCTTCTTCGCAAATCAGCGTTATCGGCACATAACCTTCATTCCACAATCCAAAATCAAAGGTCATGCGGCACAGAACCGAAACCACAACGTTAGTAACCTCCGAGGGAAAGCCGGTCAGTTCAATAATTGTTATGGGCTTGCCGTTTACGGGTATTCTAAACAGTCGGCACAGTACACTTGCCATGTCATCATGTACGGTGAGGCTGCCAAACATGAAAGAATAACGTGGGTCTTGGGTGATAGCCTCGAGCCTGGTTTTGAGACGTTTGTAGGGCGCCAATGTACTGCGCTGGTCGAGGCCACCCATTTTCTCCTGCAACAGGATCATCAAATCTGAAATCCGGTAGGGCACCGGCGTATCAACGGTAAAAATACCGCTATCGGTAGCGCGCCGTTGCAGACGTGAACGCCCCGACGTTGAGGGCGTGTTTTTGGCGGCATAGTATGATTTGGCCAGAGGTATGAGCTCGGCCAGAACGCTGGCATCCTCTTCGCGGTCACTTTGATTGCCGATGAGGACTTCAACAGTTTCTTCAAACGTCATCAGCCAGAACGGCAGGTTGAGATCATTTGGAGTAACGATTTCAGCCATATTGCCAAAACACGAAGAATACTCATTGTGCGGGTCCAGCAAAATCATATGCGCTTGGGGGTTTTCCTTTAAAATCGCCCGCAAAATGAGTGCAACAAGACAAGATTTTCCGGTACCTGTTGTTCCCAATATGGCAAAATGCTTTCCAAGCAATTCGTCTACGGCCACCATCGTTGGTATGGCGCTGTCTTGTTGCAGGCTGCCAATTCTGACAGCTGAATTTGTGGTGCTGATAGAATATACGTGTTTAAGTTCTTCGCGTGTGGCTACTCTGGCACGATCACCCAGACAGGGATAAACCGAAACTCCCCGGCGAAATGTTAATGGTTCTCCGTGTTCATCCAGCGGCAATTCTCCTAAAAGTTCAAGCTCGACAATATGCATCTCACTGGCAGCACTTTCATGGCTGGGCACAGGAACACTCAGCGCGGACACCATGCCGAACACTATTGAACTGCTTGAACTGATTGCCAGCAGGGTTCCAAGCTCCGGGCTGGAAATTTTTTGAGAACTTTTACTGGCATCGTGAGGGTCGAGTAAAACAATTGCCTGTGATCCTGTGACCGAAACAATCCGGCCCATTTGCCGGGGATCATTCTCTTTGAGTGTTGAGCTCTTATTCGATGCTGAGGCTGCGTTCATTGTACCGGTTCCTTCACACCCTTATTAGGCAGGGTAATGGTCACTTCGGTTCCCCTGTCGAGCGCACTTTCAATTTCCAGCGAGCCATCATGAGCTTCGCAAAGTGCTTTGGCGATTGGCAGGCCCAAACCGGTTCCATTAAATTTTCTGTTAAATCCGGTTTCAATCTGGCGAAATGGCTCAAGCGCAACATGGATCAGATCGGCGGGTATACCCTCGCCAGAATCGGTAATGACTATCTTGATATGATCATCACCACTGTTTATGCACAACACCGAGATATGACCTTCTTCAGGTGTAAACTTAATCGCATTGCCAAGTATGTTGAGGATGATTTGTCTCAGTTTTACCGGGTCCGCGCGAATTTGCGGCAGGTTTTCGTCAATGTTAGTTTCGACTGAAATCTTGGCATCGCGTGCCACCCCGCTGAGCATGGCGACACAGGTGTTGATAATATCCTGGGGATTTACGGTTTCAATACACAACAACAGCTTTCCGCTTTGAATTTTGGATATTTCCAGAATACCATTAACAATTGCCAGCAAATGGCCTGCTGAGTCATTGATGTAAGAAGCATATTCTGCCACCAGTTCCTTCGGTGGATTTTTTTCTTTTGCATTTGAGAGAATTTCCGAAAATCCCAATATGGCATTCAGGGGTGTCCTGAGCTCATGGTTCATAGTGGCGATAAAGCTCAGGCTTTCACTGTTGGCAAGTTCTGCTTCAACCCGGGCAACCTTATGGGCCATGGCGGCATCGTGACGCATGACCGCATTGCCCAGATTGCCGGCATAGTTCGACAGCAACCTGTTATTTTCACTTCCTTTGCCTCTGGACAGAAACAACGAATCACCTCGATTTTGATGTCAATTGACTACAACCCTAATAGTTTGAATTGGATAATATGGTATTAATTTTTTGCGGTTTACCCAGGGAAACCGGGTAAATTCAGTTGTTTTGAAGTATTAGGAGCGATTGAAATTACGGATTGATTTCACGAGATTTTCGCTCAACAAGCGTAGATTTCTCACACCCCGAGACTTGGCCTATAAAGATTGAGTTTCATCATCAATAGATTGTTGTTCATTCAGGCAGCCAGGGCATCCCGGCTATCCGGGTTGAATGCTGCTTCATAAACTCAAGTGGGCCGAATACTAAACTGCCGTGCCCATCGGTCTTCTTCAACCGCTCAAGATTGCTGTAATGGCAGATACTATTTTCTGCAAAACAAAATCCATCATACCCGAGCTTATCAAGGAAATTAAACAATTGACGCCCCTCCTTTTCCCTCCAGTGATATTCCAGCAGCAACAAGGGGCGGGCTTTGCGCAGCAAAGTTTCTGCACCCATCAGGGCTTTCAATTCGTGCCTTTCGACATCAAGTTTTATGAAGGCAACCTCTTCAATATTATGATCTTTAGAAAAACTATCAATTGTAATCATTTCAACTTCGACGGACTCCGAGCGATCTTGCGTCTGTTCAATGCTTGCATGTCTGGCACCACTGAAATCGCGAAACAGCTGAACGTCTCCTGAACAATCAGAACAGGCTTTGTCGATAACACGCAGATTAGCCAGATTGAACTGTGTTTTGACCCTTGCTAAATGTGGTTGCAGTTCCGGTTGTGGTTCAAATGCAAAGACGCGGCCGTTTTGACCAACTGCACGGGAAAGCCAGTAAGAATATATTCCCTTGTTGGCGCCCACATCAAAAACCGTTGCGCCACGCAGATCAAGGCACCGCACAAATGCAAGCTCATGTTTTTCCTTACGCAGTCGAAAACGCCAGAATCGGTGAATCATGCGAAGTTTGAATACAATGTCTTGCATATTATACTTTTTGCCTCTTGGATTTGGACCAGCCCGGAAAAATAATTTATATTATCATGTAGACGGCAGTAAGTGACACCTTTCTGCGTAATGGTAGTGGCGTTGTTTTAGCAAGCCTGCTGAATTTGGTTTTGGAGAGTTTTATATGCTGCCTGGAAAAATGCCTTATGACGACCTGATGCGAGCATTTCACTGGCAGGTGCCCTCAAACTACAATATCGGCGTAGACATTTGTGACCGCTGGGCCCGTTCAGATCCTACCCGCATTGCCCTGATCCACAAACGCCCCGACGGCGAAGTTGAACGTTTCAGCTATTCTGATCTCAAAGATCAATCAAACCGGTTGGCCAATCTTTTGCGCAGCCACGGCATTAAGCGCGGTGATCGCGTGGCGTTGCTGTTGCCGCAATGTCCCCAAACCTGTTTCGGCCACATTGCAATATACAAACTGGGCGCGATTGTTGTACCGCTGGCATCCTTGTTTGGAGTTGATGCCCTGGAGTTTCGCCTCAACAATTCTGGTGCTAGGATCGTGATCACCAATGATCAGGGGGCTAAAAAAATTGCGGCTATCCGTGGTCGGCTGAATTCGCTTGAGCAGGTGTTTAATATCGATGATGCCGGACCAGATGAACTGAACCTAGAGCGTGAGATGAGTCAGTTCAGGCCGGATTTTGATCCCGTTGAAACGTCTCCCGACGATCCCGCGTTGATGGTCTATACGTCTGGCACCACCGGTCCACCCAAAGGCGCTTTACATGGCCACCGTGTGCTTCTGGGCCATTTGCCCGGTGTACAATATCATCATGATTTTTTTCCTCAAGATGGCGATTTAACTTGGACACCGGCAGACTGGGCCTGGGCCGGCGGCCTGTTGAACATATTGCTGCCGTCGCTGCATTTCGGTGTGCCCGTTCTGGCTTACAGGTTTGATAAATTCAGCCCTGAAACCGCCTTTGAGCTGATGGCCGAATTCAAGGTTCGCAATGTGTTCATTCCACCAACAGCATTGAAGATGTTGCGTATCATCGACGAGCCTGCAAAGCGCTATGATCTTGATCTCAGAACAATTGCCTCAGGCGGAGAAGCGCTTGGCCGTGAAGTTTACGACTGGGCGCAATCGCAGCTGGGGATTACCATCAACGAATTTTACGGCCAAACCGAATGCAATATTGTCCTGTCATCGTGTCAGGCAATCGGTATCAGCAAGGCCGGTGCCATTGGCCGGGCAGTCCCCGGCCACACGGTTGCAATCATCAATGAAAACGGCGAGGTGCTTGACCCCGGCGAGGCTGGCACAATAGCCATTAAAAGGCCCGATCCCGTGATGTTTTTACAATACTGGAAAGACCCTGAAGCCACAGTAAAAAGATATATTGGTGATTGGCTCACAACTGGCGACCAGGGTGTGATGGACGCTGAGGGATATATATCATTCATCGGTCGCGATGATGACGTTATTACCAGCGCGGGTTATCGCATTGGCCCTGGTGAAATTGAAGATTGCCTGATTGGTCATGAGGCCGTGTCGCTGGCTGCAGCTGTCGGTAAACCGGATCCTTTGCGCACTGAAATCGTCAAGGTGTTTATTGTCCTCAAACAGGGTTTTGAGGCCAGCGATGACATGGCCGACTCCATTCAGGCCCACGTGCGCCAGCGATTGTCGGCGCACGAATATCCGCGCGAAATTGAATTTGTCGACCACCTTCCCCTGACAACCACCGGAAAAGTCATCCGGCGGCTGTTGCGAGATCAGGTTTGAGGAAGGGCAATTCCTTCCTTCTTCGTCATCTCCGCGCAGGCGGAGATCTTCTATCGACATTTTCCAGGACGGTAGAAGATTCCCGCCTGCGCGGGAATGACGAATAACGTGGGCTTAATTAAAGGCAGCGAGTTCAAGCCTGTTTCTCATTGTAGTAGTAATTGGCATTGCGACCGAAAAACAGCTTACGAATTATCCGGCGGGATTTCTCTGATTTTCTCAAAGGATTTATCACCGCAAAAGCCATATTGAAGGCGGCAACCTTTAATCCATCCGCCCACGGTTTTTTACCCGGTGCCGCCTGCGCCAATCCGGCCTGTCGCAACATCGCGTTCATAAACCGCACTTTGTTACGGCGTAAAACAGAGGGCGTTTTCCAGGTGATTGCCATCGAGATAGAATATTGATCGCCGGTGCGCACCCAATGCGGCATCATGTAGGGAACAAAAATACCGTCACCGGCTTCAAGTTCATATACGGTTGCACGGTTTTCAAATTCCGGGCTGTAGCTCATATTGCGAAACTTGCTCGGGCTGATTTCCATAGCTTCTTCACTGACCAACTTACAATCATCATTTTCAAATACGTGGAAAGATTTATCGCCGTGCAACTGCACGAAAAAATTCTCTTCGGCATCAATATGAAACGGTGTGGTTGAATTGGCAGATGAGATAAAAATAAACCCCTGAAAATCTTCCAGTGGTTCGGCATCGTCAGGTAGCCGCTCGGACACCTGATCCAGGCAGGTCTTGATAAACGCCTTGTAGTCTGGATCCTGCTCGACGTTTTTAATCACCATCCAGGCGTGGCAATCCTCGATCTGGCGGATGGTTTCTTCAACCGACAGGTCAATTTTTGGCGTATCTTCATAGGCTTGACCGGGCTCAAGGTCACCGGAATTATATTCAATCCTGTCCCTGTCCATTGATTTTGCCAGTTCAATCAAACGCGGCAGATTAAACAAGCGATGTTTGGCCACATCATGAGTGTAGGCGAAAGAGCGCGTTGGGTAATTTTGATTAAAGTCCCGCGGGTCATACTGAAGATGATTGGTCATCTTTTTGCTCCTTTCAAATATTGATAATAAAGCGATTTGGCTTTTGCCCTGACCTTGCGGCGGGCTTTGATTAATCCACACGTTATGACAAACCATGTTTTTGCAGGCGGTGAAGCTGTCGAAATAATGATGTCTGTGCTCGATATTTTTTGCCGCCACAACCGATTGATCATCGGGTGGTCCGGGGTGGCGAGAGAATCAACTTCTGTGATCACAGGATCATTGCCAAGCGCCTTTGTGACCTCCAGCATCAGGAGGACACCGGGAGAGTACCTTGCGTAATTCTCGTCATATGTAATTTTGTTCAACCACGCCTGATGACCGGCATGGTGGGCGAAGGTGATCGCAAGTGTTCGGTTGTCGAGACGCAGCCGCCACAATTTGCACTGATTGTTTTTAACCAGACCGGTGGTGGACGTTTTCAAAAATTCGGCCAAATCCTGACGGCTGTTAAACGCAGTTTGTTTGCGCCCTTTCCAACCGGCACCTTCAAGTTGCAGAAAATCGTCAATCCACGACGAAATATCATCATCTTCCTGAAAGGTTTCAAATTTCAGACACCCGCGATCATTCAAGCGGTTTTTAAGGCGGCGATATTCCTTGCGCTTTTTGCTGCTTAACGCAGATTTAAGATAAGCATCGCCGTCAAACTCACACATCATCGCGGCACGTTGATGCCGGTCAAACTCGCAAATAAGCAGATCTTCGTTGCTGGTAACACGCAATATGGCATCATACATCGGGCCAGCACCAGACACATTGGACATCATCAAGCGCCCCGAAGCACCTGTTTGCGTCAATGCATTTTGAAAAAGAGCTGAGAGTGCCTTGTCTCCAGCGTCGCGATCGACAACAGGGTGGCCCATATAGCTTTGCAGGTGGTGCCAGTTTCTTAAATATGCCGGGCCTATGGCTGGTATCGCGCGAACACGATGGACCACAAGCCAGCCCACCAGGCGTTTGTTTTTCGGGTCTGATTGTGCTGCGTCCCCAAGGTGCTGCCAGGCTAAAATAACGTCGGGAGATTGCGAGTTTTTGTCGAGATGTTCGAGCGCCGGAGCGAGAATAGCGGCACCATAGACAAGATTTGGCACCAAAGCCCGTTTGTTCAGTTCACGTAACTGTGGTGCATAAAGTGCAAGAGCTTCGCGTGCTGGCAGACGTTCAGACACTATCTTTACGCCCGATACCTCAAACGGCACATGGCGCAATGCTGTGATGGCATCACGGGTAATCTGAGGTATTTTGTTGGCAAAATTGACCATGACATCAGACATCGGCGCAAGCCCCATTTTGTTGGCGTCGCAGACTGAAGGCATTGCCGATGATAAAGGAGTGAAGGCCAAGCCGGGTTTTAGCCACCATAAATAACACGCAGCAAACATAGATGACAGTCAATGTGGTTGCGGTTGCGGCACCTTCGAGGCCATACGAGGGGATGAACAGAAAATTGAGCCCGATGTTAAGGGCAGCGGCAGAAAACAAAACCACAGCACAGGCTTTTTGCTGGCCCAGAACATTTAACACAAACTCCAGTGGCCCAAATGACGCCCGCACCAAAAGGCCGATAGCCAGGATGGCCATGACCGAAAACCCGTGCGAAAACTCAGGCCCGTACAGGCTTAAAAGCGGCAGGCCCAATGCTAAAATAACGGCTGCGGCCAATAATGACGGCCAGAATATCCAGGTGATGGATTCCCCCAGCAAAGCATCAAGTTGTTCGGTTTTGTCGTCCCCATGCAGGCAGGAAAACTTATGCATCTGTGCTGCAACAACGGCAAAATAAACAAACGAAACCAGACTTATTGTTTTTACCCCGGCATAGTAAATCGCAATATCTTCCGGGTTTAAAAACAGATTTAGAACCACAATATCCGTGTGGGTCATCAAAATGTAAAAGCCATCAACCATCATGATCGGCATCGAGATTTTAAGCCAGAAGCTGTAATCGTATGATTTTTTGACCCGCTCGATTTCACCCGCCAGTCTTTTGGTCAACAGCAATGTCTGGCCGATGGCAGCCAGCCATGAAGCGCCAATCATCGACAATATCGCCGTTTGTCCCGAAGCTTCAGCCCCTGATGCAATGGCGATGGCAAAGAAGACCAGCAACAATAACGGGCGAACGATATAAGGCGGTGCCAATGCCAGATCTATCCAGCCATAGGTGCGCGAAATACCGTCCTGCAGATCAGTCAGCGCAAACATCGGCAGGCATATTGCGCCCAGTATCAGTGGCACAATGTAATAATCTGAGACCAGGCCATCAATGCTTACCAGCAGACCGGCACCAACCATAGCCAGAACAGTTGAGACGCTTACAACAGTTAGCCGGCTGGCTGTAACGAAACCACGCAGCAAATTGAATTGAGAGTTTTCGCGATAATCGGGAATGAAACGAAGAACGGAGGTATTGAGGCCGCAGGTTGAGAGCGAGCCAAGAATAAACACCCAGACCCAGACATAGGCAAAAATACCAAACTCAAAGGCACCGACCCAGCGGGCGAGCAAAACCTGGGAGGCAAAGGCTATTCCTGCACTGGCAACGCGAATGCCAAAGGCAAAAAGGGCCGCACGTTGGGCCGCTGCGCGATCATCTGTGCCGTGAAGCAACGCCTGAAGCCTCTCGTGCAATGAAGAGACGCTGAGCGATATGGTAGCCATCCTGGTTTTGTTCCTGCTTTTGGCGCTATGTCTGTCCGCCCCGCATTCAACTGGCAAAACCCATCGTTCTGATGGAGGCTCTGGTCATTGAATTGAGTGTCAGTGTAGCAAAAACCCCCTAAATTTCCGTTTGCGAAGGCGCGACGTTTCAGTGCAGGCGGTTAACCATGTCAACGTCAACGCTGTGGGCAGCTTCGTTTGCTTTTAAACTGGAAAAAACTACCTGCCACATTTCAGCGCGGCACAAATCCCCAGCTTGTTCATGCTCTTTAGCCAGGTAATTAGCGGTAGAAGCTGCCTTGCCACCAAAGCGAATTTTGAGACGAATAGCAAAATCGCGGATCTCTTCGTAGGACGGTTTGTTCAGGTTTTCGGTAGAAACTGTATCAAAACTGGTCATGCAATACCCTTCAAGCGTTGTTGTTGATCATTTCCATCAACACGAGCAAGAAGCGGGCCACAAATAATAAGCTGCGATCGTTCATTTTAATAAACGCTGCAAATGTCCCCGGTATCGGTTGAAAGTGATCAACCTCCACAAATGATTGACGTACCTCATTTAGGTGAATTAAGTTACGGGACCAACAGAGGGGCGTATGGACAAGCCGACAACGAAAGATCTTGCAAAAGCTGCCGGGGTGAGCCTTGCCACGGTGGACCGTGTTTTGAACACGCGCGCAGGCGTGCGGCAGGCAACAGTGGAGCGGGTGCAAAGGGCGATCAGGGAAATTAATTTTGTGCGCGATATGTCAGCGGCAAATCTGGCGCGCAAAAAGGAATACAAGGTGGTATTTTTACTGCCGGACCATGATGACGAATTCATTGATCTCATCCAGAATGAGATAGCAAAGACCGCCAGATTTTTGGCCTATGAGCGCACAGTTGTGTCAATAATTCGTGCCCCGGCCAATGATCCGCACCGGGTTGCCGAACAAATGGATAATCTGTCAATCAATGAAATTGACGGTGTGGCAATCATGGCGCCCGAAACCCCGCAAGTGCGTGACGCCATTTTACGCCTCGAAGCTCAAGGGTTGGCTGTGGTCGCATTTGTTTCTCATCAGCCTAATGCCGAAGGTGCCAATTATGTGGGTATAAACAACGAAGCTGCAGGGCGCACGGTTGGGCAGTTAATGGCGCGATTTACCGGCATGAGGCAGGGGACTGTGCTGGTGCTGACCGAAACCATGCAGTCGCGTGACAGTCAGGAGCGGCGGCTTGGGTTTGATACAATTATGGAAAAATACTCATCCCGCTTAAAAGTAAGCCCGTCGATGGAAACCTATGGCGATGCGTTACGTTCAGAAAAAATTATCAAAATGGCACTGCAAAGTCAGCCCCCTTTTGTCGGCATCTATTTGATGAACCATGATGTTCGCAAAACCATGCAGGTGATTGATGAGTTGGGCATAGCCCAGCAGACAATCATTATTGGCCACGAATTGACATCATATACCCGCGCGCGTCTGGTGGATGGCTCTATAGATGCCGTGATTACCCAGGATGTCGGGCATCTGGTGCGTAGTTCGATCAGGGTGCTTCGGGCCAAAATCACGCACATGCCCTCCGTGGCATCGCAGGAGAGAATTCGAGTTGAAATTATCTTGCGGGAAAATATGCCTGAAGAATTTCATTCTGAAAATATGTAGATCTATATAACTTTTCTGGATTGATTTAGGTATGCCAAAATGATGTACGTACCTCAAAAAACCGTTGACTCGAAGTCAGTGCATCATTTATAGCTGTAGGGGTATAAAAGTTAATGGATGCGGCTGTGTGCCGTTAACCAAGTTTGGGAGGATCCAATGAAAGCTTCAAAATTTTTAATGGCAGCCACTCTGGCCGCCATGACCAGTGTAGCGGCCACCAGCGCCTCTGCCAAATCTCTCACCTTATGCTGGGCTGCATGGGACCCGGCCAATGCACTTGTTGAACTCAGCAAGGACTTTGAAAAACAATCCGGCGTCGACATGAAATTCGAATTTGTGCCATGGCCCAATTTTGCCGACCGCATGCTCAACGAGTTGAATTCCGGCGGCAAACTCTGCGACCTGATGATTGGCGATAGCCAGTGGATCGGTGGTGCAGCGGAAAACGGGCAATACCTGAAGCTCAATGATTTCTTTAAGGCTAACGGGATTTCAATGAGCGATTTCATTCCTGCAACGGTGACAGGATATGCTGAATGGCCGAAAAATACGCCTAACTACTGGGCGCTTCCAGCTTACGCCGACGTGGTTGGCTGGACTTATCGCAAAGACTGGTTCTCGCGACCTGAACTTATGGCCGAGTTCAAGAAAAAGTATGGCTACGATCTTGGTGTACCGAAAGACCTCGCTCAGCTTAAAGACATTGGAACATTTTTTCAGGGCCGAGAGATTGACGGAAAAAAAGTCTACGGCGCTGCGATTTATACCGAGCGTGGTTCCGAAGGCATCACCATGGGTGTAACCAACGCCCTCTACAATTACGGATTTAAATATGAAAATCCGAAAAAACCATACGACATGAAAGGTTTTGTAAACTCGGACGGGGCTGTAAAGGGTTTGGAGTACTACAAGGCGCTATATGATAGCAGTACACCTCCAGGTTCATCAGACTGGTATATGTCAGCAAATATCGATGCTTACAAATCTGGTCAGGTGGCAATGCAAATGAACTTTGCCTTCATCTGGCCTGGTGTCAATGCAGACCCCAATGTCGGTGGTGACCGCTCAGGTTATTTTGCCAACCCACCAGGGCCTGGTGGACACTTTGCCCAACTTGGTGGCCAGGGCATTTCTGTTGTCGCCAATACCAAGGACAAGGATTCCGCACTTGCTTATATCAAGTGGTTTGCCCAGCCTAAAATTCAGGCGCGCTGGACCGAGATGGGTGGCGCATCAGCTATGCGCGCAGTGGTCGAGGACCCTGGTTTTCCAACCGCTCAACCTTACAATAAGGCGTTCCTTAACTCGATGGCTATCGTCAAGGATTTTTGGGCGGAACCGGCCTATGCGTCATTGCTGTTATCAATGCAAAAGCGCGTGCACAATTATGTAATTGCCGGACAAGGCACTGCTAAAGAAGCGCTAGATGGTCTGGTCAAAGACTGGATTGAGGTCTTTGAAGATGAAGGCAAACTTTAGCTCTGGTAACGAAGTTTGCTAATCTATAAAATGGGACAGGGAACCCCCTGTCCCATTTGATCACAACTGTAACCCGACCTTCAAATGCGACCTGAAAACGTGTAAGGATCTCTTATGTCCGGGAAAGCGGTGGATGGTATCGCCAAAATGCCCCCCCCTGATATTGCCAGAAAAGTCAAAGGTCTGTCCGATCGTGCCATCGCGTGGATATTTATTGCGCCGACCATCTTTTTGCTGTTGGCCATTAATATCTTCCCGCTGATCTGGACAATCCGGTTGAGCTTCACCAATTTCCGCGCCAACCGTTTCAATGCCGAAGTGAAATGGATCGGTTTGCGCAATTATGAGCGCATTCTTTCTGATCCCGATATCTGGCAAACCATGCAGGCCACAGCCCATTTCCTGTTCTGGACGTTGTTTTTTCAGGTGTTGATCGGCTTTGCACTGGCCTATCTGATCAACAAGAAATTCAAGGGAAATGATCTCTGGACCACGCTGATCGTATTGCCGATGATGCTGTCTCCCGCCGTGGTTGGTAATTTCTGGACCTTCCTCTATCAGCCGCAGATTGGCTTGTTTAATTATGTGGTCGGGTTTTTCTCCGGTGTAGATCCGTCATCTTTTTCGATGATCGGGTCTGTTAATCTGGCACCGTGGGCTATTGTCATTGTCGATACCTGGATGTGGACGCCCTTTGTCATGTTGATCTGCCTGGCCGGGTTGCGTTCGATCCCGGACACGATCTATGAGGCAGCCGAATGTGACCGGGCCAGCAAATGGCGGCAGTTCTGGACCATCACCATACCCATGGTTTTGCCGTTTTTGATGTTGGCAGTTTTGTTTCGCGGTATAGAAAATTTCAAGATGTTCGATCTGGTGGTGCAACTCACCGGCGGCGGACCGGGGTCAATCACAGAGTTAACCTCGATCAATCTCAAGCGTGAAGCCTTTGAAAAATGGCGCACAGGGTATGCTTCAGCCTATGCGGTGATCCTGTTTGTAACGATCTTTGGACTGGCTTCGATCTATGTCAAAGCGCTGAACAAGGTGAAAGAAAGATGAGCGGGTTTTCTGTCACTGAGCCCTCAAAGCGGCAAAAATGGATCTCCGGTCTGCTGGTTATTACCTATGCACTGGTTACCTTGATGCCGCTGTTGTGGATTATCGCTACCGGCTTCAAATCGCCTTCCGATTCGATCGCCTATCCGCCCAAGATAGTGTTCCAGCCAACGCTTGAAGGCTATGTCAACCTGTTCACCACCCAGACCCGCATCACACCAAATATGAAGGACACTTTGCCCGCGCCGAACAACTGGTATGAGCAGATCGTTCGCGACAAGAACATGGTGATTGCCGGGCCGTCGCGCTATGGCCAGAGGTTCCTGAATTCGATCATCATTGGTTTTGGTTCCACCTTCCTGTCGATCTTTCTGGGAACGCTCGCAGCCTATGCTTTTTCACGCTTTAAAGTTCCCATCAAAGATGACTTGTTGTTTTTCATTCTCTCTACACGGATGATGCCGCCCATCGCTGTAGCAATTCCGATTTTCCTGATGTATCGCCAGCTTGGGCTGAGTGATACTTACCTGGGAATGATCCTGCTCTATACCGCTGTCAACCTGTCGTTGTCGGTGTGGTTGCTCAAGGGGTTTATCGACGAAATACCGCTGGAATATGAGGAAGCAGCACTCATCGATGGCTACACCCGCTTTCAGGCATTCTACAAAGTTGTGTTGCCGCAAGCGGCTACAGGTATTGCTTCTACGGCCATTTTCTGCCTGATTTTTGCCTGGAACGAATACGCGTTTGCGGTTCTTCTCACTTCCGGTGAAGCACAAACAGCACCACCCTTCATTCCGACCATCATTGGCGTTGGCGGACAAGACTGGCCCGCCGTTGCTGCCGGGACGACGATCTTTCTGCTTCCGGTCATGATCTTCACCATCTTCCTGCGCAAACACCTATTGCGTGGAATCACATTCGGGGCGGTGCGCAAATGAGCGGTTTCATCGAAGGCCTGCTGCGGTTTCGGCGCGGCTCATGGGAAATGTTGGCGTCCCTCCTGATTGCACTGGGTGTTTTTATGTTGATGCAGCCTTTCTGGCTGGTGGCATATACCTATTCCTTCATGGTCACGCTAATCGGTACGGTGATGTTTATCATCGTCAGCCATTTTCAGGAATAACCCATGGCGCAGATAATCATTAAAAATCTTCGTAAGGATTTTGGCAATTTTACTGCCGTACAATCTTCCAGCTTTACGATTGAAGACGGTGAATTTTTCATGTTGCTTGGCCCTTCTGGTTGCGGCAAGACAACAACCTTGCGCATGATTGCAGGCCTGGAGCTGCCGACGTCGGGCGAAGTCTTTATCAACGGTGAGGAGGTCAGCCAGAAGCGCGCAGCTCAGCGCGATATTGCATTTGTATTCCAGATGTTTGCGCTTTATCCCCATCTCAACGTTCGGCAAAATATCAGCTATCCGCTTAAAAGCCAGGGTATGCCCAAAGCAGAAATCAAATCCAAGGTTGCCGAGGTTGCCGCAATTTTGGGCATTGAGGACATTCTCAACAAATCTGTAGGCGGACTTTCGGGCGGTGATCGCCAACGCGTAGCCCTTGGGCGTGCAATCGTCCGCGAGCCCGCGGCTTTTTTGATGGATGAACCGCTCGGTGCGCTGGATGCCGAATTTCGTGAACATATGTCACAAGAGTTGCGCACCTTGCATGATCAGATGGGGGCGACCACGGTTTACGTGACGCATGATCAGCTTGAAGCCATGAAAATGGGTGATAAAATCGTGGTAATGAACCACGGAAGCGTTGAGCAATTCGGCATCCCGCAAGAAATTTATGATTGGCCCGCCAGCCTTTTTGTTGCTGATTTTATCGGCTCCCCCAGTATGAATTTTCTCAAATTCCATGGCACAGTGAGCCCGGGGGACACAAATGTTTTGCTGGGCGGTCAGCTTTTTGACGTTCCCGCCCAATTGCAGGGTGCGTCGGGAAATCTGGTTTTTGGCGTGCGTCCTGAGCATGTATCGTTAAATCCAAACAGTAGATTTCGCGCCAAGGTGATTGCAACTGAATATCTCGGCACCACCCAGATTGTCACAGCGGAGACTGCCAGCGGTGTGCTGAAAGCACGCGTACCTGCCAACCAGATCGTCAATGTTGGTGAGGCAGTCGGATTGGATTTCGATCCGCGCACCATTACCCTTTTTGATGAAACGACCGGGGGGGCGTTGTTATCAAAAGCCAACAGGAAGGTGCTGGATCATGGCTGAAGTCAGCTTGCAAAATATATCCAAATCCTTTGGTGCCCAAAAAGCCCTCGACGCGGTGACCATGACCGTGCCTGATGGTTCATTCGTGGTTTTACTGGGGCCGACGGGTGCCGGCAAAACCACCACGCTACGGTTAATTTCAGGGCTGGAAATGCCTGATAGTGGCCAGATTTTAATTAACGGCCACGATGTCGTCAGGCAAACGCCCGCCCAGCGTAATCTGGCTATGGTGTTTCAACAATATTCTCTTTACCCGCATCTTTCTGTTCGCGATAATCTGGCCTTCCCGCTCAAATCTCCAATGATGCGCACCCCGGCAGATGAAATTACGCGCAAAGTAAGTGAAGTGGCTGAAATGCTGCAAATTTCCAATAAGCTCGATAACAAAGCCACTGAGCTTTCGGGCGGTGAAATGCAGCGGGTATCGATCGGACGTGCGCTGGTGCGCAATCCACAAATCTATCTGATGGACGAGCCGCTCAGCTCGCTTGATGCCAAGCTGCGCTCGGATCTTCGCATCGAACTCAAGCGCATTCAAACCAGCCTGGGGGCGACAATGTTGTACGTCACCCATGACCAGGTTGAGGCCATGACCATGGCAACCCATGTTGGTGTGCTCGACCAAGGCAGATTGGTGCAGTTTGGCTCGCCACGCGAAGTCTATGAGGACCCGGTCAGTATTTACGTTGCCGGACGTCTTGGTTCGCCCAAAATCAATATTCTGCCAGCTGATTTATTCCCTGGCGCCCCACACGGGGCTGCCCATATTGGCATGCGCCCCGAGCATATCCAAATTGGCAAAGGGGTAGGAACCGAAGTTGTTCGGGTCGAACATCTGGGGGACCAGACCCGATTGCACCTAAAAACCAATAATCTAGATATCACAACACTGATTGATGCTCACACCACGCTAAACCGGGGCGACGCCATCGCTATCAGCCCCTGTGACCCGCTTTATTTTGATGCCCATGGCGACCGTTTGAAGTAAGGAGAATATTTTGACCCAGTTCATTAACACTAAAGAAGCTCTTGTAACCGAAGCCATAGACGGATTTTTGCGAACCTCTGGTGCACACCTGGCCCGACTGGATGGTTTTCCGCATATCAAGGTTATTGTGCGTGAAGACTGGGATAAATCCAAAGTAGCGCTGGTCTCGGGCGGCGGCTCCGGGCACGAACCGGCTCATGTGGGGTATGTCGGCGCTGGCATGTTGACAGCGGCTGTGTGCGGTGACGTCTTCGCCTCGCCCTCGGTTGATGCGGTGCTGGCGGGTATTCTCGCCGTTTCCGGCACAGCTGGATGCCTGTTGATTGTCAAGAACTACACCGGTGACCGGCTGAATTTTGGTCTGGCAGCGGAACGCGCGCGGGCCTATGGTATCAAGGTGTCGATGGTGATCGTCGATGATGACATAGCCTTGCCGGATCTGCCCCAGGCGCGCGGGGTAGCGGGTACACTGTTTGTGCACAAAATTGCCGGTGCTCTGGCGACAAGCGGTGCTGACCTTGAAACGGTCACTGAAGCTGCTCAACAGGTGATCGCTAAAGTGGCCAGCATCGGCATGTCGCTCGATACCTGTACTGTGCCGGGCTCACCTAAAGAGATGCGAATTCAGGAGGGCAAGGCAGAACTTGGGCTTGGCATCCACGGCGAGTCTGGCGTCGAGTTAGTTGATTTTACTACAGCTCGCGATGCCATGGCTATCGTGCTTGAGCGGCTTAAACCAAATGTTGGTGATGGCACCAAAGTGGCACTACTCAACAATCTGGGCGGGGCAACACCGCTGGAAATGTCGGTGTTGGCCGAAGAACTTTCAAAATCGGACGTGATCGATAATATTCACTACCTGATAGGTCCGGCACCCTTGATGACATCTTTGGACATGCGCGGCTTTTCAGTCTCGATTTTACCCGTCAGCCCGGAAGGCCTTGCCCTGTTGCAAACCCCGGTTAGCTTGCGCAGCTGGCCCGGCTGCATCGACATTGAAGCACCGCGAATTCGTCCCATTCCAGATGGCTTGACCCCGATCAAGCCAATCCCCTCAAAGGATCCGGCGATGGCTCAATTCATCGCACGCTGTTGCGATGTGTTCATTGCAGCAGAGGTGGAATTGAACGCACTCGATACGCATTCAGGCGATGGCGACACCGGGGCAACACTTGCGGGAGCTTCTCGCGCCCTCAAGGCATCGATTGACCGGCTGCCGCTGGCTGATCCGACACAGCTTTATCGCGCCATCGGATTAGAGCTAAGCCAGACCATGGGGGGATCATCCGGGGTGCTTCTAGCAATCTTTTTCTCGGCAGTGGGGGACGCGCTTTCTTCGGGAATGCCCATGGTCGATGCGTTGAAAGCCGGGTTATTGCGGGTCCGCGAAGTTGGCGGTGCCGAACCCGGCGACCGCACGATGATCGATGCCCTGACGCCAGCACTCGACGCTTTGCCCAACGGTGTCACCCATGCTGCCAAAGCAGCGCGGCAAGGTGCTGATTATACCGCCGAGATAGTCAAGGCCAAAGCCGGAAGGGCGAGTTATATTTCGAAAGAACGCTTGCGCGGGTATAACGACCCCGGTGCCGAAGCTGTTGCCCTGCTTTTTGAAAACATGAGCATCACTTCGTAAACCGGAGCGGTTTATTTCACGGTTTACTTGTCAGGTCCCCGGTTTTCGGGTCGATTGCCCGGTAAGGAAGCTTGGCCTCCTTCCAGGCACCAAACCCGCCAGCCATATGAGATAGTGGTGCGATACCGGCGTTGGCACAGCGCTCGGCGATTGCGTGTGAGCGCATGCCGGACCCGCAATGAAAGACGATAGGTTTGCCATCCTGCACCGGTAGTTTAAGCGGATCAAATGTCGACATCGGAAATAAAAGTGCACCACCGATATGCTCAAACGCATATTCATTGGGTGTGCGCACATCTATCAGTACAATCTCGTTACGGTCAAAGCTGTCTTTAACTTCCGCAGGCGTCAGAGTTTTAAGTTCCACACCATTCAGGTTTTCTGTTTCCATGATAATTACTCCTGTTCAATAATCATATTTTCAACGACCAGTTCAAGCAGGCTTTCCACCTGCCTGTCCCAACCGCTGGCTTCGGTTTCACGATCAAATTGCAATCTGCACTGACCACAACTGGTGACAAAATGATCAGCACCGGTGGCCTCAACCTCCTTGCGCTTCAACTCAAACGCCTTTTGGCGCAAGGGCGCAGCCCGGGTATTGGCCAGCACACCGCCGCCGCCGCCACAACAAAAAGAGGTTTCACGGTGATGTTCAAGCTCATGCAATTCCATCCCCAACGCCTTCAGTGCCACCCGGGGAGCGTCCCCCAACCCGCCGCGACGGATTTGCTGGCAGGGGTCATGAAAGGTAGCTGATTCACCCACCGGCCTCACCCGGATTTTGCCGGATTGAATATTTTCGGCCAGAAGTTCGATCGTGTGCATGATGCGGATATCGTCAATGGGACCGCCATACCAGCGCGCCGCTTCCCACCGCGCTGCCCCCCAGGCATGACCACATTCGGGCAACAATATCGTTGTCGCTCCAATTTCGCGGGCCTTGTCAATCAATCGGCAGGTCAATTCGCCCTGAAGTTCCAGATCGCCGGAGAGGTACCCGAAATTGGTTGCTTCAAAGGCGATTGAAGAAAAGGTCCAGTCAAGTTTAAGATGATCCAGTATTCTGGCAACACCAACGATGGAATCCTGATGATCCTCCAGATCTCCCGGGGCCAGCGTCATCAAAAGATCCGCCTCTGGTCTATCGAGCGGCAGGCTAATGGAATATTTCTTCTCGATGTCATGAATGGTATCAATAAACTCCTGAGGTTCACCGAAGGGGCTGTGTTTTGTCTCGGCATTGCTGGTGATCTGTGCCAATCGATCGGGTAGAAGTCCCGCACGATACATGCCATGACGGGCTTCCTTGACCAGTTCGGAAATGTCAATTCCCATTGGACACGCCAGAGTGCAACGCCCGCACAAGGTACAGGAATCATAAATCAACTCTTCCCATTCCTGCAACTCGGTAATGGACAGGCGCGGGGCCATACCCACCATTCCGGCAAGCCAGCTGAACGGGCTCTGGGTGCGGTGGTAAGCATCTTCAAAAGGTTTTAACTTGTGAATTGGCGTGTATTTTGCTTCTCCCGTCGTCAGATAGAAGTGACAGGCCTCCGCACACAGGCCGCAACGTACGCAGGCATTCATGTAGCTTGAAGCATGGGGGCCGAATTCCACAAGAAAACCTTCCATCGCATTGGCCACACGCACTGCGTCCGGCAGGTCGCGCTGCTGGTCGAAATCCCGGGTTGATTTGGGTTTGGTAATACTGGTCATACGTTATCCTCCTACATCCGTGTGCCGCGACGCCCGGCCAGTGCCCCGGTAAATCCGCGTGACAGGGGCCAGGTGAACGTGTGCATTAAACTGCTGAACGGGAAATAGATCAGCCACATCTCGACAAATCCCAGATGAATGGCGCGCAGTGAAGTGCTTTGCTCGGCCAGTGCCATACAACCGGTGAGCATCACCAAAAAGGTCAGCCCGGCGGCAATATGATCATCACGCCGTGAAATCAGCCGCACCACCGGATCGACGAACCGCCGTATCCACAGGGCGAGCAATCCGGCAAACGCAAATTGTGCCGCAATAATAAAACCCCAACGTGGCAGTAGCGGCCAGTCTATGGCATAAATATTTTCACGAATAAAAGCCACGTGCGGTGCTGCAAATAAAAGCAGGGCGAACAGACCCAGATGGAAGGCGTAACCAGCCAGGGTGACAAACCAGACCCGGCCTTGTTTCATAAACATACGACGGGGCAGGAAGTGGGTAAAGATCAGTTTAATGGCACCAAGACCGGGGGAGCCGACGGCACGCGCCTTATCTTTCTTGCGCCCGAAAATCAGGATTGCAAAGATACGCCATCCCGCGAAAATAAGAAAAATGGTGGCCGAGGCTTTCCAGAGCGGGCCTTCGAGAAGTTCAATAATACTCATGGTCTGTTTGCTCCCTTCGTGGCTTTGATTTCAGCAAACCAGCGATCGTGATGAGTGCGCGCCCAATTCTCATCCACCTCGCCGTCAATCATGCCTTCCAGCGTGCCTTGGGTTCCGATGGTTGCAAGATAAATGTGACCAAGAGCGAAGCCGATAAAAACAAGAGCTGCGATGACATGGGATATTTGCGATAATTGCAGCAGATTGCGGGTGCCAAGAGCATCGGGAAAACTCAGCAGAATACCGCTGGCCGACAAGGTCAGGCCAACGAGGATCGCCACCCAGAACCACGCTTTTTCACCGGCGTTATAGCGCCCGGAACTGGCATGCCCCCCGAACATTCCACCAGCGCTCAATACCCATTTAATATCGGTAAGAGTTGGAAAATTCCCGCGTATAAAAGTGATGAAAAGCGCCACTAACGAGAGAATAAAAATCGGCCCAAAAAGATTATGTGTCTGCATTGAAGCTGTGGCCAGCGCGCTATATGCAGCCTTGCCGACCACAGGTATCAGCACAGGCCGACCGAACAATAAAACCAGCCCGGTAAAGGCGAGCAGCAAAAACAGCACCGCTATGCCCCAGTGCACCACCCTGTGGGTTACTGAAAACCGCGCTATCTTGTTGCGAGACCGGCCGCCCTCAATCTTCAAACGTCCCCGGAGCATAAAAAACAGGGACAATGTACCAATGACGGCGAGCAACCCGGCTGCGCCATACCTGATTAAGGGACCATTGCTCTGACGCAATTGCGCCCACCAGACACCATCAGTGTTAATCGCCACACCATCCTCAGCCCGTTTAGTGGTCGCAAGGCCTGGTCGGCCCTGTTTTAAGGCGCGCCAGAGTTCAGAGTCACTTTGTTTGCTAAGTGTATTTTCTCGGTAAGGCGCATTGGACTGGGGTGAACCCGTACCCTGCGCAAAAACCGGTAGATTGCCAGCAACCAGCATACCGAAGACCATAATCAGAACAACCATGGTCAACCTAACCAGCCGCCCCGGCATTAAATCATCAAGTGTATACATATGACTATCAACCTCGCTTCAATGGAGAACCCGACCGGTAGTTCGATCAACCTCTCCTGTTTTCACAGCTATAAACAAAGAATTCATTTGAACATCACTTTTCATTCGCAAACAATGCCGTAATTTTTGAGTGGCTCCGGTGCAGCAAATAATAAAATACCGGCACGGCAACGAGAGTCAGAAACGTGCCGACCATCAACCCGCCAATGGCAACGACCGCAAGCGGTGACAGGCGTTCAATGCCAACTGCCCATTCCATGGCGATAGGCAACATACCGACACTTGAAGCCGTTGCTGTCATCAAGATAGGGCGGGTTCTCAGTTCAACCGACTGGATCAGCGCCTCTTTGAGAGGCTTGCCTTTTTTCATAGCCTCTTTGGTGAAATCAAGCAGCAGAATGCCGTTGTTAACCGCAATCCCCATGAGCAGGATAAAGCCCATAAACGACGGCATGGAGCTGTGCTTGTCGGCCAGCATCATTGCCCATACAGCCCCAATGACTGCCAACGGCAGGGAGGCCATGATCGCAATTGGGTCGAGGAAGGAGTTGAAGGTGATCACCAGCATCAAGAACAAAAGGGCTAGGCCAATAATCAGAGAGTTTCTCAGACGGGTGAAAGATTCCCCCATCTGCTTGAATTCCCCTTCGTAAGCGATTGAATACCCACGCGGCAGCGGCAAGCCTTTCAATGCGGCTGTAACATTGTCATGCAGGCTGGTAATGGCGATGTTGCGCCGATAGCCGACAATATCGAGAGTGGGCAGCAAGGCCTGATGGGTTTCAGCTGTCGGGGCAAATGTTGTTGTCGGGCTGGCAAGTGCTGCAAGGGGGATATATTTTCCTGAAACTGTGCGAATTTGCACAGCATTCAGTGCTTCCGGTGTAGAGCGCTGGCCAGCTTTCAACCGCACCCAGACAGGAATGGAATTTTCGCCATTGATCCGTAATCTGCCACCGGGAAGACCCTGCACAGCAGCGGCTACTTGCCGGGCTACATCAAGGGCTGTCAATCCGTAAAGCCTGGCGCGCTCGGGCGAAACATTCAGGTTCAACTGTTGCGCTGCCCCCTGCCAGGTACGTTCAATGCCGGTGAGGCCTTTAACCGAATTAAGCCGGGTCATGACTTGATCACCCAGCTGGTCAAGAACCAGAGGGTCGGGGCCGATTATCATAACATCCACAGCACCGCGAATGGACGACAGGGCAGTGGCACCAAACTCGGATACATTTGAAGATATCAGTCCGGGGATTTTACGCAGATGCTGGCGAATATTTTTTTCAATTTCATAAATTGACTGCGTGCGTTTGAAGCGGTTAACAATATTAACTGTGAACCGCCCCGCCTGCAACGTGCGTGCGGCACCAAAAGATTTAACGCCGGGTTCTGCCCCGATGACCATTGAGGAGTTCAGCAACCAGTCCTCCGGCATTGAAGCCCGTACAGCTTCATCAACGCTTGCAGTAATCTTGCGCATTTCCCCAGTGTCGGTATTGGGTTGTGCTTCAAAGGTGACAATCATCACACCGGTATCCATCAGCGGCATGATTTCACGACCGAGAAAGGCAATTTGCGGTGCGGAGGCTGCAAACATCACAGTAAAAGTGAGTGTCACCAAAATCGGATGCCGCAATGCCCGCCCGGTTGTGTGAACAAAAAAGCTGCGCACAGGTGTGATGAAAAACCGGTCAAAAGGCCGCAGGATAAATGCCAGCGGATCACGCCTGTTGGGTTTCATAATCATCGGCACCAGCAGCGGAATTATCGTAATCGAAACCACCAGCGAGGCCGCAAGTGCTACCGTCAGCGTAACGGTTAAAGGGCGCAAAATAGTCTGGACAAATCCGCCAATGAACATAATGGGCAAAAGAACAGAAATGGTCGTGATCGTGCCGGACATGTCTGCCAGCAGAATTTCACCGGTTCCTTTGACGGCTGCATCCTTTGCCGATTCAACCCCTGAACGCATGCGCCGTTCTATATTTTCAATAACCACAACCGCATCATCTGCCAACAGGCCAACGGCGATGACGACAGCTGTCAGGGTAATCATATCAAATTCATAACCCATCAGGTGCAGGACGACAAAAGTCAGCAGATAGGTGAGTGGTATTGACAAGGCGGTGATGATGGCGGCGCGGGTATTGTTGAGAAACAACAGGATCACAATCAACGTCATGATCACCGCTTCGCGCAAAGATTCCATCATATTATCAACGGTCTGATGGATAATTCGCCCTTGCGTATCGGCAATGCTCAAACTCAGCATGGGAAATTCATCAGCAATCAGCGGCAGGGTTTTTTCAATCGTGGCGATAATAACCGAGGCATTGCCATTGTCACCGCGCAGCAATGAAATGGCAACAGCAGCCTTGCCATTGCCGCGATAAAGCGATGTCGGATCTGACGCCCCCCAGGTGACCGTTCCCAGATCACCAACGCGCACATGGGTGCCACCAGGCAATGGCACCAGAACTTCGGCAAGATCAGCCGGCAGTCGCGCCAGCGCTTTGGCGGTCAGCAACAACCGGAAACCATCGCGGTGAACAAGGCCCGCGGGCTTTGAGATGTTGCTGCCCTCGAGTGCCTGGGCAACAGCATCCGGGCCGATGGCAAAAGCTTCAAGTTTATTGCGATCAAGATCAACCGACACCTGACGCTTGTCGCCACCAAACACCTCAACTTCGGCAACACCGGGGATATTCAAAAGCTTGTCGCGTACCGGATTTTCAACAATCCGGCGGATCTGGCCAAGATCAAGATCATATCCTTTTGCTGCGGCAGCGGCGATAACCACAACAGGACGGGCAGCTTCGGTGATTTTGAAAATCAGAGGTGTTCGAACTCCAACAGGCAACAGGCCGGTAACCCGGGGCATCTCGGTTGCAACATCTGTCGCCGCAGTGGAAATATCAATACCATATTCAAATTCCACCTGGACCGCTGAGACTTCATCACGTGAGGTTGAAGTGACGCGCCTGACCCCGTCAATGGCCGAAAGGCGGACCTCAATTGGATGCGTAACTTCAGTGGCAACATCTTTTGCTGCCGCCCCCGGCCACGAGGTGACAACGGAAACTGTTGGCCGGTTACTATCGGGAAAAAGATTAAGCGGCATCGCCTGATAGCTTAAAATGCCGCCCAATATGATAAAGGCAAACAGCGCTAAAATTGCATGCGGGCGTGCTAATATCCAGGCGATGAATTTCATTGCGCCAACCCCTGGGCAAGGATCGCCTGATCACCGTCCTTTAACTTTAGCAACACGGATTGCTGCGCGACAACAACCCTGTCGTTTGGTTGAATGTCTGCTTTGATGGCGACGCCGTGAGAGCTGGAATTAATAATTTTGACCGGCACTTTTTTCAGGGAAACAGTATTCCCGCTTCCGCTTGCCCTGACCACAAAGCCGCTTATCCCATCCGCTGACCAGGCGATAGACGTTACAGGTACAGACAGGGCATCTTTGATTTTTCCGGTAATGACGCGCACCGGCACGCGCGCACCGGCAGGCAACCTGAACGGTGATGAGGCAAGATCAACTTCGATACTGCCCATTGACAGGCTATCCAGCGTTTGATTGATCCGGGTCAGGCGGGCATTGAAGGTTTTGCCGCCGGACGTCATGACCACCTCACTGCCAATTTGCAACTTGTTCAGCACCGCCTGTGGCACCTTGATGGAAAAGCGGGTTTTACCGGAAACGGACAGTCGATAAATCGGCTTGCCGGATACGGCAAAATTTCCCGGCTCCGCCAGCCGCTCGGCAACCGTGCCGCTTTTATCCGCCACAATCACCGTATAGCTGCGGCGGGTTTTGAGTTGAGACAACTGGTGCCCCAGGGCTGCAACTTTCTTTTGCGCGGCAATATAAGCCGTTCGCGCACTATCGGTAGTTTCCTGTGTGGCAAACCCTTTAGTTAGAAGGGATTGTTGCCGCACAAGTTCTTTTTTCTGAAAACCCTCCTGTTGGACAGCCGCATCGAGATCGGCTTTTAATGCGGAAATTTCGTCATTGATTTGTGAAGCGTCAATCCGGGCAAGAACTGTACCAGGCTGAAATTCCTGACCTTCCCTGGGTCCCATAGCGATGATTGTGCCGGAAATCTGGGGTGTTACAACCACTTCTGAATCGGACTTTTTTGTTGCCAGCGCCAAAAACCCCGAGGCTACTGTTTTGCGCTGAACTCTGGCACTGTGCAGCGCCCATGGTGCAACAACAGGCGGGGCCACCTGAGTATGTTGTATTGCGCGTTGGTTGCGTAAATATACCGCACCAACCACCAGTGCACCGGCAACGATAATGGCTGCACTGTAGGAGAGAATTTTTGTTATTTTCATCGCACCTGACCCTGCTGGTGTTATTTCAAAAGTTATTCACACGGAGAAAACTCACCTGACAATCCGGTCAGCCAGGTAGCCGATAACAATCAGAGCTAACCCGTCGAAGAATAGGCTAATCCCAATAAAAAGCCCGACCATGATTGGTGATGTGATTGGCCAGCCAGCAAAAAGGATCACGGCCAGCAGGAAAGACATCAACCCGTTAAAGGCCATCCAGCCCCAGCCGCGCATGGGATAAAGATCGTATGCCAGCCCAAAGCCGCCGAAAGCATCAAGCAGCAGGTAGACACTCAGCAACAAGGCAAGGGCTGCCATGCCTGCCAGCGGGAACAACACAAAAAGTGCCCCGGTGACAATCAGCAATACCGGTTTTAGAAAGGCAATCATTGAGCGTCCCCGGCCAAGAAACGCCAGGTAGGCTGTCAGGACGCCCCCGGCAATCAACAGCCAGCCGAGAAAAACACTCACCACCAATGACATGACCTGGGGAACCACAGCACCGGCAATGCCGACAATTATCAGCAACACACCGGCTATCAGGCTAAATTTGCGAAACCGTGTTGCAAATGCGTGATCAAATTTAAAAACGGTCAGGTCATTTTCATTTACATGTAACATTGTTTTCAAAGCTCCAAATTTTTCAACCTAAGTCAGATAAAGTACCGGTTTTTCCAGCGCATTATTCTCAAGAACACCGCACCTTCGTCGGAGAGTTTCACCGGAGCCCTGCAAAATCATAATGATCAGGCCCGATCTGAGAGCTCGCTCATAAATGTCTTTATGGTGAACGGGGATCCCGATGAAATTTAAAACATCCTCAAAACACAAAGGACCATCGGCTTTTTCCTGTTGCAGTTTTTTCAATTTCCCAGCGACAGTGCCGCGACATATGATTGTTCCAATATCTTTTATACGGATGAAATCAGCACTGTTTGACTGCGCGTCAGGCTTGCCACATATTGAAATGGCAATGTCTTTGGTTCCTGCAAGGCAAAGTTCAAGACACACATGCCCTGCTCTTTTCAAATCCTGCATAATGGCCAGGCAACAGTCTATTGAACTCATCAATACCTCCAGCGCTGTCTTCATCTACCGAAAGATAGAACCAACACAACGAGGTATGCTGCTACCCAGGTAGCAGAGTGTAAAAAAAATCAGAGCGGTCTGAATTACGAATTGTGATTATGGATACGTTTAACAACGATCCGGCCGGTAATAAGCCGCAGAGCCATTTCGGCAACAAAAGCGGCAGCAAAAAAACCAACAATCCAAATAAGAATATCAGGTTTTGTTTTACTCAGGTAAATTCCGGAAAGCACAATCGCTGCCAGATTAACAATAATTGCCATCACTACCATCACCATAGAGGCTTTGGTTTTTTTCAATAATCGTAAATGCCCCACATGCACAATCAGATGGATGAGCAGGGTTGAAATAGCACCGATTGCTGCAATCGATGAAAGATCAAAAAATACTGCCATGACAATGATGGCACCGGAACTGAAAACCAGCCCCTGCCGGGAGTGCGCAATAGGTTTGCCAAATGCGCTCGGCAACTCCCCCAGCCGGGCAAGTTGATAGGTTACATTGGTGGCTGCATAAAGGCTGGCATTGATTGCTGAAGATGTCGACAAGAGGGCCGCCAGTGCCATAATGGTAAAACCAGCCGCACCAAATACAGGCAGTGCGGCTTTTGCCAGGGCGTAATCCTGCGCATCGATGGCCTCCTGCGCTGTCAGATTACCAAAAACCGCAAGGGCAACAGCCACATACAGAACCATCACCAACCCGATTGATGCCATAATAGCGCGTGGCAGGGTTTTGGCAGGATCCTCCATATCTTCGGCAGCATTGGTGATGTTGCGAAAACCCTCATAGGCGAAAAAGGTAATAGCCAGAGAGAATAAAATTGATTGAACGGGTGGATATTGTGCTGGCGATAATTTTTCCGGATCCATTGTTGCAATACCGACTATCGCAAAAAATCCCAGAGCGAGCATCTTCAACAGGACAATAATATTCTCCACCCGGGCCATATTACCGGAGCCACCCAGGTTGATGACCATGAAGAGCAGAATAATACCGGCTGCAAAAATCTCTACCCAAAGATGAGCAAAGCCCGATGGTAAGAGTTCATAGGCGTACGAGCCAAAAGTGCGGGCAACCAGCGAGACCGAAACCAGAGAAGAGACATACATCATAACGCTGATGGCCCCGGAAAACACGCCTTCGCCATAGCCCTGAACAAGATACTCTACCAATCCGCCACTTGACGGAAACCGGGCGCCCAGCCGTCCTATGGAGTAACCTGAAAGCAGGGCAATAATGCCGCCGGCAATAAATGACACCCACACGGCACTGCCGGCAATCAACCCGGCCTGACCCAGCAGGGCAAAAATCCCGGCCCCGACCATGGCCCCAATGCCCATAGATACCGCTGACCAGAAGGAGACTGCTTGACCTGATTTATGCATTGTTTTTTCTTGCTACTAATTACGCAAATACGTCATGAATTAAATTTGGGAGGAAGTGATTTATGGTCTCTTGTCCGGTTGAGCAGCGCCTGCAGTTTTTCTATATGAATGTGGCCATGATCAAGGCTGACAATACCCTGTTTGCGCCAGTGTTGTAATTGACGATTAACAACAGCACGTACACTGCCGATCATTTCTGCCAGAACTTCATGAGACAAATCATTAATGAGCTTGAGGTGGTGGTGGTCTGCAGCCTCATCATCCACATGACGCATTATGAGGTGAGCGAGCCGGGTTTCAGTATCATGCAGGGCGAGATCGCCTGCCAGATGGGTGAGGTTACGTATTTGCTGCCCAAGATATGGCAAAAAGTTGCGGTTGATTTCCGGGTGAGCAGATATCCATTCGCGCATCTCATCAACCGGCAGAGTTAAAAGATCAAGATCATCACGGGCAACAAAGGTACCTTCGCACGGCGTGCCGGTGAGAAGCTGCAGAATATCAAAGGCATCACCGGGAGCTAATAAAAACAGGGTGACAATGCGTCCGGTTTCTTCATTGATCTGCACAACCTGCAGCCTGCCTGAAAGGATAACATGAAACCGTTTGTTCTCATCTTCTGCTGCAACGGTCCGTTTGCGTGCCCATGTTTCACGGTGCATCCTGTGCAGAATATCACCAAGCAATTCATCATCGACGTCACGAAACAAACCCGAACTGCGCAGTATCTCAGCTGTTGATGCATCATTGGGTAAATTATTGATCATATATAGTACCTTGCGCATGGCTTTGCTAATTGACAAGCGAATTTGCAAACAATAGTCGGTTGCAAACTTCTAATCATTGCGCAGCGGCTTCGGTGTTGTCACGGTAACCCGGTGAAAACACCGGGCATGTATTTGGTAAGGAAAGTCAGTGGAAACTGAGCCTATGATTTTAGTGGCACAGTAATTTTTCCATCACTTAATGATAATAACGAGATGATTTCCTGACAATTCTCTACTTGTCCATTGCAGCAATCTTCAAGCATGAAACTCACAAGATTGCCCATGGTGCCCAGATTGGCCGAATAATGGATTTCCCGCTGATTGCGCGTTGCCTTTAACAAACCGGCCCTTTTAAGTATTGCCAGATGTCCCGACAAGGTAGAGGGAACGATGTCGAGCTGGCGTGAGATTTCACTGACCCGCATGCCATGCGGTTCTTCGCGCACCAGCAGCCGGTAAATCGTCATACGGGTGCCCTGAGCAAGTGCTGCGAAGGCTTCGATTGCGTCTTCCTGATTCATAAGCCCAATCTGCCTCAATTTGATCCGCTTGACAATATGGCAATCTGTACAT
>JAJFHS010000018.1 GCA_021775475.1 Hyphomicrobiales bacterium
ATGTACAGATTGCCATATTGTCAAGCGGATCAAATTGAGGCAGATTGGGCTTATGAATCAGGAAGACGCAATCGAAGCCTTCGCAGCACTTGCTCAGGGCACCCGTATGACGATTTACCGGCTGCTGGTGCGCGAAGAACCACATGGCATGAGGGTCAGTGAGATATCACGCCAACTCGACATCGTTCCCTCTACCCTGTCGGGACATCTGGCGATACTTAAAAGAGCCGGCTTGTTGAAGGCGACGCGCAATCAGCGAGAAATCCACTATTCGGCCAATCTAGGTACCATGAGCAATCTCGTGAGCTTCATGCTTGAAGATTGCTGCAATGGAAAAGTTGAGAATTGTCAAGAAATCATCTCGTTATTATCAAGAAGTGATAGTAAAATTGATGCAGCGGTAAAATCATAAATATAATTTCTGTGAATTTTTCTCTTTGGCTTACCAAATACATGTTCGGGATTGTTGGCCCAGCCCCTGAAACCCGACCAGTTTGTGTTAGAGCATTTTCGGGTTGCATTGCTTCACTGACTATGGAGATATTAAGCACATGAAACTACGACTTACAGCGCGTTGAGCCTGTTGCAAAAGTCCGCTTACTTCCTTTCCAACAAGAATTTTCAAAGCAGAAATTAACAGAATAATTTTTGAGGTTCCAATTGTAACCCTTGAGCTAAGTTTGATTTGAATGTCCGCTATGTAGAGCATTGGGCATTGATTCTTGAATTGGGCAAATTTCTACTTTCCCCCATTCGACAAGCCGCGAACAGCCGCGACACCTCCCGACACCCCAACAAATCAACCCGATATTAGCCAATACACCCACTCTGTCGCGGATGCCGTTATCGCCTTTCAGGACGCCTCTATGTCTATCACCGACCGCACCATTCAGCGCTATTGCCACAATTGCAAGTTGCGCACCATTCGTGTTGATCCAGAGACGCGACAACCGACGACACGGGAAAATTATATATTCCTGATTGATCCGACGTCGATCCCGGAACGCATTGCTCAGCTTCGGGAAAAGCAGGAATTTGTTAACCCGACAGTCGTCGCGGCAAGTCGCGACGTGACGCGAACGGTCGCGACTGGTCACGACATGTCGGAGCCTGTCGCACCGGTTGTTGAAGAAGCTGAGACGGAGAAATCGCCCAAGGAAAAGACTGCTGATCTGGAGCAGTTGAGTGAGAAAATTATGACGCTGGAGATTGATAAGCGCGTGCGCGATGGATTAATAGGACAATTGAAAGATGATCGTAAGGAATTGCTGGCACAGCTTCAGAATTACGTTGAAACCATCACCACCCAAAGCCGAATGATCGGGCAGCTTGAAACCCGCCTGGAATTGTCGGCCCCGCAGCCCCATCCGGCAATACGCGACGTGGGGGATAACCACGCAAATGAACACTCTCAGGATAGTGTATAATTCTCTATATGGGGGTTGGTAAGGGAAGTGTTTTTAATTCAATGGGTGCGCTGCTCAAAGACCGCAACATTATTCTGCGTGGGGCAGATGCTCTTTCGCAAAGTGGTTTTACCCAGGTTCCCAACAGCATGCTGAAGTCTATTGACCTGTCACCGGGAGCAAAACTCACTTATGCGATGTTGCTCAGTTATGCATGGCAAAATGAATTTTGTTTTCCCGGTCAGGAAACCTTGGCGAAAGATATGGGGTGCGGCCTGCGTAGTGTCACCCGATACATCAAAGAACTTGAAGATACCAAATTCCTCAAGATCAAGAAGAGGGGACAGGGAAGAGTGAACTTGTATGAACTTAATCTCACCGTTCCAAAAGGTGGTAGAACCAAGACTGGCCGATCCTAACACGCCATATTGGCGTGCCCAGACAAGCCACAATTGCGCGTCTGGGTATGCCAAATTGGCGCACTAATAATACCCATCTAAAAACAAAAGAAATTAATATTAAGTACAACCATTAAAATGGAAAAGAAGGGAATTAACGAATTTTCAGTTCACGAAACTCATCCAATAAATCTGCCCACTGTTGCATCAACTCAATCCGTTGTTTCCAGTAAGAAGCTCGGTTGTATGCTCGTCTGATTGCGTTTCTATCTTGATGGGCAAGAACGGCCTCAATAACGTCCGGATCGAAGCCGCGAGAGTTGAGGATGGTGCTGGCGGTCACCCGGAAGCCGTGTGATGTCACTTCATCCTTGGTATAGCCCATCCGGCGCAAAGCTGCGTTAAATGCATTTTCAGACAATTGCTGGCGCTTTGAGCGTACAGAGGGGAAGACCAATTCTCCGTTATCTGAAAATGGCCAAATATTTTCTAATACAGTGAGCGCTTGACGAGACAGGGGCACATCATGGGGGCGGCGCATCTTCATACGTTCTGCGGGGATGCGCCAAGATGCTTTTTCAAGATCAAATTCGGAACGCACGGCATGACGGACTTCTCCAGGCCGGACACAAGTTAAAATTTGAAATTTCATGGCAGCTGTTACTGTTGGCCAACCGCTATAGGTGTCAATCGCGCATAAAAGAGCACCAAACTCTTTTTCATCGATAATTGCAGCGCGACCTTTTCTCTTTGGCGGCAACAAGGCACCGCGCAAAGCGATAGTCGGATCGTTTTCCGCCCGCAAGGTCATGATTGCCAGTCGAAACACGCTGGAAATGGTTCCTCTGAGCTTTCGGGCTGTTTCGCGTCTGCTGCTCTTTTCAACCTTTTTGAGCAAATCCAGCACTTCTGCTGAGGAAATTTCACTGATTGGACGATCTGACAACGGCAAGGCGATATCCGTTAAAAGCCACTTGTTCTTTTTCAAAGTGGCTTCGGCAACTTCTTTATCTTGCAGATTGGCAAGGTATTCTTCAGCAATCAGGCCAAATGTAATTTCTGATGTGACAATTTCAGCAATACTATCCAGTTTTTTCTGAGCAGATGGATCCTTGCCTTCACCCAGCAGCTTTTTTGATTCTTCACGCTTCTTTCTGGCCTCTGCAATGGTGATTTGGGGGTATCGTCCGTAGGCGAGAAGTTTCTCTTTTCCACGAAAGCGATATTTCAATCGCCAAAGCTTGGAACCGCTTGTATTTACAAGTAAAAACAATCCTCCGCCGTCGGACAGTTTATATGCCTTTTTGCGGGGTTTGGCCTTGCTAACAGCGAAGTCTGAGAGGGGCATTGGGGGTATCGTCAATCCGGGTTTATACAAGATACCCCCAAATATACCCCCAATTTCATGAGAAACAAGGAAAATCTATGTGTTTCCATGTCCACATAGATTTTTTAAAACATTGATTTTATTGAGTTTTTGTGGTGTTATGTTCACCTGTGAGAAGGTGTTTTGGTGCCCTGGAGAAGACTCGAACTTCCACTTCCATACGGAAACTAGCACCTGAAGCTAGCGCGTCTACCAATTCCGCCACCAGGGCATTGGGGCGAACAACTAGGATGACATTCGCCTGTTGTCAATGGAATTGCGCATAATAGTTTTTCCAGATGGGTTTAATAATCATTATTGGCAATTGCAGGGCAAATCAGTTATTCATGGAACATGACTTCTCTTTAAATGAAGGTGGCGCAAAAGTGCACTCTGGCGATCTTATTTGTATTTTTGGCGGCTCGGGCTTTGTTGGCCGCTCGGTTGTGCGTGCTTTGGCACAGCGCGGCTATAGAATCAGGGTTGCCGTGCGCAGGCCCGATCTGGCTTTGCATCTCCAGCCTATCGGCGATGTCGGACAGATTCATGCGGTCCAAGCTAATCTGCGATATCCGCAATCTGTCAAGGCTGCCATGGAAGGCGCTGATGCTGTCATCAACCTGGTTGGCATTTTGCACGAAAGCGGGCATCAGACTTTTGAAGATGTTCATGTGTCGGGGGCCGAGGCTATTGCTAAAGCAGCGGGCGAGCAGGGTATCAAAAAACTTGTTCATATGTCAGCGTTGGGTGTGAATGCAGAGGCGAGTTCGCAATATGCCCGCACCAAGGCAGAAGGTGCTGTACGTGTGCAAAACGCTTTCAGCGATGCGAGCATTCTTGAGCCATCGGTTTTGTTTGGGCCTGAGGACAATTTTTTCAACAAATTTGCCGCCTTGGCGAGATTGACCCCGGTGTTTCCGCTGATTGGTGGCGGGCATACTAAATTTCAGCCGTTATTTGTCGGTGATCTGGCGCAGGCGGTTGTTGCGTGTCTGGAAAAAAACGATGCAGTTGGGCGAAAATTTGAACTTGGCGGGCCGGAGGTTTTGAGCCTTGCCGAGATTATGGAATTTATTTTCACCACTATAGGCCGTAAACGCATAACAGTGCCGCTGCCCTTTGCTGTGGCGCGGTTTGAGGCAAAATTTCTGCAACTGTTGCCAAATCCTATTCTCACCGTTGATCAGGTTGAAATGCTGAAGCAGGATTCAATTGTCAGTTCTGAAGCTGTTTCGCAAAACCGCAGTCTGGCGGGCCTTGGTATCAAACCTCATTCGGTTGAAGCAATTGTACCGCCCTATCTGGTGCGCTTTCGTCGCGCCGGGCAGTTTAGTCAGGTTAGTCCGACAGAATAGGTAAAATGCGCTTCGCTGTTGCTGTAATCACCTTGAGGGCATCGGTGGTGCCGTCGGCTTCGCCTTTTTCAAAATCAACATCATGTTGACCCATCTGGTTGGTTACATGAGCAAAGCAGATGACAGATTTATCGCGCGCAGCAGCGAAAGCGTAAAGAGCGGCCGTTTCCATTTCAACGGCCAGCAGACCGCGTTGTTGCATGGTGGTGATGGCGTGTTCAGTCTCGCGAAAAGGCGCATCTGTGGTCCAGGTGGCTCCAGTTAAAACCTCGATTTCAAGATCGGCAAATGCACCATCAAGAGTGTCGATCAAGACCGTCGGCGCATGACTGTATTGAGAAGGGGGTTGATAGTGATAGCTGGTGCCTTCATCGCGCAAGGCGCGCTCGATCAAGATGAAATAGGGTGGTTTTTGTACCGGTGAAATTTGACCGGACGATGTGACACTGATCAACAGTTTGCAGCCTGAGACAAAAAGTTCTTCTGCCACCAAAACAGCAAACGATGATCCGACGACACAGCCTATAATGCCGAAGGTCAGGCCGTCCTGTTCAAAGGTGTATAGCTCGGTGTGATAACACATCCAGCCGCCGTGGAGACTGGCGCGACCATCTGATTTCAAGCGGCGAACCATATCGCCATCAGGATCGAGCAGGCAGATGTCCGGCACCTGTTCAAGCGTACCGGATTTTTGCCGTTGCGCCTCGCGCAATAACGCCTCGGGCACAAACACTGATTTTTCATCATAGTGTTTAGTGGCGAGAATCGGGGGCTTTTCCGTATCGTTCATGCGTATCAACTTCCGGTTATTTTTAGATTTGTCACTATAATAAAATCAATATTCCTGCCACCAAAAGTAATGCCAGAACGATCTGATTAAAGCGGTGGTCTCCTAATCTGTCATAGGTTTTGCGGCCGAGCCAGGTACCCGCCAACATTCCGGGAATTGCAAAGATTATCCACTTGCCAACCTCGAGAGTCATAAAACCGCTGAATGCCTGGGAGGTTGCAGAAAATAGCAAAATTGATAGATTAAAACTTTGAAACATCCCGCGTTTTTGGTGTTTGGTCCACCCCTTCAAACTTCCCCATATGGTTGGAAGCGGGCCCGACAGGCCTGCAAGGCCTCCCAATATGCCGCCGCCCAGTCCGACAATTGCATCCATGGTGCGCCCACCCCAGGTGATGACGGGTGTTGAGCGTTTTGCCAGCATTATCAAGCTGTAGATAATCAGCAGACTCCCAACCAGAAATTTGAAAGTTTCAAGCGCTATATGCGGTAAAAGCAGCGTTCCCAAGGGGACACCGATGAGCCCGCCGGCTATGAAGGGAGCAACCTGGTGCCAGACAATATGCGGCCAGATAGTTTTGAATGTTTGAAGCTGGCCAATGATTGAACAGATAACCACCATTGGTGCAGCTATAACTGGTGGTACCACCTGGAGCCAGAACACCAGAGCGGTCAGTCCGGTGCCAAAACCCGTTAGTCCGGTTACATAACCACCGGCAAGAGCGCCACTTAAAATGATTATTTCGTTCGCGCCCATGTTGAAACGTCGCCCTTACCAGTAAATATACACCAACAATGCAGCGCCGCCGATGAGGCGGTAGGCGACGAAGGGCATCAGGGTCATTTTCTTGAGCAAAGCCATCATAAACCAGATTGAAAGGAAGGCTGAGATGAAGGCGAGGCCGGCTGCAACCACGGCGTCATTTTGCAAAGCCAGATCACCGGTACCATAAAGTTCGAAGCCTGTGGCTATTCCAAGGCCCAGAATTGTGGGGATGGAAAGCAGCATCGATACTCTGGCGGCATCAATCCGGTTGAAGCCAAGGTAACGCGCCATTGAAATAGTAACGCCCGAGCGGCTGGCACCGGGAATAAGGGCAATGGCTTGAATAGCGCCGATGAGAATACCATCACGCAAGGTGGTAGATGACATGTCTCGTGTGGTTGCCCCGATGCGATCGCTTAAGCCTAAGATGATGGCGAAAATAATATTTGTCCAGGCGATCACGGATAAGGTACGCAGGTTTTCTATCCATCCGGTTTTCAGCAATATAAACCCAAAGATAAAAACCGGTATGGTGGCAACTATCAAATACAGCAAAAACCGGCCCTGGTGTGACAGGTGGCCCCGGCACAGGTCGAAAAACCCGCCAATAAGGCCTTTGACATCGCGCCAGAAATACAACAATACTGCGAATAATGAGCCCACATGGATCGACACATCCATCAATGGTCCCTGATCCTGCCACTGGGTAAGCAGGTGCAGAAGATTTAGATGGCCCGAAGAGCTGATTGGCAAAAATTCTGTCAGGCCCTGGATAATGGCCAGAGCGATCAATTGTTCGAAAGGCACGCGGCGTTTGTCCTGTGTTTTGGGATTTGCGAAATAGGTTGTCGTTACTGGCAACAGTTTCTATACCCTATTGAAATATGTTTCCAGTTAACCATTTCATAATTGCACCTAAAAGGTCGTACGCTTTTATGTTCACCTGTCGACGAAAAAGTTTTAAAATATAACCATGCCTCAGTTGTACCATTATCCGTTTTGTCCATTCTCCCGCCGGATCCGACTGGCTTTGGGAGAGTATGGCGCGTCGTTTGAATTGATTGAAGAAGAGCCGTGGGCAAAACGTGCTGATTTCATGATACTCAACCCAACAGGAGAAATTCCGGTACTGGTTGATAATGATGGCTCAATTGCAGCGGGAATTTATGCGGTAAGCGAATATCTTGATGAACTGTATTCTGCTGCATCCGACGTAACCTTGTTGCCGGGTTCACTGGCGGAGCGCGCTGAGGTGCGGCGTCTTGTGGACTGGTTTGATCATCATTTTTATGTCGCCGTCACCGGTAACCTGATTACCGAAAAAGTCTATAAGCGCTTTATGGCGCCGGAACAGGGCGGTGGTGCACCTGATATGTTGCGGGTGCGACAAAGCATGGGCAATATTGCCGGTTATATGCAGCATATTGACTGGCTGGCAGCTGAACGCAGCTGGCTTGCCGGCGATAATATCAGCTCGGCAGATTTATGTGCCGCTGCTCACCTGTCGTGCATTGATTATCTGGGTGACGTGCCGTGGCAATATCATGAAAATGCCAAGGACTGGTATGCGCGGATTAAATCGCGCCCCTCTTTCAGGCCCATCCTTGCCGATCATATTCGCGGGCTCAATCCGTCTGCGCATTATACTGATCTGGATTTTTAATTGTCTGGCGCGGATCTCAAGCAGGATATTTCGCTAAAAGCTCGTGAATGTGGTTTTGATCTGGTTCGGTTTACCTCGCCTGACAGCATTCCACTCGCCGCCGACCGGCTGAAAGAGTTTGTGGCCGCCGGTCGTCACGGCGATATGGCGTGGATGGAGACAACCATGCTGCGGCGCGCCTTGCCGCGCAACCTGTGGGGCGATGTGCGCTCTATAATCATGCTGGGTATCAATTATGGTCCCGAATGTGATCCTCTTGAAGGCCTGAAAGCAAAAGAAAACGGGGTTGTTTCCGTCTATGCCAGAGGTGGCGATTATCATGATCTGGTCAAAAAGCGCCTGAAAAATATTGCCCGCTGGATCCATGGGGAACACGATAAAGAGGTAAAGGTCTTTGTTGATACCGCACCGGTTATGGAAAAACCGCTGGCTCAGGCCGCTGGCCTTGGCTGGATGGGAAAACACACCAATCTGGTGACTAAGACACATGGGTCATGGTTGTTTTTGGGTAGTATTTTCACCACGCTCGAGATTGAACCCGATGCGCCCGAGGTCGATCATTGTGGTTCTTGCAGCGCCTGTCTTGATATTTGCCCGACCAAAGCGTTCCCGGATGCCTATCAGATAGATGCGCGGCGGTGCATATCTTATCTGACCATTGAATTTAAGGGTCACATCCCGGTTGAATTCAGAAAACCGATGGGTAACCGCATCTATGGTTGCGATGATTGTCTGGCAGTTTGCCCGTGGAATAAATTTGCCAAAGCCGGGGCCGAAGCAAAACTCAAAGCCCGTGTTGAGCAAAATGCGCCCAGGCTTGATGATTTGATCGAGCTTGATGATACAGCCTTCCGGGCGCGGTTTTCAGGCTCGCCGATCAAGCGCAGCGGTCGCGATTGCTTCATTCGCAATGTATTGATCGCTGCTGGAAATTCAGGGTCTGTGGAGCTGGTGCCAAAAGTCCGACGATTGTTGATGGACCCATCACCGGTGGTCCGGGCAGCGGCCATTTGGGCGTTAAGCCAGTTGCTGGATGCTGCGGAATTTGCTCAGCTGAAGAAAAACCACGCCACTGTTGAAAGTGACAGTGATGTCGCTGCTGAATGGGAGATTTAATGCCGCATCTTTTTTGTTTTGGACTGGGATATACGGCATCCGCTGTGGGCAAGGAATTGTTGCAGGAAGGCTGGAAAGTAAGCGGGACCTGCCAAAGCGAAGACAGGCGCCGGGAGCTGGTTGGCCTTGGATTTGATGCTGTCATTTTTGATGGTGGTAGCCACAGTGATGAAGTTGTCACACTTTTGAATTCGGCAACGCACATTTTGCAATCAATCGCACCGGCAAAAGATGGTGATGCTGTGTTTGATGTCTTTGGTCAGGATATTCTGGCACGGGCTGCGCAAATAGAATGGCTGGCGTATCTTTCAACCACGGCTGTTTATGGCGACCGGCAGGGGGGCTGGGTTGAGGAGACATCCGAGCTTGCCCCGCAAATGCCGCGCGGGGTCTGGCGCTGCCACGCGGAAAAGCAATGGCAAAGCCTGTATGAAACTCACGGTCTGGCGGTGCACATTTTCAGACTGGCGGGGATTTATGGGCCGGGCCGCAATCAGTTGAATAAACTGCGGGCAAAAAAGGCCCGCCGGATTGTCAGAAAAGGGCAACTTTTCAGCCGCATTCATGTGGACGATATCGTTGCGACCTTGCGCGCTTCAATTGATCGCACCAATCCCGGTGCCATTTACAATGTCTGCGACAATGAAGCGTCACCACCACAAGACGTTATCGAATATGCCGCTGGTCTGCTGGGTGTCGATGTGCCACCGGCGGAAGCCTTCGATCAGGCTGAATTAAGTGATATGGCGCGCAGTTTTTATTCCGAGAGCAAGAAGGTCAGCAATGAAAAAATCAAAACTGAACTGGGTGTGGTTCTGAAATATCCAACCTACCGCGAGGGGTTGGCTGCGCTGGCTAAGCGGTGAACAATCTCATCGGGGCAGGACTTCGAGCGAACGCAAGGCCTGGGTAAGGAATATAAAGGCGAATGAAACACCGGCGAAACTCAAGGCGCGGACGAAACGTTTTCGTTTCAAGTCCCTGAGCAAGGAGTTTTTCTGAATTTCATAGACCAGTTCGATTTTCCAGTTGCTGCGATCAACGGCCTCAACATATTCATCGAGATTGGAATAACGTTCATCAAGAAGATAATAGCTACGCTGAAGATTGCCGTTTCCGGCACCCAGTTTTGGTGCCATGCTACGGGAGGGATAGAGCACATAAGCGAACATCATCACCGGCACAACGCCGGGCAACCATGAAAAGACAACCAGTGAAATTGAAAATTGCGGGTTTCCCGGAGCCATTGCGCCAACGGTTGTGATAAACCCCAACGAGAAGATGAAGCCAAGGCTGACGATTTGCGCTTTTGTGTCATAGGCACGGATTGAATCATGCACATTGTGTAAAGAAGACAGCAGAATGGAAAGGGTGGCCGGATCAATTTTGTTTTTATTACTCAATTTATAAAACCTGTGCGATTACGCCTTTTTCGCACCGGGTTTACGTCCCTGACATGACAGTTTCATGTCAAATGCCGGTTGCCGCTTTTTCAGAAGCGCTCTAACTGTGGAGGCTCAACATATTCTACCACTAAGGTATAATTTTGCTGCTCGGCCCTGCCGTTTAACCCGACGTTTGCAATTTTGATTTCAGGTCAGAAATTTCTTTCCGAAGCCCGCGTACTTCACTCAGGATCATTTCTGTTTCGCTCATCATCGCATCGCGCTCAGCGCGTGCTTCGGTTTCATGTTCGGATTGCATCGCATCGACAATAACCCCGATAAAGAGGTTCAGGACCGTAAAAGCAGTGGCGATTATGAAGGGGACGAATAACATCCACGCAAAAGGAAACTCATCCATCACCGGACGCACGATGCCCATGGACCAGCTCTCAAGCGTCATGATCTGGAAAAGCGTGTAGGATGATTCTCCGATGGAGCCGAACCATTGCGGAAAGGCCCCGGCATAGAGTTTGGTTGAAATCACTGCAAATACGTAGAAAATCAAACCCAGAAGTAACACGATTGATCCCATGCCTGGCAAGGCAGACAACAGGCCGGTGACCACACGCCGCATGGCTTTGACGGTTGATATCAAACGAAGTACGCGCAAAATCCTGAAGGCACGCAAAACCGATAATGCGCCGGTGGCGGGTATCAGAGCGATGGCAATGATGAGAAAGTCAAAAATGCGCCAGGGATCACGCCAGAACCCTTTGAAATCTGCTATCAATCGGGCGGTAATTTCAAGCACGAAAATTGCAAGAATAATTTGATCAAGCGTCAGCAACAGCGGGCCGACTGTCGCCATGGTGCCAGGACTGGTTTCCAGCCCCAGAATAATTGCATTAATGACGATTATTGCCAGAATAATGCCTTCAAAACGAGGCAACTGGAGTAAATGCTTAAGTTTTTCACGTGACATTTGGCGAGATCCCCGGAGTGTTGAGCCATCTTCTGGCCATCAATTGGGGTGCAATTGTGTCTTCTGCAACGCAGGCCTGAAAAATAATCCCAAGCCCTAAGCCAGTTCGGCAATCGTTGCTATTAGGCGCTCAATATCCTCGTCGCGCGACAAACGGTGTTCGCCGTCTTCAATCAGATCGAGCTTCACATCTCCTTCAAGATGAGCCACCAGCTTTTCAGACTGTTGCCAGGGGACATCAACGTCCTTGCCCCCGTGAATGATGCGCACCGGGCAATGGGTGTTAAATTTTTCACCACCAAACAAAAGATGACGCCGACCTTCTTCAATGAGCTTCCAGGTAATGGGATAATGCTCATCATCATAAGCTGACGGGCGCATGAATACGCCGGTTTGTTTTAATTCCTGGCGAATGCCGGGAGGGAATTTCTGCCACATCAAATCGTGCGTCATATCCACTGCCGGGGCGATTAAAACCAGGCCTTTGATACGGCTGTTTTCAGCACCGATTAGTTTGAGGTGGGCCAGCGTCACCAGCAGGACAATCCAGCCACCCATGCTGGAGCCCACAAGAACCTGGGGGCCTTGCGTCAATTGATTGAAAATAGCGCTACATTCTTCGACCCAATCTCCAATGGTGGCGTCTTCGAACTGGCCGGATGATGCGCCGTTACCGGAATAATCAAAACGCACACAAGACCGGTTTTGTTCAGTTGCCCAGGTGGAAATCCGGCTGGCCTTTATCCCGGTCATATTTGACCTGAAGCCATTGGCCCACAGAATTCCGGGTGAGGTTTTTTCCTCGATCTCATTGGTGAGACAGGCAATTTTTCTGCCGTGAGACAGATTGAGGAATTGCGGATTTTGGTTAGTCATCCTATGACTGGTCCTGAAATTGAAACGAGCGGCAACAATCTGGAACGATGGATGGCAAAGCGCAAGCCAAAATCACAGCAGCAAACAGTTCTTCAGGTCATTCCTGCACTTGAGATCGGTGGGGCCGAGCGCGGGACCATCGATGTGGCGGCAGCTTTGGTAAATGCCGGGTGCCGGGCGCTGGTTGTTTCCGAAGGCGGGCGTATGGTGCCAGATCTTGAAGCTGTAGGCGCTGAACATATTGTCAAGCCGATGGCCTCTAAAAATCCGCTCCAGATGGCGCTGAATGTATCGACTTTGCGCCAGATTATTGAACGCGAACAGGTGGATATTATTCATGCCCGCAGCCGCGCCCCGGCGTGGAGTGCATGGTCGGCGGCAGCCAAAACGGGTATTGCCTTTGTTACCACCTACCAAAGTATTTACAGCGAGAATTTCCCCTTAAAACGCGTTTACAACAGTGTTATGGCGCGCGGTGAGCTGACCATTGCCAATTCCGAATATACGGCCACGTTGATCCGGGATCGCCATGGCGATGTGGTTAAGCGCATCGCGGTTGTTCATCGCGGCGTTGATCTGAAGGTGTTTTCTGACCGATACGTCACAGCGGCCAGCCGTGAAAAAATTACCAAAGACTGGCAACTGGAAGCGTCTGTAAAAACCCTGATGCTGCCGGCACGGCTGGCCCGGCGCAAGGGGCATGGGCTGTTGATTGCGGCACTGGCTAAATTAAACCTGTCTGACCTGCCACCGTTTGTCTGTATTTTTGTCGGAGGTACCAAAGGACGTGAGCATGTTGTTGAGCGGCTTAAACAGTTAAGCCAACGCCATGAGCTGCCTGAGGAATTAATCAGATATCCCGGCCATTGTCGTGATATGGCAGCGGCCTATCAGGCTGTTGATATTGTACTCATGCCGTCCACTGTGCCCGAAGCCTTTGGCCGTGTGGCTGCTGAAGCCCAGGCGATGGGAAAGCCGGTGATTGTTACCGATATAGGTGCGGTGGGAGAGACCGTTTTAGCCCAACCTGATGTCATTGAGAGTGAGATTACCGGGTGGCGTGTTACGCCCGATGACCCCGATGCTCTGGCACAAGCGATCGTGCAGGCGTTACAAATGTCAGATGAGGAAACTGCAGGCATCAGCAAAAGAGCTATTGAGTTCATCAGGCAAAACTATTCCGTCGAAAAAATGACTTCCGCAACCCTTGAGCTTTACGCCGGGTTAAGTCAAATCCAACAAAAACCGGGATGAATTCGGCTCTTTTCTTGACATGGTTTTATTTATCTTTGATCCTGTGAATATACCGGCTAGAGTGCAGCGCGATTTGAGCGTAAGCTTTAGTATGCAAACTGATGAATTTTCCCGTGGTCGAGCGGGTGGAATATAAGGAGAGGACAAGATAGCACGTAGACCGTTTCAAGGTGCGCCATCCCGTAGAGGACCGCGCGTCAATGAATTGATTGATGAACCCCAGGTAGTTGTAATTGATGACACCGGGCTAAATCATGGCCCCACCCCGATAGAACAAGCAATGGATATGGCTGATGAGGCCGGACTTGATTTGGTGGAAGTCTCGCCAAATGAAAAACCGCCTGTATGCAAATTGCTGGATTATGGTAAATTCAAATATCAATCGCAGAAAAAAGCCAACGAAGCTCGCAAAAAGCAGAAAACCGTTGATGTCAAAGAAATAAAAATGCGGCCCAATATTGATACGCATGATTATGATGTCAAAATGCGCAATATGAGACGCTTTTTTGATGGTGGTGACAAGGTCAAGGTATCCTTACGTTTTCGCGGTCGCGAAATGGCGCATAAAGAACTTGGCTTTCAGCTTTTGAACCGGGTTAAGGAAGATATTGTTGAATACGCCAAGGTCGAATCCGAAGCCAAACTGGAAGGCCGACAGATGATCATGATCCTGGCCCCGAAATAGCGGTAATACTCAGGCTTGCAATTGTCTGCATACATAGCTATAAACCGCGTTTCCAGGAACCGTCCGGCGTGAAGGGCATGCCGTGTCGGTTCAAAATGCTTCCTGTTTTCAGGTGCTATTATATTTAAGAAAGAAGCAAAATGCCCAAAATGAAGACGAAAAGCGGCGTGAAGAAGCGATTCAGCCTCACCGCCAGCGGCAAAGTGCGAGCGAACCAGGCCGGTAAGCAGCATGGCATGATCAAGCGTACCAACAAGCAACTGCGCAATCAGCGCGGGACCACTGTGTTGGCACCATCAGATGCCAAAATCATCAAAAAGTTTATGCCGTACGGCTAATCGCTAATCTTGTTGTTTTGGCATTGCCAATTCAATTTATGGAGAAATCTCATGGCACGTGTCAAAAGAGGCGTCACCACTCACGCCCGCCACCGCAAAATTATCAAAGCCGCCAAAGGTTATTATGGCCGGCGCAAGAATACCTTTCGTACTGCTAATCAGGCGGTCGAAAAAGCCGGTCAATATGCTTATCGCGACCGCAAAGCGAGAAAACGCAGCTTCCGCGCCTTGTGGATCCAGCGCATTAATGCCGCATCACGCGAACATGGCGTGACGTATGGTCGCTTTATCAACGGGCTCAGCCTCGCCGGTATTGAAATTGACCGTAAGGTTTTAGCTGATTTGGCTGTGCGTGAGCCCGATGCTTTCAAAGCACTGGTTGAAAAAGCTCAAGCCGCACTCGGTTAGTTCGATGAGTGATCACGAACAACTCGCCCGTGATTTACATGAAGAAATAAAAGCGGCTGGCGATGAAGCAACGCTTGAGGCTGTGCGCGTGTCTGCGCTTGGCAAAAAGGGACGCATTTCACAGTTGATGAAATCTCTGGGGTCGATGGACCCGGAGCAGCGCAAAATCATGGGACCGGCACTTAACGGTCTCAAGAACGATATCCAGGCGGCAATTTCTGAGCGTCAAAAGGCACTGTATGCAGCCGCACTTGATGCGCGACTGCAAACTGAAAAACTTGATGTAACATTACCGCTGCCGCCAAGTGCACAGCAAATGGGCCGTATTCATCCGGTGTCTCAGGTGATGGATGAAATTGCCGCGATATTTGGTGACATGGGCCTCAGCATTGCCGAAGGCCCGGATATCGAAGATGATTTTCACAATTTTACTGCCCTGAACATCCCGGCTGAACATCCCGCCCGGCAGATGCATGATACGTTTTATTTTAACGAGCGCGAAGATGGCTCGCGTCTGGTGTTGCGCACGCATACCAGTCCGGTGCAAATCCGCACCATGATGTCAGGCCCACCACCACACCGCATTGTTGCGCCAGGCCGGACCTATCGTTGCGACAGTGACCAAACCCACACGCCAATGTTTCACCAGATTGAAGGTCTGGTGATTGATAAAGAAACCCACATTGGTCACCTCAAATGGGTGCTGGAAGAATTCTGCAAGGCTTTCTTTGAAGTGGACAGCGTCAAGATGCGCTTCCGCCCCAGCCATTTCCCGTTCACTGAACCCTCGTTTGAAATGGATATCGGGTGCGCGCGGCTGGGTAATGAAATTCGCATTGGCGAAGGTGAGGACTGGCTCGAAATTCTCGGTTGCGGCATGGTTCATCCGTCCGTCTTGCGCAATGTGGATATTGATCCTGATGTCTATCAGGGCTTTGCCTTTGGTATGGGCATTGACCGGTTGGCGATGCTCAAATACGGCATTCCTGATTTGCGTGCATTTTTTGAAGCCGATCTCAGATGGTTGCGCCACTATGGTTTTGTGCCACTCGACATTCCAACCCTGCATGGAGGGTTGAGCCGATGAAATTCACATTATCATGGCTCAAAAATCATCTTGAAACCGATGCCAACCTCGATCAGATTGTCGACAAGCTGACAATGATCGGCCTTGAAGTTGAAGAAGTTGTTGATGCCGCCAAAAAATTGAGCGCTTTTAAAGTAGCTCATGTGGTCTCGGCTGAACAACATCCCGATGCCGATCGTCTGCGTGTCTGTATTGTTGATACCGGACAAGAGAAAATTCAGGTGGTCTGTGGCGCACCTAATGCCCGCACCGGTATGAAGGGGGTATTTGCCCCTTCAGGCACGGTGGTTCCGGGGACGGGGTTGCTGTTAAAGCCGACTAAAATCCGCGGTGTCGAATCCAACGGCATGCTGGTGTCCGAACGCGAAATGGGCATGTCGGATGAACATGACGGTATTATCGAAGTGCCGCAGGATGCTGTTATCGGCACACCTTTTGCGCAAGTTGTTGGCCTTGACGATCCGATGATTGAAATCGCAATAACGCCCAACCGCCCCGATTGCCTCGGCGTGCGTGGTATTGCGCGTGATCTGGCGGCTGGCGGTCTGGGTACGCTCAAATCCGATACCACTGCCACGCTCGATGGAAAATTCGATAGTCCCATCGGTATTGATCTAAAATTTGATGCTGACAAGGCTGAAGCATGCTCGGGCTTTGCTGGGTGTTATGTGCGCGGCGTAAAAAACGGACCGTCGCCGGAATGGATGCAACGCCAGCTAAAAGCCATCGGGCTCAGGCCGATCAACGCGCTTGTGGATATTACCAATTATGTTGCCTACGACCGCTGCCGTCCGCTCCATGTTTATGATGCGGATAAATTGAGCGGAAACATCCATGCCCGCATGGGTAAGACGGGCGAGACTTTGGCAGCACTTGACGGCAAGGAATACAAGGTTGACGAGGAGATCTGCGTTATTGCCGATGACGCAGCTGTACTCGGGTTTGGCGGCATCATGGGTGGTGAAGCCAGTGGCTGCACCGAAGATACGGTCAATGTGTTCATTGAATCGGCCTTTTTTGACCCCATCCGCACGGCTGCTACCGGGCGCAGGCTGGGGATTGAATCAGATGCGCGCTATCGTTTTGAGCGCGGTATTGATCCTGCCTATATGGAGCCGGGAATTGATCTCGCTGTTGACCTTGTCACCCGGCTTTGTGGTGGTGAACCCAGCAAAATGGCGCTGGCTGGAAAAGCGCCTTTGATCAACACTGAAATCAGTTTCAAGGCAGATGAAATCAAGCGTCTGGCTGGCATAGACGTAAGTGGCGAAGACATAAATAAGATCCTGACGGACCTTGGATTTGACGTTGTTGAAGACGGCAGCGCATTCAACGTAACAGCTCCGACGTGGCGGCCCGATGTGAACGGGCGCGCTGATCTGGTTGAGGAAATTGTGCGTATCGTTGGCGTCGACAATATTCCCGCCGTTGCGTTGCCCAAACACAATGGCATCACCCAGCCGATGTTGACGGTCGGGCAAAAACGTGTGTTCTCGGCAAAAAGATCATTGGCCGCGCGCGGGATGGTTGAATGCGTAACCTGGTCATTTATTCCGTGTGAGCAAGCAGCAATGTTTGGCGGTGGCAGTGATGAGCTGGAACTGGCCAATCCGATTTCGACGGAAATGAGTTCCATGCGTCCGTCATTGTTGCCGGGGTTGATTTCGGCAGCGGCGCGCAATGTGGACCGGGGTTTTTCGGATCTGGCGCTGTTTGAGGTCGGGCAGACCTATCACGGTACGCAAGCTCACGACCAGTATATGATGGCATCGGGCATCAGGGTGGGCACTGCAAAACCCGGTTCTCAGGGGCGGCACTGGCGATATGCTGCCACCCCGGTTGATACTTACGATGCCAAGGCCGATGCGCTTGAAGCTCTCAGTGCTGTGGGAGCACCGGTGGCAAATCTGCAAATATTTGACGGTGCTGCCGACTGGTATCACCCCGGCCGCAGTGGCACACTCAGATTGGGACCAAAGACTATTCTGGCTGAGTTTGGCGAGTTGCACCCGCGGTTGCTCGACGATATGGGACTGGATCGTGGTGCGGTTGCATTTGAAATCTACATGGATCGTCTGCCAGGCCCGAAAAAACGTAAATCCACATCAAAGCCCCCGCTTCAGGCATCTGACCTGCAACCGGTGCGGCGTGATTTTGCCTTCGTTGTTGCAAGTGACGTCAAGGCGGCGGATATTGTTCGCGCGGCCATTGGGGCGAATAAGGCTCTGGTTGATACTGTATCTGTTTTTGATGTGTTTGAAGGTTCCGCCATTGGCGAGGGCCGCAAATCCATCGCCATTGAAGTTACGTTGCAACCGCGCGATAAAACCCTTAACGATGCCGAGATTGAAGCTGTTTGCAGCGCTGTTGTCGACAAAGTGATCACAGCAACGGGTGGAGAATTGCGCGGATAAGCGGTAGTCTTGCTTTGCGCTGTTCCAATTGTGGTAACAGGCGGAATTTTCCAGGTGATCCCTTGCTGGAAGCTTTGTTGGATAAGATTAGCGGGTTTATCGCCGGCAGGCTGAAACGGCAGACCAGCGGTTATGAACCTTTCACACCTTCAGATCCCAAAACCTTGCTGCGTACTTTGCAGCCGGGCGATGTATTGCTGGTAGAGGGCAATCAAAAAGTCAGCGCGGCGATCAAATTTCTGACCCAGTCAACCTGGTCCCATGCTGCAATCTATGTGGGCGATATAGGTCTGGTTGAGGAAAAATCCGGCGAACTACAGATGCTGATTGAGGCCAATCTGGGCGAAGGCGTTGTCGTCTCGCCCTTGTCTAAATATGCCACCTACAATACCAGGATTTGCCGCCCAGTGGGCCTTGGCAAAGATGATCTCAAAACCATATTGGACTTCAGCATTGAGCGGATTGGCAACAAGTACGATACCAGAAACATTATTGATCTGGCGCGCTATCTTTTGCCAATACCACCGGTTCCCATACGCTGGCGGCGGCGCATGATTGCTCTGGGCTCAGGTGATCCCACCCGTGAAATCTGCTCGACCCTGATTGCCCAGGCGTTTCAGAAAGTAAGATATCCGATCCTGCCCCTGTTAATGGATGGTGGTGATGACCCGCGCGTGCGCAGCTATTATTCCCAAAGCGAAATGCTGCATATCCGCCATCATTCCCTGTTTACACCGCGCGATTTTGACGTTTCGCCGTTTTTCAACATTGTTAAGCCGACGGTTGAACACGGTTTTGACTACACGTTACTGCGCTGGGGCAATGAAGACGGCCACGAAGAGCATGCACCTTCGGAAATAATGGATAAAAAGCTTAAAAATTAGCGGTATTTTCTCTCCTCAGGCACTATTTGACGATTGCGCTTGGCGCGACATCAAGGCGGTGTTACAAGCCGCATCATGGCACTAGAAAAAATTCGCAACTTCTCCATTATCGCCCATATTGACCACGGTAAATCGACCCTGGCCGACCGGCTTATTCAATTGTGCGGCGGTTTGACCAAACGTGAGATGACCGAGCAGGTTCTCGACAGTATGGATATCGAACGCGAGCGTGGTATTACCATCAAGGCTCAGACCGTGCGGCTGGAATATAAGGCCAATGATGGTGAGACCTATATTCTCAATCTGATTGACACGCCCGGCCATGTGGACTTTGCCTATGAGGTCAACCGCTCACTGGCAGCGTGTGAAGGCTCGTTGCTGGTGGTTGATGCCTCACAAGGCGTTGAAGCGCAAACGCTTGCCAACGTTTATCAGGCGATTGACAACAACCATGAAATTGTCCCGGTTCTCAATAAAGTTGATTTGCCCGCAGCTGAGCCCGAGCGGGTGAAAACACAGATTGAAGATGTTATCGGGCTTGATGCCAGTGACGCTGTGGAAATTTCGGCGAAAACCGGCATTGGTATTGATAAGGTGCTTGAAGCTATTGTGACGCGCCTGCCCGCCCCTGAGGGAGATCGCGACAAGACCTTGAAAGCACTGCTGGTGGATAGCTGGTATGACGCCTATCTCGGAGTCATTGTGCTGGTGCGCATTATTGATGGTGTTTTAAAAAAAGGCCAGCGTATCCGCATGGTATCAAGCGGCGCTGCGTATCAGGCGGAGAGGGTTGGCGTTTTCCAGCCCAAGCAGAAAATGGTGCCGGAACTTGGTCCCGGTGAAATCGGGTTTTTTACCGCCTCAATCAAGGAAGTTGCCGATACCCGCGTTGGCGATACTATAACGGACGATCGCAACCCCACCGATGAGCCGCTGGAGGGCTTTAAATCGGCGCAACCGGTGGTGTTTTGTGGGTTGTTTCCGGTCGATGCAGCGGACTTTGAAGATTTGCGCTCAGCCGTTGGCAAATTGCGGCTCAATGATGCCAGTTTTTCTTATGAGATGGAAACATCGGCGGCGCTTGGCTTTGGCTTCAGATGCGGGTTTTTGGGCCTGCTTCATCTCGAAATCATTCAGGAACGTCTTGAGCGCGAGTTTAATCTCGATCTGATCGCCACCGCCCCTTCGGTTGTCTATCACCTTAATCTCGCCAGCGGTGAGACAATGGAGTTGCATAACCCCGTTGATATGCCTGACCCTATGAAAATCGCGTCTATCGAAGAACCCTGGATCAAGGCCACAATTCTGACACCGGATGAATATCTCGGTTCAATTCTGAAATTGTGTCAGGACCGCCGCGGTGTTCAGGTGGATCTTTCATACGCGGGCACTCGCGCCATGGTCACCTACGACCTGCCACTCAACGAGGTGGTGTTTGATTTTTATGACCGCTTGAAATCGGTGTCCAAGGGCTATGCCAGCTTTGATTATCAGATCACCGGGTACCGTCCCGGTACGTTGGTAAAAATGCAAATTCTGGTCAATGGCGATCCGGTCGATGCCTTGTCAATGCTGGTGCACAGTGCCCAGGCCGAGCGCCGCGGCCGGGTGATGTGCGAAAAGCTCAAAGATCTGATCCCGCGCCATCTGTTTAAAATACCGGTTCAAGCGGCAATAGGGGGCAAGGTTATTGCGCGTGAAACCATTGCTGCCATGCGCAAGGATGTAACGGCTAAATGTTATGGTGGTGATATGACCCGCAAGCGCAAACTGCTCGACAAACAAAAAGCCGGTAAAAAACGCATGCGCCAGTTCGGCAAAGTGGAAATCCCGCAAGAAGCGTTTATTGCGGCGCTCAAGATGGATGATTGATTAGGTTTAGCCCGGGCTACCCGTTTCCAAACATCTTTAACTATGAAGTCCTGAAGCCAGCCCACTCCCCCGCCCAACCACCCCTGGGGTATCCTCATCGGGTGGTTGGGCGGGGGAGTGGGCTGCAATAGCTACAATGTTTGATTAGCCACTGCCTGGATGCGCTGGACTTCTCTTTCCAGGCGGTCTTTTTCATCCCTCAGCCGGTCGATCTGCTTGTAAAGGCTTTGCTTCTGCTCGGGCTTGACTTTGTCTTTTCTTAAACTGCCTTCGATATCGTCGATATCCTGATTGACTTCGAAAAGCTGTTTTTCAACCTGCCCGAACTGTCCACCAAGTTCATAGCCTCTGATGAATTCTCCTTGTGTTTCCGGCGGACAGACATTTTGATAGGTCTGGGAATACCGTCCCGCCTTGAAGCCGCTCAACGGCGTGCAATATCGGGCGAGGCCAAAATTGCGACCGTCTTCATATTCACTTCTGTCGGGTACAATATTGGCTTTTTGACAGGATTTGACATGGTATTCAAAAATGGCGAGCGTGCGTCCCTGTGCACCGTCATTTTGCCCGATTTCAAACCAGTTGGCCTGGCGGCATTCGTCCTTGGTTAGACTTGCACATGCAGCAACAAAGAGGAAAGACAGAACAATGGCCCTTTGCCAATATGCGCGCGCCATAGTTTTTCTCCCGACCGGTTTTTAGTTTAAAGCCACCGTATCCTAGGATACATTGCCAATCAACTTGATACAGTCAGGCGGAGACTGTCAGTGTCTTACCTGCTTTGCGCCGACGCAGGTAAAATTCAATGATAAGCAGATTTGGCACCCAGCTAATCCAGCCTACATAGTTGGAAGCTTGCGAATATTCCATATCACCAAGCACAATAAAAAATGGCAGGATGAGGCGTAAGGTCACCGCAGCAAAAGTTAGCGCATAAGATCGGTATACCCAGCGCTGATGTTCTGCCATGCGCCCGGCCATGGCCAGTTGGATAGCCCGAGCGGTGGCTCCGATCCATAGAATTGACAGTGTACCAAAGCCGAATGCAGCAATCGGCCGGTCTGAAATGCCAAATGCCAGGATCAGCCCGGTCAACCCGCCAATCACGACGGCAACTGCATAAATGCGCCCGCTCCATCGATGTATGCCGGGATACTTGGAGCGCAGTCTCGGTCGAAATTGAAAAAGACCAAGAACCAGCGCGACAGGTGACGCTGATATGTGCAGGATAAACGCGAGATTGCGGTTGGCTATATGGTTCATCATACCTGGAAAAGCTGCCTCCAGCCCCAGGGCCAGAAATCGGTATGACACCAGGGCGACACCCAACGACAAAAGCCACAACAGAAAGGTTGTTATCTTCGGTAGGTATTGCAGGGAGGTTTTCATTTTGACAATTCGGTAAATGAGATGGTGTTTACGGGCATTACACAATACATTCATGAGGTGTCAACAAGTTGTTAGGATGATTCGCATTGTGGCCATGTACGCTGGCAGGGAGAGGGGCTTGAGATGAATTATGTGCTGAAAAGTATTGTTGTTTTTATGGCTCTTTCTTTGGGTATTACCACCGCCACTGCCCATAAAGAACAGGCCAAGCACAAGGATGATGGCAAAGCCAAGGTGAAAACAAAAGGCAAGGCCAAGGTTAAAGCCAAAAAAGCCAGAAAAACAAAAAAAGCAAAAGCTGTACCGGCAAGAGTGTTGTTTGAAAAAATGACCAAGGCGGCTGATGTTCCGGCTCAGGCTTTTGGATCTTATGCAAAAGGCTGTTTTGCCGGCGGCCAGCAACTGGCCAAAAACGGGCCCGCCTGGCAGGTCATGCGCCTGTCGAGAAATCGTAACTGGGGCACACCGCGGATTATTTCCTATATAGAAAAGTTTGCCAAGGATGCCAAAGCCAAAGACGGCTGGCCGGGATTGTTAATTGGCGATATGTCACAACCACGTGGTGGCCCGGTTAGCGGGCATGCCAGTCATCAGGTCGGGCTGGATACGGATATATGGCTGCGCCCGTCACCGGCCAGGCAGCTCAGTTTAACTGAGCGCGAAAGCCTCAATTCGATTTCGGTTCTTACCAAGAACAGAAAAAAAATTAATCCCGACACCTGGAAACCGGAGCATTTAAAACTGTATCGTCGTGCGGTTTCCTACAAGGAGGTTGGTCTGATTTTCGTCAACCCGGTGATAAAACAGCGGTTGTGTAAAGATGCCGGTAAAGACAGGAAATGGTTGCGCAAGGTCAGGCCCTGGCGAGGGCATTATTCACATTTCCATGTGCGTCTGACCTGCGCCAAAGGTGACAAACAGTGCAAGAACCAGCCCAAGATGGCTGCCGGGGACGGATGTGGTGCTGATTTGGCCAAATGGTTTAAACCGAAAAAGAAGAAAAAGAAGGGGTTTAAGTTTAAATTCGTACCCAAGAAGGAAATGACACTTGCAGGTCTGCCACGTGCCTGCAGACGCGTGTTGAAGCAGTAGGGTTTTCAAGGGCACATCTCAGTTGGTGATGATTTTTACCTGCTGGCCGGATTTCACGGTAGCGGTTGATGCCAGGCCGTTGAGAACACGGAAGCGTTGTTGACGCATTTCAGTAAATGCCATTTTTTTGGAAATTCTGGCCACTGTATCGCCTGGTTTAACGGTGATGGTGTGTAGCTTGCGTGGAACCGCCAGCTTCCTGTCAGTTGCTGACAGGGAGCCGAAGCTTTTGGCAGTTTGCCGGAAAGATCGCGATAGTGCTTTTGTCTGGTCGGGACTTGAGATGAACCAGAACCGGTAAATCTTTCCTGGCTTTTTCCTAATCAGGAAAATCTGATGATTAACTTTGCGGTATGATGCCGTGCCGGAGACAGTCTCAATGCCGTTTTTAATTGTTTTTCTGGTGTTCCAGGCGGTGCGACCGAGGCTGAAATGCCGGCCAAGTACGTCTTCCAGATCAGCCTCGGGGCTAGATGGTCTGCTGTCAAACAACATTACATTTCGATCGCTATCAAGGGCAACAACGAGATGCTTCCTGTTTTGAATGCGAAAACCCGTCGGGACTTTGAAACGAAACCCCTGTTGCGGATTGATATAGGTGCGGTCGCGCACAAAACCCTGGTCGCGATTGTTACCATAGCGCAGCTTGTCGATTTTCGTGAGGTAAGATTTTCGAAAGCGTTTTTTCCTGTCAGGCATGAGGCCAAGCTGGCTGGCAAACGAGAAAGCTTTGATTTTTCTTAGACCAATGGCTGGGTGGGTGGCCAGAAAATCAACCTGCCCGACAAGGCTGCTGGTATTGTTGATCTTGTTTTTCAGTGAATTCTGGGCGGTCATGGTTTTAAGGAATGATATGCCAGCATAAGGATCATAGCCGGTTCTTTGCGTTATAAGGATAGCAATCCTGTCTGCTTCAATTTCCTGATCGCGCGAATGCCGGGCCAAAAGACTGGCTGAGCCAAGACGCAAATTGCGCCTTAGCGCCGGGTCATCTTCCACCACTTCTAAAATTCGGGTGATAATATTGGCCTTTAGCGCTACGGAATATCGTTTTGCACTGTGGCGCTCGGTCAGATGGCCAAGTTCGTGGGCAAGGACACTGGCGATTTCCGCTTCATTGTTGGCCAGCGCCAACAGGCCTCTGGTGAGGTAAATGTAGCCGCCAGGCACAGCAAAAGCATTTACGGCTGGAGAGTTTAAAATGGTGACCTGATAAGGCACGTCTGGTTGGGGTGAGTTTTTTTTCAGCTTTGTGACGATATTTGCCAAATAGGCATTGAGGTCAGCGTTTTCATAGGCACCGCCAAACTGCGACACAATTTTCGGGTGAGCTTGAGCGCCGATTTTCAATTCATCGGCTTGTGATATGAAGGTGCCGGGACTGGTGCGGGCAAGATCAATCAACTGACCTTGAGTGCACGATGTCATCAATCCGGTGGCAAGCACCAGGCCAACATCCCTAAGCATTGACGGTGAGCCGTTAAGCCGAAATTTACGCATACCTGTGGAACCGCCGGAAAAAACTCTAGTCTTTCATAATCTCAATTTGAGCTACATGGTTAACCATAATTGTGGGACCATTGTGGCGACCCAGCCAACCTCTTACCCGAATGTTTTTATCTGCCAATTCTTTAATATTTATACCGCTTTGAGTGAACAGTCTTTGGATGCGCGGATTAAGAGTTACGGTAAAGTCACGTTTCCAGTCGGCGCTGAAATTAATATATATACGGGTGCGGCGAACAGCAACTGAATGCACCCGGCCTTCAATCAACTGAAGTCGGCCCAGGGAGCGATTTAGAGTTTTAAGGTTTGCAGCGGCTTTTACCCGGTAAATCCGGCTCTTCCACAGGCCGGTCTTTTTTGCTCGAGCGGCTTTTTCAATTTCCAGAAGTGGTTTGATACACGTTGCCTCAATTGTGTTGGGAAATGTGCGCGCCAGGCCCCGGGAAACCATCTCGGCCTGCAGCCACGTGTTTGTACTTTTGCCTGAAGGAAAAACCAATATATGGGCAAAGTTGCGTCCATAGCGGTCAGGCTTTTGGGTATCAAATACCAGCTTTACCTTTTTGTTCAATGTCAATCGCGTCAATAAATTGCGGGCGCGCTTGATCAGGCCGATGTTTTTTCCATCCCTGGTAGTGATGATGATCGAGTTGGGAGCTTCGATAGCGGCCAGCCTGATGAGCTTACCCGTTGCGGTTTCAATCGTCTGGGAATCAATAATGCGGACAATCGTAGCCTCAACCCTTTGTGCGCTCAGGCAAGTAGGTGGCGCATTTTCAGCTGTAGCGCCCGGTTGCGATGAGGATAAAACCAGGGCTGCAGCTAAAAGGGCCGGCCACACTGAAAAGGTGATATCAAGCGGAGAGAATACATAAATTGACCTGAGGTTCACCGCACCCGCCGCCTGTTGTAATGTAGGGGGGTGGTATCTTCTGCACAAATATGTGCTGCCTTTTGCACAACATAAAAACAATCATAACAATCGGTTAGTTCTGAACATAAGTAATCCCAAGTAATGTTTGGCGCGGTAAAAAACATCAAAATTAAAGATATGTTTCTGCGCACAGATGAGAGGCTTATGGGAATTTTCAAGATGATAGTTAGTATAGGAAAAACAACAAGTTAGATTGGGCAGGGGTTTAGCCAGTTTTTTAAAACGTCAATTCACGCAAAATTATGTGCAAAAGATAATGCACAAAAAATGCCCATAGGTGTGAACTCTTGAAGGTAGGAAAGTCACACTATCGTGCTGATAAGTGCTTGACGTTGCAGAGAAAATACGGAAATCTTGTTGGGTTTCTTGCCTTATTTATCTCAATCGCCTTAGGATACAAGTAAGTATCTGTTTTTATTCTAGAAATAAGATTATCAAGTTTTTTTCTGTCAAATTTTACCGCGCCAATTTTCTTAAACGCGTCACTGTGTATAAATTTCCGCATTGCTTGTTTTGTCAATGGAATTGAGTTGAGGACACCAGCTCTTGATAAAGTTACCAAATAATGAATAGGTAATTCAGAAATAAATCCACTAAAATTAATTGAATTTATACTTGGAACGTCAAGTTCATCTATCCAGCCACGATATATCTTTTCAGAGATATTTAAGTTTTTGGGGTATGGATATCCAGCGGCGTCATGACAGTCTAACAATAGAGAATTCAAGTAGTGATATTTGCTATTGCTAGATGTCGGATTTGACATGTGGTTTTTCAGATTGCGAATTTCAGAAGATATTTTTTCACCATGGTTGTGTGCGTTGACAACAATTATTTCTGCGATCTGAAGCTTTGCAAATAAAGAGCGTTCTCTTAGCGGCATATCCAAAGTGCATTTAAACAATACACGTTGGTTTGCTTCCCATACCATTGCTGCTGCAACTCCCAGCGCATCGAAATTTTCTGGTTGATACCACTTCACGATATATCCATTCTTTCCCTAAACCAGCCCTAGTCTAATCAGGATATCGGCAGCTTCGTCAACGTCTGGTAGCGTTGCGCCTTGGGGAAGATGGTTTGGCAGGCTTGCCCAGGCGGTTGATAAGTTGCCTTGTGCTTCCCCTTTTAAAAGGCGCATGAGTGGTAGCACCCATGAAGGTGCTGCATTATCTGGCATGTTGATTTTTGGCAGGATCGGAGCTGGTTCCAGTTCTGGGAATTGTGGGGTTGGTTCTTCTCTTTGCGGTAAGTTCAGTAGCTGGCCTATGAGCGCGTCAAAGGCGCGTTCTGGCAGACTGCCAAAGTAGTAAGTATATCTGTGGCCTTTGGCCTTGCGGCGTAACCAGTGCTGTTTGGTGGCCTTGCGCGTGATACCAGATGCAGTGACCGGCAATCCCGGCAATCGCAACGAGGCTAACTCACTCGCCTCATACCATTCCTTAATCTGCGATTTATCGTGTAGCACTCTGATGAGCAGGGCTTCAAGATATGTAATACGCCGTTTGACATATGCCCACTCATCGGCATCAATTTGAATTGAAAGGCCGAATTCCTTTGATCTGTCCATGGGGATTTTTCCGATACAAAACGGGCGCGGGTTTTATGCCGCGCCCTGTTACTCAAAATACTAACCGTTCGCCGCCCGTGCTTTTTCTTCATCAGGACGCAAGGGGAGCTCTCCCTTTTCAGCAAGGCCAAACAGGACTTTTTCAATCTGAGCTTTTTTGAGGTTGATCGCTTGGGCAATATCAGAGACCGAACTTCCCTCTTTATAGGATGCTGCGATTATATTTTCTCGGTCCTGACGGTTTTTCAAGGCCCGTGATATCTTCATCACAGGTTTTTCACCCGCCTCCAGCTGTCCATGTTTAAAACCATCGGCCCATGCCCGTTGCATGTTCTCATTTCCCATGGCTTCATATGGCAAGCCTTGTTTCGACATATAGTCCTGAATGGTGGTTTTTTGGTTTTTCGACAGATCATCACTCGCAGTCGTAATGCAATGTTGGACGCTGTCTAGGATGTAGTTGAGACCATTGACACCAGAATTCCGGGTGATCAAATTAAGATCTTCGCAACTGCCAATAAGGTTGGAAAGAGTTTCTATTACGGAGGCGGCAATATGCAATCCGTCATGAGGATTATCACCATGATTAGGGTAGCCGAAATAGATTTTTGGATTATCAGTCATGTTAGTCTCCTATGGTTCTTTCTAAGGAACAACTTCGCGCATCATGCACAAAGCCGGGAGTTAGAAACTGCCATAGGACAGCGCCAGAGCCTTTAGGCTTTCACCCTGGACATACGCTCCAGCCTCCCGGCCACATAAACATGTGGCGGCCCGAAAGCGGGCACAAAAAAACGCCGTTTGAATTGCTGTTTTACAATTCCGGTGGCGCATTCCACCTATGGTAGGGTTTCTAAGCCCAGATACAAGATAACTCTATTCGCTGATTTGATCAAGTGAGTTCTAACAGGCTGTCACCGGCAGAGGGGGAAAGCCGGTAACAGCCCTTATGCATCTGGCAACAAGCGGTCTGTGCATCATTGAATACAAACCAGTTTGCAAGGTCCGGCAACATCGGAACACTTCCCCTTAAAAAATATTTAAAAAGGGGGGAAAGCTTCCTCTTGACAAACGAGGGGACAGCCAAAGCGGAGACGTACTCTTGAATATTGATGATGCAAACAAGGATTTGTTGGAAAAAGATGAAGATGACTGGACAATATTTGACTGGATCAGATTTTTATGTGGCGCAGAAACGCTCCGCAAAATCCGCGAAGCTTACAGTGGTATTGAATTCAAAGTCCCGAACAAAACTGATTGCAACGGCGAAACATGGAAAGACCTTGTCAGATTACTGGGCGAAGAAGATGCCCGGTGTTTTGTTAAAAACTTTGGTGCGGAGGTGCTCTATATCGCCTTTGGCAAGGACAGAAAAAAAGACCAGATCAAACAGCTTCTCATGCAGGGACAAAAGAACAGGGATATTGCCCGACACTGCAAAGTCTCTGAACGCTATGTCCGCATGGTCAAGAACAAAACCGGCACTATCACCTTACCACAAACACCAAATAGCCATTTGTCGCAATTCTAACGGGGGTCTAACGGGGGTGTTTCAAATTTTCTGTGCCCTGATGCCTCAACTCAACAAAACCGCCTGTAACGCTCACTGAGCGCACACTGTTAAAAAGGATAATATTCATGACACTTAACCCCGCTCAAGCCCGCATCATTGATCCGGTACTTTCCAATCACGCACAAGGTTATAAACATGTGGACCGTGTGGGCAGTATTCTGTTCCCAACAGTTGAAGTAAACGCGCGCGGTGGCACCATTATTGAGTTTGGGCGGGAGAGTTTCCGAAAATACAACGCCCGCCGTGCGCCGGGTGCGGATACGGAAATGATCCAGATTGGTCATGAAGGCAAGCCGTTTCACTTGGTGCAGGATGCTTTGAATTCCAGCGTACCCAGAGAAATAGCCAGTGATACCCAGGCGGTGCCGGGTATCGATATGGGAATGCGGGCCATCAATACAGTTATGAATGCCCTGACACTGGCTCTGGAATGCGAACAGGCTGAAATTGCAATCAACCCGGACAGTTATATTGCCAATCACAAAACAACCTTGGCCGGTACCGAAGTATGGAGCGATCCACTCAGCAACCCGCAAGAGGTTGTAGAGAACGCCAAGGAAGTTGTTCGCCTGACAGCGGGAGTTGATCCCAACGTAATGGTTATTTCCAAGCTTGGTTTCAGGGCGCTTAAATATCATCCCAAAATTGTTGAACGCTTCAAATACACAACGGCTGACTCCATCACCACAACAATGCTGGCCAACCTGTTTGATCTCGAGCTTGTCTCGGTCGGGAAATCTGTGGTTCTGTCATCCCCGGATGAAGATGCGGGTTTTGATGATGTTTGGGGCAATGCAGCCATCCTTGCGTACAGTCCGCAAAATTCCAAAGGGTATGAGGAACCTTCATTCGGATATACCTACACATTGAACGGACACCCTTTTTCAGAAAAACCTTATTGGGATGGGAATAAAAAATCTTGGATATATGGTGTTACCTATGAACGCCAACCGGTTTTAACCGGCATTTCATCCGGCTTTCTGTTCTCGAATGTAAGCAACCAGCCATGAGTTCATCCAGAGACACAAGCCCCGGCACTTCTATTGAGCCAATCGAGATATTCCGGGTTGGCACACATACTGCCATGGGAGGACAAACGGCCACGTATTCAGAAGAAATGTTGCAATCTTGTGTGGATGCTTATGATCCTCAAAAGCATGAAGCACCGATTGTGTTGGGCCATCCCGAACATAATACACCCGCCTATGGTTGGGTTGAAAGTCTGAGTGTTCAAGGGGGAAGCCTTTTTGCCAAAGTCAAAGAGGTTGCCCAAGAGTTTTCCGAACTTGTGCAGGAAGGGCGTTTTAAGAAAATCTCACCGTCATTCTGGCCCAAAGGCAATAGGGGAAACCCGGTGCCAAGTTCGTTATATTTACGCCATGTCGGTTTTCTGGGTGCTGCTATCCCGGCTGTCAGGGGAATGAAGAATGCTGAATTCACCGACGATGGTGCGGGCCTTCTAACGTTTGGCGACGATGATTACTCAGGGTTTGCACCACATGTTCAAGCCCTGCTGAAAGGAAATGAAAGCGAACAATTCCTTGAAAAGATGATTGGTCAAGGTCGGGTTTTGCCAGTGCATCAACAAGGTTTACTTGCCTTCATGGGTTCGCTTTCAAATGACAATATTGTTTCCTTTGCCGATAGCAATGGTACGCTTCACAACGCTGGAAGTCTGCAATGGTTTAAAGACTATATTGCCGAACAGCCACAAGTTGTTCAATTCGGTCAGCACCCAATGGATGATGACGACATTCCGCAAGAAACAAGCTTCAATGCACCAACCGGCTTCAAAGTCGATCCGGATGGCCTGGCTCTTCATTCACGAGCAACAAAGCTTGTTGATGAAAAAGAAATCTCATACAGCGATGCAGTGTTATTAGCTGCATCAGAAAAGGGAAGACACTAAATGCTTACATTGATTGAAACTCAAGTTATCACCGCTCAAGCCAGTGCAGACATAGCCCATTTGCAGATGGTTGGTTTTGACGGCGCACCCGCTGGTAACGATGGAAAAGTGTTCGGGGTTGCCAAGACGAAAGCCGTTACCGGAGATTATTTTCCGGTTATTACAATCGGTGTTGTCGAACTAATCTCAGGCGGAGCAATTGCCATCGGCGATGACATTATCTCTGATGCTTCCGGCAAGCCCATTACAGCCGGTGTTGATCCAACCAATCCAAGTGGCACCGCAATGACTGCTACCGCCGGTGCTGGTGAACCTGTTAAAGTCATATTCAGGTAAGCTTCAATGGCTCATGACAGCATCATTAAACACGCCGTTAGAAATGCTTATGTTTATAACAAACAGCCGTTATCAAAAGCGGCTTCTAATGCGGGCATTCCAGAGGGTACAGCACGGCGCTGGAAGTCACTCGCAAAAGCCAGTGGTGATGATTGGGACGAGGCCCGCCACAATATAGGTTCCGAACTGCAACAAAAGGCAGTTTCCGACTTTTTGGACCTGTTTTTGAAATTTCAGACTGAGATTATAAATGGTCTGATTAATAGTGACAAATCACCAGAAGAAAAAGCCGCAATCGCATCGCGCATATCAGATGGGTTTGTTAAAACCACAAAAGCCGGATCACGATTTGACCCCGATCACATGATGCTCATAGCAACCCAAAGGGTGTTAAAGGAACTTGGAACCTTTATTACTCAATACAACCCTGATATGGCACCAATGTTCCTTGAAATCATAGAGCCGTTTGGTACCCATATGTTGAAGAAATCGGGTAATGGGAATACTTGACATTATTGTGCTTATGCTACCGCTTCGCATCAATGTTCGGTCACTGCGGTGTTATAGTACCGCAAATTCAATGATTTTTGTGCAAAAGGTAGCACATATTTGTGCAAAAGATCGCGCCTAGCTACATGTAAAAATGAAAACGCTGGTCCATTTCCACCATAACATCTACAGGCCTGAAAACAAAAAAGAGAGATACAGTTGGTGATCCCGACAGGATTCGAACCTGTGACCCCAAGATTAGGAATCTTGTGCTCTATCCTACTGAGCTACGGGACCGTGGGTGTGGTTTATCAGATGGGTACGGGTCAGGCTATCTCAAACTGGGTCGATTGTGAATTCAGTGTTTAATCAATTTTTCTGTGGTGGAACTGTTTTGTCGAATTTACGTTAGGCAGGGGAGTGTCGGGGACAGGGACATTGAGGAATTTGCACAGAGGTGTCCAGCCTTGAGTGATTTCATAGACTAACAAACGCTCAGGTGAAATAGTGTTGATGACGGCCTCATTATGGGCGCGATAGGTATTGAGAGCATGATCGCGATCTCCTGGTCGCCCACCAAAAACCTGGTTGAGGACGATTTCGTGCGCCATGTCCAGACGGTCGCGGCGAATGCCCGGCTCCTGAAGATGGTGGTCGCGCATCACCGGGTATATGGTTTTGTAAAAACTGTTGAGCCAGCTTTCCTCGGGCCGCATTGTATGCAGCACTTTTGCTTGTGGATAGCGGCTGGTTAATTCGCGCCAGAACCGTGCTGACGGCCAGTCGACGCAGGAGCTGTAATCAGCAAATACCTCATCCCAATCAGGCAGATTGCCCGATGCAGCTGCTTGCCAGAAGGGTAACTGATCCGAGTTATCACGGATCTCAAACATATGGTGGCAAGGGCCAAATCCGAGTTGCTCCAGTGCCAGCTTGAGGGAATTGGTGCCGGTTCTGCCAAATCCTGTGCCAATAACTTTTAAGGGCATGTGATGGTCTTTCAGGTTTCTATTCCCAACCCTTATCGGTGGAGCTTCAAATAAGGGGCTCTTTGCTTAAGAAGTTGACGGTATTAATTAAAAACCTAATCATTATGATAGGATGGACGCTCCTTTTTATCCAGCCCCCTGAAAATACCTAAGATGCCCCCGATCACGGCTGCAGAAGTGGTTGGATTGTGTTGCTGTTGCGGTTGTTGCGGTTGTCGGGGTTGTTGCGGTCGAGCCTGCCTCTGGCGAACAATGCAGCGATAACGGCCACTGTTGTAAATTTTTACAGTGCTGAGCCGGTTGCCATATTGCCTGCGACACTGAGCCCATGCCTGTCGTGAGCGTTCCTTGCGGGTATAAACGCAACTAAAGGTTCCGTTGGCTCTGATCCGGCCAGCGACAGATCCACGTCCTTTATTTGCCCGGCACCAGGCGTTGGCGCGTGATTTTGCTTCTGCCCGCTCCCTTTGCAGGCGCCGGTTGGCACATTGCCTGGCGGCGGCATCCAAACGGCTGAGAATTATCCGGGCGTTGCTTTGGCGCGAGGAGGCAAATTTGCCACGCAGGCGATTGATCTCGTTTTCATTGCAACTGTTGATGGCCGATTGGGCCCTGCGCTCATCATCAAGTGCCTGGCCAATGGTTTGCAGTCCTCCAGAGACACGTTCGAGCAGATTGCCGCAACTTTGTGGCGGCCATCTGTTTATGTCATTACGCGCTTCCAGCAGAAGTTGTTGAGATTGCGGATTGTTGCCCTGATAATAGTGTTGCAGTGCACGGTCTATCTTTGCCTGAGCCTGGGCACAGGCAGCAACAATGGCATTGGCCTGATCTATCAGAGCCGTGTTTGATGGTCCAGAGCCCGGCGCTGAACCCTGGTCACCTGGAGGTGGATTTCCACCGCGATCGCCCGGTGGCGGGTTCTGGTTGCCTTGGTCTGGTGCAATACCAAGACGGGTATCACGTACATTCAAGGTGTCGAAAATCTGGTCTCTAAAACGTTGTTCAGCGGCTAGCTCTTCCGGTGTCTTGTCGACGGTTCTTGGAACGTCTGTTGGAGAATTCATAACCAGTTTCTGCCTGGTCCCCACCGTTGACAGATTTACTGTGCCAATGACATTTCCGGTGGCTTTTTGCAGCAGGAAATACTCCCCGGTTTTACCGTCGCGTTCCGACAGGATTGTAAATGAGGTGGCGTTGCCCACAGTTATCCAGGGCAGGGTTCCGCGAATGCCGATCTGGGCAACGGGAGTGTCAATAATCATATTTCCGGTGGGGGCAATTCGGCCAGCGAGGAATACAAATGTTCCCTGAACCAGTTTGATAGCCATGTTGTTGCTGGAACCTTGCGGGTTATACACCAGATCATTGATCACCATTTTTGCATTGGCAGCGAGGGAAAATACGGTTTGATCAAGAAAGGTAATTCCCAAAGTGGACGCCTGGCCGGTCTCAACGCTGTCACCTGAAAGTATCGGATCGCCCACGCGCAAGTTTAAATTATTACTGCCACGGATTGCTGTTGCGGTGCCGCGCAATGTTTCTACCTGACCGACGGCTTGGGCGGGGGTTTGCGCCTGGGCCACGCTGAATATTGACAATGCGATCAAAATCAACAGCGCATGGATCAATGGCCAGACGGTGTTGTTGTAGTTGAGAACGGCCATGACAAGATGCTTGTTCCGCGGCAATGGTCTGGGACTGTGGGCGAGTAAAAACGTATCACATTGCGCAAGATCCAGCTGCTGCGGATGACGGTGTCTCATCGCGGTATATCCTTATATTTTTTCTTTTTAACAGCGATGATGTTGTTGCCATCGAGCGCGTAATGGCAATAAAACTTACTCTTTTTAACGACGACTTTTCGCAGGTTTTTGCCGTACCGGCTGCGGCAATACCTATTGGCGATGGCGCGGGCCTGCGCTCTGGGAGGTCTTTTTTGATAATTTCTTGAGCGCGGCGCTCTTTTGACAACAGGTGGCGGCCTTCTGCGCTGGGTTCTGGGGGGACGGGGTTTTGTAACGGGTCTACGGGTTTTTTGTTGTGGCGGAACAACAATCCTTGGAGGCGGTACAATAGCTTCTGCGCGGACGCAAAAAGAGCCGTCGCTGGAGATTTCAAATTGCGGGCGGCACAGACAAATGGACGCGGTGCCACCAAAATCCGATGCGGCAACCCCTTGGGGCCCAAGCCTTTGTCTGCATATGTCATCGGTGACATTGGTGTCTTCGGGTTTGAAAACGGGTAATTCAACCGGTGGAGGTGCTGGTGCTGGTGCGGGTGGAGGTGCCGTCGCTGGCGCGGGTGGAGGTGCCGTCGCTGGCGCTGGCGCAATCGGTACCGTCTGGGACGGTTGGATGGGGTCGCCCTGGGTGGGCTCTATGGGTGGGGCTGGTGCAATCGGTAATATTCGGGATGGATCAACGGGTGGGGATGGTTCAATCAGCTCTTGCCGGACAGGCTCGCCGGGGTTGCCCTGAACCTGATCAACGGGTTTGGTTCCGGGCTTGCCTGCAATTTTTTTTAACCTGATGCGGGCAAGGGGGGCGAATTTTCCCTGCGGATAAATATCTAGGTAGGCTTGTAACTCTGAGGGGTTTGGTGAATTTTTGACGGTTTGCCAAAACTCGATTTCAGCCTGGTTGGATTGTGCGAAAACCTGATTGAGCGGCAGGAAGAATGTCAGCGCAAGGAGCATAACCAACAGGAAATAGCCTTGCAGTTTGCACGAAGACGCTCTTTGGGGGGCGGAAAAGGGTTTTGGTGAACTGTTCATATTTTCTCTATCAGGAACGATGCAAGGACGTGAAAGTTTAACTGATCAGACAAGATTGTACAATTACCGATTGCATTGGGTGCGTAAATTATGCATATTTATGAAAATAAAACAGTTATTCGTATATTATGCAAGAATTCAACACATCATTTGCGATTGCAGCAGATCTCATTTTCTCGGCTAAACCGGAACTTCTTGAGATTGTGATGCTGTCATTGCGGGTAACGTTAAGTGCGGTGGCAATCGCCTGTGCCATCGGTTTTCCGCTTGGTGGTATGCTGGCGGTCGCACGTTTTCCTGGCCGGGGCGCTTTGATATTGCTGTTTAACACGTTAATGGGATTGCCACCGGTTGTTGTCGGCCTTCTGGTCTATATGATGTTGTCAAATGCCGGACCTTTGGGTTTTTTGCAGCTTTTGTATACGCCTGCGGCCATGATTATTGCTCAGGCGGTACTGATTACGCCCCTCATTATCGCCCTGACGTGTCAGGTTATTGGCTCACTTTTTCTCGAATATGAAGAACAGTTCAAGGCGCTGGTGGTGCCACCAAAGACCGCTGCAGCAGCTTTGTTGTGGGATGCGCGCTACGGATTGATGACAACAGCACTGGCCGGGTTTGGCCGCGCTGTTGCCGAAGTTGGTGCGGTAATCATTGTTGGTGGCAATATTGCCCATGTCACCCGGGTGATGACGACGGCTATTGCGCTTGAAACTTCAAAGGGGGAACTGGCTTTGGCTTTGGCCCTTGGCTTTGTGCTTTTGTGCCTTGCCATGGGCGTCAATGCGTGTGTTCTGGCGGTGCGGGCGATTGGTGAAAAGAGGGCTTATGTCTGAAGGCTTGTTGCCGCTGAAAACGCGAGGCTTGTGTTTTGCGGTGCGCGAAAAACAGATTATAGACCAGATTGATCTGACCATTTCCGGAAATGATATTACAGTAATTCTGGGGCCGAATGGTGCTGGAAAAAGTGTTTTGCTGCGCCTGCTTCATGGATTTCTTGAGCCCAGCGCCGGGCAGGTTAAGTGGGGCGGTCGTGATATTGATGAGGATTTGCGCAAGCGCCAGGTGCTGGTGTTTCAACGACCGGTGATGATGCGGCGTTCTGTGGCGGATAATATCCGGTTTGTATTGTCTTTGCGCAGGTTTTCAGATCGCCAGGAGCGGCTGGAAAAAGCGCTTGATCTCGCCGGGCTCAAAGCGCAAGCCAATCAACCCGCACCACGCCTTTCCGGCGGCGAGCAACAACGCCTGGCCATTGCCCAGGCGATGGTACTTGATCCTGAAGTTGTGATTTTGGATGAACCCAGCTCAAACCTTGATCCCGGTGCAACCATGGCGATTGAGCGGTTGATTGAAGTTGCGCAAAACGAGGGCAAGAAAATCATTCTGGTTACGCATGATCTGGGGCAGGCAAAACGGGTTGGCAATGAGATAATATTCATGCACCGCGGCAGAATTGTCGAGCAAGGCAGCTGCGATAACTTTTTCACCGACCCAAAAACTCCCGAAGCTGGCGCTTATCTGGACGGTGCACTGTTGGTGTGACAATTAAGAAAAGGAAAAAATGATGATACGAAAAACTCTATTGAGCCTGATTTTAATTCTGACACTATTCGCGCCCACGGCTCAGGCACAGGAGAAATTTATCATTGTCCAGTCAACCACGTCGACGCAGAATTCGGGGTTGTTCGATTATATCCTGCCTAAATTTACCGCCAAAACCGGGATTGAAGTACGGGTGGTGGCGGTTGGTACCGGACAGGCAATTAAAAACGCCAAAAATGGTGACGGCGATGTATTGCTGGTCCATGCCAAACCGGCGGAAGAAAAGTTCGTGGCCGCAGGCTGGGGCCTCAAACGCTATGATGTCATGTACAATGATTTCATTATTGTCGGCCCGCCAAATGACCCTGCCGGCATTTCAGGTTTGAAAGATGTTGTGGCCGCGTTGAAAAAAATAGCTTCTTCAAAAAGCTTTTTTGCATCGCGTGGCGATGATTCCGGTACTAACAAAAAAGAAAACCGCCTGTGGAAATCTGCCAATATCAACGCAGAAAAAGACAGCGGTAAATGGTATCGTGAACTGGGCTCGGGCATGGGTGCCACCCTCAATACTGGCGTTGGCATGCGAGCATATGTAATGAGTGACCGGGCCACCTGGGCAAAATTCGCCAACAAGGGTGACTACAAGATCATGGTTGAGGGCGATGCCAGATTGTTTAACCAGTATGGCGTCATTCTGGTGTCGAATAAAAAACATCCGCGAGTGAAATCCCAACTCGGTCAGCGGTTTATCAACTGGCTGATTGGCAGCGAAGGTCAATCCGCGATAGGTGATTACAAGTTAAAAGGTAAGCAGCTGTTCACGCCCAATGCTAAATAATCATCTGCCATTAAAATGCACATGACCGAGATTGGAAACATTATACCCTCCCAATTCCTCTGCCCGCGTGTGGAAGGGTTTTTGCGAGCAAAAAGACAGTAATTTCTGCATGGGTTGCTCAAACCAGAAATGTCGGTCAACCAGCAAATCAAAGCGTTCTTTTGTGAGCGGGATAAAATCCAGCTGGTATTGTCTAGCCAAAGCCTCCAGGCCAAAAGCTGCATCGGCTTTGCCTTCCTGCACCGCCTGGGCGGCATAGGTTTCGCCGCGAGCTGCTGGGATTAATTCCAGTTGATCGGGCGTTACTCTGGCTGTCGCCAGCAAGTGGTTGAACAGCTGTTGAGAGCCTGCTTCTGCCTGTCGCGGCGCAAAGCGTTTGCCGACAAGCGAGGTGATATCTTTGAATTTATCGCGGGCGCCCGCAGCAACGATCAATCCGCGATTGCGCCATGCCCATTCCACCAGTACGGCTGGTTCATGGCAAAAGCGCTCGGCAATGATGGGAACATTCCACTGGTTTGAAGCGGCATCGTAAATGTGCAGCCCGGTGGCAATGCCTTCCTGGTTTTGATAACGTTCCAGCCCATCAAAACTACTGTCGAAAAAACTGGCCAAGCCTGAACGCGATTCCATTAGTGCCCATTCCAGCAACGGGTCGTGGCTGCCCAAAAAAATGCTGGCGCGTAGCTTGGGAGCAGTGACGGAAAAACCTGAACTGCTGTCCGCCAGCCAGGCATTTATCTGGGTGCGGGCAAACAGCAACTTGCCGGTGGCGCGGCTGCACGGCACTTTTCCGCTTGCCGCCAGATCATAGACCTTGCGTTCTTTGATACGCAATAATTCGGCCAGTTCCCTGGTGGTGAGATATTCATTTGGGCGTGCCACATTCAATCCCGTTTTAAAATTCAATTCCCAATTGCGCCTTAACGCCGGAGCGGAAGGGATGTTTTATCATCGTCATTTCGGTGACGAGATCGGCGATCTCGATGAGTTCTTCCTTGGCATTGCGGCCGGTTATGATGACGTGGGTATCTTCGGGCTTGTTGGCCAAGGTCTCGATGATTTCATCGAGCGGCAATGAATCATAGCGTAGAACGATATTGAGTTCATCGAGCAGTACCATTTTATACTGCGGATCGTGCATGCATTCTTTGGCCTTTTCCCAGGCAGCACGGGCGGCTTCGAGATCACGCTGGCGATCTTGCGTTTCCCAGGTAAAGCCCTGTCCCATGGTGAAGACGTGGGCCTGGTCTTTAAACTTGTCGAGTATGACGCGTTCGCCGGTTTCCCATTTACCTTTGACAAACTGGATGATGGCGACATTTTCACCGTGGCCGAGCATGCGGAACACCATGCCAAAGGCTGCGGTTGATTTACCTTTGCCCTTGCCGGTGTGAACAATGAGCAGACCTTTTTCGATGGTTTTCGTTGCCAGGATTTTGTCGCGGGCAACTTTTTTCTTGGCCATCTTTTGATTGTGGCGCTGGTTGCGTTCTTCTTCGCTCAAATGAGCGTATTTGTCTTTTTTGGTCATTGGGCAAGAACCTCTTCAAGTTTAAATTTGGCACTGTTTGACTTTGGTGACCACAAGTTTCTTTCAACTGCTTCAACAAGCTTGTTGGCGATGTCCTTTAAAGCATGGGGGTTAGCGTCTTCAATAAAGTTGCGCACATCATCATCGTTGATAAAGGCATCGTAGACCGCATCAAAATGATGATCGCGCACAGCCCCGGTTGTGGCGGCAAAGGCAAAGAGATAATCGACCGTGGCGGCAATCTCAAACGCGCCCTTGTAGCCATGGCGACGCACGCCATTAATCCATTTGGGATTGACCACGCGGGCGCGCACAACGCGGCCTATTTCTTCTTCCAGCGCGCGGATGACCGGGCGTTCGGGGCGGGAATGATCATTGTGATAAATTGCCGGTCTTGCCCCTGTCAGATGTTCGACGGCGGCACTCATGCCGCCTTCAAATTGATAATAATCATCTGAATCAAGCAGGTCATGTTCGCGGTTGTCCTGATTGTGAATGACGGCATCCACACGAGCCAGACGTTTGGCGAAGAACTCAACTTCCGGTTTTCCTTCTGCGCCCGAGCCATAGGCATAGCCGCCCCAGACAAGATAGGCTTTCGCCAGATCATCGGCTGAATTCCAGCCCTTTTCATCAATAAGTGCTTGCAGACCGGCACCATAGGCACCGGGTTTTGAGCCGAAAATGCGAAAGCCCGCACGTGATGCAGCGGTTTTTTCATCGATGCCACTGGCCATCAGCTCGGCAATCTCGACGGCCATGCGAGCCGCAATCGGGTTAATGTTCTCGTCTTCATCCAATGCCCCGATAGCGCGGATGGCTGAATCAAACAAATCTATCTGGGCCGGGAATGCATCGCGGAAAAAGCCTGAAATTCGTAAAGTCACATCAACGCGGGGGCGATCCATTTTGGCATAGGGGGTGATCTCAAATCCGATCACGCGACCTGATGCCATATCCCATTTTGGTTTTGCCCCAATCAAGGCAAGCGCCTGGGCGATATCATCGCCACCGGTGCGCATGTTGGAGGTGCCCCAGGCCGACAGACCGAAGTGGCGCGGCCATTCGCCGTGATCCTGACGGTGACGCTCGACCAGCAGGGCAGCTGATTTTTCGCCCAGATGCCAGGCGGCTTGTGTGGGGATGGCGCGGCTGTCGACCGAATAGAAATTCTTGCCCGTCGGCAACACATCAACGCGACCGCGTGTGGGCGCGCCTGAAGGGCCGGGATGGATAAAGCGGCCTTTGAGGCTTTGCAGGATACTGGAAATTTCCTGCGGGCCACTGGCGATCAAATCCGGTTTTATGCGGGCTGCAATCTCGTCGAGCACTGCTTGTGTTTGAGGCCAGTTGCTGGCGCAGTCTGTTGTGCCTTCCACCAGATTTGCAGCCAGCAGTTCAAGACGCTCGACGGTATCGCCAATGGTACGCCACGGCGATGTAATGTCTTGAGATTTGAGAATTTCAGGTTTTGATCCCTGCCATGTTGAACCAAGGGTGCAATCGAGTGGATCAAAATTCTCAAATCCAAAGTCCAGTGCCAATGCCCGTATCAAAGATTGATCACCGCCGGTGCCGGTACCTCTGGCAACGCGGGTTAATGCCACCAGCAGGTCGGTTTGCTGGTGGCCTTGAGGCGACAGGCCGAAGATGTGCAATCCGTCCCTGATCTGCATTTCTTTTAATTCACAGAGATAATTGTCAAGCTTTTGCAGGGCGGTGTCTTGCTCGTCTGCCCGGTTAATACCGCAGTCTATATCCAGTCCGGTGGCGCGGGTAAGGTCAAGGATTTCCTTGCGCAGGTAGGTTACGCGGCGCGGGTCTAAAAATACGGCCTCATAATATTCATCCACCAGTGCTTCGAGGTCTTTGAGCGGGCCATAAGTCTCGGCGCGGGTCATCGGTGGGGTCAGGTGGTCAATGATTACAGCAGACGAGCGTCGTTTGGCTTGCGTCCCCTCGCCGGGGTCATTGACGATAAACGGGTAGATGTGTGGTGTTGGCCCCAGGGTGGCTTCAGGAAAACACGATTGCGACAGGCCGACGGCCTTGCCCGGCAGCCACTCCAGGTTGCCATGTTTGCCGAAGTGAATAATTGCCTGAGCCTTGAAGTGTTGGCGCAGCCACGCGTAGAAGGCAAAATAGCCATGCGGCGGCACCAGATCGGGATCATGATAGGTTTGCTTGGGGTCTATATTGTATCCCCGCGCCGGTTGAATGCCGACGACCAGATTGCCAAATTTCGCAATCGCCAGCGCAAACCGGTCATCTTCAATGATAAAGGGATCATCCTCAGGTTCGCCCCACTTATCCATAACCTGTTGCTGCACGTCTGCGGGCAGATTTAAGAAAAATTCCTTATAGGCTTCAAGCGAAAGTGTCTCGCGAATTTCTCGTGCGTCCGTTGCTGCATTGGTGGGGCCGCGCTGGAGATATTCAATCAACTCGCCGCCGCTTTTGGGCACACCGGTGATGGAATATCCGGCAGCCTTCATGGCGCCGACAACTTCAATCACGCCTGCCGGTGTATCAAGGCCAACGCCATTGCCGAGGCGACCATCGCGGTTGGGATAGTTGGCCAGCACAATAGCGATGCGCTTGTCCCTGGTCTCGGTGGTGCGCAACGCACTCCAGCCTTTGGCCAGTCGGGCCACAAACTCACAGCGATTATCAAGGGTTTTATAGGTGACAATTCCGGTCTGGGTCTGGCTATCAAACTCCGATTGCGACTTGAAGGAAACCGCGCGGGACAGAATGCGGCCATCAAGTTCGGGCAGGACCACGTTCATCGCCAGATCGCGCAGGCCAAGCCCGCGCGCACTGGATTGCCATTGTTCCTGATTGCTGCTGGACAGCACCACTTGCAGCACCGGTGCAGCGGTTGCATCCAGCGGCGTCGACAGCCATTTACTACCGGGTTTGGAGACGGCAAAACCGGTAGTGTTGAGCACCACATCCGGGGGGCATAGGTCGAACAGATGGGCGATGGTGGCGGTTGACACCTCATCTTTTAGGCTGGAAACAAAAATCGGCAGCGCGTTGAGGCCTTGTGTTTGCACAGCCTTTATCAGCGCATCAATGGGTGCCAGGCTGCCGCCCTGAATGAGGGCGCGATAAAATGTCAGGGCAACGACGGGGGCATTATCCTGCCAGTTTTGCTGAACCTGCTCTATCGTTGGTAACAGGGTTTGGGGCCAGTAGAGACCGGCCTTTAGCAACATTGCCGCTTGTGCCGGGGGCTCGCAGCCGCGCAACAAATGGTCAGTGAATTTTAAAAACCCTTGTGCGTTGGCCGGGCCACCGTGAACGAGATATTGCCACAGATTGTGGCGCTTTTCGGCATCGATGTTGGAGAAGCGATCAAGCTCGGGGTCGGGTTGATCATCACCGGGAAGGACGGCGAGTTGAATATCATTGTCAGCGCAAATGCTGGCAATCTGTTCAACACCATAGGGCCAGTAACTGTGGCCGCCCAACAAGCGAATGATTACCAGTTTTGATCTGGAAATTGTCTTGTCGATGTAAACATCCACCGACATGTTGTGGCCAAGCTGCATCAGGTTGGCCAGACGCAATTCCGGCACGCTGCGCCCAAGTGTCTTTTTGGCCTGCGCCAATGCGGCCAGTTCACTATCGGCGGCTGACAGCACAATGACATCGGCGGGGTGCTGATTGAGGTCAACAGCTTCCGACCCGTCGGTTATATCACCCGCCTGAACGTTCAAGAGATGCAAGAGCTAGCCTTTCAAAGCACCTTCAATGGCAATGGGATCAAGGCCTTTTTCACCGATGACCACCAGTTGGGTGGCGCGGACCTCGCCCGCATTCCATTCACGGTCAAAATAGGTCTGAACCCTGGGGCCGACGGCTTGTATCACCAGCCGCATGGGTTTGCCTTTGATGGCAGCGAAGCCTTTGAGGCGCAAAATGTCGTGGTCATTCAAGGTTTTATCCAGGATCTTCAATAATGCCGGATGATCGTCAATTTCGCCTAAACTTACCACAAAGCTACCAAAATCATCATGGTCGTGATCTTCGTGACCCTCAAGTTCATGATGGGATTTGCGGTTTTCAAGATCGTCTTCGGCACCAATACCCAGTCCCAATAAAACATCAGCGCCAAGACTGCCGTTTTGTGCCTGCAAGATTTTCACTGCCGGGCGCAACGAAGAGCGGATATCCTCATTGATGTGTTTGAGACTATCAGCCGACAACAGGTCGGTTTTATTGAGGATGATCATGTCGGCGCAATTGAGCTGATCTTCAAACAATTCTTCCAGCGGGCTGTCGTGATCGAGCGCCTCATCGGCCTCGCGCTGGGCCTGCACAGCATGGTGATCATGGGCGAATTTTCCATCCGCCACGGCTGCACTGTCTACCACGGTCACCACACCATCGACGGTTACCTGATTGCGGATTTCGGGCCAGTTGAAGGCGCGCACCAACGGTTGAGGCAAAGCCAGACCTGAGGTTTCTATGACGATGTGATCGGGGCGGTCTTGGCGCTGCATCAGTTTTGTGATCGTGGGGATAAAATCATCGGCAACCGTGCAGCAGATGCAGCCGTTTGCCAGTTCGACAATATCGTCTTCGTTACAGGTTGCATCGCCGCACCCTTTAAGCACTTCGCTATCGATGCCAAGGTCACCGAACTCATTGATGATGAGGGCGATGCGCTTGCCTTTTGCCGTTGCCAAAATGTTTCTGACGAGCGTGGTTTTGCCAGCGCCTAAAAAACCGGTGATGATTGTTGCCGGGATTTTTTGTCGATGTGATGTCATTATTTATTCTCGGGTTTCAGGATCAAAGGGTATCCAGCAGCAATAAACTGAACGCTATCGGCAACACGGGCAACGCATTGATTGAGCCTGCCCTGATGGTCTCTGAATTCGCGGCCTACGGAAGTTTCAGGCACCAGCCCCATGCCGAGTTCATTGGAAACAAGCACCACCGGTCCGGCAAGGTTCGGCAAGAGGTTGGTAAGCCGTACGGTTTCTTCTTCAATATCTTTGCCCGCCATCATTAGATTGGACAACCACAGCGTCAGGCAATCGACCAATATGGCATTTGTGGGCGTTGCATGACGGGCCAAAACCTCGCACAACGCCACAGGCTCTTCAATTGTGGTCCAACCGGTGCCGCGACGATTTTTGTGATCGACAATTCGAGCGTGCATTTCATCGTCATGAGCTTGAGCTGTGGCAATGTAGACCGGCTGCAGCTTGGTATTCAGCACCAGTCTTTCGCCATAAGCGCTTTTGCCCGAACGGGCACCACCCAAAATCAGGGTGGTGCCCGAAAGCTGTGTTGCAATTGTCATGGGTGGTTCAGGCAGGCTTGCCATAGCGGTGCAGCAGGCCGCCAACAGAAGCCCCCAGTACCAGCCAGAACAGGCCCGTCGTCAGCAAAGTTGCCACCACATATTGTGCGGCAAGCTCAGCGGGTACGGATGATGACACCTCAGCCAAATTAACGTGTGGTGCGCCAACAACCTGGGGTGTGGCAATGATGACCACGCCCAAAACTTTCAACGGCAGGTTCTTGCCAAAGGCCAGGAGCCCCAAGCCAATAAGGGTGCAGACGACTGTCGCTGCCCACCATATCTGGCGTTCAACAATGTCGGCGCCAACCATTCCCGGCATCTCAGGCGGCAGACCGATGGCCGGGAAAAAGCTGAAAGCTAAAAAACCACCAACTCCCCATAATATCCCGGTGGTCCAGGATATGCCAAAGCCGGCAAAAACGATTACCGCTGTCAGGAGAAAGCCAAAACCCACCCCGTTCAGCACATTGGTAAGTAGGGTGTAGGCTACACGCTCAAAACCGTTTTTCGGTGCCCATTCTGCACTTTGTTTATGGGGGTGATTTTTTGGTTCAGTTCCATCATGCGCGTGAGCAGGAGGCTGATTGTTGGTTTGGTCAACGGCCGGTGCTTCGGTCGGTGTTTTGTTTTCATAAGTCTCCGCCTGATAAATCAGCGGGATAACTTTAAACGATTGTGCAACGGTCACAAACGCGCCCGCCATCACGCCAGCGGCAATTGCCACCAGCAAAATTCTCGTTATCATGATTTATCCCCTTAATGGCAGGGAAAAGTCATAGCGTGGCGTGTATCATGTGCCGCGTTATGAAGTGCTGTCGGCTGGGCTATTGCCACGCCAAAAACTATGAATGTCCCTAAAAGGGCAGCGATAATCACTGTGATCATTCTGTCCTGTGAAGACAGGGCAATCGTTGTTGTTTTAGTCTGTGTTGCGAGCATATCAACCTCCGCGTAGGCTCGATTTTCCATACAGGTTCAAAATTTGAACCCCCTAAAATGGCAGGTCTCCTGGCTTCGCGGTTTTGTCTTTAACCTGACACCTTCCCGGAAAAACTCCAGTGGCACATTTCAGGTCATGACCGCTTCACAGTCGCGGGGTCGGCTGTGGCTCAAGGTTCCCTAATGGGCAAACCCCTCCACATTCCCTATTAATCCTCAAGGCTTTATCGCCCTATTTGAGAAACCATAGGGGTTAACTCTATTCCATCACACAGGTGGGATGTCAATAGGCGATGATTTGTGTTGTAAGAAATTGAGCGAGCGAGCCTCTTTTTTAGTCGCCCCCAAGTACCTTTTCTTCGTCATCCTCGGGCTTGACCCGGGGATCCATTCCTCAATGCCATCGGCATAATTAGATTCATGAAAGTACTAAGAAATTTCCTCCCGGCTTTTCGCAACATAACCAAATTTGCTTATCCTCTGAGAGCACAGCGCTATGGATCCCCGGGTCAAGCCCGAGGATGACGAAGAAAGGCGGTTCAGTTTCAGATAATTTTTTCGCCTTTTAAGCGGTTGTTTCCGCTTGCACCATTTATATTGTAGAGTTTTTTGATCAGGGCAATGCGTATTGCTTCACGTCTGAATTCTTCACTGTGTCTTCGTGCCATTGTTGTTTCTCCTTGATGGCTGATATTCCATTCAAGGACACGGAACTAAACCGTGGCAAGTCCATAAAGCCAACTAATCTTAAACTGAGGCCGATTCAAACAACGCATCCACATCGAGAAACTCTTCCAGATGGACACTGAGACTATCCAGTGTATCGTCGATAGCCTTGTTGTAATCCGGGCTGTTTTCGAGAGGTGCGCCCAAGGCCTTCAGGTAGCTCCTTCGGAAACCATCCGAGGTGAACAGTCCGTGCATATAGCAGCCTGAGATCAGGCCGTTGGCGGAGGTGGCGCCGTCTGGTTGGTTGCTGATGGTGAGCATCGGTGAGCTTGCGTCGGGGCCTTTTGTTTGGCCCATGTGGATTTCGTAGCCGGTGATGTTGTCACCAAAAGCTACACTTGTTGCCGTTACATTTCGCAGGGTTTTTTGGGGGGCGAGGGTGGTTTCGATGTTGAGCAGGCCCAGTCCCTTTGCTTGCTTTTGCGTGCCTTCGATGCCTTCGGGGTCGTGCACTTTTGTTCCCAGCATCTGATAGCCGCCGCAGATGCCGAGCACGTGGCCGCTGCGGCGCACGTGGGCGTGGATGTCGATGTCCCAGCCCTGTTTTCGTAAAAACTCCATGTCACCGATGGTGGATTTGCTGCCGGGCAGGATGATGAGTTTGGCATCTCCGGGTATGGCTGTGCCGGGTTTGACCATCACCAGGTTTACATCGGGTTCGGCCTCCAGCGCGTCAAAATCATCGAAATTGGCGATGCGTGAAATGACGGGTATGGCAATCTTTATGCTGCCCGATGATGCGGTGTTGGACCTCTCCAGGCTGACGCTGTCTTCGGCGGGTAATGCGTGGGCGTGGTCAAACCATGGGCATATGCCGAAAGATTTCCATTTGGTTCGATTGATGATTTCTGTTAGTCCATCGTCAAACAGAGAGACATCGCCTCTGAATTTATTGATGATGAAACCGGCAATCATGTGGCGGTCCTGAGGTGAGAGAATTGAATGGGTGCCGACCAGACTGGCGATGACACCACCGCGATCAACGTCGCCAATTAACACAACCGGTGTGTTGGTAGCACGGGCAAAGCCCATATTGGCAATATCACCACGACGCAGGTTTATTTCGGCCGGGCTGCCAGCTCCTTCCACCAGAACAAGATCGGCTTGTTTGCGCAAAAGCTCGTAGCTTTCGAGTACGGCTTTGAGGAGTTGTGGTTTGAGCTTTTGATAATCGCGTGCGGCTGCCTGTCCATAGACCTTGCCTTGGACGATAACCTGGGAGCCTTCATCGCTTTGTGGTTTGAGTAATATGGGGTTCATGTGGATGGAAGGTTCGATGCGGGCGGCGCGCGCCTGCAACCACTGGGCGCGACCGATTTCGCCGCCGTCACTTGTGACCGCTGCGTTATTGGACATGTTTTGCGGCTTGAACGGGTACACTTTCAAGCCGCGATTGGCGGCCAGACGGCACAGACCCGCTACCAATAGCGACTTGCCAACGTCTGACCCGGTTCCTTGAAACATCAAGCTCTTGGCGATCACGTGGCTCAACTCCTAAACCTTCCTTTCTCCCGTCATCTCCGCGCAGGCGGAGATCTTCTGTCGGTATTTAACGAATTGAGAGAAGATTCCCGCCTGCGCGGGAATGACGGACAGAGAGGGGTTTGATTTTACGTAACACGCTTCAAACACTGAACTGATAGGAGACGGGAATGTAGCGATAGCTGGGGCCGTCGGATTTTTCGATGAACCCGAGTGCCGGAAACGGCATGTGGTATCCGGCAAAGGCGATGCGGTCTTTTGCCAGCATGTCAAACAAGCGTTTGCGCGTGGCCCCGGCTTGAGCCTTGTCCATGTCGAAGCGCACATGCCAGTCGGGGCGTTGCAGGGAGGCAACAAAGTGGTTGACCGTGTCCGCCATCAACATCAGGCGTTTGCCCTCGCTTTCAATGTGAAAAATCGTATGGCCCGGCGTGTGGCCAAAGGCGTCAAGGGCTGTGATGCCTGAGGCAACGGATTGCTCGTTTTTGATGAAGGTGAATTTATCAACCAATGGCACCACCTTTGATTGCACCAGTTTGGCGACACGTTCGGTCTTGCCTGTGAGCTTGTCTTTTGGCGACCAGAAATCATATTCGGCCGTGCTCATGAAATATTGCGCGTTGGGAAATATCGGTTTGCCACCTTCTATCAGACCGCTGATGTGGTCGGGATGGGCGTGGGTGATGACAACTTTGTCAATTTGCTCGACGGACAGACCTGCCTGCGCCAGTCCAGCGGCCAGCATACCGGTTTTGGGCCGGTTGCGATCACCGTTGCCGGTGTCGAACAATATCAGTTCCTTGCCGGTGTTGACGATAACAGGTGTAAAGCCGATTTCCATGCGGGTTGGTGGCAGGAAGTTTTTGACAGCCAGATCCTGAACTTCTTTAGCTTCAACATTCTGGCCAAAAATCGGATGGGGGCCGTCCAGCTGCACCGCGCCATCATTGATGGTGGTGATTTCAAAAGAACCAAGCTTGAAGCGATGGTGAGTTGGGGTGGACGCTCCTTGTAGCGGTGCTGCTGCATCTGCTGAAGAAAATCCGCCATCGCTCAACGTTGCAAGAGTGAGAGCACCGGCGGTGCCGACAAGAAGGTTACGTCTTGAAAGGCTGTTTTCCGGTTTGGTCATGATCGTCTCCTTAAGAGTGGGGTTAGATGGCATCCTTTAAAGCTGCTTCAATGTAAAGTTCGCGCAATTTTTTTGCCACTGGTCCGGGCTTGCCGGTGCCGATGGTTTTGCCATCGATTTCGACAATGGGCATGACAAAACCCGAAGCGCTGGTGACAATGGCTTCATCGGCGCCATAAGCTTCGTCAGGCGTGAACATGCGCTCATCAAGCGTAATATCGGTTTGTTGCAATAAAGCGAACACCGCTTTGCGGGTAATGCCCGCCAGAATGGCATTGCTGAGCGGCCGTGTGATCAGGACGTTGTCCTTGACGATGTAGGTGGTGGCAGATGCTTCTTCGGTTATATATCCGTCCTCGCCGACCATCCAGGCTTTGGAAACACCGGCATCTTTTGCAGCTTGTTTGGCCATTGTCTGGGGTAGCAGGGCAATGGTTTTGATGTCGCGGCGGGCCCAGCGAATGTCCGGCACTATGATGGCGCGTTCTCCTGTTTCTGCTCCCGGCGAGTTGAGAAGGCTGCCTGTTTGGGTAAAGGCGACGAGTGATGGCGTTACATTTTTAGGTCGGACAAAATCACGATCGGCAGCTCCGCGGGTAATCTGCATGTAGATACCACCCTCGTCCAGATTGTTCTTTTCAATCAGTTTCCGGTGCATGGCCAGAAGGGCATCTTCATCCAGCGGTGATGCCATTTCCATTTCACCAAGAGATCGTTTTAGCCGTTCCATGTGCATGTGATAATCAACGAGTCTGCCATTGATGACCGCGGTTACTTCATAAACACCATCGGCGAACAGAAAGCCGCGATCAAATATCGAGATTTTTGCCTCGTTTTCGGGCACAAATTCTCCATTGACATAGGTAATGCGTGACATCTCAAACTCCATAATAAAACTGTTGACCGCCATCAAAAGTGTGCGGGAAAACCGGTTTTCAGGTCAACATCAAATCTTCGGACTTGTCAAATGGTGATGCGATAATTCGAAGGCGAGGCGATTAGACTCGAAACCTGATAGATTTGCTGCTAACATCAATTTTTCGTGATCAATAATTCACGGATGAAGTGCAAGATGTTTTTATTAGGGAGAGTCGATTAAATGAAAAAAATCTTAAAAATTGGTATTGCAGGCCTGATGGCCGGTGGCCTGTTAATGGCGGCAACCGCAGCCAATGCCGGTGGTAACAATGATCGCTTTATGAAAGTGATGAAGCGCGGCACACTGGTTGTTGGTGTTAAAGCCGACTACAAGCCCTGGGGCTTTCGCGATTCCAGCGGTAAGCTGGTTGGTATGGAAATTGACATGGCCAATGATGTGGCCAAGGCATTGGGCGTAGAGCTCAAGCTGGTTCCGGTACAATCTTCAAATCGCATGCAGTTTTTGCAACAGGGCAAGATTGATCTGATGATCGCAACCATGTCCGATAAAGCCAATCGCCGCAAAGTTGTCGGCGTTCCAGATCCCAACTACTACACATCTGGTACCAATGTTCTGGCAAAAAAAGGTGTAGTCAAAAGCTGGGCCGACCTCAAGGGCAAGCCGGTTTGTGGCAAGCAGGGTGCTTTCTACAACAAGCAGGTTTCCAAAAAATATGGCGCTAAAATCATTGCTTTTGTTGGCAATGCCGAAGCCAAGCAGGCTTTGCGTGATGGCAAGTGCGTTGCCTGGGTTTATGATGACTCGTCGATTATGGCAGACTTGGCTTCCGGTCAATACAATGATTACGAAATGCCGATGAAGACCGAGGATGATACGCCGTGGGCTCTGGCTGTTCCAAAAGAAGAGCGTGGTGGCATCTGGGGCAATTTCATGTCTGGTATGATTTACAACTGGCATCGTTCCGGTCGCTTGATTGAACTAGAGAAAAAGTGGGGTATTCAAGCCACCTCATTTCTCGTCGACATGAACAAAAAGTTTGAAGCCTACACGCCTAAATAGGTTTTATCCAAATATCTGAACGGCGCGGCAATCTGAAAGCTGCCGCGCCGTTTTTTTTCTGTCAAGGATTGCAAAACATTGAGAGGGGTAGCTCTTGGAACTGTTCGCTGATTTTTTCCGCAATCTCTATGATACCACCGGTTGGAATTTTGTTGTCTTTTATGACAACGATGAATGGACGCGCTTTATTGATGCGATTTGGACCACCGTCAAGCTGATTGTCGCTTGTCTGATTTTTAGTCTTGTGGTTGGTGTTATTGGAGCCTGGGCGCAAGGGGCAAAGTCAAAATTAGTGCGCTATTTCATGGCGGGCTATATTCAGTTTTTTCGTAACACGCCGCCATTTGTGCAAATTTTATTTTTCTATTTCGTGTTGGGAAATCTGGTACCCACGTATGATGCCGGGGGCTATCAGGAAAGTTATATAAGTAGTTTCGGATGGGCGGTAATTTCGCTGGGATTTTTTGCCGGCTCGTTCAATGTGGAGATTTTTCGCTCAGGCATTGAAGCCGTGCCGACCGCAACCGTCGAAGCGGCCGAGGCTTTGGGATATAGCCGCCTGCAGGCCTATATGTTTGTGGTATTGCCGCTGGCTTTCAGGGTTTGCCTGCCAGCACTGAATAACAATCTGGTCAATCTATTGAAAACCACCACACTTGCCTATGGTATTGCGGTGCCTGAAATGATGTACACAGCAAATCAGATCTGGTCTGACAACGTCAATGTGGGGGAAATGATGATGGTTCTGTTTGTATTTTACATCGGCCTGGTATCCATTCTGGTGTGGGGCATGTCGCGTTGGGAAAACGCAATGAGAATACCGGGGTATGGCAAATGAGCGGTTTTGATACAGCTTCAAAACTAAGCAACAAGACAGATATGCCTGTGCTGTTGCCGGTGGCTGAGCGGGTGCGCTACCGTGCCTTGATAGAACGGCACGAAGGCACCTATCGCCTTAATTTGAATTATCGCCATGGGCTTGGGCTAATCGGTATATTTTTAGTGGCCGCCGGTAATGCGCAGGCAGCCTCAGACCCGGCTTTAATGGGGCCGTTTGAAGCACTGTTCAAGTGGATGGGCTTTATCCTGTGGGGGCAGGGCTCATTTAACGGGTTTACACTCAATCTGCTGATCAGCTTTTTTGCCATGCTAATTGGAACTGTAGCTGGGGCCGCTTTGGGTCTGATGCAGGTCTCTTTGTTGTTGCCGGTGCGCCGGGGTTCGTGGCTTTTTACGCAATTCTTTCGCAATTCACCATGGTTGGTGTTGCTGTTTGCCATTATGTTGCTGGTGCCATTTGAAATCGAGGTGGGAGACGTAGTTATCCCGATACCGGATTGGATCAAAGCCGTCATAGGTTTTTCCCTACCGATTATGGCCAATATTTCAGAAGTTGTTCGCGGTGCCGTTCAATCACTACCGTCGGGGCAGTGGGAATCGGCTGAGAGCCTGGCATTTAACCGCCGCCAGACCATGTGGATGATTATTCTTCCCCAGTGCATCAAGCGCATGATCCCGCCGTGGATCAACTGGTATTGCATTTTGACGATGGCGACACCGCTGGCTTCAATCATGGGGGTGGAAGAATCGGTCACTTACACAGCCCAAGCCCTCAACGCTTTGGGTGATCGCCCGGAATTGCTGCCGGTATTTTATTCGTTTTTGCTGGTTATCTTCTTTTTGTACACTTATCCAATCACGCGATGGTCAATAAGGCTTGAAAAGAAATTTGCGGTGATTGGTTGATGAGGAGGCTTGTTTTTAGATGAGTGATAGTGAAACCCAAAACAACTGGACACCTGATCAGCCGATGGTCAGTATCAAGGATGTGCACAAATCTTTCGGGAACCTGGAAGTGCTGAAAGGGGTCACCTTTGATGTTATGAAGTCAGAGGTGATATGCGTCATCGGTCCTTCGGGGTCGGGTAAATCCACCCTTATCAGATGCATAAATGCATTGAACGATATTCAGTCCGGTTCCATTACGGTTGAAGGTATCGAAGTAAATGACCCGCATCTGGACAAGCTCGAGTTGCGCAAAAAAGTTGGCATGGTGTTTCAACAGTATAATCTTTTTCCCCATAAAACCGCGATTGAAAATGTCATGATGGCGCCGGTTACGGTGTTGAAGCAGGACAAGGATGAAGTTGAGGCGCGGGCGCGTAACCTGATCAAGAAAGTGCGGCTGGAGGGTAAGGAAAACTCCTATCCCGGCGAACTTTCAGGCGGGCAGCAACAACGTGTGGCGATTGCGCGTTCATTGGCCATGAACCCGGATGTGATGTTGTTTGATGAGGTAACAGCCGCACTTGATCCCGAAACGGTGAAAGAGGTTTTGGTGGTGATCAAGGATCTTGCCGATGATGGTATGACGTGCATTTTGGTGACCCATGAAATGGGCTTTGCCCGCGAAGTGGCAGATCATATTTATTTCACCGACAGAGGTGTGATTGTCGAGCACGGACCACCGGCGACATTTTTTGATGAAGCCAAAGATCCCCGTACCCAGGAGTTCCTCGGTCAGATTCTATAGTCTCGTTGTTGAATTGATGCCTCTTTCAATATATCAATGGCTTTAGAGTGTGTCGCATCCAATCAAACTTTCCTAATTCGTCATCCCCGGACTTGTTCCGGGGATCCATAGCGATGTCCTGTACGACAGCATGAAAGTATCTTTGTGTTGAGAATTCAGAGGAATGGATCCCCGGGACAAGTCCGGGGATGACGAATGGGGAAGGCAGGTTTAAAAAACGACCAACAGCAATCATATCGAGGCAATAATAATGACAAAAAAACTGGAAGCAGAACTGCTTGACGGCATTCGTGCATGGGTTGAAATTGAAAGCCTGACCTCACATGTTGACGGCGTAAATGCCATGATGGATGTTGTCGAAGCGGGCTACAGGTCCGCAGGGGCCGAGGTTTCGCGCATTGCCGGCACAAATGGCTGTGGTGATCATCTGTCAATTTCCGCACCATGGGGAGGCGAGGGGCCAGGCATTTTGGTGCTGTGTCATCTCGATACGGTTCATCCTACGGGAACGTTGAAGAAGCTGCCTTTCAGAATTGACGGTGATCGCGCTTACGGGCCGGGAATTTATGACATGAAGGGCGGGGCTTATCTGGCATATGCTGCTTTTTGCGCCTTGATGCAGGAGAATAAAACACCGCCACTGCCGTTGCGGCTGCTGTATGTTTCCGACGAGGAGACAGGCTCGGAAACGTCAAGAAAACATATTGAAGCTGCCGGGGAGAACGCAAAATACGTGCTGGTGACCGAGCCCGCACGCGATGGCGGCAAGATTGTTGTCGCGCGCAAAGGAGTTGGGCGTTACGTGATTTCCACGGAAGGCCGACCGTCGCATTCAGGCGCCAACCATCATTTGGGGCGCAGTGCGATCAAGGAAATGGCGCACCAGATTATCGCTATCGAGGCGATGACGGACTATGACAAGGGTATTACCACAAGTATCGGCACCATAGAAGGTGGCACGACCCTCAACACCATAGCGCAGCACTGTAAAGCTGGAATTGACGTGCGGGCGATGGATCTGAGTGACGCTGAAGATGTGGAGCGCCGTATCCGGTCACTAAAGCCGGTTGACAAAGATGTAAAAATTACAATTACCGGCGGCATAAACCGTCCGCCTTTTACCAAAACAAACGCCAGTACGGTGCTTTTTGGCAAGGCACAGACACTGGCTGCCGAATTAGGTTTTGAGTTGGAAGGAATCTTATCCGGCGGCGGTAGCGATGGCAATTTTATCGCTGGTAAAGTTCCTGTTCTCGATGGTCTGGGCGTCGATGGCAATGGTGCGCATACGCTAGAGGAACACCTGCTGATTTCCTCCCTGGTGCCACGCATGATGTTGCAGAAGCGGTTGTTTGAGACACTTGATTGAATGTTTTGGAGTGGGAATTCTGGGTGATTTGATCCCGCTTTAATGGATTACTTGTTTTGATCCTGTCGTGATTGAATTTGCCCAGATGTGGTGCAGGGGGTGATCGGGGAACAGGGGTAGGATTTCAGCTTTTTCATCGATAATCAGCAGGCTGTCGGGGCTGATGGCGGTCCAAATTTCACCATCATCATCCAGTGGCTCGGAGACGATCATGGTGCAGGTTTCATTTTGTCGCCAGTAAAGTGTCGGCGCTGTTCCCGCACTGGAATGGCGGCAGGCAAACATGCGTTTGCCATCGGTAAGGCAAATGGTGAGCTTAATCGGCTTTTTTGTACCAGATTCTTCGCAAACAGCCGAGATCTGCTTGATGGTGGTGTCGATGGCATTCGCTGGATCCTCTTCCAGGCCGTTTTGTACCATCAGCAGGAACATCAATTCACTGTCGGTGGTGCCGAAGCGGTGATTGTAGGTTTCATCATCGAGCAGGCGTTCGAGATCTCGCCGACAGTAGCTGTAATCGCCAATCTGGCCATTGTGCATAAACAGCCAGCGACCATAAGAAAACGGGTGGCAATTAGTGCGCATGGTGGAGGTGCCGGTTGAGGCACGAACGTGGGCGAAGAATAAGCTCGTTTTTATCTGATGTGACAGATGCTGAAGATTGGCATCGTTCCATGCGGGAAGAATTTCGCGGTACAGGCCGGGATTTTCCTGCTTGTCGTACCAGCCAATGCCAAAGCCATCACCGTTGGTGGCGAGTTTGCCTTCGCGGGCATTGAGGCTTTGATCAACGAGGGAATTGGAGGGGGCAAAAATCATCTCATCCATGAAAATAGATTTTCCTGAATAAGCGATCCAACGGCACATTTCATATTCCCCTATACCTGTAGTGTAGGAGAATATCTACTCATTGTTAAGAACGTTATAATGCCGCTTTTGGGAAAAGTTATTTCCGACTTTTAAGAATAGCCACCAGAGCGTTTACGCTTCCGCCCTGTTTGGAAATATAGGTTTCAAACTGAATACGTTGAAACTTGGCCAACCAGAAGCCCAATACGCGAACGTTGGCAATCTTGTAGCGACCATTGCGGCGGACAATCTGCCACAGCACATTATATGTTGAACCATTCACCAAAGTTAGTTTGGTGTCGATATAATAGGCATCTTCCACCTGCCAGCTTTTTTCGCCAACTTCAACTTTGATGATCCGGTACTGCCGCGACTGGTAGGTGAAATATCGCGTGATGTGGCGCGCCATGCCGCGAAAATAAGTCTTCTCATATTTCTTTTCCAGGCCAGCCCGGTAAGAGCCAAGTGAGTAAATGGCGATGCCGCCGACATCGGTGTAGCGCATAATGAATTTTAAAAACGCCTTGGGCGAGCTGTTGAGTGCCGCTTTCAACAAAATGTTGGCTGAGCGGTTCATAAAATCAACGATAGTATCTTTTGATGCCTGGGCGGGAGCAATCGTTAAACCAGACAATCCGATGCTGGTGGATGCTGTGACGCCAGCTAAAACCTTACGGCGGCTTAGTGTTTTAGGCATATTCTCAGGTTGATTTTGCTTCACAGGTTTCTCTCGATCAGACAGTTGCAGCATATATGAAGTCAAACAGGTAAATAACTTGGAAACAGACGTCAAGTTGTTGCTGATGAAAAATAATTGAAAAAATCCTTGCGCCACATAAAGTCTAATAGTACCTATTATAGGACTTTACGGAAAATCTTTCAACATGCACCATGCTTTTAAAGATCGCCATACGCCGCTTTACACGCAGGCGGCAATGCTTCTGCGCCACCGTATTACCAGTGGTGTGTGGAAAAAAGGCGAGCAATTGCCGGTTATAGAGGCTTTGATGGCGGAATTCGGTGTTGCCCGCACGACCATTCGCCAGGCGCTGTCTTTGCTGGAAGACGAAGGTCTCATTCAACGCGCCCGCGGGCGCGGCACGTTTGTGACCGGCGCGCGGGAAAAACCCAGCTGGCTTACGCTTGATACGTCCTGGGCTACGTTTTTGCGCACCCTGGAGGGCAACTGGTCAAAGCTCATCAATGTACATGATGAAATCGGCTATCTCGACCTTGAGCCCGGTCTGGGTAAGCCTGCTGCTGCTTATCGGGTGATTTCGCGAATTCATGGCTCAGGCGACAACGCGTACGCAGATGTGTGCCTTCGTCTTGACCAGCGTTGCTACGAATTGGCACCCAAACGGTTTGAAGCGGAATTTATCATTCCGGTGATGGAAAGCCTGGATCAAATAACAATATCTTCTGCCAGGCAGGTGTTGACCATTGGCGTGGCTGATTTTGAGGTTGCCGAACGCTTGGAGATTGCTGTCAATGCACCGGTGGGCAGATTACGCCGGGTGCTTTGTGATGAGGAGGGCACGGCAATTTACATTGGCGATATTACCTATCGCGGTGATCTGGTGAGACTTGAAATGAATATGAACCGGTAATGGAACGAGATGGCTGACACAATCAAAGTAGAAGTTTTCAAAGGCGAGGGTGGCCAGGGTGCCTACCAGGTATTCGATGTGCCGCGCATGGAAAGCCAGACGGTGCTTGATGTGGTCACGCATATTCAGCGCAATCTGGATGCCAGTCTGGCCTATCGGTTTGCCTGCCGGGTTGGTATGTGCGGATCTTGTGCCATGATGGTCAATGGTAGCCCACGCTGGACCTGTCGAACCCATGTGGGCGACGTGGTTGAAGACGGGTGTTTGAAAATTGCGCCTTTGCGCAACCTGCCGCATATTCGTGATCTCGCGGCTGACCTTGTGCCTTTCTTTGACAAGATGCAAAAAGCCGGGGGTCGCTTTGTTGCTGGCAAGGAAGTGCCACAACAAATGTTGAACATTGATCCACAATCCCCGGCGCGAGTGGCGGTGGATGCGGGGATTGAATGTATCGGTTGTGCCGTGTGTTATGCCGCGTGTGATGTGGTGGCGTGGACGCCGGATTATGTCGGGCCGGCCGCCCTCAATCGTGCCTGGACGCTTGTTAATGATGAACGCGTTGCTGACACCGGCTGGCATTTGCAACAGGTGGCCCTTGATGGTGGTTGTACCTCGTGTCATTCTCAAGGAGCGTGTTCAGTGCACTGTCCAAAATCACTAAATCCAAGTCAATCCATCACCGGCTTAAAAAGAGCGGTTGCGGCCGCATTTATCAAAGGGGAATTATAATATGAAAGATCAAAAGATCGACCTGTCTGCGTTCGGGCGTTTAACAGGACTGCCGCGCACAACATTAATGTCGGGGCCAACCCCTCTCAGTGCCCTGCCAAATCTGGGCAGCGTTTACAATGGCGAGGTGAGCCTGTTGGCCAAGCGCGATGATATTGGAGGGCTGGCGTTTGGTGGCAATAAAGTCCGGCAACTGGAATTTTATCTTGGTGAAGCAAAAGTACAAAATGCCGATACTATAATTATAACCGGTGCGGTGCAGTCCAATTTTGTGCGCCTTGCTGCGGCCGCTGCGCGCAAACTGGGTATAGATTGCCATATCCAGCTTGAAGAGCGTGTGGCCAAGAGTGATCCTTATTACCGCACATCGGGCAATGTATTGTTGAACAAATTGCTGGGGGCAACGCTTCATTCCTATCCTGATGGAGAAGATGAGGCTGGTGCTGATAAAAACCTTGGTGTGATCGCCGAGGACCTCAAGTCGAAAGGTGCCAAGCCCTATATTGTCCCGCTGGCTCCCGGACATGCCCCGCTAGGTGCTTTGGGCTATATTGTCTGTGCGCAGGAATTATTGCAGCAACAAAAAGACCAGGGACACGAAATCGATGAGATCGTGGTGGCATCAGGCAGCGGTAACACTCATGCAGGCCTGTTGTTTGGATTGCGTAGGCTGGGAAGCTCCATCCCGGTCAAGGGTGTCTGCGTGCGCCGTGGTGCGGACGAGCAGGGTCCGCGCATCAAGGAGCGGTGCCAGAAAATCGCTGATTTTCTTGAAATTGATAATCCTGTGTCTGACGATGATGTTGAGGTCGATGATACATTCTTGCCCCCTGGGTATGGTGAGGCCAACAATGATGTCATGCAGGCGATACTGGTGGCTGCGCGCACTGAGGCCTTAATGCTCGATCCTACCTACACCGGTAAATCCATGGCCGGGTTTATGGCACGCGCAAGTCAGGCTAAAAAAGGCTCGACGCTGATGTTTTTGCATACCGGTGGCACCCCGGCGATTTTTGCTTATGAGACGGCCTTTGAACGGGCGTTTGAGAAATTTGCTTGAGGCCCGGCAGATGAAAAACAAAGACCTTAAATTATATATGACGCAACGATTGAGTGCGATTTTTATGGTGCCGTTTATTCTGCTCCATCTTGGTGTGATTATCTATGCCAGTCGCAACGGTGTCAGTGCGACTGAAATCCTGGGGCGCACCAAAGGCTCAATCGGCTGGATGTTGTTCTATGGCTTGTTTGTTGTTGCCGCCAGTATCCATGGCACCATCGGCATCAGAAATATCGTCAGCGAAATGTTCGCCTGGCGCGGGCTTAAGCTTGAAATTGCCATGGTGCTGGTAGTTGTGCTGCTGGTCGCTGTAGGTTTGCGGGCGGTGGGGGCGGTTACATGAAAAATGTCTTTGCCCATCGTCAACACCCCTACTATCTGGCGTTTATTGTCCATCGGCTTTCCGGTATCGGTCTGGCTGTTTTTTTGCCATTTCATTTCCTGGTGCTGGGGCTGGCTATTGAGGGCGATGCAGCTCTCGACGGTTTTTTAGCTTGGACAGACCAGCCTTTGGTTAAAGCTGCGGAGACATTGCTGATTATTCTTCTTACTGTGCATTTTGCCGGAGGATTGCGTTTGTTGATGATGGAATTTGTTGCCTGGAGTGATCGCCAGAAACTGATTATCTCCTCAGGCTTTGCTGCGTCCATCGGTGTTGGCCTGTTGTTTTTATTGAACGGATAAGTGTTGTGGATGAGTTTAAAACAATCGAAACCGATATTTTGATACTCGGCAGTGGCGGTGCCGGTTTGATGGCGGCTATTCACAGCCATGATGCCAACCCGGACCTTGACATAACCATAGCGGTTAAAGGTCTCTTGGGAAAATGCGGCTGCACGCGCATGGTGCAGGGTGGCTATAATGTGGCTATTGCCGAAGGTGATTCAATTGAGCGCCATTTCATGGATTCAATTGAAGGTGGCAAATGGATTAATAATCAGGATCTCTCATGGCGGCTGGTGGTTGAAGCTGTCAATTGCATTGCTAAACTGGAAAACCAGTTCGGTTGTTTTTTTGATCGCAATGCTGATGGCACCGTGCATCAAAAAGCCTTTGCCGGGCAAACCTTTGATCGCACCGTTCACAAGGGCGATCTTACCGGCATTGAGATCATCAACAGACTGGCTGAACAAGTGTGGGCGCGTGGTATCAACCGACTGGAAGAACATCGCGCAATAGCTTTTGTGCGCGATACCTCAAACACTCAGCTTGCAGGCGTTGTGTTGATCAACATGCGTGATGGCAGTTTTACTTTCGTCAAAGCCAAGGCGGTTTTGCTGGGAACCGGCGGTGGTCCCACCATGTATCGCTATCACACACCATCGGGTGAAAAGACCTGTGATGGCATGGTGATGGCGTTGCGGCAGGGATTGACTTTACGCGACATGGAGATGGTGCAGTTTCATCCCACCGGGCTGCTGGCGGGCATGGATACGCGCATGACCGGCACCGTGCTGGAAGAAGGTTTGCGTGGTGCTGGAGGTTATCTGCTTAATGGTGACAAGGTACGCTTCATGCAGGATTACGATCCGCGCGGCGAGCGCGCCACCCGCGATATTGTTTCACGCGCCATGTATGAAGAAATTCGCAAAGGTAAGACCACGCCCAATGACGGGCTTTATATTTCCATGGGACACCTGGGTGCGGAAGAAATGGCCCGCAAATTCAAAGGCATGGTTGAACGCTGCGCTGATTGCGGCTTTGATTTGGCCGCAGGTCTGGTCGAAGTGGTGCCAACGGCGCACTACATGATGGGCGGTCTGGTTTTTAACGAAGACTGTTCCACCGATCTGCCGGGACTGTTTGCTGCTGGTGAAGACACCGGTGGCGTCCACGGGGCCAACAGACTGGGCGGCAACGGCGTTGCCAACTCCACCGTCTTTGGCTCAATTGCTGGCGTGAGCATGGCTGATTATGCGGGTGATGCAGACGGGTTTCACGACCCTGACTTAACCCAGGTGGGGGCGGCAATTGAGGCTGCATTAAAACCCTTTGATAACCCGGCCGGAGACCTCAATGTCCTGCGTGAGGACCTGCTGACTTTAATGTGGGAGAAAGTCGGCATTCTGCGCAATGCGGATGATTTGAACGCAGCGCTGGTGCGCCTTGATGAGTTGGAAGACAGACTTCACAAATGCGGAATTGGTGATCAGTCCCGGACCTTTAATCTGACCTGGCATGACTGGATTAACCTGGAAAGCCAGATCGTTGTATCCAGGGCGATTGCCCATGCCTCACTGGCGCGCGAAAATTCGCGCGGGGCGCATTTTCGCGAAGATTTTCCGCAAACGGGAGATTTGGAAAAATCCCGCTTTACCTGCGTCAGTTTGAAAGAAAATCAGATGCAAGTGGCAACGGAGCCGGTGGAATTTACAATTGTCAGGCCGGGTCAATCGCTGATTGGCGATGATCCGGTAGCGGCACCGGGCAAGGAGTTTTAAAGATGATAGCAATTGGGCAAATTGAAAAAGCCGCTTACGACATTATGCTCAAGGCGGCGATAGACATTCCTGAAGATTATGAAGATGGCATTCGTGGCATGCAAAAGGGTGAAAAGGGGGACCTGTCTTATTTTGTGCTTGAAGCCATGCTGGAAAATTATGACGCTGCGCGTGAAGACCGCCGCCCGATGTGCGCGGATTCAGGCTTGCCGAGGTATTACGTCAAGGCAGGTAACGAGGCGTTGATCGAGGGAGGATTTATAGCGTTGGAAAAAGTGTTGCGGCAGGCCACCGCACGCGCCACCCAGGATGTGCCGTTACGGCCCAACCGTGTGCACCCGATAAGCCGTCAGGACAACAATAATAATGTCGGGATAAATGCACCGGAAATTGATTACAGTTTTGAACCTGATGCCGACTGGGTCGAGATTACCACCGTACACAAGGGCGGGCTGTTTGGTACGGACTATCGCATGTTGTTTCCTGGTGACGGAATTGACGGGATCAAACGTTTCTTTCTTGATGTGATGATCTCATTTGGCAAGCGCGGCCTGGCGTGCCAGCCTGCTATCGTCGGCATTGGGCTGGGTGGCTCCAAAGACACATGCATGGTGCTGGGCAAGCAGGCGGCATGTTTGCGAATTGTCGGCAATAAAAATCCTGATCCTGAAATTGCCGCGTTAGAAGAAGAGCTTAAACAGATGGGAAATTCCATTGGCATGGGGGCGATGGGGTTTGTTGGTTCATCCATGGTGGTCGATTGCCATATTGAAGTTGGCTATACTCATACCGGCGGCATGCCGATGAGTGTGCATTCGTTCTGCCTGTCGTCAAGGCGGGCAAGCGTTCGCATCTACAATGACGGGCGCATTGAACACCGCACCGATCCCAACTGGTTCACACCTTACACGAGAAGGAATACTGTCGAATGGCAGGAAATGGTGAGCGCATGAAAACTGTAAGATTATCCGTTCCGATCAGCGATGAAGATCTCAAGTCACTGGAAATTGGCACGGTGGTCTATCTCGATGGCCTGATCATAACGGGACGTGAAAAAGTCTACAAGCACATCCTTGATGATGGCGAGGATATGCCTGAAGGTTTGATGCAACGCTGCAATGTTGGTTTTCATTGCTCGCCTGCGGCAAGCGTTGACGGGGACGGTAAATATTCTGTAGGTGCGGTAACAGCAACAGCCAGCTTTCGTTTTGCCAAATCCTTGCCGGGCTGGTTTGCCAAAACCGGATGCCGGGTGATCATCGGCAAGGGAGGTATGAGCCAGAAACATTACGATGAGATTTTTGTGCCGGCAAAAGCGGTTTACTTCACTACTGTAGGCTACGGCACCGGAGCGCTATTGGGACGTGGTATCAAAGAAGTTGAAAATGTCCACTGGCTCGATGAACTGGGTATAGCGCAAGCAATGTGGGTGCTCAGGGTCGAAAATTTTGGGCCCCTGCTGGTCGAAAGCGACTTGCAAGGCAATTCGCTGTTTGAGCAAAACAACAAAGAGATCAATGAGAAAATTGAAAAGCTCTATGAGGGTCTGCGCGCCCCCTCGCTCAGTCGTTATGGTGAAACGGATAACAAGCGTGATGAGCTGATTTGAGGAAAGCAAAAATGAGACTGCGAATCGGTACGCAATCTCATTTTATTTTTGAATTCTGTTTTACAAATCTCGTCCCTTAATGATGGTAGGCGCGTTTGTGCCCCATACTTTTGCGATGTGGGGACTTTGATTTATAGCGGCGATGGTGACGGGCATATTTTTTATTCCCACTATGATAACCGTAACCATGATAGCCGTGACCGTAATGGGAGTGATTATAGTAACGATCAGTCTCATGGACAAAGAGGCCACCAACCAGAGCGCCTATGCCAAGACCCAAAAGAAGCTCGACTTGTTTAACATCTGTATTTTCGTTTAGGGCATTTGATTGAACACTTGTCGGCATGTTGGATAAAGGTGCTGCTCCAGCGCTTATTCCTCCAACCAGTGTTGCTCCCAAAAACAAGGAGGCCAAAATTGCAGTTTTTCCGGATTTTATCATACTAAATTCTCCTGCTTCTACGCATAAAATTATTCAGCCAGAGTGCACTTGGACCAGCGTCGGTCAAATGCACTTTAGTTTTGCACAAAATGAAGAAAAAACCAAATTTGTAGAGCGATAAACTGATTTGTGGATGGTACGTATGAAAAATGAGGCTGCATGTTCAGGAGCAACCTCATTTCAAATCTTGTTCAGCTTTTTAATTCTTGGCCGTTAGCGGCAGAAAATGTAGCGCCCGCCATAACTTAGGTAATAGCCGGTATCAGGATTAAAGCTTTTATAGCGACGGAAACAATCATCATACCAGGCATTAGTCCAGGGCTCGTAGCGAGTACGATAATACCTCCTGCGTGGTGCAGGTCTCTGGTATGCGTTGTTATAGCCACGATTATAGGCTCTGTTGTTATTGTTGACGATGGCACCACCGATCAGGGCACCGGCACCAAGGCCCAAAAGCAAATTACGCGTTTTCTTGCCGGTTTTCTGAACCAGATTGCCAGTTACCATTTCTGGTTGCGCACTTGTTGCCATTTTTGACAGAGGCACAGCATTAGCGCTTATGCCCCCAAATGCTGTCGCTCCCAAAAACAGGGAAGCTAAAACTGTAAATTTGTTAGGTTTCATCATAGGAAAATCTCCTGCTTCTACACCAAATCTCACCAACTTCAGTTTTACATATAAGAATACGAATGCCAAATAAAAAGAGTGAGAGGCAGAAAAAGTGGAAATTGGGGTTAATGAATTCTAGCTTTTCTGCAGTTTTTCCAAATAAATCAACCCTTAAACCGCTTTTGCGGCAACGCCATTTTACACGCTTCCAATATGGCGTTTTCACCAATCCGATAGGATTCATAAAGATCGTCAATCGTTCCCGTTTGGCCAAAATGCTCAACACCCAAAGCCTGAACCTTGTGACCATGAACAGCACCGAGCCAAGACAGGGTCGTGGGGTGACCATCGATGACGGTTACCAGCCCGGCATCGCGCGACAGCGGTTGCAAAAGCTCTTCAATATAGCTGTCAGCGTTGGGTTGGCCGTGCTGGCGTGCGGTCTGGGCAGCTTTCCAGCCAGCATTCAAACGATCGGCAGAAGTGATTGCCAAAAGGCCGGTGCCGGGATTGCGATTGAGAAGTTTGCCGATAGCACTGGCAGCTTCAGGAGCAACAACCCCGGTATAAGCGAGTGCCAATTGCGCGCCCGGCGCCGGAGGTCTGAGCCAGTAAGCGCCGGCAATGATGCCTTTTTTGGTGGCATCATCGAGTTCTCTCACCGGTTGGTCCAAAGAGCGCGTTGACAGGCGTAAGTAAACCGAGCCGCCGCTTTTGTCGCGCAACCAGTCATCCTCGGAAATATCATCGCTCTCGCGCTGAATGTAATTAAATGCCCATTCCATTATGACCGCGAGTTCATCCACAAACGACGGCTCGAAGGTTGCCAGACCATCCTGGGCCATGCCGATAAGCGGTGTCGAAATCGACTGGTGAGCGCCGCCTTCCGGTGCCAGGGTAACGCCTGACGGTGTGGCGGCGAGGATAAAGCGGGCATCTTGATAACACGCATAGTTGAGGGCATCGAGGCCGCGCTGGATGAAGGGGTCGTAGAGTGTTCCCACCGGCAACAAGCGTTCGCCAAACAATTTGTGGCTCAAGCCCAGAGCCGCCAGCAGAATAAACAGGTTGTTTTCGGCGATGCCAAGTTCGATGTGCTGGCCCGATGGTTTTGAGTGCCAGCGCTGGGCCGACATCAGTTTAAGGGTCTGGAAGACGTCTTCGTGAGGTTCTTTTGAAAATACCGCACGGCGGTTTACCCAACCCCCCAGATTGGTTGAGACAGTGACATCTGGCGATGTGGTGACAATGCGGTTGGCCATTTTTGTGTCGTGGCGGGCAATTTCACTTAAAATTTTGCCAAACCCTTCCTGGCTTGACATCGCCACTGCACCTTGGGTAGGTGATGCAATCGCTTCGACAGGAATTTTTGGCGAACTTAACAACCGCATTCCTTTGGCATTAAAAGGGGCGGTATCAATCAGGTTGCGCAATTCATCGGCACTGGCATCAAGCCCTGAAAACGGCTCCCATTCTTTTCCATCGGTTATATTATGCGCGGCTTTGAGTTCGTTCATCTGGGCTGAGTTCATCAGGCCGGAATGATTGTCTTTGTGACCGGCAAAGGGCAGGCCTTTGCCCTTGACGGTATAGGCAACGAAGCAGATCGGCCTGTCATCGGGAGCTGAGTTAAAAGCTTCAAGGCAGGTTTCCATGCAATGACCGCCGAGATCTGTCATTAACCCGGCCAGAGCATCATCACTGTAACTGTCAATGAGTTTTAACGCTTCCGGGTTGGCGGCCAGATCCTGTTTCAGGTGTTGGCGCCAGATGCTGCCACCGGCAAAGGTGAGAGCTGAAAACAACGTGTTGGGGCAGGAGTCGATCCAGTCGTGCAAAGCGCTGCCGCCGGGTTTCTGAAAGGCTTTTTCCAACGCCTTGCCATATTTGATGGCGATGACCTGCCAGCCGAAGTTGGAGAAAATATTCTCGAGTTTGGGAAACAGCGCTTCCGAAATGACCGCATCGAGGCTTTGGCGATTGTAATCAACAATCCACCAGCAGTTTTTCAAATCATGTTTCCAACCCTCAAGCAGGGCTTCATATATATTGCCCTCGTCAAGTTCAGCGTCGCCCAAAAGGGCTACCATGCGACCCTCGGGCCATTTGGTTTGCCAGTCTTTGGCGCTGATATAATCCTGAACCAGGCTGGCAAATGAGGTCATGGCAACGCCCAGGCCGACGGAGCCGGTGGAAAAATCAACGTCATCAATGTCCTTGGTGCGCGAGGGGTAGGATTGCGCGCCGCCAAAACTTCTAAAGGCTTTCAGTTTTTCAAGGGTCTGGTGGCCGAAAAGATATTGTATGGCATGGAACACCGGGCTTGCATGCGGTTTTACCGCAACCCGGTCTTGTGGCTTGAGGACTGAAAAATAAAGCGCTGTCATGATGGTAACCAGCGAAGCACTGGAGGCCTGATGACCACCGACTTTGAGGCCATCGACATTTATTCGCTCATTATTGGCATTGTGAATAATCTGTGCCGACAGCCACAGGATCTTGCGCTCCAAATCCTTTAGCAGGGCAAGCTTATCTTTGGCCGGAGATCGTTTCATAACTGATTGTGCGCACATGGCAGGTTACCTTCATGAGTTTTTCTGAAGGTATATCAATTTCACTGGAATTTTCTGCCAAACTTGCTATAAAATTAGAATATTTTAACATAATAAGCTAATATGCTCTGGAAAAGTGAATTATTATGCCAATATTTCAATTGGATGCCATAGACCACCGGTTACTCAAGGCGCTGCAGTCCAATGCCCGCATGCCCAATGCCGAATTGGCAAAGCTGGTGGGACTGTCACCGTCACCGTGCCTGCGGCGTTTAAAAATACTGGAAAAAAAGGGCATTATTGATCGCTATGTTGCACTGCTGGACCAGGAGCAGGTCGGCCTGCCGGTCAGTGTTTTCATTTCCATCCGGCTCGAGCGCCAGCATGAAGATTCCCTGGAAAAATTTGAAGCTGAAATTAAAAGCTATGATGAAGTGCTTGAATGCTATTTAATGACGGGACAACGTGATTATCTATTGCGGGTTGTGGCGCAGGATTTGCGCTCTTACGAGAGGTTTTTAAAGGACAAGCTGACGCGTATTAACGGTGTGGCGAGCATCGAATCAAGCTTTGCGTTAAGTCAGGTAAAATACACCAATTCCCTGCCGCTGCCGGTCCCGCAGCGATATTCTGAAAACTGAAAGTTAAAAGCCATGCTGCCGCCTCCCTCTTTTTTTGCAATTATCTTTATTGGTCTTGTGATTGCCAGTTGCGCCCAGCAACAACGTGGACAGCCGCTGGCGCTGGATATTGAACAGTATGTGGCGACACGGGCAAGCGTTTCGTGTGGTGATGTTGAAGCTCATTATCGGGTAGCCCAGGGAGTACGCACAGCGTTGGATATTCCAAAATACCGCAGAAAATTATTGCGCGAGTTGCCAGGCTGGTCGGCACCGACGATGGATTTGAGCGAAGCGCGCTCGATGAGTGAGAATTCAGCAAAACTGTTGCGGGAAGAGTTAAACAACCGCTGCCCCAAGAACCGTATCACCGGTCGCGAAGACATTGTCTATATCCCCGCATAGTGCCTCCAGACTTCTGTTCAGCTTACGTTCATGTTGGCATCGTTAAGATTTATTCATGGCTCAGGTGAGCTACGTTTTAATCAGCCCAAAAGGGTCCAGAACCTGTCCGATGTAAGGGGCTGGACCAACGAGGAGATGAATGATGACAAATAGATTTATTAAGAGTTTGGCTGTTGTGATGGTGCTCGGGTTTGTCGCCATTGTCTCGACACAAAATGCCTATGCCGGCAAAGGCACACGTAACTTTGTTTATGGAGCCTTAGCCGGTGTTGCCGGTCTGGCAGCGATAAATTCACTGTCGCGCGGTGGCTATTATAATCGTGGTTATTACAACCGTGGTTATTACGATCGGGGTTATTACAACTCCAGTTATTATAATGCCGGGTATCGTTATCGCCGTAATTACTATTACAACGATTATTCTTATCGTCGCCCCTATTACCGGACATACCCTCGCACGCACTATCGGCCCAGACACCAGGTGCAGCGTCACCGTTACAATGGTCGCCCAGTTGCGTGGTCAAAGGCATGGTATCGTTATTGCGCCAACAAATATCGCTCATTCAGACGCTCTGATGGCACATTCCAACCTTACAAAGGCGGGCGTCGCGTCTGCCGCTGAAGGTATTGAGAATTCTTGAATTATCCCGGGTGAGCCAGTGCTTGCCCGGGATTTTTTTGGATAATGCCTTATGTTTTCAAACACGAAGCCAGTGCGCTGGCAAGGACGCGCAAAAGCGTGGCGTAAGCGGCAGGGCCTGCTGGAATGTCCGCCCCCAATGGATCAAGCACTGATACTCGGGTTGGTGTGTTGTTGGTTACGGATTTAACGATTGCCGGATTGAACTGGGGTTCGGTGAAAATACAGCGAATGTTTCCTGCCGCGATTTTTTTCCGAATCTGTCTGATTTTCCTGGCGCCGGGTGTGCGCTCGGGATTGAGAATTATGGCGCCAATAGCATTGAGGTCAAAGCGCTTTTCGAAATATTGAAATGCATCGTGAAAAACGATAAAGGGCACAGTTTTTACCCCAGCCAATGTTGCCTCAAGCTCTGTTGTCAAGCGGTTGAGCCGGGTAATCAAGGCAGCCCCGTTTGTGGTATATAGCTTTGCATTGCCTGGATCTGCCATGCCTAGTTTTTTGACAATTTCACCAACCAATAGTTTGGCATTGTCAGGATCCAACCAGAAATGGGGATCAATGTTTTTGGGTTTAAGGCCGTTGGCATTTTGAGAATTTTCTCCACCTTCATCGAACCCGGACGGCAGTAATTTCAAGCCGGGTGTTTTGGATAATTCAACTATCAGACCTGAAGTTGCCAGGGTTTTGAGTGGCCGGGTTAAAAATATCTCCATGTTTGGCCCAACCCAGAAAACAACATTCGCCTCAGACAAGGTGCGGGCATCGGACGGTCTTAAATTGAAGTTGTGAGGTGAATTTGCGCCTTTGAGCAGGAGTTCAGGCACCCCCACACCCGCCATAACCGATGCCACTAAAGAATGTATCGGCTTTATGGATGCAACAACGCGAAGCTCTGCCGCTGAAGCATGTGGAGTTAAAAAGCCCGCAGCCGCAATCAGAATCGCGAACAATAGCGGTAGTGGTTGGCGTCCTGGCATCTGGTTTTGATCATTTCTATTAAAAGTTGATAGGTTATAAGACAACAATATTATTATTATTCAACCATTAAATCTCCTCACGTGTTTCATGTGGCGTTGTGATCAAAAATCATGTGAAACAGCATAAACTGAAACCACTGGAGATCTGTTGATTTTTGTCGATAATTTACTTACCAAGGTTGCTCACTATAGATTCGCTCTTTATAGTAGTGTGGTATTTAAAGAGTAATAGTCTGTTAGACTTGATATAATCTGGATCTTAAATGGTGCAGATTGATGTGTCCCGTTTCGATTTGAAACGGTAAATAGTGGACTTTTAGGCATATTATGGATATACGATAGCTTCAGAGCTGAAGTAAGCTGGAGAGTTAAGTCGCTTGGTGCGTTACAAAACAATAATAGCAGGGATTTCCGTTTTATTGCTTGCAGGAGCCGTTGGGCTTCAGCTTGGGCAAATGCTCGGTGCGTTTTCCGTATCCAGCTCTGGGCCAGTGCAGATTGCAGGCACCCCTGGAGCCGCATCGCCAGCCAGTTCCATATTTCTCGGTGTTGCCAGCAACAGCAAATCACCCGTTAATGAAACGGTCGGACTGAAACCGGGTATTTCGTCGTTGCCCGCCAAGAAAGACCGGATGAAAATCGCTTCGCTGGGAGCTGGAATTGGCGACGGCTTTTTCAATTCGAAATTCGAAACAGATACGAATTCAACTTCTCAAGCCTCACCTGACCGCTCTGTAGTTGCTGATGACAGCATGGTTTTTGAAAAGCAGGCGCCCGCTCGTATGGAACAATCCCTGGTGACAGCTTTGCTCAGTCAGGGCCGCAAGCGCAAACAAAAACGTCGCGCAACCGCTTTTAACCGAAATGAAAAAATGTGCCTGGCGCGGGCTATTTATTTCGAAGCCAGAAGTGAATCACGTGCGGGTCAAATTGCTGTTGCCAATGTTATTATGAATCGAAAGGTTAACCGGTATTATCCCAACACGGTTTGCCGCGTTGTAAATCAGGGTGCCAAACGGCGTACCGGATGCCAGTTCTCTTTTAGATGCGACGGTCAGTCCGATATACCGCGGAATAAGAAATCCTGGCGTGCTTCTATCGAAATTGCCAGTCTGGTGATGGAGGGGAAATTACGCGATGCCCGGTTGCGCGGTGTCACTCACTATCATGCAGATTATGTCTATCCCAAATGGGCAAAACAATTTCGCCGGGTAGCAAAAATTGGCAAACACATCTTCTACGTTGCGCCGAAAATCGCCTCTTACCGCAGCTGGTAAGGCTTCAAAAACGCTCTAGACAAAATCCAGACCAAGATCAAGCGTGGCCGCGCTATGGGTGATGGCACCGACAGAGATCATGTCCACACCACTTTCGGCAATAGATCTGACGCTGTTCAGGTTTACGCCGCCTGAAGCTTCGCTCAACGCGCGACCGGCGATCATTTTGACAGCCTGGCGTAAAATATCCGGTGCCATGTTATCGAGCATCACCACATCAACGCCCTCGTCCAGGACTTCCTCAAGCTGGTCCAGCCGATCCACTTCAATTTCAATCCTGACCATATGGCCGATAGCGGCCTTGGCGGCAACAAGAGCTGGCTTTATGCCACCGGCAGCAGCGATGTGGTTGTCTTTGATCAGAACTGCATCATCAAGGCCAAAGCGATGGTTCATGCCACCGCCGGCGCGTACGGCGAATTTTTCCAGTGCCCGCAGGCCGGGAGTGGTTTTTCTGGTGCAGCAAATTCGCGCATTGGTGCCGTCGATGGCCGCGACAAACTGATGGGTTAAAGTTGCTATGCCGCTGAGGTGGCCAAGAAAATTCAGAGCCGTGCGTTCAGCTATCAATATACCCGCAGCGCTGCCGGAAACCTCAGCGATTACATCTCCCGGTGCAACAGGCGCACCATCGCCAACAAGAATGTCGAAACAAATATCCTTATTTGCAGTGGTAAAGGCAAGTTGGGCAACTTCCATCCCGGCAATGATGCCGGGCTGGCGTGACACTATGTTGGCGGTTGTGGTGGCATCGGCAGAAATGATGCTGGCAGTGGTAATGTCTCCGGCGCGACCAAGGTCTTCGGCAAAAGCTGCGTCAACACAGTGTTTGATAATATGGTGAGGAGCAGGGTTAAGGGGTTTTGAGGTAGACATGAGACAGCTCGTTGATTTGTTTGAGGGTGAAATAACTGCGATGAGCTAATTGTGTTTGGGGCTCGGGAAAATCACTGCGAAAATGGGCACCACGACTTTCGCAACGTTCCAGGGCTGCGACAATAATTATTCTGGCGGCCACCAGAATGTTCCAGATCTGAGAGGATTCATTTCCCTGTTGCTGGTGTGCTTCGACTTCGCTTAAAATTCTTTTCAATCCAGATTGACTGCGGATAACGCCGGTGAACTTGCTCATGAGGGTTCGTAGGTGCTGGATGGTTTCAAAATCCTCATCCGCTCGGCGAAAGGGTTTTGAGGGCAGGATTTTGCGCGCGCCCGTCTGAATGCGATGCGGTGCTGTTGTGGCAATGTCCTCGGCAATTCTCGCGGCGAAAACACACGCCTCGAGCAGGGAATTGCTGGCCAGCCGATTGGCACCATGAGCCCCGCTGGAAGCAACTTCACCGCAGACCCACAAGCCGTTTAGCGTTGTACGCCCGAAGGCATCGCACAAGATCCCGCCCATATGATAATGCGCGGACGGGACTACGGGAATTAAATCATTTTCGGGATTAATTCCCGCTTGCACACAATAGGAATAGACTTGAGGGAATTTTGTCTTGAAGTCCGTTCCCGGCTTTTTACGGCAATCGAGAAAAGCATTGCGGCCAGCTTCAATTTCACTGAAAACCGCACGCGCCACTATGTCTCGCGGTGCAAGTTCCGCATCTTCATGTACATCAACCATAAAACGCTCACCCTCACCGTTGACCAGCAAGGCCCCTTCGCCACGCAAGGCTTCTGTGGCCAGGGGTGAAGGGTCAATGTCGCCGGCAATGCCGGTGGGGTGAAATTGCACGAACTCGGCATCAGCAATAATGGCGCCGGCGCGTGCGGCCATTGCCAGGCCATTGCCACAGGCTTGCGGTGGATTGGTGGTAACCTTAAAGAGGCCGCCAACACCGCCGCTGGCCAGCACTACCGCCCAGGCGGGAATACGTATTGTTGAGGTGGCTTTGGCGTCGGTAATGTCATGGGCTTCGAGGGCTGATACCTGGCCATCTGCCATAATCAGTTCATGGGCGGCATAGCTCTCAATTATGGTTATGGAGGGTGTCTGGCGCACCGCGGCAATCAGCGCTTCCATAATTTTGCGACCGGCCATATCGCCTTTTACCCGCACGATGCGAGGTTGGGAATGAGCGGCTTCGCGACTGAAAGCCAGTTTGCCTTCGAGATCGCGATCAAATGGAACACCATATCGCAAAAGATCTTTTATGCGTTCAGGTGCCTCACTGGCCATGAGAAGGGCAATTTTTTCATCCACAATTCCGGCACCGGCATCGATGGTGTCGCGGGCGTGGTTTTCGGGCGCATCGCCCCGGCTGATGGCGGCGGCTATGCCGCCTTGTGCCCAGGCACTAGATGCTCCCCGGCCAATGGGAGCGGCTGCAATCACGGTTACCGGTAAGGGGCTGAGCTTGAGAGCGGTGAACAAACCGGCGAGCCCGGCACCAACAATGACGATACCTGAAGAGGTTTGCGGTAATTTACTCAACTCACCTCTCCAGAATTTTTCGGGTTTTAGTTATTCAGATTGATCATGCGCTCGACAGACAGGCGGGCGCGGGCGGCAATTTCAGGATCGACGGTTACTTCGTCGGTCATATAAAGCAGCGAATCAAGAATTTTGGGCAGGGTGATCTGCTTCATATGCGGGCACAGATTACATGGGCGCACAAACTCCACACCGGGTGTTTCAACAGCGACATTGTCGCTCATTGAACACTCAGTCACCATGATAACTTTTTGTGGCCGCTTGGTTTGGACCCAGTCAATCATGCCACTGGTGGAGCCGGTGAAATCAGCCTCGGCGAGCACGTCGGGCGGGCATTCGGGGTGGGCAATGATTTTGATGCCAGGATCAGCTTTGCGGTAGTTGCGCAGTTCTTCAGCGGTGAAGCGTTCATGCACTTCACAGTGGCCTTTCCACGCAATGATTTCCACGTCTGTCTGGGTTGCCACATATTTTGCGAGATACTCATCGGGAATGCACAAAACGCGATCGACGCCAAAACTTTCCACCACCTGAACGGCGTTGGACGAGGTGCAGCAGATGTCAACTTCGGCTTTTACATCAGCGGTGGTGTTGACGTAGGTGACAATGGGGACACCGGGATATTTTTCGCGCAACAGGCGCACGTCAGCGCCGGTGATTGAATCTGCCAGCGAACAGCCCGCACTCTGGTCGGGGATAAGGATGGTTTTGTCGGGATTGAGAAGCTTGGAGGTCTCCGCCATAAAGTGCACACCGCACTGGACGATGATGTCGGCATCCACTTTGGTCGCTTCCCTGGCCAGTTGCAGGCTATCACCGCTGATGTCGGAAACGCAGTGGAAAATCTCAGGGGTCTGGTAATTATGCGCCAGAATAACAGCATTGCGCTTTTTCTTCAGTTCATTGATGGCCTTGATGTAGGGGGCGAAAAACGGCCATTCGATGGAAGGAATTACGTCGGCGACGCGTTCATACATCGGCGCCATTTCTTCTGCCACGGCGTCAGTATATTCAAGATCTGGTTTTTCGATGACACCAAACTTCTGTGCCGCAGCACCTAACGTGGTCTCATCAGGTGTCGAAATTGAAATGTTGTCCATAATAACCTCCCGGGTCGCCGGTCGAAACCTATATATACTCATTTTGAGCATATATAGGATATTAAAACATCCGACTGAATCAGCCGGCTACAATTGGCCATCCCCGCCAAAAAAAACCGGCGGGCACGTGTCACAGTCCAAATATAGACCTTCTTATTAACGAATACCAGTGGTTTGACAAAATTTTCTCGCAAGTGGCAAAAACCGTGCTTATGTAGGAGAGGTACATAATTTGCTATATTGGCCTAAAACACGGGATTTGAATATGCGCTCATATATTAGTCTTCTGACTTTCCTAAGCATCCTCGGTGCACCCACCACAGTACTCGCAGCTTCACACAGTGGTATGGAGAAAGAGTGCACAACCATCGCGCGCGCGATGATGGAAGACCCCGCAACGTTCAAGTTCATTACCGCCAGTCCAGCCAGCAAGGACGGAAACAACGGGGTTGCGATTGGATATTCAGGCACCGGTGAAGATTTTAAAGCAACATTATCCTGTTTTTATACCGGCCAGGAATTAACAAAGCTGCATCTGCAGGCAACGCTAAAAGACGGTGAAAAGGTCAACGATTATCTGGCTGATGCGCTGGTTGATCAAGTGAAGAAAAGTATCAAGTAGGAATCAATTCCAAAAAGCATCTGCCAAATTGGATTGCCGGTTAAATTCACAGACAGGTGACATTCTATCGCATGTGAAAACTATCTTGCTTACTTGTTCCCCAGCGATTTTTGATATATTCCTTGAAATAGCTTTTCATAAAAGGATTTCCCCACATGACAGAGACACCGATTGTTCCAATGGATTATGATGAACATACCAGCACTTACGAAAGTTTTGTGCGCTTTACCACGGGCGGGACTTTGGCCTGCCTGTTTCTTGTGGTGGCACTGGTTGGCTTTGGCATCGGTCAAGGTGCGCTGATTTATCTTGTTGCCACCTTTGGCATGCTTGCCGGATTTGGCGCCTCTGCCTATGGAGCGGCTTCGGATAAAAACAGCTGGATGCCGGGCATTGTACTTTTGGTGTTGATGGGGTTGTTAACAGCGGCTCTTCTTTAAATTTAAGTTTTGGACGTTATGAAAATATTTGTCCCGGTTGAACGTCTGGATGGTGAACCCCGTGTCGCCGTTACGCCTGATACGGTGAAAAAATTCATTGGGTTGGGGTGCGCGGTTTCGGTTGAAACCGGTGCAGGCGCTGGTGCGCATATTTCAGATGCAGCCTTTGCAGACGCCGGGGCAAAAATTGCCAAGACCTCCAAACAGGCAGCAAAGGCAGCCGATATCGTTCTGAAAGTCTTGCGGCCAACGCCGGAAGAAGCCAAGGGCTATAAAAAAGGTGCGCTCGTTGTTGGTATCCTTGATCCTTATTCCAACATGGCGGGATTGAAAGCGCTGGCCAAAGCTGGTGTCAGTGCTTTTGCCATGGAATTGATGCCGCGGATTACCCGCGCCCAATCGATGGACGTATTGTCGTCGCAATCAAATCTTGCCGGATATAAGGCGGTAATTGATGCCGCAGCCGAGTTTGATCGCGCCATGCCGATGATGATGACAGCCGCCGGCACCATTGCGCCCGCCCGGGTGTTTATCATGGGTGCCGGTGTTGCCGGGCTGCAGGCTATTGCCACTGCACGCAGGCTGGGTGCCATTGTCAGCGCCACGGACGTGCGCGCGGTTGCGGCTGAACAGGTTGAAAGCCTGGGCGCCACTTTTGTCATGGTTGAAAGTGATGATGAAGATGGTGGCCAGACCGCAGGTGGTTATGCCAAGGAAATGAGCGATGATTACAAGGCTCGTCAGGCCGAGCTTGTAGCCGAAACCATCAAAAAACAGGACATTGTGATTTGTACCGCACTCATTCCCGGTCGACCCGCCCCAACGCTGGTGAGCAAGGCGATGGTCGAGAGCATGAAGCCGGGATCGATTGTTGTTGATCTTGCGGTTGAACGTGGCGGCAATTGCCCGTTATCCAAACCGGGCAAGGTCGTTGTCCACAAGGATGTAACTATTATGGGGCACGTTAATGTGGCCGGTCGTCTGGCGGTGGATGCATCAAACCTTTATGCCCGTAACCTGTTCAATTTTCTGTCGCCGATGTTTGAGGGGACAAATGGAAAATTTAAAATCGACTGGGAAGACGAGACGGTTACCGGCACCGCACTGATGCGTGATGGTAAACTCATTCATCCCCTGCTTAAAGCAAGCAACAAGGAATAGTCATATGGCTTTGACACCGGAACAGGCGTTGGAAAAGGCAAATGCCGCCGCCGAAATGGCTCGCAATGCCGCCGAGAGCGCACAGGCCTTTGCTGATGCAGCCGCCGTAGCTGTTGCTGCGGGCGGTGATGCTGTGGGTGTGGGGATTGATCCGTTTATGTTCAGGTTTGCGATTTTTGTGCTGGCTATATTTGTCGGTTATTTCGTCGTGTGGAGTGTAACGTCTGCCCTGCATACGCCGTTGATGTCGGTGACCAATGCGATCAGCTCGGTGATTATCGTCGGCGCCATATTAGCCGTTGGTGTTGATGCCAGTGCGGTGGCTGATCCCGGTGCGGCATGGACGGCGAAAATACTGGGATTTGTTGCGCTTATTTTAGCCTCGGTAAATATTTTTGGCGGCTTTCTTGTGACCGAGCGTATGCTCGCCATGTACAAGAAAAAAGGCTGATAGGAGCATATTATAATGTCAGCCAATTTGATCGCCCTGCTTTATCTCGCTTCAGGTGTCCTGTTTATTCTGGCTCTGCGCGGTCTGTCGTCACCGGCCAGTTCCAGGCAGGGCAACAGGTTTGGCATGATCGGCATGGGCATTGCCGTTGTCACCACGCTCATCGTTGCCTCGCCCTCTGGCTTCATGACCTGGTTGATGATTATTGCCGGTATTGGCATAGGCGGCACGATCGGTGCAGTAACCGCGCGGCGCATTGCCATGACCGATATGCCGCAACTGGTGGCAGCTTTTCATTCTCTCGTCGGTCTCGCCGCCGTGCTGGTGGCTGCGGGCGCACTTTATGCGCCGGACGCATTTGGTCTGGGCACAGCGGGTACTATCAGTTCCGCCAGCCTGATTGAAATGTCTTTGGGTGTGGCTATTGGTGCGATTACCTTTACCGGCTCAATCGTAGCGTTCACCAAGCTTCAGGGTCTGGTGTCGGGTGCACCGTTTACCTTTGAACATCAACATACGCTCAATGCAGCACTGGGTGTCCTGCTGGTGTTGCTGATCGGTTGGTTTACAGCGACCGAAAGCCATACCGCTTTTTGGGCAATTACGCTGCTGTGTTTTGTCATTGGTGTTTTGATTATCATTCCCATTGGCGGTGCTGACATGCCGGTGGTGGTGTCGATGCTCAATTCATATTCCGGCTGGGCGGCGGCAGGTATTGGCTTTACACTTGGCAATACGGCACTGATCATAACTGGGGCGCTGGTGGGTTCATCAGGCGCTATCCTGTCTTATATCATGTGCAAGGGCATGAACCGCTCGTTCATCAGCGTCATTCTCGGTGGCTTTGGTGCCGATGATACGGTTGTCGCCAGCGGTGAAAAAGAAACCCGACCGGTCAAGCGTGGCAGTGCGGACGATGCAGCCTTCATTATGAAAAACGCAGGCTCGGTGATCATCGTGCCCGGTTACGGCATGGCGGTAGCGCAAGCCCAGCATGCCTTGCGTGAAATGGCAGACCTGTTGAAGCGCGAAGGCGTTAAAGTCTCCTACGCCATTCATCCCGTCGCCGGTCGCATGCCCGGCCACATGAATGTGCTGCTGGCCGAAGCCAATGTGCCATATGATGAAGTGTTTGAGCTCGAAGACATCAACTCGCAATTCCCGACAGCTGACGTTGCCTTCGTTATTGGCGCCAATGACGTCACCAACCCGTCAGCCAAGACCGATAAATCCAGCCCAATATACGGTATGCCGGTACTCGACGTAGAAAAAGCCGCCACGGTATTGTTCATCAAACGCTCGTTAGGCTCAGGCTACGCCGGGGTCGACAACGAGCTGTTCTTCCGCGACAACACCATGATGTTATTGTCGGACGCCAAGAAAATGGTAGAGGACATCGTCAAGGCGCTTTGAGGGGTTTTGGCCTGCGTGTGATTTCAATAGCCAGTGCAATTTAGTGAGCCGTTACCGTAATGTGGAGTGCTAGCATTGACACAATCTATGGGGCAAATGAGAAAAGCTGAGTGTGGTAATTGCCGCGGTGAAAGAATCTGCGAAATACTTAGTCATCACCGACAATCTGGCGAAGATGGAGGTGGTTATTATCAGTGGCGGTTAGACTGGTATTTATTACGCTGCCGAGGCTGTGAATATGTGTTTGTTCAAACAGTTTCTTGTAATTCCGAAGAAATTGATCACTCCTACGATTATAGCGGGGCAACAGTTTCAGAGCCTATTGAAACCTTGGGCTATTGGCCCGCTTTAGCAAAAAGGCAAAAACCGGATTGGATTACTGAGTACGGGATTGAAGCAGAAGGGACAAAAGAACTCAACGGGATTATTCGAGAAGTCTACATCGCGCTTGACACTGACTTGGCCGTTTTGGCCGCAATAGGCATGCGAACTTGTTTTGATGTTGCCGCAATCAACTTAGGAGTAAATGATAGCCTATCTTTTGCTCAGAAGATTGATGCACTTGAAAAGTCCGGAAAAATTGGAAGTGTTGACAAGAGTCGAATCGAAGTTTTGATCGACGCAGGGAGCGCTTCCGTACATCGTGGATGGACGCCCTCGACGAAGCAATTACATACACTTGTTGAGCTTCTCGAGCAGTTTTTATTCGATGCTTTTGTGAGGCCATCTCGAAAGAAGAAGCTAGACCAAGAAGCCGATAAGCTCAAAGAAAACGTTCCACAGAGATCAAAAAAACCCAAAGTTAAGAAGAAGACAAAATAGGGACGTATCAAGCGTCATTTAGAGTTACATTAATGGAAAAAATTACGGTAACAGCGTACTAAATACACATAATTTACAAACCCCTTCCTAGGTGGGGTGATTTTTGTTGAAAAAACGCTTGCATCGTTCAGCTGGACTAATTAATTCGTCATCCTCGGGCTTGACCCGGGGATCCATTCCTCTGGTTTATCAACATAACGAAAATTCCACGTTGACGCTCAGAGCAGTGCTATGGATCCCCGGGTCAAGCCCGGGGATGACGGGGTTGAATGGTATGTATCAAATTAAAAGTGACAGGTTGAAAATAACCCGTTCGACATCGTTGAATTTGAGAATATAATCGCCAAATTCGTTTAGTGATTCTTTACTCCCTTTTCACCCTTCAAGTTGCGAATAAAAATTCATGGAAAATCCTGTAATCGATCCCCAGAACCTTGCCGCTGTCGCTCAGTTTGCCGAGATTGGCACCGAGTATGCCATCAATATTCTGGCGGCTATTGCCATTCTGATTGGCGGGGTGATGTTTTCTAACTGGGCGCAACGCCGCGCTATTGCCAGTCTGCGCCGTATTCCCAATCTCGATGATACGCTTGAGCCATTTTTTGCCAAGCTGGTCAAATATTCGATTTTGATTCTGGTGGTGGTAGCGGTGCTGGCGCGCTTTGGTGTTCAGACAACGAGCATTATTGCCGTCCTTGGTGCTGCCGGTCTGGCTATCGGTCTGGCGTTGCAGGGTATGCTGGCCAATATTGCTGCCGGTGTGATGTTGTTGTTTTTGCGGCCATTCAAGCTGGGTGATTTTATTGAAGCTGGTGCAATCTCCGGAGAGGTTGTCGAAATCGGATTATTTTCAACGATAATGAAAACTGCGGACGGTGTTTTTGTTGTCGCTCCCAATAATCAGATCTGGAGCTCAACCATTACCAATTATACCCGTAATCCCACGCGCCGGGTGCGGATTATTATCGGTATTTCTTATGATGATGATATTGATCAGGCAACTGGCGTTCTGGAAAACCTCGCCAAAGATGATGATCGCGTATTGGAAGATAAGGGTGTCACCACCTTTGTTTCCTCGCTGGGAGACAGTGCGGTTATTCTGGAACTGCGTGTCTGGGTCAACCGCACCGATTATGCCAAGGTGCTACGTGATTATACCAAACGGGCCAAACTGGCGTTCGACAAGGCCGGTATTTCCATGCCTTATCCCCAGCGCGATGTTCATATTTTTGAAGAAACTGATAACTGAGTTCACGCTTCAGGTTAGAAACATGAGATGCGGGCATTGGTAAACGTCGCCGGGCTGGTTCTGGTAATTTATGCTGCGGTGGTTTTTGCGGCCTATCTGTTTCAGCGCAAGTTGCAGTATTTTCCTTCGCCTGAACGTGTGGAACCGGTTCAGGCGGGGCTGAAAAATGTTGAAGAAATTGTCCTCGAAACGCCCGATGGTGAGTGGCTGATTGCCTGGTATGCACGCGCAGCTGAGGGCAAGCCCACCATATTGTATTTTCATGGTAATGGTGCGGGGTTGATCAATCGAGCCGAGCGTCTGAGCAAGTATCAGGCTCTGGGGTATGGGTTTTTCATTGCCGCCTATCGCAGCTTTGCTGGCAGCAGTGGGAGCCCGAGCGAAAAAGCGCTTATAGCTGATAGTCGTCTAGTTTACGATTACCTGCTTAAACAGAATTTAAAACCTGAAAACATTGTTGTCTTTGGTGAAAGCCTGGGAACGTCTGTGGCGACGCAACTGGCAGCAGTGGTTAAAGTCGCAGCGGTGGTTTTGGAAAGCCCGTTTACGTCGGCTGCTAATGTGGGTGCTTTGCGTTATCCGTTCTTGCCGGTACGCTATTTGATGCAGGATCAATTTCGCTCAGACCAGTATATCGCTAAAGTGACAGCGCCGGTTCTGGTTGTTCATGGCGGCAGGGACAATGTGGTGCCGCTGGATATGGGGAAACAAATGTTCGAGTTGGCCAATGAGCCCAAGGAATTTATACTGCTGCGCGAAGCTGGCCACAACAATCATGACCAGTTCGGCCTGGTGGCCAAAGTGCAGATGTTTATCTCAAAAACCGTTTTGGTGGATTAAACCTAACGTCCGCGACCCTTATCAGGCAACAGGCCTTCACGCTGCAATTTCTTGCGGGCAAGCTTGCGGGCGCGGCGAATGGCCTCGGCCTTTTCGCGGGCTTTTTTCTCCGAAGGCTTTTCGAAGTGATTACGAAGCTTCATTTCACGGAAGATACCTTCGCGCTGCATCTTCTTCTTGAGCGCCTTGAGCGCCTGATCGACGTTGTTGTCACGTACTAGTACTTGCACGAATGTTTGTTCCGTTCTCAATAACGATTAATTTTCAGCATTAAAATTGTGGTAATACCACATACCGATGGCTGCTTCCCTAGGAAAGCCCACGATGAGGGGTGTATCAAACCCCGATGGCCTTGTCTATACCTAGAGGTGATTTCTTCAAAAAATCCCTAAATAAAAGTGATTGATTACTGTTTTTCGGCTCAAGTGGCTTTCTTGTGCGGTTTTGTCTGGTTTACGTGGCCCATTTTTCGGCCCTCGCGCACTTTCGTTTTGCCATAGAGATGCACATTGTGGTTGCCAAGGGCGGCAAATTTAGGCCACTGATAATAATCGTCACCAATGAGATTTTTCATCACGGCATCTGAATGCCGGTGGGCAGCACCCAGCGGCCAGCCGCAAATTGCCCTAATATGTTGCTCAAACTGATCAGTATGACAGGCATCCTGGGTCCAGTGGCCGGAATTGTGAACGCGCGGGGCAATTTCATTGACGTACAAGGGCTCATAGCCGGGCGCATTGCAGACAAATAATTCCACTGCCAGTATGCCGACATAATCGAGGGCGTCTGCAATGGTTCGCGCTATCTTCAGGGCCGCATGATGGGTGGCATCGCTAATGTTGGCGGGAACCAAGGTCTGGTCCAGTATGTGATTGACGTGTTTGTTTTCGCCGGGGTCGAAGGCCACCATCTCGCCAGATTGACTGCGGGCGATGATGACCGAGATTTCGCGTTCAAACGGGATGAAAGCTTCCACAATGGCGGCAACGCAGCCGATTTTCTCCCAGGCACCCGGTATATCATCGAAAGTTTTGATAACTGCCTGACCTTTACCGTCATAGCCCATTCGACTGGCTTTGAGGACGGCTGGCGTGGAGATTTCTGCCAATGCTTTTTCAATGTCATCAACACGGGAAATGCCAGCATATGGCGCAATTGCTATGTCGGTTGAGGTTAGAAATTCGCGCTCGGCCAATCTGTCCTGGGCGATTTTCAGAGCACCGGCATTGGGGTGAAGGGCGGTTTTTGCACTTAAATAGGCGGCAGTGTGGGCGGGAACGTTTTCGAATTCGTAGGTGATAATATCGGTGGCTTGAGCAAAGCGGCCAAGCGCTTTTTCATCATCATAGTCAAACAGGTAAGATTTCTCAGCCACCTTAAAAGCCGGACTGTTTTCATCGGGACAGAAAACATGGACACTGAAGCCCAGCCGTGCAGCCGCCAGCGCCAGCATCCGGCCCAACTGTCCACCACCGAGAATGCCAATTGTCGAACCGGGCTCAAGCGGCGCCAAAACCTTATTCATCATCAACGGGTCGGTCTTTTACCGCATTTGTCTGGTCTTCGCGCCACTGTGTCAGGCGCGCGGCAAGGGCTTCATCTTCAAGAGCAAGGATGCCTGCTGCCATCAGGCCTGAATTAACCGCACCGGCGCGGCCAATGGCCAACGTGCCGACAGGAACGCCAGCTGGCATCTGAACGATGGAATGAAGACTGTCGCTGCCGCTCATGGCATCGCTTTTAATCGGAACGCCGAGCACCGGTAAAATGGTCATGGCGGCCACCATGCCGGGCAAATGAGCGGCACCTCCAGCACCGGCGATGATAACTTTTATGCCCTTGGCCTTGGCTGATTTGCCAAACTCAAACATACGGTCCGGGGTGCGGTGGGCCGAGACTATGCGGGCCTCATAGGCGACTTTGAGAGTGTCTAGAACCTGTGCAGTATGACGCATTGTTGGCCAGTCGGACTGAGAGCCCATGATAATTGCGACGAGGGGAGTTGGTGGTGCCATTAGAAAGCCTGATTATTGTATAAAGTGAGGTGGATTATAGGCGAGAGTGCCAGTGGTGCAAGTTGTCTGTAGCCGTTGCTCAGGCTTTTATGGCAAAAAAATTGAACATCACACAGAGTGTTTGGAGTTTGTTAACCAAGATATTACTAGATATATATGGGTTTTTGAAACAAGTCGATGCATATGAAAATGGCAAGAGCAAAAAAAATAGAAAATGTTTCAACCGCTATTGAGCCGCGCAAACAATCTGTGCGCCCAATTAATCCGGTTATACGTCGAAGAAAAAAGGCCGCAGGCGTGGCTGAGAGCATTCCTGTTGGCGAAATGACGCCCCAGGTTGAAACCGCCGTTATGACATTGATGGCTGAAGTCGATCGCCTCAAACAGGAACTTGTCTACAGCCAGCAAAAGGTTGAGGAACTTGAGTTTATTGCCGATGAGGACCCGCTGGTCCAGGTTTTGAACCGGCGTGCCTTTGATCGTGAATTAAACCGTGCTCTGGCATACGCCCACCGCTACACCATGACGGCAAGTTTTTTGTATCTCGATCTCAATGATTTCAAGCAGGTAAATGATGAGTTTGGTCACGGTGCCGGTGACGAGGTGCTTAAGCATGTCGGTAAGGTTTTAGCCGAAAACGTCCGTAGTTCAGATGTGGTTGGCCGGCTTGGCGGTGATGAGTTTGGTGTGATTTTGGTGCAGGCGGATGAGAAAGTTGCCATGATGAAGGTTGATGACCTGATGGCTAAAATCTCTGCCGAGCCAGTTGTTTACAAAGAAAATGAGATTTTTGCCAGTGTTTCGGTTGGTTTTTCCATGTTTATGGCAGACGATGACATTGATAGCCTGGTGGCCCGCGCCGATAAAGCTATGTTTGAGTTTAAAAACAACTTCAGGGTAGCACGGGCTTAAAATCAGCTGTCAGAGCTTGAAAGTTTTCGAATCATTCATTGCCGTTTCAGGCGATGATATCGGGCAGCATGTCATTTTCAAGTTTATGAATGCTGTCTTTAAGACACAGTTTTTTCTTCTTGTAGCGTTTTAACGCCAGAGGGTTGAAGTTTTGGCTGCTCTCCAATTCCTGAATGATGTCCTTTACCTGTCGATGCTCGATCTTAAGCGCGGAAATCTGAGCCTGAAGAGGGTGGGGGCTAATATCAACCATATTCCTTGCTTTCTTGAACAAAAAGAGCGGAATTGAGCTGATTGTGCCTTGTAAAAAGCAGGGCTGCAAGTTTTATCGGGAAAAAAACTTTCAGGCAGTTAAAGAACAATTGCGTTGTTGTCCGCAAATTTAATCAAGCTGATTTGTACACAGAGCCATGCACAGGAAGCGATATTTTTTGAAAATTTTTCGTCTGACATTCGACAAAGGATCGAATTTGTGAGACACTACAGGTGTTTCTTATCAAGCAATTTGGAGGTAAGTAAATGGCGGAAACGGCGAATTTAGCCCAGTTAACCGATCAACATCGTGTACTCGAAATACAGATTATCGAGGAAATGGCCAGACCGATGGCCGACAGCCTCAAAATTTCCAAACTTAAACGCGAAAAACTTCGATTGAAGGAAGAAATAGCGTTGCTTAACGCGCACTCTCAGGAAGTTGCCTGATTTTTACCGGGGCCTGTTTGAACAGACCCCTATAGATTGTTGGCAAGTTCACGCAGTTTAAATTTCTGCACTTTACCGGTCGATGTTTTTGGTAAATCGGTGAAGACTACGATTTTTGGGCATTTGAAATGCGCCAGATTATCGCGGCAGAAATCGATGATTTCCTTCCCCATTGGGGTTGGAACACCGGGCTTTATTGTAACAAACGCACACGGTGTTTCTCCCCATTTATCATCCAGCTTTGCTACCACGGCGGCTTCAAGCACGTCGGGATGCATGTAAAGGGTGTTTTCCACCTCAATTGAAGAAATGTTCTCACCGCCCGAGATGATTATGTCTTTTGATCTGTCCTTGAGCTCGATATAACCGTCTTCATGCCAGACGCCAAGATCCCCTGAATGAAACCAGCCGCCTTTGAAACTTGCTTCAGTGGCGGACGGGTTTTTTAAATACCCCTTCATCACCACATTGCCCTGAAACATTACTTCGCCGATGACCTCACCATTGCGGGCAACTTCTGCCATGGTCTCAGGATCGCGCACTGACAGGCCCTGAAGTACGGGATAACTAACCCCCTGGCGAGCTTTAACGGCGGCACGTTCTTTAGGCGCCAGATCATCCCATTGACCATGCCAGGCATTGATGGCGGCGGGACCGTAGGTTTCTGTCAGGCCATAGACGTGGATGACATCGAACCCCGCAGCCTCCATCGCCTGCAGGGTGGCGGCTGGTGGCGGGGCGGCGGCGGTAAAGAACGTGGTCTTGTTGTTGAGAGGCTTGATTTCGGATTTGTCGGCGTTGACCATCATGTTCATGACAATCGGTGCGCCACACATATGGGTGACACCGTGGGTGATGCAGGCGGAAAATATTTCAGCCGCATTTACCCGGCGCAGGCAAATGTGGGTTCCGGCCACAATCGATATTGACCAGGTGAAGCACCAGCCGTTGCAGTGAAACATCGGCAAGGTCCACAGGTAACGCGAATGTTGCGGCATGGCGGCGGTGATAATATTGCCCATAGCCAGAAGATAAGCACCGCGATGGTGATAGACGACGCCTTTGGGGTCTCCAGTAGTGCCGGATGTGTAATTGAGCGAAATTGTCTGCCATTCGTCACAGGGTAACTGCCAGTCAAAATCGGTGTCACCTTGAGCAATAAAGGCTTCGTAATCAATCTCACCAATCAGCTCACCGCCGATATATTCGCTGTCGTCAATGTCGATGACAATCGGCTTGACCTCACATAATTTCAGGGCTTGCGCCATAACGCTAGAAAACTCACGGTCTACAAGCACGGCTTTTGCCTCGGCATGATCGAGTATAAAGGCGATGGTGGCGGCATCGAGCCGGGTATTGATGGTATTGAGCACGGCACCGGCCATGGGCACACCATAGTGAGCCTCGAGCATTTCGGGGATATTGGGGGCGATTATGGCCACCGTATCGCCAATTCCCAGCCCGCGTTTTGTCAGCGATGAGGCAAGCTTAATACAGCGCGTATAGGTTTGCGCATAAGTATAGGTGCGCTGGCCGTGAATGACGCTTTCGTGGTTGGGGAACACTTGTGCGGCACGTTGTAAAAACGACAGAGGCGAAAGAGATTGGTAGTTTGCCGGATTTTTGTCCAGATTATCTTCGTAAATATTCCCAGCCACTGTACGCGCCTTCTGTTTTTGCAATTGAAAACCGATGGGCTAATCTAACGGGAATTCAACGTTTCTGCAATTATTGCAACGCGGCACCATGGAGAAAAACTATAGTGGTTTGTCGAAAAGGGCGCAGTAGCTTGTGGCGGCGGGGCGGTTTTCCATCCAGGTGGCAATTTTACCGGCGATCCACCAGATGACAACGGCTAGCGCTGCGCCAAAATATCCATCGACTGCATAATGCCAGCCAAGATGGATTGAGCCGAGGAAAATAAGCACGGCGAAAATTGTCAAGGCAATCCCGTGAGCGCGGCTTACCTGCCATCCCAGCAGGGCAAAGAGTACGGCTGAGGCATTGTGCAGGCTTGGCATCGCCGAGATGCCAGCCACAATTCCCTGCTTGCTGACATACGCTTGCCATAAGGTTTCCTGGGTGCTCAAAGCCCAGATGGGGAAGGTCTCATTGACCTGATAAAGATAGATCATCAATTCCTTGAAAGGATTGGGCGTCAGGTTGAGGGCGTCATAAAAGGCTGGACCGGCAGATGAAAACAACATGGCAAAGACGCTGCCACCGATTGACCACAACAGCAGAAACGAGATGAAAAACCGTAACCGCAAGGTTGACGGTCTGGCGGCAAAAGCCTGCCAGATAAAAATCGTCCACATGACGATAAACCAGGTGTTGTAGACAAGGTTCATGAGGAAGGTAATTGGGGCGTAGCCTAACACCGGTTGCAGGATTTCCCAGGGCTGGTAGCCGAAATGTATCCAGCGATCGAGTTCCATGAAATATATGTCCCACTCAAACGGTTTCAATACGATGAAATTGACCTTGAAATAAGCGAAGGTTTCAATGAAAAAAAACAGGACAATGATGACTGGCAGACCCAGCGACAAGCGCCGGGCATTAAACAGATAATCCTTGAGATCATAATAAAGCGCCTTGATCGGGCTTTTAGGTCTGACATGGACGCATAAATTGATAAAGCGCAGGATGATCATCGATAGCAGCAGGATTGGCAGCAGGAAGGCGAAAAACGACAAACTAAGTTTATAGGGCTGGAGGCCGGGGGCGCCGCGAAACAGCAAATAAGTCGCGAGCATATAAATGGCGGTGATAACAAACAAAGCCGACTGGGCTTTGATGCTGGTCAGGAACAGGTGCAAAAAACCGGTCAATCTGGCGGTGATCGCGGGAATCATCCGTCGTTTTTCAATGCTTTCAATCGCACTCATACAGGTACTCAACTTAACTTTGGTGAAACTCCAGCCGGAAACAGGACCATACCCAACCTCTGTTATTATTTGGTAAATAGGCTAATACGGGCAGTTGCTTATGGACTTTGACAGGGACGGGTGATTAAAATTTGAAAATAGAAAAACCACTGCGAAAATAGTTGAATCAGGAGGTGTAAATGAGCCGGTATCATGAGGTCTATCAAAGCTGGTGCGATGACCCGATTGGCTTTTGGGGCAAGGCTGCCGCCGAAATTGACTGGGCCGAACCCTGGACAAGCGTTTTTAACCCTGATGGCGGAATTTACGGGCTGTGGTTTGAAGGGGCGCAATGCAATACCTGCTACAATTGCCTCGACCGCCATGTGGAAAATGGCCGTGGTGACCAGGCCGCACTCATCTACGATTCGCCGATTACCGATACCAAACGAACGCTGACATATTCGCAATTGCTCGACGAAGTAGCCACGCTTGCCGGCGCGCTGCAGACCCAGGGTATTGAAAAAGGTGATCGGGTTATTCTCTATTTGCCGATGATCCCTGAAGCTGCCGTTGCCATGCTGGCGTGCGCACGTATTGGTGCTGTGCATTCGGTTGTCTTTGGCGGATTTGCCGCAGCCGAACTTGCCACCCGTATTGATGATGCCAGGCCTAAGGCTATTCTAACGGCTTCATGCGGTATCGAACCCAACCGAATTGTCGAATATAAACCGCTGCTGGATGAGGCAGTAAATCTTGCTACCCATAAGCCTGATTTTTGCGTGGTGTTTCAACGCTCGCAATCAGTTGCTGAACTGACACCGGGTCGTGATTTTGACTGGGGTGAGTTTGTCAGTGAAGCACAACCCGCTGACTGCGTAATGGTGGCGGCAACTGATCCTCTTTATATCCTGTATACCTCGGGCACCACCGGAGTTCCCAAAGGCGTTGTCCGTGACAATGGCGGCCATATGGTAGCCCTTAAATGGACGATGAAAAATATCTACGGGATGGATCCCGGTGACATCTATTGGGCGGCATCCGACGTTGGCTGGGTGGTCGGTCATTCCTATATTGTCTATGCACCACTTTTGCAGGGCTGTACCACCATTCTGTTTGAAGGCAAGCCGGTGGGCACGCCGGATGCTGGAACATTCTGGCGGGTGATTTCAGAACATGGTGTCGCTGCCATGTTTACAGCGCCTACCGCATTTCGGGCGATCAAGAAAACAGACCCGGATGGTAAATTCATAAAGAACTATGACCTGTCGAAATTTCGTACCCTGTTTTTGGCCGGTGAGCGCGCCGATACCGACACCATTCAATGGGCCGAACGACATCTGGGCGTGCCGGTGCTGGATCACTGGTGGCAGACAGAAACCGGCTGGGCAATTGCCGCAAACCCAGTGGGTTTGGGTACATTGCCGGTCAAATACGGCTCTCCTACAGTGGCTATGCCCGGGTATGATGTGCGTGTTGTTGACGAGGCCGGGATAGAAGTCAGCGACGGTGATATTGGCGTGATCGTGGTGAAATTGCCGCTGCCGCCGGGGTGTCTGCCGTCACTTTGGCAAAATGACGAGAGGTTCAGGGAAAGCTATCTTGAGACCTTTGAAGGATACTATGAAACGTCCGATGCGGGCTACAAGGATGAAGATGGCTACCTCTACATCATGGCGCGCACCGATGACATTATCAATGTTGCCGGCCACAGACTGTCGACCGGCGGTATGGAGGAGGTTTTGTCAAGCCATCCCGATGTCGCCGAATGTGCGGTAATCGGCAAGGCCGACGCCTTGAAAGGACAGGTGCCTTTGGGCTTCATCGTCATCAATGCGGGAGTTAATCGCCCTACGGAAGAAATAGAGCAGGAGTGCGTTAAACTGGTGCGGCAGAAAATCGGACCGGTGGCAGCTTTTAAGCTGGCCATTGTCGTGACAGGCCTGCCAAAAACCCGATCAGGAAAAATTCTGCGCGGTACCATGCGCTGTATTGCGGACAATGAATCCTACAAGATGCCTGCGACTATTGAAGATGCAAGTGTTCTGGATGCGATTTCGGATACACTGAAAAATCGCGGGTTGGTTGCTTAAGATGAGATCAGATTACTCCAGACCATTTACACCGTTCCGACCTTGAGCCGGGACGGTGTGTAGAAAAAATAGGGCATGGAGCCACAAAGTCCTTTAGTCTTCTTCCTTAGCACTCTTGTCGGATGATTTCAGTTCGGTAAGCTTGGCGAAAACCGAATCTGCATCATATTGCTCGTCGCCTTCCTCATCGTCCTTTTTCTCTCCTTCTTGCTGCGGTGAAAAGACATCAGTGGCCCTTGGTTCAGCGATGGCAGCTGCTCTATCGCTGCTGGAGATGATTTCGGCGTAGGCGGGTGATGTGACGGCAGGTGCAATGGTTTGTTCGGCCGGCAGAATCGTGCCAAGTCTAGCGGCTTCTTTTTCAAGTTTCTTGCGCTCGATCTGTGCCTTGCGGGCAGCTTTTTGTACAGCACTGTCGAGATCAATCTGGCTGCACAGGCTTAACGTTACCGGATCAACAGCCTTGATGTTGGTTGAATTCCAATGGGTGCGGTCACGAATGGCCTTGATGGTTGGTTTGGTGGTGCCGACAAGTTTGATAATCTGGCCATCGGTTAATTCCGGGTGGTTTTTCAATAGCCAGAAAATAGCATCGGGCCTTTCCTGGCGGCGCGATACCGGCGTGTAGCGGGGGCCGCGTTTGGTTTTAACCTCGGGAATTTCAACTTTGGGTTTGGCCAGGCTCAATTCATAATCAGTATCTGTCTGGGCGGCCTCCAGTTCATCACGCGTCAACTGGCCGGAACTGATCGGGTCCATGCCCTTGATGCCAAAAGCCACGTCACCATCTGCGATGCCCTTGACCTCAAGGGCATGAAGATTGCAAAACCGGGCAATCTGTTCAAAGGTCAGCGACGTATTATCAATCAACCAGACGGCCGTGGCCTTGGGCATCAAAGGTCCATTTGACATAATTCTATAACTCCTGCCCATGATACTTTTCTGCATCAGGGGTTTAATTGGTATTCACCATGAATGGGATAAGGTTTCCTTATAGGCACATTTAAGGGGTGTTGCAAAATAGTTTTATTTTGCAACCTGTTTTTTGTTTGAAATGCGCCTGGACAGGGAAATGAAATGTGTGTGGCATTTAACCGAACCCCTCCCATTCATCATCCCCGGGACAAGCCCGGGGATGATGAATGGGAGGGTGGTTTTCAATCCGGTTAAACTGAATGCGATTTATGCATCAGCCACATCCAGTATGATTTTGCCAATATGCGTGCCTGTTTCCATCTTTGCGTGGGCCTCGGCGGCTTTGGACAAGGGGAAAACACTGTCGATGAGTGGTTTGATTGTGCCATTTTCCAACAGGGGCCAGGCGTGTTTTTTTAGCGCTGCCGCAATCTGGGCTTTGTCTTCGACGCTGCGGATGCGCAAGGTCGAGCCGGTGAATGTCAATCGCTTTAACATTAGTGGCATGAAATTCACTTCGGCGATGGAGCCATTGAGAAAGGCGATGTTGACAATGCGACCATCGCGGGCAGCAGCTTTGAAGTTGCGCTCGATATAATCACCGCCAACCATATCGAGAATGACATCGGCGCCGTGTTTTTGCGTGAATTCCTTAACTTCTGCGACATAGTCCTGGGTGTTGTAGTTGATCGCCTTTTGTGCGCCCAAAGCCTCACAGGCCCGACATTTTTCATCGTTTCCAGCTGTGGCCAGCACCTTTGATCCCAGAGCGGAAGCGAGCATGATGGCAGTAGTGCCGATGCCGCTGGAGCCGCCGTGGACCAAAAACCATTCACCTGGTTTTAAGGCCGCACGGTCAAAAACATTGGTCCACACGGTAAAAAACGTTTCCGGCAAGCCAGCCGCCTCTTGCATGCTGAGACCTTGTGGCACGGGCAGGGCGTTGGTGGCATCAACGGTACAATATTGCGCATAGCCGCCACCGGCAACGAGTGCACATACTTTATCGCCAACCTTGTGCTGGTTGACATTTTTACCGGTTAAAACAACGACACCTGCAACTTCAAGCCCGGGAATTTCAGATGCCCCTTTTGGTGCGGGATACAACCCCTGGCGTTGCAGGATGTCGGGGCGATTAACACCGGCGGCATGTACTTTTATCATTATCTCATCGGCACCGGGCCGCGGTACGGGAGCGGTTGAGGGGACCAGGACTTCAGGGCCACCGGGATGGCTGATTGAAATTACCGTCATGTCAACGGGGAGAGTTTCTGTCATATGTTTTTTCACCGGATATAGGGGTTCATCGTCAGACAATTTTGTACACTTGTAAGGTTGGGGGCAATAGCAATAAGTTAAAGGGACATGATTAAAAATACGACCTAAAGCAGAAAGGATATCTGATGAGTGGAGAAAAAATTACCGTTGCCAGGGCCGGTGAAGTGATCGTTGGCGAAGACCTTTGCCTGCTTTCAATAGAAGATTTGGAAAAACGAATCATCTTGTTTGAGCAGGAAATAGGTAGAATTCAGATGGATATTGCTGCAAAAAAAATATCAATAAAGACTGCCGAGTCAATTTTCCGTTCATAAGTTTTTTGTGGTGAAATCAAGCAATATTTACTTAAAGTCAAGTAATTATAGCTATTTAAGCCCAAAATCCGGTTAAATCATACTTGGAGTTTGCGTTGAATTAGTTGCGCCAATCTAATTGTTAACTTTTTGTTAACCATTTTTAGCGTAACTTGTTAATTGCGTAATCCAGACCATCTGGATTTATTGAGTGGCGATTGTCCACTCTGTTTGACGCCTCCCTGTTAAACTTGGAGCCGCGCCCCCCGCGGCTCCTTTTTTTGATGGTCGGCTCAACTGATATTTCAGCAATATTTATTTGAATATGTTTTGGATTTATTAAGTCTCATGGGGCTTAATGGACCTGTCGAGGTATTAATGCTATCTTGATTTACGTTGCGTGACTGGACGTAAGGGGTGAATTTGCCCAATATGGTGCTGGTTGGATGTTAATTGTGAGTGTTGCCAAGACGGGCAGTATCATGATTGACGGGTTTAGTATTTTGAGTAATTGCGTGTATGTCCAAAACTCCTCGCGATAAAACGAACATGGCAAAAGCAAATGTTACCGTAGATTTCGGTGAAAGATTTGCTTCCTCCGATCTTTTTAACAAGGTCTTCCGCGAAGGCATGGCGCTGGTGGAAGAAACGGCGAGTTATCTCGATGGTCCGGGACGACGGGATTCACGCGATCTGCCCCGACCTGTTTCCATATCTTATGCTACTGAGAGCATGCGCCTGACCACCCGGTTGATGCAATTGGCCTCATGGCTGTTGTTGCAGCGCGCTGTTAAAGAAGGCGAAATGTCGGTTAAGGAAGCGGTGGAAGATAAATACCGTATCAATTTAAAATCGCTCAAGAGCGGTGAAAAATTGCAAATTGAAGAAGGTCTTCCCGATGGACTGGTCGACCTCATCCATCGCAGCCACAGATTGCTGGATCGTATCAAGCGGCTTGACCAGATGTTGAGCGGTGAGGGTGCTAATTCTTCGTCAGAGAGAAATGTCGTGAATGATCACGTAAGCAAGCTCGCAGCCGCCTTCGAGCGGCCCGGCAAAAAGCCAAAACACTAAAAGTCCTGCAGAATCCTATTCAAAGCTTTGCGGTATTCCTTGCTGATGTCTTCGCGTGCCAGGGCAAAGGCTGTGTTGGCACTTAAAAACCCGATTCTATCACCGCAGTCATAGACCGTTCCCTCATAGGCAAATCCATGGAAAGACTGGTCTTTGTGCAGCCTGATCATGGCGTCTGTTAGCTGAATTTCATTACCAGCACCTTTTACCTGGGTGCCAAGCAGATCAAAAATCTCCGGTTGCAGGATGTATCGCCCGAGGATCATGAAGTTGGAGGGTGCAGAACCCGGTGCTGGTTTTTCCACCATCTCGGTAATGTCAAATGCCGCGCCCCGGGCATCGCCGCGACCAACGATGCCGTACCGGTGAGCTTCTTCCGGTGCAACTTCTTCCACCGCCAGCAGGTTGGCCGAACTGTTGGTATCATAAGCATCTATCATTTGAGCAAGGCAGCTTTTTTTGCTGTGTATCAACATATCTGGCAAAAGAACGGCAAAGGGTTCATCGCCCACGATATCGCGGGCACACCATACCGCATGGCCAAGGCCCAAAGGCTCTTGCTGGCGGGTGAAACTCATCTGGCCGGGTTGGGGTAAATCCTTTTGCAAGGCCTCAAGCTCGGCGGTTTTACCGCGCTGCTCCAGCGTTGTCTCCAACTCGAACTGTCTGTCAAAATGATCTTCGATAATGCCTTTGTTGCGACCGGTCACAAAGATAAAATGTTCAATTCCGGCTTCGCGGGCTTCATCAACCACGTGTTGAATGAGCGGGCGGTCAACCACCGTCAGCATTTCTTTTGGCATGGCTTTGGTTGCGGGCAGGAACCGTGTTCCCAGACCGGCCACGGGAAATACTGCTTTTCTGATTGATTTTGACATTATTAAGCCCAAAATTGATGTTCAGATTTATTCGATACAGAAAAATGTAACGAATGATCCGTGAGTTACCAGACATAAAGGATTACACGATAGACTTGAAAAAGTGGTTAAATGTTCAGGTGATCGATTAAGGGTTTTGCGACATGACGGTTTTGGTTACAGGTGGTGCGGGATATATTGGATCACACATGGTGCTGGCACTGTGTGATGAGGGCCAGGACGTGGTGGTGCTGGACAATATGTCAACGGGAGTTCGCGCCAATGTTGACGCCCGCGCAGCCTTCGTCAAGGGAGATATTTCTGACGCAGCCCTGGTAGCGCGTATTGTGGACGAGCACAATGTCGATGCCGTGGTCCATTTCGCAGGGTCGATTATTGTACCGGAAAGTGTGGCTGATCCGCTGGAATATTACTCCAATAATACCGCTAAAACCCGTGATCTGCTGGCGGCCTGCGTTACAGCCAACATAAGAAATTTCATATTTTCCTCAACGGCGGCGGTCTACGGCATCCCACAGGAAAATCCGGTGTTTGAAGATGCACCACTTAAGCCGATTTCACCTTATGGTACATCGAAGCTGATGAGCGAATGGATGTTGAGAGACACAAGTTTTGCCCATGATTTTAGATATGTGGCTTTGCGTTATTTCAATGTCGCCGGTGCTGATCCGCAAGGCCGCTCGGGCCAGTCCACGCCAAAGGCCACGCATCTGATTAAAGTCGCCGCCGAAGTGGCAACCGGCCAGCGTGCTTTCATGGAAATTTATGGCCGCGATTATGAGACTGATGATGGCACCTGTATTCGTGATTATATTCACGTCAATGATCTGATTGATGCACATGTTCGCGCGCTTGGCTATTTGCGTGAAGGCGGCAAAAGTGTTCAACTGAACTGCGGCTATGGTCAGGGGTATTCTGTTCTCGATGTTATCTCCGCGGTTGAGCGAGCGCATGGTCAAGGGTTTGACGTTCGTGACGCTGAGCGACGGGCGGGCGACCCGCCCGCATTGATTGCCGGTGCCGAGAAGATAGTATCTGTGCTGGGCTGGCAGCCAAAATTTGCCGATATCGACACAATCGTTGCCCACGCTTTTAAGTGGGAGCAGAAATTAGCCGAAGAGCGTGGCTGTTTAGACAAAGTTGTCGGGATATAGAAGGCGGTTATACTGAAGTTTGAACGGGGCACAATTTTTAGGTAGGGACGTTTCATGATCTCATCTTATTTGCGGTCAACGGCAAGATCGTTTTTGCCAATGGTTTTTGGATTGAGCGCTTTTGTGTTTACAGCTGTGTTTTTCACAGTATCACCGGCTCAGAGCAATACCGATTTTAAACAGTGGGTCAGCAAGGTTTGGCCGACAGCACGCGCCAACGGCATTTCCCGCAAAACCTTTGATCAGGCCTTTGCCGGCGTTGTTCCCAACCCGCAAGTGTTGGATCGGGCCAAACACCAGCCCGAATTTGTCAGGCCTGTATGGGATTATCTTGATCGGGCGTTGACGCCAAAACGCATTGGCCAAGGCCGGAAATTATTGCGGACATATAAATCAACCCTGAGCAAGCTTGAAAAACGCTTTGGTGTCGAACGGCACATACTGGTAGCCATCTGGGGGCTGGAAAGTGCGTATGGAACCCGCATGGGGGACCTTAATGTTATCCGCTCTCTTGCCACTCTGGCATACCGGGGAGCGCGTGGAAAATTTGGTTTCCAGCAATTGATTGGCGCTCTTAAAATTCTTGAACGCGGCGACATTTCCGTGAACAAATTTCAGGGGTCGTGGGCCGGGGCTATGGGGCAGACCCAGTTTATTCCCACAACTTTTAATGCTTATGCGGTTGATATTGATGGCGATGGCCGCCGCAATATATGGACCAGCCCGGCAGATGCACTTGGCTCGACGGCCAATTATTTACGCGTTTCCAAATGGAAAAAAGGTGCGCCGACAGTAATTGAAGTAAAACTTCCGCGAAAATTCAGGTTCAAGTATGCCGGTTTGAAGAAAATCCGGCCGATGTCAAAGTGGGTGGCAATGGGTATCCGGGATGTGGATGGCAAGCGGTTAAAGTCAAGTTCACGGCGCGCTGCCGTTATTGTGCCTGCCGGTGCCCGGGGGCCTGCTTTTCTTGTCTTTAATAATTTCCGCTCGATCCTTCGCTACAACAATGCGGTGCCTTATGCTCTGGCGATAAGTTATCTGGCAAAACAGCTTAAGGGCAACAGGGCTGTGGTCAAAGCCTGGCCGTTGGAAAACCTTCCTCTGAACCTCGCGCAAAACCGCGAGTTACAACAGCTTTTAATTGAACGCGGACATAAGCCGGGCGAGGTTGACGGTAAAGTTGGCAGTAAAACGATAGAGGCGATCAAAGCCTATCAACAGCGAAAAGGTCTCGTTGCTGACGGCTATCCGAGTTCAGCTTTGCTGGATCGATTGCGCAAAGGTTGAAATCAGGTCTGCTGTGTGTAATTATTTGTAAACGGGGGTGGGGTAGTATCAGGCTGGGGTTCATTATTGTCCTGATTTAGTAGTTCGGCGCTGGAATGTGCCGGACTGTAGTTGGTTAGTATAGTGTAGTTGAGTTGCGGTGTGTTTAAACTCGGGGGAAAATGTGTATTGTCGGCATTGATGCTGGCTGTTTTGCTGGCGATGGTGCCGTTTGTTGTAACCGCCTCTTTTGCCTCGTCAAATTTTTCTGATATCAAAACAACATCCCCTGCACAAAATTTCTCCGTAGCGGCTATTGCCGGAAAATCAAAAATAATAATACCAGGCAAGGTGGCGTTGAAAAACATCAACCTTATGGTTTTGGGCGATTCACTGGGCGGTGGTGTCTGGGCCGGGATGTACAATAGTTTTCGCAAGAACAAGAACATCAAAGTCCTACGCAAAACCAAACCTTCAACCGGTTTTGTGCGGCTGGATTTTTATGACTGGAATGCCAACTTGAGACAAATTCTGGCCAACAGCAGAATTGATGTTGCCGTTGTCATGATGGGAGCGAATGATCGCCAGACTATCGTCACCAAGGCCGGGCGCTATCAGCCTGGGTCGAAACGCTGGCGTGAGATATATGCTTCGCGCGTTGATGAATATATCGGGCAGCTTAAAGCACATGGCGCCAGGGTTTACTGGGTAGGGTTGCCGATTACGCGGCGGAAAAAAATCAACCGGCATATGCGCATTCTCAATCAAATTTTTGCTGATCGCGCCCGGGCTAATAATATAGTTTTTGTCGATATCTGGAATGATTTTACCACGCCTAATGGCACTTACAGCGCCAATGGCAAAGATGTTAAAGGCCGGATGCGCAAGCTCAGGGCCAATGATGGTATCCATTTCACCATGCGCGGATATCAAAAGCTGGCTTTGGCAACGAAGCGATTTATCCGGGCCGATTTCAACAAAACAACCCGACAGATTGCTGTGGTGAAGCCGGTAAAATCAAAAATCAAGATGGAACAGCCAAAATTTGTTCCTGCACCAGCATATTTAACGGCTAAAAGTGAAGTGGAAAAGGCAAAAAGCCTGCAAGTGACACTGGGTAAAATCGCCCGGCGAATAGAACCAGAACCGGTAAGTATCCGTCAGCAGGCGCAGATCATCTCCATTCAAACCAAAAAAATGCCAATTTTTCAGCCTGGTACCGATTATTTAGCAAAAAACATCAAAAAAAGCGAAAAAACTGACATCGGTAAGGCCATTCGGCAAGCTCTTGCTAACGAATTTCAGGATATATTAAGCATAGTTCAGCCGGACAAGGCTGTTGTCGTTACCAGCAGAGCTGCTTTTGCATCCGATCAGGAGGCGCATTTAGCCAAGTTCAAAGTTCTGCCGCAGCGTCAGCAGATGAGTAAGACCGTGACATCGGGCTTGAGTTCAGGATTGCTTCGGCGATCGATAAAAACAGATGTTGCGCCCTGGGTTGCGGGGATTGTTCGTCCGGTGAGTAAAGAGAGTGGTACGCCTGATGAAAATGTCGAGTATGGAAGTAAAACGATTAATGGACGCGAAGCGCTCGCGGGGACGGAAATCGCGTCGATTACCCCGCTATCTGAGCTGGATATCAAAACCGCCGCTGATGGCCAGGGCGTTCTCAACACCACCGGCTATCGCGCGTTATTGCGTGGTAACGCCGTACCGCCAAAGACCGGCCGCGGTGACGATTTCTCCTGGCCACGGGATTAAGCTTGATCTGCCGAACTATGCGCCCGGCCTTGCCGTTATTCCCATCGATAATCCCGAAGAAGCCAGACATTATGCCAGGTTGCGCAAAACCCGCCCCTACAGGATGGCCTTGACGATTGGTTTTTGCCTGCTATTGGCGGCGTGTTCGCAACCGCAGATTTCCGAAAATGTAGCAGAAAGTTCGCAACCCGGCCCTGTTGTGAAAGATACACCGGTAGCCGTTGCAGGCGCAAAGGGTGGGCTTTCCGGTTTTTATACCGCTCTTGCACGTCTTGAAAGTGGCAAGCGTGCACGCCCGGTGGTTGTCGTGCATCTTGGTGACAGCCATATTGCTGCGGACCGCTTTTCCGGTGATTTGCGCCAGCGGTTTCAACGCCGCTTTGGTGATGCCGGTCGCGGACTGGTACAACCGGGCAAGGCTTTTAAATATTTCAATGCTCGTGGTGTCAGCACGCAACAATCTGATGGCTGGACAGCAGCCAACAGTTTTTTTGACAACACCGGGCCTTATTCACTGACCGGTGTCAGGCTGGAAGTGGCCAGTGCGGGTGAGGTTTTGAAACTGGCGGTGGATAGACCTGGTAGCCAACAGGAAATTGAAGTTGAGTTTTTAAGCGGGCCCAAGGCTGGCTCAATCGAGATCAAGGCAGGTGGTAAAACCCGAGTACTGGATCTGCGTAATGCAAAAACCCGTATCCAGCGGTTTAAAATCAGGGCTCAGTCAGTGTCGATAAAAACACTGGATGCCCGCCCGGTGGCGGTGCTCGGCTGGAGTTCTTATTCATCAAATCGCGGGCTGCGTTATGTCAGTCTCGGTTTGCCCGGAGCCTCTGTTGACGTTATGGCGCGATGGGATTCTTCGCTGGTGAAAGCGGATTTGAAATATCTCAAACCTGATCTGATTATTCTGGGCTATGGCACAAATGAGGGCTTTAAGGATGATCTGAATGCGGCAGCTTATCAGCAGCGTTTTGAAACACTTGCGATTAACTTGAAAAAGGCTGCAAACAATCCATCCCTGCTTGTTCTTGGTGCACCCGATTCGACCAGATTGCCAAAATATGCGCGAAAACAGGAAGGCTCGCCTGGATGCAAAGCATTATCACTAGACGAAGTGGCGCAATATTCAACGCTTCTGCAACAAAAATCTCAGCGTCTGGCGCGTTGGCACGCACCGCCGGGGCTGGCGCGCGTGCGGGCGGCACAAAAGCGCGCTGCACAAAATCTCAACGCAGCTTATTGGGACTGGTCGCAAGCGATGGGTGGTGAATGTGGCACTTTTCGCTGGGCACGTGCCAAACCAGCTCTGGCCTATGGGGATAATGTTCATTTTAACGATGCCGGCAGCAAACGCGCGGCTGTGGCTTTGTACCGGTTCTTGATGAAGGGTTATGGCCAGTTCAGCTAGATTAAGAAAAAAAATTTCTAACAGCTTTTGGTCATATGCAGCGGTGGTGCGGAGATGCTTTTTCCAACACTAGATTTCGCCCTCTTTTTCATGGTGGTATTTGTCGTCAGCTGGGAATTGCGGCGGCGATTTGAGGCGCGCAAGCTGGTGCTTTTAGCTGCCAGTTATTTTTTTTACGGCTATTGGGACGTGCGCTTTACCGCTTTGTTGCTGGCAAGCTCTTTGCTCAATTATGCTGCCGGTTATCTGTTGCAGCGCCATGATGACGAGGGTCGACGCAAACTCATCGTTGGTATTGCTGTTGCCATCAATCTTTCGGTTCTGGGGTTTTTCAAATACTACGGTTTTTTCATCGACAGTCTGACCGATGTGCTGGTGCAGTTGAACATTGAGCGCGACCTGCCGTTTTTGGAAATTATCCTGCCTGTTGGCATTTCGTTTTTTACCTTTCAGGGAATTTCCTACGTCGTTGATGTTTACCGCCGTGACGTTAAAGCTTCAACTTCGCTGGTTGATCTGTGCCTGTATATTTCCTTCTTCCCGCAACTGGTGGCCGGGCCGATTGTGCGCGCATCAGAGTTTTTACCACAACTTACCGCACCTCCCAGTCTTAGCAAAAGGCAGATTGGCATAGGGGTTGCGCTTATTTTGGCGGGCCTGTTCAAGAAAATGATCATTGCAAATTATCTGGCCACCGAAATTGTCGACAAGGTGTTTTTTGACCCCTCGGTCTATGGAACGGTGGATCTGGCGGTTGGCGTATATGCCTATGCCATCCAGATTTATTGCGATTTCAGCGGTTATAGTGACATTGCCATCGGCATTGCAGCCCTTCTGGGCTATCGCTTTCAACGCAATTTCAATCAGCCCTACCGGGCAACAAGTTTGCGCGATTTCTGGCGGCGCTGGCATATTTCTCTGTCGACATGGTTACGCGACTATCTCTACAAACCACTGGGCGGCAGTCGCGGCTCCGGTTTTGCCACCTACCGTAATATATTTTTGACCATGCTGCTTGGCGGCATCTGGCATGGTGCGGCGTGGACATTTATATTCTGGGGAATGTTTCACGGTGTTGCCATTGCCGTAGAGCGCTTTGTCGTGCAATTGCAGCCGCAACAAAATTATGCCCTTGCCGGTTATGGCGGCGGGGCAGTTGGACGCGTGCTGGAACTGAGCGATAGTGGCGGTCGGGCCATCGCAGGTTTTGCCGGGTTTTTGCTGACATTCAACCTGGTGTGCTTTTCGTGGATCCTGTTCAGGTCCCCCGATATGGATACGGTGACGTCACTCTTGCAGGGTCTGGGCACCTGGGGGCAGGGCCCGGAATTGGCCACGCCTTTTATAAGTGTTCTGGTTTTTGGCACATTGGCCAACCAGTTTTTTCCTGCAAACTGGGTGGAAAAAGCCGGTGTGAAATTGTCGCAACTGGGTGCCATACCCCTCGGGCTGGTGCTGGGTGCCGGGCTTTTGTTGATTGAAGCGGTTTCACCCGATGGTGTCGCCCCGTTTATTTACTTTCAGTTTTAGGTATGGACATGGGTGCAAAATTAACAACCGACACTGATATTGCGATGGGTGAGAAATCCAGCCGTTCAAGACCCAGGCGCAAGATAATCTTGAATACGCCACCCAAATCGAAATCCGAGACGTTGCCCATACCAGCCAACCGCCCGAGAAAACGCAATGCGCTTGGGGTTGAGCGTATGGCTAAAATGTTGCCCAAAGCGCCAACGGCTTCACCAACGCGACCTATAGTCATAAGCAAATCCCAAAATCACAATGGCTCTGGAGAAGTTGAAACAGCGTGGGGCTGCGACGATCAAAAACAACCTGACGAAAAGGAAACCAGCCGTAACCGTGGGCGCATGTTCGTGGCAATTCTGGTCGCGACTTTGATGCTCGGGATTTTCAATTCCAGTGCCTTGGTTAACCGGGTAAGAGGTCTGCCGGCAGGACCGGTTGAGGATCGTATTATCAACGTAGCCGAGGCCTGGCACGGGTGGATGGAAAAAAAGGGCTTAAGCGGTTATATAGATGTTGCTCGTGCTTACGTGGCCTCGCTGAAAGATAAACGCTGGCGTGATCTAGAGCGGTAGATCGCTTTTTCCCATTAAGAACCTGTCGACGGAATGGGCGGCCTGACGGCCTTCGCGTATGGCCCAGACAACGAGGGATTGCCCGCGGCGCATGTCACCGGCGGCAAAGACTTTTGGTCTCGAGGTCTCATAATCGTCAGTATTTGCCGCGACATTCTTGCGCCCGTCAAGGTCGAGTTCAAGTTCGGTAATCATGCCTTCGAGAACGGGATGAACGAACCCCATGGCCAGTAAAACCAGATCAGCGGGCAGATCAAATTCGGTCCCCGGTACAGGTTCAAATTTTTCATCGACTTCGGTGCCATGAAGCTGGGTCACGTGGCCGTCTTCACCACTGAACGACGTGGTCATGACACTGAATTCTCGCGTAGCACCTTCACGTTGTGATGAAGATGTGCGCATTTTTATCGGCCAGTGCGGCCAGGTCAAAGCCTTGTCCTCGTGTTTAGGCGGGATTGGCATGATCTCCAGTTGAGTGACCGACAGCGCTCCTTGACGAAACGAGGTACCGATGCAATCACTACCGGTATCGCCGCCACCGATAACGACCACATGCTTGCCTGCCGCTGTAATAGGTTGCACATCGCCCAGAGGTTCGTTTGATACCCGGCGGTTTTGTTGTGGCAGAAAGTCCATGGCAAAATGAACGCCGTTAAGATCGCGGCCTTCAACCGGCAGGTCGCGGGAGACTTCCGCCCCACCGGTGAGCAAAACCGCATCATGAGATTGCTCGAGTTCAGTGGCTGTAATATCCACACCCACATGAACCAGCCCGTGAAAAATCACGCCTTCGGCCTTCATCTGCTCAAAGCGGCGGTCGATCAGTTTTTTCTCCATTTTGAAATCAGGAATGCCATAGCGCAACAGGCCGCCGGGTTTTGCTTGTTTGTCATAAAGGTTCACATCGTGTCCGGCGCGGGCCAGTTGCTGGGCAGCTGCCATACCGGCGGGTCCGGCACCAACAATGGCGATTTTTTTGCCGGTCAGTTGCGGCGGAGATTGCGGGTTGATCCAGCTTTGGGCAAAACCTTTATCGACGATGGCACACTCAATGGTTTTAATGGTCACCGGGTTATCATTTATGTTCAAAGTGCAGGCAGCTTCACACGGTGCCGGGCAAATGCGACCGGTAAACTCTGGAAAATTGTTGGTTGAATGCAGGTTGCGACAGGCTTCTTCCCAATCGGATGCATAGACCAGATCATTCCAGTCGGGGATTTGATTGTTGACCGGACAGCCGGTGTGGCAATAGGGAATGCCGCAATCCATGCAACGAGCGGCCTGGCGGGCAACGTCTGTTTCCGACAGGGGAATGATGAATTCCCGGTAGCTGCGCACACGGTCGGCTGCGGGTCTGTTGCGTCTTTCCTGACGGTCAATTTCTAGAAAACCGGTAATCTTACCCATGATTATTTGCCTCCCCTGATACCGATTGACATGTCCATCGTGGTTTCAGTCTGTTCCATTTCCTGTAAGGCACGGCGGTATTCAACCGGCATGACCTTGACGAATTTTGTCACCATATCGTCCCAGTTATCAAGGATATGTCTGGCACGGGACGAGGCTGTGTAATGCATATGATTTTCGATCAGCTGGTGCAGTCTTTCTTCGTCAAACCTGTCCATGTTGCGCGCCAAATCGACGAGCCCATGGGTTTCAAGATCGCCGCCCTGATGGCCGATTTTTTCCAGACTGTCGTCTTCGGATTCAAGCGGTTCAAGGTCAACCATGGCGAGGTTGCAGCGCTGCTCGAAGGTTTTATCTTCATCAAGCACGTAAGCAATGCCGCCACTCATGCCGGCAGCAAAGTTGCGCCCGGTGGGGCCGATAACAACGACAATACCGCCGGTCATATATTCGCAACCATGATCACCACAGCCTTCAACGACGGCAATGGCACCAGAGTTGCGAACGGCAAAGCGCTCACCGGCGATGCCTTGGAAATAACATTCGCCGGAAATGGCACCATATAAAACCGTGTTGCCGACAATGATGCTTTTTTCCGGCACGATGCCGCTGTCTGCCGGTGGGCGAACCACCAAACGGCCACCGCTGAGGCCTTTGCCGACATAATCATTGGCTTCACCTACGAGATTGAGGCTAATGCCTGCGGCGACAAAAGCCCCGAAACTTTGCCCTGCCGTTCCCTTCAGCGAGATCGAGATTGTGTCTTCGGGCAGGCCTTTGTGACCATATCTTTTTGCCACCTCGCCGGACAGCATGGCACCGGTGGTGCGATCTGAATTTTTGATATCAACCTCGATTTTCACCGGTGTTTTATTCTCCAGCGCTGGCATGGCCTGTTCGATCAGGCTGCGATCAAGCACGGCTTCGAGGCGATGGTTTTGTCGACCCGAATTATACAAGTCTGTGGGCTTGTCAAACTCAGGCTTGTGGAACAATTTTGTGAAGTCAAGTCCGTTTGTTTTCCAGTGATCAATGGCTTTGTCTTTGTCGAGATACTGGTTTTGGCTAACCATTTCCTTAAAAGTTTTAAAACCCATTTCAGCCATTAATTCGCGCACTTCTTCGGCGACAAAGAAGAAGTAATTGATGACATGTTCGGGCTTGCCGGTGAATTTTGCGCGCAACTCAGGGTCTTGAGTGGCAATGCCGACGGGGCAGGTGTTGAGATGGCATTTGCGCATCATGATGCAGCCTGCGGCAATCAAAGGTGCGGTGGCAAAGCCCATTTCATCGGCACCGAGCAAGGCTGCAATAACAACATCGCGGCCGGTTCTCAGACCGCCATCGGCCTGAACCGCAATGCGGTCACGCAGGCGATTGATCACCAGAGTCTGCTGGGTTTCGGCAAGACCCAGCTCCCACGGGCTGCCGGCGTGTTTAATTGAAGTTAAGGGGCTGGCTCCGGTGCCGCCTTCAAAGCCTGAAATGGTGACATGATCGGCGCGTGCCTTTGCCACACCAGCTGCAACCGTGCCGACGCCTACTTCCGACACCAGTTTTACCGAGATATCGGCTTTTGGATTGGTGTTTTTCAAATCATAAATAAGCTGGGCCAGATCCTCGATGGAATAGATGTCATGATGCGGCGGTGGTGAGATCAGACCAACACCGGGGGTCGAGTGGCGCACCTTGGCAATGACGGCATCAACCTTGTGTCCGGGCAGTTGCCCGCCTTCGCCGGGTTTTGCGCCTTGCGCCATTTTAATCTGGATCATGTCGGCATTAACGAGATATTCGGTGGTGACGCCAAAGCGTCCGCTGGCCACTTGCTTGATGGCCGAGCGCATATTGTCACCATTGCGTTTGGGCTTGAAGCGGTCGGGTTGTTCACCGCCTTCGCCGGTGTTTGATTTGGCCCCCATACGGTTCATGGCGATGGCTAACGTGGTGTGGGCTTCACGGCTGATCGAGCCAAAGGACATGGCACCGGTAGCAAACCTCTTGATGATCTCGGCGGCGGGTTCAACCTCGTCCAAAGCTATGGGTTTGCGTCCGGTTTCATCGGCGTTCCGGATACGAAACAGACCACGCAGTGTCATGAGTTGTTCGTTCTGCTGATTTATTTTATTCGCAAACTCACGATATTTCTCCGGCAGATTGGCGCGGACACTGTGCTGTAAGTTAGCAACGGTTTCAGGGGTCCAGGAATGACTTTCGCCGCGTAGGCGATAGGCATATTCGCCACCGACATCAAGTGCGTGTTGATAGATCGGTGCTGTACCAAAGGCCTGGGCATGGCGCTCCAATGCCTCTTTGGCGATTTCTTCGAGGCCGACGCCTTCGATTAAAGTGTTGGTGCCGGTGAAGTATTTCTCGACAAAGTCGCTTTTGAGGCCGACGGCATCAAAAATCTGCGCACCGCAATAAGACTGATAGGTGGAGATGCCCATTTTCGACATTACCTTTAAAATGCCCTTGTTGAGCGCCTTTGTGTAGCGGCGATAGACCTGTTCGGTGGTCAGTTCATCATCAAGGCGGGGGCGCAGGTTTTCAATGGTTTCAAAAGCGAGATAAGGATTGATGGCTTCGGCGCCATAGCCCGCTAGTGTGCAAAAATGGTGAACCTCGCGCGCTTCTCCGGTTTCAACCACCAGACCCACCGAGGTTCGCAAGCCGGTGCGGATGAGATGATGATGAACGGCAGAAGTCGCCAGCAATGACGGTATGGGGATCCGTTCAGCACTGACCAGACGGTCTGACAGGATGATGATATTGAAATTGTCTGTGACTGCTTTTTCAGCCTTTGCACACAAGGTTTCAAGGGCTGGGCCCATGCCTTCAGCACCGCGATGGGCACCATAGGTGATGTCGAGGGTGACTGTGCGGAACTGATTATCGGCGATATCGCCAATTTGTCTGATTTTCTCGAGCGCTTCATTCTTTAAGATAGGCTGGGAGATTTCCAGTCGCTTGTGGGTGGAGGTGCCTTCAAGGTCAAGCAGATTGGGCCGGGGGCCGATGAACGATACCAGTGACATCACCAGTTCTTCGCGAATGGGGTCAATCGGCGGGTTGGTGACTTGCGCAAACAATTGCTGGAAATATGAGTGGATCAGTTTTGGTTTTGAAGACAACGGCGCTATGGGCGTATCGGTGCCCATGGAGCCGACGGCTTCCTGACCGACCATGGCCATAGGAGCGAGCAGAAACTTAAGGTCTTCCTGAGTGTAGCCAAAGGCCTGCTGGCGATCGAGCAGAGGGATGTTGGAGGCGCGTTGCGATGCACCGGTAACAGGCAGCTCCTTGACCTTGATCTGGGTTGCATCGAGCCATTGGCGATAAGGATGCTGGCGGGCGAGATCTGACTTGATTTCTTCATCGGAAATAATGCGTTTTTGCTCAAGATCAATCAGCAGCATTTTGCCCGGTTGCAGCCGCCACTTTTGCACGATGCGTTTTTCGTCAATCGGCAGTACACCCATTTCAGATGACATAATAACAAGACCATCATCAGTGACGAGATAACGTGCCGGACGCAGGCCGTTGCGATCAAGGGTGGCACCTATCTGTTTGCCATCGCTGAACGCTACAGCGGCAGGTCCATCCCAGGGCTCCATCAAGGCTGCATGATAGGCATAAAAAGAGCGGCGTTCTTCATCCATCAAAGGATTGCCGGTCCAGGCTTCGGGGATCAGCATCATCATGGCATGGGCAAGCGAATATCCACCTTGAACCAGAAGTTCGAGCGCATTGTCAAAACAGGCTGAATCCGACTGGCCTTCGGGAATGAGCGGCCACAGCTTTTCCAGATCATCACCAATAATCTTGGAACTCATGGTGGCATGGCGTGCTGCCATCCAGTTGACATTACCGCGCACCGTATTGATCTCGCCATTATGGCAGATCATGCGAAACGGCTGGGCCAGACCCCAGGTGGGAAACGTGTTGGTGGAAAAGCGCTGGTGAATGAGGGCAAAAGCGGATGCTGCACTTTCATCGCGAAGATCGGCATAATAATCAGCCAGCTTATTGCCCATCAACATGCCCTTGTAGAGAATGGTGCGGCACGACATTGAGGCGGTGTAATAAGTCTCTTTGTCTTCTATGTTGGAGTTGACGATCAACAACCAGGCAACACGACGGATGACATATAACAGGAGTTCAAATCTGTCATTGTCCTCAATATCATCGTTGCGACCGATAAAGAGCTGAACATGATCAGGCTCGGTTGGTTTGACCGAATAACCCAGAACAGAATTGTCGACGGGAACATTGCGCCATCCCAAAACCTTTTGACCGTGATCGGTGACCGCCTTTTCCAGAATTAATCTGATTTGTGCAGCCGAATTTTCATTTCTCGGCATGAAAAACATACCGACACCGTATTTGCCCGGCTCCGGCAAATTGAAACCCTCTTTGGCTGTGGCCTTGACCAGGAATTCGTGTGGTAGTTGCATTAACAGGCCGACGCCGTCTCCGGCTTGCGGATCAGCGCCAACGGCGCCGCGATGTTCAAGATTACACAGCATCTGCAAGCCGTTTTGGATAATCTCGTGCTTCTTGCGATTGTGAATGTCGACAATAAAACCAATGCCGCAGGCATCATGCTCGCGGTCAGGATTGTATAATCCTTGCGCCTTTGGTAGGCCCGGATAACTGGCAACTGGACTAATGCCGGGCGTGAGGGAAGGTCGGTTGTTGTTTTTTGTCGGGTGTTTCATACGTGCAATTACTTCTCATTTATCGTTTATGCGAGAGACCAAACAGCACCTTTGCGCATCTGGCGGGCGCTGGCCCGTCAGCAGGAGCATGCTGGCAAATACGTCAGCTTGCCATGCAAATTATGCCGGAAGCCCGCAGAGGCTGCCTTCGGGCCTGTCCGGTCTTGTGGCTGCGTTTTCGGAAAATAAAACCGTTGGTTTCCGAAATGCGCGCCTTTGGTAGCGCTATTCTGCCATAGCCTTGAGGCTTGAGCTTTTGGCGTGGGTGGCACCGCAAAAAAAGGACAACAGCGCTGTCCCATTCTTCGTAAACTGCCAGAATTCTTAATCACATACAAGCCCAAGATGATTGCCGCAAAGGCGCACAGGAAATTTGGCCGGTAAAACAGAGGGCTATTGATTTTTAATTTCGAACGTTGGATATTTTATTTGCAGGCTGTTTTCGCCTGGTAATTGCAATGCGTAATTCCATAATTTATCACTGTAGGTGAAGATAATAAAAACCTGTTTCTTATGACGCATACAACAGCACCATTTGGCACCTGGCCCTCACCGATAACGCCCGCGAGCGTGGCTGGAAACTCCCGACGATTTGGCGGCCTTCAAATAGGGCATGAGGCTGTCTACTGGACCGAAGGACGGCCTGAGGAGGCGGGCCGTAGCGTGATTGTGAAATGTGACGGCAATGGCCGCAAAACGGATCTGTTGCCACCTGAGTTTAGTGCTCGCTCGCGTGTTCATGAGTATGGCGGCGGTGAGTTTAGTGTCTGTAATGACAGGGTTTTCTTCATCAACGACCACGATCAGGATATTTATGAAGCTATAGATGGCTGCGTGCCTCAACGCATTACCAATCGCTGTGACTGGCGGTTTTCGGATATGTGCTATGATCAGCACCGCAATCAGTTGTTTGCTATTGCCGAACGTCACGATACCGATGACAGGTTGCCGATAAACCTGCTGATCTCTATTGCTTTGGATCAATCTTGTTTGGGCACGATTGCCATTGTTGCCGGGGGCTGCGATTTTTACGCCAGCCCGCGCCTCAGTCCGTGTGGCAAGCAGCTTGCCTATCTGTGCTGGGGTTTGCCTCATATGCCGTGGGAGGCAGCGGAATTGTGGCTGACGAAATCTGATGCACAAGACCATTTTCCATCAGGTGAAAAAATTGCTGGCGGTGGGGGGGAGTGCGTCTTTCAGCCGCAATGGCACAGCGATGGTAGTCTGATTTTCATCTGGAATAAAAGCGGCTGGGGTAATCTGTATATTTTGCCGTCGGGTTGTTGCGGTGGCGAATCAGTGCCGCTGGTTAATAGCCCGGCAGAATTTGGCCAGCCCCAATGGGTGTTTGGTATGACGTCTTATGGCCTTGTTGGTGACGACCGGTTGATTGCCCGCTGCTTTAAGGACGGTGCCTTGCATCTGGGTGTTGTGGATATTCAAACGCGAAAAATGACACCGATAGATATTGCTTTGCACGATGTTGCGGGTATAGAGGCCCTTGTAGCCGATGACACGTGTGCCTGCATGATTGCGTCTTTCCATCACCGCCCGCCCGCCGTTTGCCGGTTGGATATTGCCAGTGGTGAATTTAGCATATTGCAGACAAGCTCAGATGTTTCGGTTGCGGAAGAAACCATTTCCGTTGGCGCTCCTGTGACATTTCTCTCAACCGATGGTGAGAAGTGTTACGGCATATATTACCCACCTGCCAATGAGCATTACCGTGGTGAAGAAGATGAACTGCCACCGATGATTGTCTCGGCCCATGGCGGACCAACGGCGATGGCGGATCGCGGCCTGAAGTTAAAAATACAATATTGGACCTCGCGCGGCTTTGCCTTTTTTGATGTGGATTACACCGGAAGTTTTGGCTATGGCGCTGATTATCGCCGTGCACTTGATGGTCATTGGGGCGTGCGCGATGTGGAAGATGTTATCGCTGGTGCTTGTGGTCTGGCGGCGGCGGGAAAAGCTGATGCAAAGAGATTGCTGATTTCAGGCAGCAGTGCCGGGGGCTACACGGTGTTGTCAGCGTTGGTCAACAGCGATGTGTTTGCTGCCGGTGCTGCATATTATGGTATCTCTGATATGTCAAAATTGCAGGAAACCACACATAAATTTGAGTACGGCTACATTGACACGCTAATGGGTACAACGCCGGATACCAGACCCAAAATTTTTGCGACAAGGTCTCCTATTTGTAATGCTGACAAGATTACGTCGCCGGTGATCTTTTTTCAGGGCGCCGATGATCGCGTTGTACCGCGCGAACAATCCAGAGCGATGGCCGAAAGCCTTGATAGAAATGGTGTGCCGGTGGTTTATGTTGAATTTGCGGGCGAGGGGCACGGTTTCAGGAACGCGCAAAATATTGAGGCTGCCCTGGAAAGCGAGTATGCTTTTTATGTTCGAATTCTGGGCATAGCCGTTTCACACAAATTACCGGACTTGAAGATTTTGAATTTTGGGGGTGCGTAAATATGGAATTTAAGAGTGATAATGCGTCAGGTGTACCTCATGTGATGTTTGAGGCCATGGTCCGCGCCAATGAAGGTGCGGTGACCGCTTATGGTGATGATCCGTGGACAAAGCAGGTTGAAAAAAAGTTTTCGGAAATTTTTGAACGCGACGTAGTTGTCTCGATTGTATCCACCGGCACGGCGGCAAATTCTCTGGGGCTTGCGCTTTATTCGCCACCGTGGGGCGGTGTTGTCTGCCATCATGAAAGCCACATTATGGTGGATGAATGTGCTGCACCTGAGTTTTATTCCGGTGGGGTAAAGCTCATTGGCGTCGAGGGTGAGCAGGGTAAGATGACACCTGAAAGCGTTAATGATGCGCTCTATTATATGGCCAAGGGTGATCAGCATTCTATTCAGCCTTCGGTTTTAAGCCTGACCCAGATAACCGAAGCCGGGACAGTTTATTCGCTCGAAGAAATCAGGGCATTGAGTGATGTGGCGGCATCGCGGGACTTAAAAATGCATATGGATGGCGCACGCTTTGGCAATGCGCTGATGGCGCTGGGGTGCAGCCCGGCTGACATGACGTGGAAATCCGGTATTGATGTTTTGAGTTTTGGTGCTACCAAAGGCGGGGCACTGGCGGCTGAGGCGGTAATTCTGTTTGACGCTAAAAAGGCTGATGAATTGATGTACCGGCGCAAACGTGGCGGTCATCTTTTGTCAAAAAGCCGGTTTGCCGCGGCCCAGTTAATGGCCTATCTTGATGATGATCTGTGGCTTAAATGTGCAGCACACGCCAACGCCATGGCAGCGCGGCTGGCTCAGGGCATAAGTCAGTCGAACAAGTTGCGTCATGCCTTCGATGTCGATGCCAACATGCAATTTATCATCATGACGATAGCCGTGCACGAATGGCTGCAATCAGCCGGTGCCCACTATTACCTCTGGCCTGGCCGCGGTCCGCGCGGAACCGGGGCCAAACGCGATGACGAAGTTATTTCACGCTTCGTCTGCGGGTTTGCCACCACGCAGGAAGAAGTCGACGAATTTGTCGCCGTTGTCGGCCTGCTGGGGTAGAGGGCAATTCGCTCCTTTTTCAAGTGATGAAGGCTAAATATCTGTAGCCAAAACCATGAGGATGGCGACAGCATCGGCTCGTTTTCGATTATATGTTGCATTTGAATATCCCATGGTCATTGTGGTTCAATGGATTACTGGGTAGTGATATTTTTGTTCGGCGCAGGTCTGGCTGGAGGTGGCCTCAGCGCTGTTGCAGGCGGAGCCTCATTTTTTACTTTCCCGGCATTGATCCTTTTGGGGTTGTCGCCACTTGTGGCCAATGCAACAAATTTTGTGGCGCTGGTTCCAAGCAATATGGCTGCTTTACCGGCATTTCGCAGTGAACTGAGGCAACTTGGCCGCTCGATTTTGATCCCGGTTTTTGTGGGAAGTGTCGGTGGGCTGACCGGGGCACTGATCTTAATTAATCTGGGGGGAGGGTTTTTCGCCATCGCCGTACCCTATCTGATGGGCGCGGCAACCATACTTTATGCAGTGGCTCCTCATATCCGAAAAGCTATTAGCCATATTCACCGGGCGGATGGAAACCGTAATTCTCCTGGCGTAATGTTTTTGCTTTTCGTCCTTTCGATTTATGGCGGTTATTTTGGTGCCGGATTGGGTCAGATTGTTATGGCCGCTCTGATTTTGAATGGGTATGACGATTTTCACATAACAAATGCGCTGAAGAATGCGGTGATCTCTGCCATCAGTATTTTCTCAGTGCTGGTTTACGGCTTGAGCGATACAGTTTCGTGGTCACATGCCCTGATCATGATGGCGGGCGCAATTATCGGCGGATATTCAGGCGGCGCGGTTTCAAAGCACATCCCGCAAAAAGCGCTGCGGTCTGGCGTGATAGTATTCGGCACATTTTTGACCATCTACTATTTTGTTTCCGGTGTTTAGCTTGAAAGCTGTAAAAATGTTGAGTTTTGCGACTGTCAGTTTTGATCCCATGGCTGGCGGCTATCTTCATAAACCTCGTGATCTGGCATGAATACTGTTGGATCGTCGAGAGAACCTGCGGTGATGAATATGCAATCTGACTTCAGCGTCGTGGTTTTATATATTGGTGAACCGCAATCGCCGCAAAAGCCGAGCGTCAGGTCATTGCCCATATCTGATTGCCATTGGTGGGTTTTAAGGGGCCCCGAAAATGACACAACCTGACAGTTGACAACAGCTTGTGCACTGTACCACAAAAAAGGACGCCGCTTTCGCGACGCCCTTCTTTTTGAATATCGGGGTTTAAATCTGCGTTATGCAGCTTTTTTGCCAATTACCTTGGGCTTGGTTGTTTTGCCTGCGGTAATTTCAATGGAGCGGGGCTTCATTGTTTCTGGCAGTTCACGCTTTAGGTCCACGTGCAGCAAGCCGTTGTCGAGGCTGGCGCCGGTGACTTCGACGTGGTCTGCAAGCCTGAATTGACGCTCGAAGTTGCGTGCAGCAATGCCCTGATGCAGGAATTCGGACGAGGTTTCTTCGACCTTCTCGCCGGTGATGGTCAGGGACTGTTCCTTGGTTTCAATATTGATGTCCTCTTCACTGAAACCGGCAACCGCCATGGTAATGCGGTAGGCGTTTTCCGAGAGCAGTTCAATATTGTAGGGTGGGTATGACGTTGTACCGGCATCCTGGTTGGAGGCAGTCTCCAGCAGGGAGGCAAGGCGGTCAAAACCGATGGACGATCTGTATAGGGGGGTTAGGTCAAAATGCATGGTTTACATCCTTTCATAAGCGATGTTGTATTTTGTCTGCCGCGAGCGGCCAGACGGTTCAGTAAATATGGACCCGAGACTGGCATCCATGTCTTAAATATGGGGGGTGGATTTTTGGTTTCAAGAATTTTTTTCAGGAAAAAAGTAGAAAATTTAAATTTTAATTGGCGATTTTCAGCCGATTTTACTTCGAAAATCTCAGTTTTTGCCAGATGAACCGAATATGAACAAGGCCTTCTGCTTTGGTTCAGGTGGCTCACTTTATGGTTGGTCTCAAGTTGCTGAGGACATCGGGTCCCACGTTGCAACTGAAACAGGAGACGAACGATGAAAAAGACACTTATTGCTCTCACAGCCCTGGTTGCAGCCACAGTTGGTTTTCAAGCCCAGGCCGAGGCCGGTCATTATCGCAACAATAATTCAGGCGTTCAGTTTGAATTGCAGCTTGGTAATGGCTCAGGACTGACAATCGGCAACGGTTTTACCCGGGTACATCAGCCCTACGGCTACAATTCAAGACGCCACAGACCTAATGTTGATCGTTATGGTTATAAAAAACCATACAAGTATAACCGAGGTTACGGCTATCAGCGGCCATATGTTTGTAACATCGCTGGAAAACGCGCCGTCAGGCGTTCCCTTCGGGCCCGCGGGTTCTACGATATCCGCCGCATCCGCCAGCGTGGCAAGATTTATAAGGCCAAAGCTACCTCACCGCGCGGATACCGGGTCAAACTGAAAGTTAACGGATGCAACCTGCGCATCGTAAAACGCAAAATTATTCGCAATTATTCTCCCGCTTATTCCCCCGGTTATTCTTACGGCAATGCCTGGAGAACCTACTGGTAGGTTTTAGCCGACCAAAGATCGACAAAAACAGGAGCCATTTTTTAAAGGGTTCCTGTTTTTGTTGCCGAGTCAGGTTCCATTAAGCCCGGCGAACTATAATGATCTGCTGGATCATCACACACGCAAACATTGAGCTTCGAGCCTGATTATGGATCTTGTTAAAACCAACAAAAACCCGACACCCAGAGGGGCGCAGGCGGGATTTTTTGAAGCTCGCGACGGGGTGCGTTTGCGCTATGCCACCTGGCCTGCGCGTCATGGCACCAGCCGTGGCACGGTGTGTCTGTTTACCGGTCGTGGTGAATTTATAGAAAAGTATTTCGAGGTTATAAAAGAACTGCTGGATCGCGGGTTTTCGGTGGCTGCGATGGATTGGCGCGGCCAGGGCCGCTCACCACGGGTGCTGGAAAATCCTCGCAAGGGTCACATTGAAAATTTTGATCAGTATTATGGCGATCTGGTGACCTTCGTCGAGACCGTGGTCCTGCCCGAATGTGCGCCGCCGTTTTTTGTTTTGGCCCATTCGATGGGGGCCAGTATTGTGTTGAAATCACTGTACCATCGTGAGTGGTTTAACCGGGCAGTACTGGTGTCACCGATGATCGGGTTTCCCACCCGCTGGGTTTTGAACAAAACACTGACAACGCTGGTAGGTGCAGCGGTTAGTCTGGGGTTTAAAGGTTCATTTATTCCCGGCGGCAAGAGCCGATCGGTGGAAGAAAGAGAATTTGCAAATAACCGGCTGACCTCTGATTTTAACCGGTTTGAGCGCACACGGGCAATCCTCAACTCTGACCCGACGCTTGGGCTGGGCTCACCGACTTTTGGCTGGGTTTCAGCCGCCCTGGATCATATGAAGGATCTGCAACAGGATAGTTTTGGCAAGTCTGTGCTGGTGCCGAGCCTGATTGTTGCTGGCGGCCATGAGCAGGTTGTCTCATACCTGGCAATAGAAACCCTGTGTCGCAAAATGCCCAATGGCGCTCTGGTGACGATCGATGGTGCGCGTCATGAAATTATGATGGAGCGCGATATCTACCGCCAGCAACTGTGGGCTGCTTTTGATGCCTTTGTTCCCGGTGGTGGTGTTTGAACTAAGCACTTTTATCCTTGTAACAATTCGACAGCTGCCGCGTGCAATTCCCGGCATCCAGCCGCGATTATTCTGCCGCCATCACTGGCTGGATTGCCTTCCCAGGTGGTGATAATGCCGCCGGCGTTTTCTACAATGGGGACCATGGCCGCAATGTCATAAGCATTGAGGTTGGTTTCCACCACCAGATCAAGCTGGCCGGCTGCCACCATGGCGTAGAGATAGCAATCGCCGCCAAAGCGGGTCAGTCTTACCGCATTCCTTACCCGCTCAAAGGCTGATATATCATCGCCCTGGTCAAATATCTCCGGTGCTGTACTGCCCATCAGCGCCTCGCTTAAACTGGTGCACTGGCGGGTTTTGATCACAGTTTGATGCCCGTTTTTGAGCACAATAGAGCCCTGTGGCGAGCCCATAAAAAGTTCCCCGATGTAGGGCTGGTTCATGGCACCCATTAAAGCTTCACCCTTAAACGTCAGGCCGATCAGAGTTCCCCACAAAGGGATGCCGGAAATAAACGAGCGTGTGCCGTCGATGGGATCAAGCACCCAGCAATAAGGAGATGTGCCTGATTTTTTGCCAAACTCCTCGCCAAAAATTGCATCGTCAGGATAGGTCTCTTCAATCATCTTGCGGATAATCTGTTCACCGGCGCGATCCGCTTCCGTCACCGGGTCAAACCGGCCCTGGCCGTGCTTGTGATCAATGGTCAAGGTTGAGCGAAAATACGGAAGGATGACGGCAGCACTTGCTTGCGCTGCCGAAACGATAAAAGCCAGACGGCCTTCGATTTCTTTTTTACCGGGTTGGGAGAGGGATGTGGACATAGGTGATTTAAGCTACTTTAAAATAATTTTGAATTTGTGCTTGATTTTTGTGCGGCGCACACTTAATTATATTGCATCGCAGTATGATTGTTCGCAATCATCACTGCTGCCCTTTATTGGGCGTTTCCTCCCTAGACTTGGGCCGCTCGAATTTTTGTTTGAGCGGCCCTTTTTTTATGTGTTCCAATTTTGGTCCTTTGGTATCATCGAGATTATTCTGCCGCCCATCGCGGTGCCATAAGCAGGTCTACGGTCAGGGTGGCCAGTTTTTCCATGACACTGATTAAATTGCTTTTTAATTCTTCAAAACCCTGGTGAAGCTCCAACCGGTTTTCATCCAGATAAAGCGCTCTGTTGATTTCGATTTGAATGGCATGCTGATTATTGTGGCCGATACCATATTTTTGGGTGATAAAACCACCGGCATAAGGTTTGTTGCGGACGACCGTATAACCCAATTCGGTTAGTTTTTGCTCGAGAAAATCAGTAACATAGCAGGGGCAGGTGCGGCCAAATCTGTCCCCTAACACAAAGTCAGGCCGGTTTTTTCCGGCAGAATTTTCTGCGAAGCTCTCGGCTGAGAATATCGACCGGCTTGAGGGCATGGAATGACAATCGACGAGGAGGCTGGCGCCAAACCTGGTGTGGCTGGCTTTCAACAATTGTTCCAGCCTTGTATGATAAGGGTAATACAGTGTGGCTATGCGTTCTTCTGCTTCACTAAAGGTCAATCGATTGCGGTAAATATTCTCGTTTTCACTGACGATGCGGGCAAGTGTGCCAAGACCGCCGGCAACGCGTAGCGAGCGCGTGTTGACAAATGACGGTAATTTGTCGCTGAACATTGCCGGGTCGAGTTCATAGGGCTGGCGATTGACATCGACATAGGCGCGGGGAAAATGTGCCATCAAAATGGGTGCGCCCAGCTGTGGTACCTGATCAAAAATCCTGTCGACAAAACAATCTTCGGAAAGCCGCAATCGATGGGCATCGAGGCGCGATGAGGCGATAAAAGCGGCTGGATATGTGCGGCCGCTGTGTGGTGAATTAAACACCAGTGGTGTGGTGATTGCTTCAGGCGACAGGACGTCGAATGCTGGCGAAAAAAGGGCAGTGGAATGGCAATCTTGCGATCCTTTCTCCCCCTCACTCTGGTTTACGCCATCGTCTAACAAATGTGCCATCTTCAATTGCAGCCTGATCTTGTAAAATGAATCACACCCAAAACAGTGCTCACCATGCCAAGAAAAACAACGCCTGTCCATGAATTGGTCAATTGACCCTGTGGCTTTCACAGGGTATTTACCTCTTTGTGCTTAAGTCACTGCACTCACCGGTCGAAATAACCTGGTGGCGTTGAAAATAAACGGGGCATATAGACAAATGGCGAAAATACTTCTGGCGGAAGATGATGGCGATATGCGCCGTTTTTTGGAAAAAGCCTTACAAAAGGCCGGGCACGATGTCATCTCTTTTGAAGAGGGGTTAAGTGCGTATGAACGCCTCAAGACAGAGCCCTACGACCTTTTATTGACAGATATCGTCATGCCGGAGATGGATGGAATAGAGCTTGCCCGCAAAGCGGCTGAACTTGATCCGTCAATTAAAATCATGTTTATCACCGGCTTTGCGGCTGTTGCACTGAACCCGGATAATGATGCGCCTAAAGATGCCAAGGTCTTATCCAAACCTTTCCATCTGCGCGAGCTGGTGGACGAAGTAGAGCGCCTGATAGCGGCTTGAACAACAAGCTGCTTTAAACCTTGCGCGAATGATCCAATCCAGTTATACGAGTGCCGTTATTCCAATTGATTTTCCGCATTGGAATAAGCGTTTTTACGCGCATGATGGGCGGTTAGCTCAGCGGGAGAGCACCTCGTTGACATCGAGGGGGTCACTGGTTCAATCCCAGTACCGCCCACCATTTTATTTACATAAACCATTGAACTTATTATATAAAATCGTATCGAATAATTTGTAATCTTACTTTCATTCTTAACTATGTGATTTTGTGTTCTCTGATTTTCGGGGAATTTAGCGACAGTCAAGTGAAGCCCGGGCAATGCTGCTGCAAAGGATAGTGTCCGGCAAGAAGGCCGACGATAACGTGGTTGGCATCAATTCAGCAAAGCAATGACAGCGGATTAAATAGGCTTAACACTAGATTGACGCTGCTTTGCCCTGTCACGTGACACTAAGCACGATCATACCGACAACTGTTACCATCCTTGCAAGGTCTGCCCAGCGACGCTCACCGGTGTATCGTTCGGCACAACGCCACACGCCAACTGTAACTATGATATTGTATGGCACGGAGAAAGCATAACCGGCAATGAGTGCCGAAATCGGGCGATTGGCCATAATGAGGAACAGAAAGAGCGCGGTGGAAGTAACGTTGATGATGAGGCCACCGAAAATAGCCCAGTTCCAAAACGCATTTTCAAGCGTCAACTCGCCATGCAAGAGACGGAACAAGTGTTTCATAAGACTGGAATGCTAGCATGCGAATTATGATGAAGTCCATCAAGGCTGATGCCTACCCAGGATTAGCTTTGGTCTTGATTGTTTTGGCCTATTTTATTCATAGTCGAAATAGGCCATCTTCCTTATTTTCTCTTTGTTTATTGTCTGCAAAGAGATTGATAGCGGAACAAATACCCAGGCAACTGAATTTTCACTCTGAAACGGAGAAAAGAACAATGGCTGAAGAAACTGGAACAAAAGGACATCAGCGGGTTGTGGAGGTTCGACAAAAAGGCAGGAAAATCCTCAAAGAAAAAGAAAAAATAAGGCTGGAGAACAATGAAAAAACCCTGAAACTCAAGGCCTTGCGTCTGGCCAAGGAAGCAGCGGAGGCCGAGGCCAATAAATCCGGGTGAACCACCAAAACTACTAAGATTGAGAACAGCGGGGGTATTCTGCACTCAATCGCCGTTTTTCCGAGCAAACTCCGGGCTGTACGTCATGGCCGCTTCTGCAACTGAATCAGACCAACATCTTAAAAGCCACGCATGGCTCAAATGAACCATTGAATTCTTGGAGAAAGCACCTATATATTGCACATACGTTTAACATTTGTTTCTGTGCTATTTAAATTACCGGCTTGCCGATTAGTATAATTATCCCTTGCAGTGTGAACGCTAATACACCGCGCCATCACATGGTGTGAGGTGCGGCTCAATACTCCTGTTAGAGGAAAATACTATGACTACTGGTACTGTTAAATGGTTCAATCCAGCCAAAGGTTTCGGATTCATCGAGCCTGATGACGGCTCAAACGATGCATTCGTCCACATTTCGGCTGTTGAAGCTGCCGGACTTAGCACACTTGCCGAAGGGCAGAAGGTCTCTTATGAACTTCAAGCCGGACAAAACGGCAAATCTTCTGCCGAAAAACTGTCCATAATCTAATACCCGCGAAATGCACCGCCTCCAGTTCACATTGGGGGCGGTCTTAGTTTCCCCTCATCGAGTCCGCTATGGGTCAACTCCAATCTTCCCCGCAGCGAACGATCGCCGGGGCTGCGGTCGCACCCCTTGGTTCCCGATTGCGGGTTTTCCATTCACCTCCACCATTTGAATATTGATCTTGCATTAAATCGGTGTGCAGATTGCTATTTTTCATCAGATTTTGCTGTGGAAACTGGATGCCTGGTAACCGGGCAGAAGTTCCTTCAGTCCTGGTATGCTCGCCACTTTAGTGGTTGACAGGGCTCTTATATATCTGTAATTCGAGATATATGGAACTGAATCACGCGATGGATACCCTGCATGCGTTGTCGCAGGAAACACGGTTAAAGATTTTCAGACTGCTGATTAAAAGCGGTCCTGGTGGTTTGCTTGCCGGGGATATCGCCCGCAAAATGGCCGCGCCGCAAAACACGGTGTCAACGCATCTGGCCCTTCTGTCTCGCGCCGGGCTGGTTGAGCGCACCCGAAGGGGTCGCGAAATTATCTATGCACCACAGCTTTCAGCTATCCATGATCTGGTTTTATTCTTAACTCAAGGTTGCTGCGAAGGCCGCCCGGAATTGTGTGGCCCGCTTGTTGATGATCTCACCTTACCGCTTTCGGAAAAAAAAGAGGCGGGCGATCAACTCTATAACGTCTTGTTTCTTTGCACCGGCAACTCTGCCCGCTCAATTCTCGCTGAAGCCATTTTGAGCCGACGGGGCAAGGGGCGCTTTCAGGCCTTTAGTGCCGGTAGCTATCCGGCAGGCAAAGTTAATCCCTTTGCCATTGAATTGCTTGAGAAGCTTGATTTCTCGACCTCGCATTTGCGCTCAAAAAACTGGGATGAGTTTGCCCGGCCCGAGGCACCAGCCATTGATTTCATCTTCACCGTTTGTGACAATGCCGCTGGCGAGGTCTGCCCAATCTGGCCGGGCCAGCCTATGACCGCCCATTGGGGTGTGCCTGATCCAGCCGGGGTTGAAGGGTCTGATGCACAAAAAGCTTTGGCCTTTGATGATGCTTACCGTCAACTTGAAACCCGTATCAATCGTTTCGTAAATCTGCCACTGGACACTATCGACAGGTTGTCTTTGAAAAAACACATAGACGAGATCGGTAATAACCTTTCGCCGCCCCTTAAACATCACCCTTAACACTGAGATTTTTCCCTATGACTGAAACGCATTTACACTCCCCGGCTGCCCCACAAATCAGTTTTTTTGCCCGTTATCTTAGCGTCTGGGTAGCTTTGTGTATTATCGTTGGCATTGTCCTTGGCCAGCTGTTCCCGGCATTTTTCCAGTCGCTGGGCCGAATGGAAATGGCTCAGGTCAATATCCCGGTGGCGGTCCTCATCTGGTTGATGATTGTGCCGATGTTGCTCAAGGTTGATTTCGGTGCGTTGCATGAAGTGCGGCAGCACTGGAAGGGTGGCAGTATTACCGTGTTGGTCAATTGGGCGGTAAAGCCATTTACCATGGCACTTCTGGGCTGGCTTTTTGTCGGCTGGTGGTTTCGCGATATGCTGCCGGAGGCCCAGATAGACAGCTATATAGCGGGCATGATCATACTGGGGGCAGCGCCCTGCACCGCCATGGTGTTTGTATGGTCTAATCTCACCCGGGGGCACGCTAATTTCACATTATCGCAAGTCGCGCTGAATGATCTTATCATGGTGTTTGCCTTTGCGCCCATTGTCGCTGTGCTGTTGGGCATGTCGGCGATTGCTGTGCCATGGGAAACCCTGACGCTGTCTGTGGTGTTGTATATTGTCCTGCCGGTGATTGGTGCGCAAATCTGGCGCAAAGCCTTAATGGCCAAAGGAGGGCAAAAGGCACTGGACAGGACGCTTGCACGACTTGATCCAATAGCAATCGCGGCCCTGTTGTTGATGCTGGTGTTATTGTTTGGGTTTCAGGGTGGACAAATTGTTGCCCAACCTTTGGTTATTGCGCTGCTGGCCATCCCCATTACCATCCAGATATATTTCATTTCCGGCTTAACGTATGTGCTCAACCGACACTTTGGTGTGGCTCATTGTATCGCTGCCCCGTCAACCCTTATTGGGGCTAGTAATTTTTTTGAACTTGCCGTTGCCACCGCCATTGTGCTGTTCGGCTTTCAATCAGGAGCAGCGCTGGCAACAGTGGTTGGTGTGCTGGTGGAAGTACCCGTCATGCTGTCGATAGTAAAGATAGTTAACTCCAGCAAGGACTGGTATGAGGCTAAATCTGACCCTGTTGCATGAACGCGCGGTTCTCAGGAGAGATTTGACTTAATTAAAAAGCTGGCAATATACTCATGTCTGGGCTGGGGAGCGATTGAGTACGATAAAATTCAAATAGAAAAAGACTGCTGAAAAAGCTGCGTAAACAGCTGGAAACAAACAGAATTCAGCTTGAATGCAGGGGAGAGTGATTCAATGGCCAAACTTACCAGACGAACTGCTTTGATGCAGATTGCATCAACAGTGGCCGCAGCAGGGCTACTTTCCAGCCGCCGATTGGCAGCTCAACCGGTTAACGAACTGCGGTTTGGCTTAACACCGGTTTTCCTCAACAATGACATTGAATTGCTGGAAAAACTGAAGACCTATCTGGCCAAAGCAACAGGACTTCCCGTCACTCTGGTTCAGCGCCGAACCTATCAGGAAGTAACATCCTTGCTGATATCGGGTGAGTTGGACGCGGCCTGGATATGCGGCTATCCGTTTGTTAAAAATCGTCAGCGGTTGAAACTGGTTGCCGTACCGGTGTGGCATGGCAAACCTCTATACCAGGCATACCTGATTACCGGAAAGGATCGCAACGCCTCCTCTTTTGCTGATCTTAAGGGTGACCTGCATGCGTTCTCCGATCCTGACAGCAACTCAGGTTATCTTGTTACGCGTGCATTGCTGGCTGAATTGAAAACCCGCCCCGAAAGTTATTTTTCCAGCACATTTTTCACATACGGTCATCGTAATGTGGTGCGGGCGGTTGCTTCAGGACTGGCGGGCAGTGGCAGTGTTGACGGCTATGTCTGGGAAGTTATGCGCAAAACCGAACCTGATCTTATCAATCAGACCAAAGTCATTCAAAAATCCGAGTGGCTGGGATTTCCACCTATTGCTTGCGCCCGCTCAATGGTCAATAGCAAGAAACTCAACGCTCTTTCTCCCGCCATTCTCAACATGGAAAGTGACGCAGATGGTCGTGCTGTTCTGGCATTGCTGGGGCTTGACGGTTTTAACCAGTTCCCTCCCTCTCTTTACGATGACATTGCCGCCAAGGTCGCCCTGATTGAGGTTGGGTAATGAGAAGTCTGCTGAACAAGCTGCGATCCTTGCCCATAACGATACGGGTTCCGTTAATCGCAGCTGGTTTTATGATTGTTGTCAGCGCAATGGTATCACAACAGGTGCTGCAGCGCCTGTCTGCATCACAAACCGAACAGCTAACCGATCTGACCGGTGCCTATCTTGATGGGCTTTCAGCCGCCGTTACACCTTATGTGTTGCGCAATGATATATGGGAGGTATTTGATGCGCTTGATCGATCGCGAAACAGATACAAAGCCTTGCGCCCGCTTGAGACGATCGTATCAAACACTGATGGTAAAATAATTGCATCATCAAATCCCCGGACCCTGCCCTCGCAATCAACCTTGCCAAAAGCCTATGTGGGGCGTTTTGCAAACCGCCAGGATTTGATCATTGATGCAAAAAATGGTCGTGCGTATGTGCGCCGGGATCTGATTTACCAGAACCGCAAGGTTGGAGGCATATTTTCCACACTCAATGTATCATACCTGATGGCTGAACGCCGCTCGGTTTTGATGGAGCTGATTTTCACAAACCTTGCGTTGACCCTGTTGCTCGCTGCAATCGGTTATTTTGCCATGCGCCGAATGTTAAAACCCATAAAAATACTGGCAGATCATCTTGAGCAGGGCATAAACAGTACGGTTGAGCCCATCCCTGCGGGAATAGTAAAACACAAGAACAGCGAGTTTGGCCGGTTGTTTCAAAATTATAATGCGCTGGTAAAAGTTGTGCGCGAACGTGAAGCTCTGGCTGATCGTCTGGCAAGGGAAGAACGTCTGGCTTCACTTGGCAGGCTGACATCGGGCATGGCGCATGAAATCAACAACCCGCTTGGTGGATTGTTCAATGCCGTTGATACGCTCAAAAAACACGGGAGCAGTGCTGCGGTCCGGCGGACCTCGCTGAGCCTGCTTGAGCGTGGACTTTCGGGCATTCGTGATGTTGTTTCAACGGCACTTGCCACCTATCGGCCCGAACGTGATGAACGCAATTTGCAATCAAAGGATATTGATGATCTGGCGTTGTTACTGCAACCTGAACTGCGTCGCCGCAAATTAACCCTGGAATGCAACAACCTGCTCGGCGATGACCCGCCGGTAAGTGTCGCACCAGTGCGTCAGGCGGTTTTAAACCTGCTGCTTAATGCTGCTGCAGCCTCTGTTGAAGGCGGACAAATAAATCTGCGGGCGGAAGTTGTCGATAATATTCTGGCGATTGCAGTTGGCGATAGTGGCAAGGGGCTGCCGGAGCCCGCCAGGCAGTTTTTGACTGGCACTCATGACGGTGCTGTGCCGGTTGTCGATGGCTCTGGCATTGGTCTGTGGATGGTGCAAAGGCTGATAAAGGAGGTCGACGGGGTAATTGAGGTTGGCGAATCCAAGTTTGGCGGTACGTTGATAACCACCAAGATTAACCTTCAACATCAAAAACAGGTAATTGAAAATGCTGCATGAGACGCAAACAATTGGGCTGATTGAAGATGATCTGGTGATGGGGGAATCCCTGATCCAGCGGCTGCAGCTGGAAGGATATAAAACCACCTGGTGGCAGACCGGCCAGGAAGCTTGCGCCAATATGGAACAGGTTAACCCGGATATAGTGGTGTGCGATTTGCGCCTGCCGGATATTAGTGGTGATGAGGTTTTCCGCAAGGTTAAATCAGAATTTGGCGGACCGCCCTTCTTGTTTATAACCGCTTACGGTGAGATAGATCAGGCAGTGGAATTAATGCGTGCAGGGGCGGGTGATTACGTCACCAAACCGTTTGAAGTTTCTGACTTTCTTCAACGTATTGATGTTTTGCTGACCCAGCGCGCCATCACCAGCGGTGATAATGCCGTCCTTGGTACATCTTCAGCCATGCAGGAAATAGAGGCGTTGCTTCATCGTGTCGCCAATATTGACAGCATCTTGCTGCTTACCGGCGAAACCGGTGTGGGCAAGGAAGTTGCCACCCGCTTCATGCACCAGATTTCAACAAACTCGGACCGGCCGTTCATGGCGGTTAATTGTGCCGCCATTCCGGCCGAACTGATTGAAAGTGAATTGTTTGGCCACGAAAAAGGTGCCTTCACCGGTGCCCAGGACACACATTTGGGATATGCGGAACGGGCGCAGGGTGGCATTTTGTTTCTTGATGAAATCGGTGAGTTGCCACTAACCGCGCAAACACGGTTGTTGCGGCTATTGCAGGAGAGGGTATTCACCCGCGTCGGTGGCGAAAAGGAATTGCCGTTTTCCGCCCGCATCGTCTGCGCCACAAATGCTGATCTGGAGCAGATGATTGAAGAAAAATTATTTCGTCGTGATCTCTTCTACCGCATCAATGTGATACCCGTCCACGTTCCCCCGCTGCGTCAGCGCCACGCTGATATTCTGCCGCTGATCAATTATTATGTTGAGCTTTTTGCCGAGACCATGCCAAGCAATGTTACCGGATTGTCTTCGCTGGCCGAAGAATCAGCTCTTTCCTATGAATGGCCCGGCAATGTACGCGAGTTGCGAAACCGGGTTGAACGTGCAGTAGCGCTCGCCCATGATATACGACTTGGTCAGTCTGATCTGTTTCCCGAATTAGCTGGAGATGGCAATAGTGATGAGCGCCAGACGATTGCAACGTTGGCGGATGTGCGTGATTTTGCCGAACGCCGCCAAATTCTGCGTGCTCTGGAAAAGACCGGCGGCCAGACCGGAAAAGCTGCCGCATTGCTCGGCGTCTCACGCACCACAATGTGGGAAAAAATGCGGCGTCTGGACTTGCTGGCGGATGATCCTTCGTAAGGTTTGCCGGACAGAAATTTTGAAAGTGTTCGGAAATCCGAACATGTAAAACCCATGTAATTTCCATAACCATTTGATTTCACTGGTTTCTACGTGGTCGCCATAACTGGCACAGACCCTGCAATGGATAAACGGTCTTAATTTATTATCCATGGGAGGGAAAACACGTGAAACGTTGTGACAAAATGGTAGACATCGGCAGGCGCCAGTTTTTGCGCGGTGGCGGTGTTGCTGCAGCTGGTATGGCGACCGCAATGGTTATGCCAACAGAAGTGCAGGCAAAAAGCGGCGCGCTGCTTGAGTATCCAATCAACCGGCTCGGTAACATGAGCAATCTTAAAGTTAATGAACCAATGGAGGTCGCCTATCCTGATGGCGATGCACCCGGCGTCTTGCTGAAGCTTGGCAAACGTGTTGAAGGCGGTGCTGGCCCGGATGGCGATATTGTCGGGTTTTCAACCATGTGCCCGCACAAGGGATTTGGCCTCAATTACAATGCCGGCGACAAGACATTCAATTGCCCGGTACATCTTTCGCGTTTTGATGCCGAAGCCGGTGGGCAGGAAATATGGGGTCACGCCACACAGAACCTGCCGCAATACACACTTCGTGTTGACGACAAGGGCGACATCTATGCCGAAGGTATTGATGAACTGCTCTATGGTCGCTTAAGCAACGTACTTTAGGAAAATCGGAGAAAATAAAATGGCTTATAAAAGACAAATCGATCGTCTTCCGATTATTCCGAAAGACGCAAAAGAGCAAAACGTAACCTGCAGCTATTGCATCGTCGGTTGCGGCTACAAGGCCTATACCTGGCCGATCAAAAAAGAAGGCACGGCCACCAGCAATGCCATGGGTGCCGATCTTGGCAAACAACAAGATCCCAATACATCGGCCTGGTATTCACCTTCAATGTATAATGTGGTTAAGCAAGATGGCAAAGATGTTCACCTGGTGATCAAACCTGATCCTGATTGTGTGGTGAATTCCGGCCTTGGTTCTGTGCGCGGTGCCCGTATGGCTGAAAACCGCAATTCCAACGTTACTAATACCCAACAGCAACGCCTGACAGACCCTCAAGTGTGGCGAAATGGCACCTGGCAACAGACTTCATGGGATGATGCCCTTGATCTGGTAGCACAAGTTACGGCCCGCTTCATTGACAAGGGCAAGGAGGATGATCTGTTCGTCTCCATGTTTGACCATGGCGGCTCGGCCGGTGGTTATGAAAACACCTGGGGTACGGGAAAACTTTATTTCGAATCGATGAAAGTTAAGAATTGTCGCATTCACAACCGGCCCGCCTACAATTCAGAGGTGCATTCAACCCGTGACATGGGCGTTGGTGAACTTAACTATGCCTATGAAGATTATGAATTGACCGACACCATCTTCCTGGTTGGCGGAAATCCACTGGAGACACAGACAAACCTGTTCCTCAATCACTGGGTTCCCGGTATGCGCGGTGACAGCATTGGCAAGAAAAAGAAAGAACTTCCCAATGAAGCCCACGCGGCTGCCAAAGTGGTCATTGTTGAACCGCGCCGTACAGTAACGGTTAATGCTTGTGAAGAATTTGCCGGTAAGGAAAACGTCCTGCACCTGCAAATCAACACCGGTAGTGATCTTGCGTTGTTCAACACGCTGTTCACCTACATCGCTGACATGGGCTGGACTGATAAAGATTTCATCAAGAACAGCACATTTGATGGAACTACCAAGCCGCGTGCCGTTACTGGCGGTGATTCTCCTCCACCCAAAGGTGTTGCACAGATAGAAGATGCCGCCCACCCGGCTGTTCTTGGCAGTTTTGAAGTGGCCCGCAAGGCCTGTAAAATGTCAGTTGCAGAAGGTGCAAAAATCTGTGGCGTTTCTGAAGCCGACATCAAATTAGCAGCTGAATGGCTTGCCAAACCCAAACAGGGTGGTGCACGCAGACGCACTGTCTCAGCCTATGAAAAAGGCATCATCTGGGGCAATGACAACTACCGCACTATCGGTGCGCTGGTAAACATTGCGCTTGTCACAGGTAATGTCGGCCGTCCCGGTGGCGGTGTTTGTCGTCTTGGTGGTCACCAGGAAGGGTACTATCGTCCTTCTGATGCTCATGTCGGGCGCCCGGCACCTTATATTGATGATCTTCTCATCAAGGGCAACGGCAAGGTTCATCATATCTGGGCCAATGACCACTATAAAACCACCCTCAATGCAACAGAGTTCAAACGCGTCTATAACAAGCGTACAAACATGGTCAAGGAAGCCATGGATGCAGCGGCCGGTGGCACGCGCGAACAACTGGTTGATGCCATTGTGAAGGCGGTCAATGCCGGTGGTCTGTTCACAGTTGATGTTGATATCATTCATTCGCAAATCGGCAAGGCAGCTCATGTCATTCTGCCTGCGGTTGAAGCGGGTGAAATGAACCTGACATCGATGAGTGGTGAGCGTCGTCTGCGCCTGACTGAAAAATATATGGATGGTCCGGGATCAGCCATGCCTGATTGCCTGATTGCAGCAGGTCTTGCGCAAAACCTTGAACGTGTTTTGCGGGCTTCGGGCAAAGGTGCATATGCTGACCAGTTCAAGGGCTATGACTGGAAAACCGAAGAAGATGCCTTTATGGATGGTTACAACAAGGGTAATCCAGATGTCACCTATGACCGTCTTCGCGCCATGGGCACAAATGGTGTTCAGGAGCCTGTGGTTGGTTACAAGGACGGCAAACTGGTCGGTACCACCCGACTTTATACCGATGGCAAATTCGGTGCTGCTGACAAGCGGGCCCGATTCTGTGCAGGCGCATGGCGTGGCTGGCAAGCCAAGGGCAAGGCTGAGCAAAAAGAAAAACATGCGTTTTACATCAACAACGGCCGTTCCAACCTCAACTGGCAAAACCAGTTCCTTGATCAGGAAAATGACTTTGTTCTGGACCGTACCCCGTTCCCGTTCATTGAAATGAATCCTGACGATATGAAGGAGCTGGGCATAAATCAGGGTGACCTTGTTGAAGTTCACAATGATGTGGGCGCAACGCAAGCTATGGCTTACCCGACGCCCACCGCCAAGCGCAAGGAGACCTTTATGTTGTTTGGCTCGCCCATGGGGCAACAGGGCAATGTGGTCAATAATGGTGTGAATGAGCTCATTTTGCCAGACTACAAACATTGCTGGGCAAACATCCGCAAGATTGCTGACGCACCAGCAGCGGTTAAACATCTTTCATTCAAGTCAAAGGAATATGTTGCTGGTTAATCACAGCAAATAACACAAACAACACCGGGTGCCTGGAGACAGGCACCCGGTAGATAATTTTAGTTTCCCAACAAATTATGTTGCCTGAACTGGTCGGCACTTTTGATCGTATATATTTCAACTTTTTATTCTGATAAAATGGTTGGGTGATGATTCAGATCAAACAAATCTGTTTGTTTTGAGGTAAGGTGAACTCATAACAATGGAGATGCGATAATGGCCTTTGATCAGCTTATATCCGAAATTAACATGCTACTGTCTGAAATGGAAAACCAGCCGCGCGATCAGTGGGAGCTGCACGAAGTGATTTTAGAAAAACTCAATGAATTGCGCGCGCTCGGTCTGCCGGTGCCGCATGACCTTGAGCAACTGGAAGAAAGGCTCGCGCGCGAGTTGAAGACAGCAAGCAAGAATGAATAATTTTACTCCGCAGCGGCATCAGCCTGCAACTGACCGTAATTTTCAATCCCGATTTTTTTGAGCAGGTCGATCTGGGTTTCAAGCCAGTCAATGTGGCCTTCTTCGTCGCGGATGAGGCTTTCAAACAGGTTCATCGAAGCATAATCATTATGCGCGTTGCAGACACCGCGGGCTTCTTGATAAAGCGCGCGCGCACTGTATTCGGCTTTTAGATCGCTGCTGAGGACTTCTTCGAGACTTTGCCCGATCATCAAGGCATCAAGATTTTGCAGATTGGGAAATCCTTCAAGAAATAAAATCCGCTCAATCAGACTGTCGGCGTGTTGCATTTCCTCCAGCGCTTCTTCTTTTGATTTTCTGGCGAGCTTGGCGAACCCCCAATCATCGAGCATGCGATAGTGCAACCAATATTGACTGACTGCAGTTAACTCATGTTTGAGTGCCTTGTTCAGATACTCTAAAACCTGTTCATTACCCTTCATGGCCGGTCTCCAGTGTTGGAAAAAATCTTAAACCTACATATGGGTGGCTCTCCAGCATTGTCAATACTTTATAATTATTCTAAAGTATTGACAATTCACGACAACTGGGCAGCTTGTTCCTCTATTACTTTTGTAATGCCGAGGATGCAGGTGCCACATTTCATTTGACGCCCCAGGGATTTGAAAATCAAATCAGTAGTTATCGTCAACCGGGGATTTTTTTGCCTCAGTTCATCAACCGTTCGCCTGATATCGTAATCTGAAATAACATTGCAGGAACAGATAATCATTTGTCTTCACTCAAGTGCCATACATGGTCATTCCACAGTCTGGCATTTATGCAAACATTGCATCTATATCGTCTTGAGAATTGGCTTCTTCTTTTTCACTGTCTTCTTCGATTTCAAAAACTTCGTCGGCATTCGCTGTGGCATCGGATTGGTCTTCACCGTCTTTGCTGCTGGCGGTGTCGTCAGATGCGTCATCGCCATCCATATCCATGCCATCAAGCGCATCAAAAGGATCTATGTCGGCCACCCGTTTTTCAGGTCCGCGGTAATTATCATCAGGACGCCTGCGCCGATCGGGCCCGAAATATGATCCCATTTTGACAAAGGATCGCGGGTGTTCGACAACTTCGATGATGCGTTTATACAAATCTGTCGCACAGATTGGTTTGCACAGAAATTCGGTAATGCCGGCGTCACGAGCTTCTTCCACACGGTGTCTTTCGGAATGGGCCGTCAGCATGATAATTGGCAGATAGGGGTTGGGTGAATCCTTGGCGGTGCGTACAAGCTGGGCGAATTCTATACCGTCCAGCGTATCAAGAGCATAGTCCAGTATAATGACATCAACGTGGGTGGCTCTGATTTCCTCGAACGCATCAGCTGCATCTGTGGCTTCATGAATGCGCCGGACACCAAAGCCTTTCAGCAGTGTTTTTATAATCGACAACATATGGGTGTTGTCATCGACAACGAGAAACGAAAGTTCGGTCAGATCATAATTTTTCTTCATGTGGCGGTACTCTTCAGGCGACGCAACAGATACTAAACTGGCTGTCAATGCTCAATTAACAGGCTCGAAAATGCTAACACAAGGGAGATAAAATAGTATTAAATTGACAATTCGTCTCTAGCCGGTTGACACTTGGCAGATGGCGAACTATGTTCGCGGCGCACTTGAGAAATGTGCTTGTATTTTGTTAACCACGTGTTGTTGAGAAGACCAAATGAAAGTCCGTAATTCACTGAAATCATTACGCAAGCGCCACCGCGATAACAGAATCGTGCGTCGCAAAGGTCGTCTGTACGTAATTAACAAGACAAACCCACGATTTAAAGCCCGCCAGGGCTAAAGATTCAACCGTAATTATTGTTTGTATTCTTTAAAAAAATGTCCTCCGTGTCTGTACGACACAGGAGGTATTGGCGTTTCAGGCTCATGATTTTGTGACCAGAAACCCTTTGACGAACGTTGCTGCCACACCTAGTCTTTAAGATCTGATGAAAGTCTTATTGTCCATATACTGGCGGTCTGCGGCAGCTCTATTGTTTTTAGGCGCCTTAACAAGCCTTATGACGGCAGGGTCAGCGGTTGGGCAAACGCAGCCACCGGGACCGGTAATACCGGGCTCTGATCCTGATTTAAAGCTGCAACTCGAAAACCAGACTGCACGTAACAAATTATTGCTGTCATCGCTGTTTGGGCGTTTGCGGGTGTCGCAAGATGCTGAAACTGCGCGCGTACTCGAAGGCGCTATCTGGAAGGTGTGGCTGAAGTCTGGCAGCCCAACCATCGATTTATTGATGCAACAGGTGATAAGATCGATGTCACGCGGTGAATATTCGCGAACATTGAAACTGCTTGATCATATTGTTGAACTGGCACCGGATTTTTCAGAAGCCTGGAACAAACGCGCGACTGTCCTGTATCTCATCGGCAATTTTGAGGCGTCACTTGAAGATATCAATCGGGTTCTGGAGCTTGAGCCGCGTCATTTCGGAGCTTTGAGTGGAATGGGTCTGGTACTTCAACAACTGGGCGACAAGAAAGGCGCGTTAAATGCCTTTCGACAGGCATTGAGCGTGCACCCCTATCTACCGAACGCAAACCGAGCGGTCAAAGCTCTGCAGGAAGAAGTTGAGGGCAAGGGTATTTGAAATGAGATGCTCTTTGTTAGTGGCGCTCAAGCGGCGCGCGGCCTGCGGGCCCTTTGGGCCCTAGTCCAACGCTTCGCTCGTCCCGGTGCCACAACGATAATCTGGTGTTGTGGTCTCCGGGAGCAATACAGAAATTCTGGCATGCGGTCACCGAATGACACACAAAAAATCTGTCTTTGTGGCACCCGGAGGAGCGCAGCGAACGACTAACGAGCGACCGCGAGTGCAGCCTTAGTGGTGCTTGAACGCCTCTTAAAGACTATCTTTTCCGTCTTGGCCGACGAATGCCACGCGCAGCATGTTTGTGGCACCGGGGGTGCCGACCGGGATGCCGGCTGAAATAAGGATGCGGCTGCCTGCGGCTGCATAACCTTCCTGGTACGCAATATTACAGGCTTTGTCGACCATGTCTTCAAGGTTTAGGCAGTCTTCACTCAAGACACAATGTAGGCCCCAGACCAGGGACAGGCGGCGACCTGTTGCCGCGATGGGTGTTAAGGCAATGATCGGCGAATGCGGGCGCTCTCGTGCCGCTCTAAGCCCGGTGGTGCCTGAGGATGTGTAACAAACGATGGCCGCGAGATTGAGAGTTTCGGCAATCGTTCGTGCCGCAGCTGTGATGGCATCGGCAGCTGTGGGTTCAGGTGCCGGGTCATGGGCGTGCAAAATGGTGAGATAGTTTTCATCACACTCGATTTGCTGGGCGATCTGGTCCATCATTGTCACAGCTTCAACCGGATAATCTCCGGCAGCTGATTCGGCTGATAACATCACTGCATCAGCACCTTCATAGACTGCCGTTGCCACGTCTGAAACTTCAGCTCTGGTGGGTACCGGGCTGTCAATCATCGATTCGAGCATCTGGGTTGCCACCACAACGGGAATACCGGCATTGCGTGCTGCTGTGATGATGCGTTTTTGAGCCCCGGGAACCTTTTCAATCGGCATTTCAACGCCCAGGTCGCCACGCGCTACCATAATGCCATCGGTAAGCTCGATAATTTCATCCAACCGGTTCAGGGCTGAAGGTTTTTCCAACTTGACCATGATGGCCGCCTGGCCACGCACCAGTGCTTTTGCTTCGGATACATCTTCAGGACGCTGCACAAAAGACAGGGCAACCCAGTCGACGCTAATCTTGAGTGCACACTCAAGATCCTTGCGATCTTTTTTGGTCATGGCCGAAACAGGGATTAGAGTGTCGGGCAGACTTACACCTTTACGATTGGAAATTGTGCCGCCAACTTCAATGCGTGTTTCCAGATTATCAGGTGTTGCCTTGATAAGGGTCAGCCGGATTTTTCCATCATTTATCAACAACCGGTCGCCAGGTTTGATGCCTTTGAAGATTTCAGGATGCGGTAATTTTACCCGGGTCTCGTCGCCGGGTGCATCATTGAGGTCAAGATTGAAAATCTCGCCAACGGTGAGTTCTGCGTGGCCGTTTTTAAATTCCCCCACCCGCAACTTAGGCCCCTGAAGATCGACCAGAATACCAATTGGACGGCTGTAATTGGCTTCAACATTTTTAATTGATGTGTGTAATTCGAGCAGTTTTTCGTGCGTGGTGTGGCTCATATTGATGCGGAAAACATCAACGCCACATTCGAATAACTCACCTATTTTCTCGGGGGTCGATGAAGAGGGGCCCAGTGTCGCAACTATTTTAATGCGCCGGTTTCTTTTCACTGAGCCTTGGCCTCACTAGTTTGCGGGCCCGACAGGGAGATGGTCCAGTCTTTTTCTTCGCCGGTATCAACTTCAAAATACCCGGTTTTCTGGTATCCCCGCTCTGTGCACCCTTTGTTGGCGCGAATGGTGAAAACTTTGTCGCGTGTACACATATAAGCCTTGCCGCCCCAGGAGCCGCCGAGATCGTAATCTACGGCATATATGTAATAATAACGCGCTATCAGCGGGCCTTCCAAAAGAACTTCGCAAGTGTTGGCCTCAAGATTCCACCAGCCCTCACTGGCCCAGCCCTTGGTATCCTTATACCCCAGTGCCACGCCAATACGGCTGACCGTCTTGTTACACAGCTTTAAATTTGCCTGGGCGGGGGTAGGTTGGAAAAAAGTGACTGCGCCTATAAAAAATGTTGCAGCAAGCAAAAATGGAAATTTCATATTGAATCTACTTAACATATTTTCATTATCGACAACAATCCGGCTCAGGTAAATTTTTTACCGTCAAATTGAAATATTGTCAAAACACAACCAATTTATTATCAATTTGGTGGGGAGAAGATATAAACCAAAATGATTTGATGTGCCACCAAAAGCTTGATTGATCAAAGCAGGTTGGCGGAAAATATTTAACGTTTCCGTGACCAACAGGCACAAAAGGCGGGAAAAGCCTGTGAAAGCTATTTTTCCTTATGGTGCACAGGTCCGGGCGCATTTATATTCCCCGTTATGTTTTATGAAAATGATGGTTCATCCTCTCAAATCAGCGGTGGTGCTGATACAGAAATGCCGGACAATATGTCATATGAACTGGTCGCGGGTAATTCAGATTTGCAACTGATCTTCCTGTGTGATCATGCCAGTAATTATGTCCCCCGCGAACTGGCTGGCCTCGGCTTGAAGGCGCGCGCTTTTGACCGCCATATTGCCTATGATATTGGGGTGGCCGAGTTGACCCGGGAGCTGGCTGCGCATTTTGGTGCACCGGCAGTTTTGTCAAAATTTTCGCGATTGTTGATAGACCCCAATCGCGGTGAGGATGATCCAACTCTAATTATGCGTCTTTCCGATGGTGTGGTCATCCCGGCAAACTCACGGCTTGATGAGGCGGCTGGAAAAGACCGGCTGCGGCAATTCTATCATCCATATCACCGGGCAATATCGCGGGTTATTGATCAGGCATTGTCCCGCGACACAGTGCCTGTTTTGATTTCCATTCACAGTTTTACGCCCGCCTGGAAGGGGATATCAAGACCGTGGCATGCCGGTATTCTGTGGGATAAAGATCCGCGCTTTGCCCAACCATTGATTATGGCACTTAAAGAGCAGCAGGATATTACAGTAGGTGACAATCAACCCTATAGTGGAACACTGAAGGGTGATTGTCTCTATCGTCATGGCACCAGCCGTGGCCTGGCACACGGGTTGGTGGAAGTGCGTCAGGACCTGATAAGTGGTGGCGCCGGGATTGAGGAATGGCGCAAACGGCTTGCGCTCGCCATTGAAAAAGCCATGACGGCAAAAGACCTACATAAAATTATACACTATGGATCGTATTCGGATTAGGTTAGAAAAAATTTTGATGGCGTGATTTTAGAGGAATTAGCTGAAATGGATGAGAAAACAACAATTGAACTTGAAGCAGCAGCGTTCCGACGGCTGGTAAACCACTTGCGTGAGCGTAATGACGTGCAAAATATCGACCTGATGGAATTGGGTGGCTTTTGCCGCAACTGTCTTTCCAACTGGTATCGTGATGCAGCCGAGGAAAAAGGTATTGAGATGTCCAAAGATGAGGCGCGCGAAACTGTTTATGGCATGGCTTATGCCGATTGGAAGGCAAAGAACCAAACACCGGCAAGCCCGGAAAAACTAAAAAAACATGATGAGATTGTAGAGGGGCACTAATACTGCGCGCCCGGAATTAAAATTTACAAAAACCAAGAAAGGAATTGCGTACATGGCCGACACTGGCGGTATAGCACAAGATCAGTTGCGTTCGATTGTGGCTCGTATTGAGCGCCTTGAAGAAGAAAAAACGGTTTTGGCAACAGACATCAAAGAAGTTTATGCTGAAGCCAAGGGCAATGGTTTTGATATCAAAATTTTACGCAAAATTGTGCGTCTGAGAAAACAGGAACAGGCTGAACGTCTGGAAGAAGAAGAAATTACAGATTTATATATGCATGCCCTGGGCATGTTGACGACGCCGGAATAAAGCTACTATCTGCGCTTAAGCGGTTGGCGGTCACCAGAGAACATGGGGAAGAGTGCTGACAAAAGCCCGAAAGGACGGGGACTTTGCCCTGGGGTTTCTGATGGGTTTTTCTCCCCGGATCGTCCGCTTTGCACGGAGCCCGTAACTTCAGGCGTTCCAAGTCTGCTTGCCAGTTGTATGCGTGTGCCGGTATTTTTTGACGCTGTATGAAAGAGCAGTCGATCACCCTTTAAGGAGCGGTTCACTTTCATCAGATCAAGTGACGCCAGAGGCCGCCTGTTGGTTTTGATAGCTGATGCAACCCGTCTGGAAATCGGGTCATCGTTGAAATTGCCCTTGGGCGCCAGGCTGGCAAATCCAAATAGTCCGCGTTTTTGTTTGGCAGGCTGTAAAGGCCGTGCTGTGATTACTTCAACGGCGTTCCTGACGGGGCGGGCGATAACCACTTCCCTTTTGGTAATATCTGCAAGGGTAGAGGAATCAATTGCGGCAGATGCCACAATAATTTCCGGTGCCCTGGGTGGTCTTGGCACTTCAGGTGCTGGCGTACTCAAAGCAGCTAAACGGAATTGGACATTTGGTCTTGCGCGAGGCAGCGGTACGGCTGCCCGCAATATTGGTTGTACAGCAGTGACTGCCACCGGTTTGGTGCGCGGTATTGGCACAAAGCGGGCCAGTCGTATGGCCACAGGTTGAGTTTTTTGCGGTTTTGGCTTCCTGGATGGTTTTCGGGAGGCAAACTGTACCTGAGACGGTGTAACAATGCGCGTTGGCGCTCTGCCCCGAACAACGCCCGATGGTGCCGAGGCAACGACAATTGGGCGTGGCATCGCACGCGGAGCTCTTTTGCGCGCTCCTCCTCTTACATGTGGAGATCTGCCATTGGGAAAAAGTTTTGCCAGCTGGCGTTTTGACATGCGGGGCCAGTGTCGCACCGTTCCCACATCAACATGAACAAAGCTGCCGCGATAATACCCCACACCGCCGCGTTGTCTCAGCATGGCGGAATTGCGTAATTTTTCCAGAGAAATATCAGGAAAACGCACATCGGTTGCCATGCCGAACATGTGGCGGCTATAGCGGCTGACGCCACGGCTGCGACGGCGGAGCATGGCATTGGTTTTTGGCGAGCGGTAGCCAGAAAGAACACTGATCGGTTTGCGAGAGCCCAGGCTTTTATGGATTTCCCACAACAGATCTACCAATTTGGGATCCATGCGCACCACCTGATCTGTGCGCCAGTCGCGTAATATGTAATTGATTTTGCGCATGGCAGCTGGAATGAACTGACCATAACGCTTGTAGGTAACGGTAACGCTTTGTTTGGTGTGCGGGCTGAAAAACGAGATGGTTCTGGCGCCGGGAACAGCCGTTGCATTATTGGCCATCAAAGCGCCAAGCGCTATCACAGTTGACGCAAGCGTAGCTAAAACCGCGCATGTCCGTCCGGACATTTTGCGTTTTAGGGATTTTGTACTTGCATTCTTGTCTGGCATAAATTTATCCGCTTCACTTCGGGTCCGTGCAATCTCTACCAATTGTCACTCCCGCGTTACTGTCGACGATATACTAACCCATAATCCTTGTGGAGTAGTATGTTTTACCCGAAAAAACTATTGGCGGGGAAAACTGCCGATATCCTATTTCACAATAATGTAGTTAACAGGCCGTAAATAAAGGTCATTTTATGGCAATGTGTTACTGTTTTTGAATTTGTTGCCATCACACCATCACCATAAAATTGTAAACCTGTGCTGATTGTCAACCCGTCTGGTGAAATAAGATGGCGGCAGGTGCGTTTTGTCTGGTTGTATCGTTTTGCCAGCAGAGGGCAGGGCGTTTAACCTGTCTCTCAGGATGCGAATTCTTCCAGTCCCATATCGCGCACTTTACGATAAAGGGTTGAGCGTCCGATACCCAGTTTTCTGGCAACCTGCGACATGTGGCCGCGATAGCGCTCAAGCGCCAGTCTGATCATGTCGGCTTCGATTTCATCCAGACGTCGCATGTGGCCGTCTTCGAGCGTTGCCGGTATGCCAAGTGAGCTGCCATTTGCCGTGTGGGTTGGAATGATGGCAGGCAAATCACCACCTATGATGGCTGGACCTTCGGGCAGTTTTACTTCAATCGGCATTGGAGCGGCGGGAACTTCAACCTCGAAGCCGTCGACCAGGGCAGCTATCTGCGGAAATTCGCTCAAATTCAGGCAGTCGCCATCACACAGAACAATGGCTCTGAAAATTGTGTTTTCCAGTTGCCGCACATTGCCGGGCCATTGATAGGTGCATAAAAGCTCCAGGGCCTGTTCGGAAATGGCGCTGATCTTGCGGCCTTCTTCGATTGAAAATCTGGAAATGAAGTGGCTCACCAACGGTACGATGTCTTCATTTCTCTCAGTCAAGGGAGGCACGAAGATCGGAAATACATTTAACCGGTAGTATAGATCTTCGCGGAAGTCGCCTTGGGTGACCATGTCAATCATATTGCGGTTGGTGGCGGAAATCAGGCGTATATCAACTTTGATCGGTTTTTTGGCACCAACAGGGTCAATCTCGCCTTCCTGCAGTGCGCGCAGTAATTTGACCTGGACGTGGGGGGCAAGCTCGCCCACTTCATCGAGGAACAAAGTACCGCCACTGGCTTCTTGAAACTTGCCCATATGTTTTTGGGATGCGCCAGTGAAAGAACCTTTTTCATGGCCGAATAAAATGCTCTCCACCAGGTTTTCCGGCAAGGCACCGCAATTGACAGAGATGAACGGTTTACCTTTTCGGTCACTGCAGCCCTGAATTGCCCGGGCGACAACTTCTTTGCCAACGCCGCTTTGGCCTTCAATCAGGATGGGAATATTTGATTTTGCCGCGCGTTCGCCAAGACGCATCACATTGGTCATGCCGGCACTGTCGGAAATCATATCCTCGAAGGTGAAGATGCCTCCGGCTTTATTTTTGATGCGGGCAATTTCACCAACAAGGGCATTGGCTTTGAGAGCGTTTTTAATAGAAACCTGCAGGCGCTCCGGGCTCACCGGTTTGACGACAAAATCATCGGCTCCAGCGCGCATGGCGCTGACCACTGTTTCAATACCACCGTGAGCAGTTTGTACGATGATGGGCAGATTGCCGAATTCGGGTTTGATTCGCTCCAGAACCCCCATGCCATCAAGATCAGGCATTACCAGATCGAGGATCATCAACGATATCTGAGACCCGCGTTCGCCAGTCAACATATCAACCGCTATTTCGCCACTTTCCGCGCTCAGTGTGGCGTAGCCGGATCTCTTGATAATTTCTTCCAGGATTCTGCGTTGTACGGGATCATCGTCCACGATCAGGACTGTTTGAGACATATACGCAACTCTTCTTTACTCTTTTACAACACACAGGAAGCCGGTAATATCCCAACTCTTTTCTGCGCCCCCAAAAACCCCAAAGCCGACAGGATTATTGCCTTGATTTGCCTCATTGTGACGCAAAACGTTTAAGACGACCTTAAAGCTGAAATGTGTTAGGAACGCTTGAGTAAATCACTTAAAGATAAGAAAATGGAGTTTGAATGTGAGTGAAACCGGTACCTTTTTTAGCCCTGTGTTTGAGACAGCAGTTGAAAAATCCGCAGACAAAGATGGCGATGTTCTTGGTAAATTGCCACAATGGAACCTCGATGATCTTTATCCCGGCATGGCTTGCGAGGCATTGACGCGGGATTTTGACACATGCGATGAAGACGCGCAGAATTTTCAAAAGACCTATAAGGGCCACCTTGAAGAGTTGATAAAATCTCGAGATGGCGGTGCTAAAATTGCCGGGGCCATCAAGGCTTTTGAGGCTTTGCAGGAAGGACTTGGCCGGATTATTTCCTATGCCGGGTTGTTGCATGCAGGCGATACGGTTGATCCTGAAATCTCGAAGTTTTACAGCGATATTCGCGATCGCATGACGCAGATCAGCACCAACCTGTTGTTTTTCTCGCTGGAATTAAACCGCATTGAAGATGCTGATTTCGAAGCTGCGCTCGAACACCGGGATCTCAAATATTACGAACCGTGGCTGATTGAGTTGCGCAAGCAGCGGCCGTTTCAGCTTGACGATGAAATCGAGCGTTTGTTTCATGAAAAAAATGTTACTGGCAGAGCTTCGTGGAGCCGTCTGTTTAACGAGACAATCAATGATCTGCGCTTCGAAGTGGATGGTGAAGAAGAACCTCTGCCAATTGAGCGCACACTCAATATACTACTGGAATCTGACGGTCTTCGCCGTAAAAAAGCCTCAGACGCATTGGCCGCAACGTTTAAGAAAAACACGCGCGTTTTCGCTCTCATCACCAATACACTGGCCAAAGACAATGAGATATCGGACCAGTGGCGCGGGTTTAAGGATGTGGCTGCATCGCGCCATCTGGCCAACAGCGTTGAAGGTGAGGTTGTTGATGCCCTGGAAAAAGCTGTTCGAAGCGCTTATCCGCGAATTTCCCATCGTTACTATCGCCTCAAGGCCAAATGGATGGGTGTGGATAGTTTGATGCACTGGGACCGAAATGCACCCTTGCCCGAACGCGATGACCGCAAAGTTACATGGACAGAAGCCCGCGATACGGTGCTTAGCGCGTATAGTGGATTTTCACCGCAGATGTCGGATATCGCCGCACAGTTTTTTGATCATAACTGGATTGATGCTCAAGTCAGGCCGGGTAAATCTCCCGGTGCATTTTCACACTCAACCGTGCCAAGCGTTCACCCTTATGTGTTGATGAATTATCAGGGCTCGGCCCGCGATGTTATGACACTGGCACATGAGTTGGGCCATGGGGTGCATCAGGTATTGGCCGGTAAACAGGGGGCATTAATGGCGTCAACGCCGCTGACCCTGGCAGAAACCGCTAGTGTGTTTGGTGAAATGTTGACCTTTCGCTCGATGCTGGCCAAGACCAAAGATCCGGCTGCACGCAAAGCCCTGCTGGCGCAAAAAGTCGAAGATATGATCAACACCGTGGTGCGCCAGATTGCGTTTTATTCGTTTGAGCGCAAAGTGCACAGCGAACGCCGCAACGGTGGTGAGGTAACGGTTGAGCGGCTGGGCGAAATATGGATGGAAATACAAGAAGAAAGCTTAGGCAGCGCAATTACCTGTGGCGAAGGTTATGAAAACTTCTGGGTCTATATCCCGCATTTCATTCATGCGCCGTTTTATGTCTATGCCTATGCGTTTGGTGATTGTCTGGTGAACTCGCTTTATGCGGTCTATGAGGAACAACCCGATGGCTTTGTCGAAAAATATTTCGACATGCTCAAAGCCGGTGGCACCAAACACCACAGTGAATTGCTCAAACCCTTCGGCCTCGATGCATCTGACCCGGAGTTCTGGAACCGCGGTCTGGGGGTCATTGAACGGTTTATTGATGAGTTGGAAACTTTGTAGGTGAATGCCCGTTCGGGATAAGAGATAGATTTTCTACCGTCATCTCCGCGCAAGCGGAGATCTTCTTCCAGCATTGTCTGAAACGAGAAAAGTTTCCCGCCTGCGCGGGAATGACGAACGAGAGTTTGAGTTAAGGTGAGCCGTGAGTGGAAACAACAATAAAACTGACGAAGCCAATCGATTTGGTGGCCGGTTAAAACGCTATGCTGCTGTCGGCACCAATGTGGGTGGGGTGGCGGCACGGCTGGCCGGGGCGAAGATGTTCGGTGCTAGCCGCGATCATGGCAAGGAAGCCACCCAGTTGCGGATAGCTTTGGGTGGACTCAAGGGTCCGTTGATGAAAGTTGCCCAGCTTCTGGCCTCCATTCCCGATGCGCTGCCGCCGGAATATACCACTGAACTGATGCAACTTCAGGCCAATGCCCCGGCCATGGGCTGGCCGTTTGTGCGCCGTCGCATGGCAGCCGAATTGGGGGCTGACTGGCAATCGAAATTTGGTGATTTTGAGCGCAGCGCTGCCGCTGCGGCCTCTCTGGGTCAAGTACATCATGCGACTTCGCTGGACGGTAAAAAGCTTGCCTGCAAGCTGCAATACCCGGAGATGCAATCAGCTGTTGAAGCCGACTTACAGCAGCTCAAACTGATTTTCGCCATTCACCGGCGCATGGACCCGGTGATTGATACCTCACAGATTGTCGAGGAAATTGGCGCACGGTTGCGCGAAGAACTGGATTATGAGCGCGAAGCTGCACACATCCAGCTTTATGCCTACATGCTTGAAACAATACCGGCAATAGTTGTGCCTGAAACCTTCGCCGAGGTTTCCACCAAGCGCCTGTTGACGATGAGCTGGCTTGAGGGCAAGCCTTTGCTGGATTTCAAAGACAGCAGCCTTGAAGCACGCAATTCAATTGCTGAGAATATGTTCAAGGCGTGGTGGCTGCCGTTTTGCCGCTTTGGTGTTATTCATGGCGATCCGCATCTGGGAAATTATACCGTGCGCATCAACAAGGCCGGTGACCCTGAGGGCATTAATCTCCTGGATTATGGCTGCATCCGCATTTTCCCCGCAGCTTTTGTCGTCGGTGTGGTCGACCTTTACCACGGCCTGCGCACAGATGATCGCGAGCTGATTGTCCATGCTTACGAGACCTGGGGTTTTCGCAATTTGGACAATGAACTGATTGATATCCTCAATATCTGGGCAAATTTTATCTACGGGCCGCTGCTCGAAGACCGGGTGCGGGCAATTGCGGATGGCATCAACCCGACTGAATATGGCCGCAAGCAGGCATTTAGCGTGCATCAGGCACTAAAGAAAAAAGGTCCGGTAACGCTGCCAAGAGAGTTCGTCTTCATGGACCGCGCCGCAATCGGCCTGGGCGGCGTTTTCCTGCACCTGCGCGCCGAGCTGAATTTCTACCGCCTGTTCAACGAAGCGCTTGAAGGGTTTTCATGCGACGGCTTATTGGATAAACAACGTGATGCTCTGGGTAAAGCGGGTATGGCGATGTGAAATCAAACAACAGATGTGTGGCGGTGATATGCACCATGACTCTTGTGTGTTACTGAGTTTCGATGAGATTTAAGCAACATAATCTGGCAGCTTTTTTTGTCGCACTGATCATCGTTGGTTTTCAGGTGTTTTCCAAACCTGCTGTGACGCCGAGATCTGATGAATTTATCTATTTAAGTATTACTTCTGATCTGATTAGTCAGAAAACATTCAGCGATGGCCCATTTTCCAAAGACCCGGAAAAAACAACACCGGGCCGATTTTTCGCGCCTCTGTATCCGAACTTTTTGAGTTTGATTGCCGGGTTGGATGAAAATGCCTCGAAGATTATCCAGTGTTATGGCAAGCGCGATAAACAGAAATCTTGCGAGGGCAGTTTTTTTACCGTTGTTTTTGTTCAAACCCTGCTGGCTGCTGTGTCGCTGTGGTTCATCTTTGCGGTGGCCCATCTGTTGTCCGGATATTTTCTTGTTGCCTGGATGGCTATGATTATTGCCGTGGCTACGGGTGAGTTTGGCTATTATGCCAGACATTATCTTTCTGAGAATGCAGCTTTTTTCAGCTTTTATGGCCTGTTGTTTTGCCTCGTTTGCGCCTACCTGAAAGATAAATCGTCATATTTTCTGGTTGCCGGACTTTTTGCTGGTCTGGCGGTTCTGTCACGTCCCTCCTATGCCTATCTTTTTTATATTCTTATACCCTTCCTGTTGGTTCTGCTGATTGCGATAAAACATATATCCTTTAAGCGCGCGGCTGGGTTAGTGGGAGCCTTTGCTTTGGGCGGTTTTGTTTTACTGGCCCCCTGGATGTTCCGTAACTTCGTTCAATTTGGCGATGTAGCTCTGACCCAGGGATATGGGCAGTTCATTCTTTTTCAGCGCCTTGCCTACAATTTGATGAGTTGGCCGGAATGGGGCGTTTTCTTTATCCAAGGGTTGCCGGATTTCGGCGATAACCTGTCAAAGGCGTTGTTTTCGCAAAATCTTTGGGAGCGACTTACCTACAAAATGGAAGGGGTTGAAACCTTTTATAATATCGGCAACAGCTCTGTCTGGCAGGCCGGGCTGCTGCCCGATAATGTGCGGGATGATCAACAGGTGGCCTACCTGATCAAGACCTATATTCTGGGTGATTTTTTCAAACACGTGATGGTCAGTATTCCGCTTTCTCTGCGGGGTATGTGGGCGGGGAAATATCTTGCGTTGCTGGCTGTGGTGCTGGTCTGGCCAGTCGGAGAGATGATGCGACGAAAAGAACTTTTAACCCCTTTCCTGCTGCTGGCCTTGCCGCCTTTATTCATGGTTGGGCTGCACGGGTTTGTTTCGGTCAACGTTATAAGATATAACGTCCCGATGATTGCGGTTTATGCTGTGATATGTGCATTGTTTATCCGGCACTTGTTAGAGTTATTACCGCTAACTGCGCGGTTTTCCTCCTGGTTTGACAGAACGAATTGATTATGAAGTTTTTTTGGCTCACGCTTGTTGCGGTGCTGTTATCGGTCGGACAGATTTTGTTCAAGAAATCGGCTGTGGTTGTCACGGGTGAAAATTTCCTGCTTGGTCTGGTTAATTTCTGGATGTTCCTGGCTCTTTTGATTTATGGATTTTCTACCGTTCTGTGGGTCTGGTTACTGAAGGATATTCCATTAAGTACAGCCTATCCCTTTGCTGCTCTGGCATTTGTGCTGGTGCCCATCGGGTCAGTTTTTCTTTTTGGCGAAGTGCTCAGCGCGCGCTATCTGGTAGGGTGTATGATGATTCTGGGGGGAATTATTCTCACCGCCACTTGACCTCCAACTGGAATGCCGAATGCCAAAGAGCCAGAAAATTGCCGTTATTGTTCCTTGCTACAAGGTAGAAAAGTACATATTGCCCCTGCTTGAAAAAATTCCATCCCTGGTTGACTGTATCTATTGTGTAGATGATGCCTGCCCCAATGGTACCGGCAAATTGGTTGAGCGTGAATGCCAGGACCCGCGCGTTCGTGTTCTCTTTCACAGCAATAACTTAGGCGTTGGCGGTACGGTAAAAACCGGCTATCGGGCAGCTTTCGAGGAGGGGAATGATATTGGCGTTAAGATCGATGGGGATGGTCAAATGGATGCAGCACTGATTCCCCGGTTTGTCGATCCGCTTTTAAAGGGCGAGTGTGACTATACCAAGGGAAATCGTTTCTATTCGCTGGACGATACCAAGGGCATGCCCGTTATTCGACTTTTTGGCAATGCTGTTTTGAGTTTTTTTTCCAAGCTTTCAACGGGATACTGGAACCTGTTTGATCCGACCAACGGATACACCGCAATTCATCTGTCTCTTCTTAAAGCGCTGCAATTGGACAAGGTTTCCAATCGTTACTTTTTTGAAAGCGATATGTTGTTCCGGCTCGGCATCAATCGCTGTGTCGTCAAAGATGTGATTATGCGGGCCAATTATGGCAGCGAACGCTCAAACCTGAAGATACTGAAAATATTCGTGCCGTTCCTTTGGGGGCATTTCAGGAATTTTAACAAGCGCCTGTTTTACAACTATTATCTTCGGGATTTTCAGGTTGCCTCGATCGAATTTCTCCTCGGGCCAGTGCTGCTGATTGCGGGAACGGCCTATGCTGTTTATCAGTGGAATGTAGCTCTTGAAACAGGTATTTCGGCAACGGCTGGAACGGTCATGATTGGCGCTTTGCCAATTATTATCGGGATGCAACTCATACTTTCTGCGCTCGGATTTGACCTTCAAAATATTCCGAAAACCCCGCTTCACCTTGCTATGCGCGAGCAGTTTGCCGAAGACGATACCTCTACCCAAACAGCTGAAGGCGAAAAAGATGGGTGATATACAGTCTCTTTTGGCAAGTTATCCACGCGTTCGTCCCGCCTTGACGCCTGAGCATACGGCTATTTTTGAAAAAGAATACAAACTCAATCGAGAGGGAGAGCGGGTTGTCGAGGGGATGGCCAAAAAACTTGAAGGTTGGATGCATCATCACATTGCAGCACATTCAAGTTCGACGCTTGAACTGGGCGCAGGCACACTGAACCACCTGAAGTTTGAAGAAAAAATAGCCGGCTACGATATTGTCGAGCCTTTCACCGAGCTTTATCAGGGCAGCAATCGCTTGAAACAGGTAGAGGCCGTTTATGACAATTTATCCGACGTTCCCATGGATAAAAAATATTCTCGCATTATTTCCATAGCGGTTCTGGAGCATATGACCAACCTGCCTTATGAACTGGCTTTGAGTTGCCAACATTTGAAAGAAGGCGGCGTATTTCAGGCGGGCATTCCCAGCGAAGGCGGCTTGATGTGGTGGTTGGGCTGGCGCTGCACCACAGGCATCAGCTTTTGGCTGCGCAACCGGCTTGATTATGGAGTTTTGATGCGTCATGAACATGTCAATACAGCCCCTGAAATTATCAAACTCGTTAAATATTTTTTTGCGGATGTAAAAGTACGAAGATTTCCAACGCCCCTGCATTCCATGAGTCTTTATGCCTATATAGAAGCCCGAAATCCGATATATGAACGCTGTAATGTCAAACCAACTGCTTAACCAGAGTTTTAAATCCAGTGTTTTAAAATCTCTTTTCCCGGAACGCTTCAGCTGCGTCATAAAACGTTCCGGTATTTTCTTCAGATAACGAAAAATCCCGCGATAATCAATCCGCTCACAATGGTAGAGCCGACCACCGATGCAATCAAAGTGTTGCCACTCACGGTTATGTTCCGGCTGCTTAATACAGCGCCCAGCACGACGAACAGGAGCACATCAAGCACCCCATGTGTGATCCAGTGATGGCCGGTGAGAGACACCATTAGCTGGAATACACTCTCGTTACCTTCCTTGAGAATAACAAGTAGGGCGCTCAATATGCTGGTGATGGCATAGGAAATGCCATACCCGGTTACCTTTGCGCTGGCAATATCGGTCATATCAGTTTGATGTGTCGTCATTATCTTTACTCCTTATATCAGTTTGGCGAGCAGAGCGACTTTGACACCCATGCCGATTAAAGCGCCCGCACCTTCCATGGCCAGGCCCATGAGCACCACCAGTGCCGATGTCCACAGGACCAGATTTCGCGTAACCTTTTTCTTGACGACATCACCGTAAGCAGCGATTGGCAGGAATGTGCCCAACAACAGCAGTGTAAAGAAAAGATGTTCTTTGGTTTCCATGGCCAGACTATGGGCAAAGGGCCAGGGACCGGCTTTGATAATGGCTTTGTCGCCACCGTAATAGATGACATACCAGTAGCCGCCGACGATATAGGCACACCAGAGCAGAACGGTTGCCAATACACTGACGCGGCGAAGACGGGCAATGTTTCCATCGCTCGCATTTAGAGCTTCAACGAACACCCAGACAGCCGCAATCATGGCAAGAACGCCGAATGTAGGGTGGAGCATTAAAATCATTTCTTTAGACATGTTTTATCTCCTTTCTAAGTTTTCCGGCAACGGGTGAAGTACCGCCCAGGAATTTGAATACCAGCGCTGCGGCAGCACCAAACAGTACCTTGGAAATTAGGCTGGTGGTGTAGGGAACCAGAGTTGTGAAAGCCGGGTTGAGTGCTGGTAAAATGATGAAAAAATTTAATCCCCAGACGCCAACGAGCAAGCCAATCACGGCGATAGGTTCAAAGGCTGCGGGTAGTGTGGGCGGCAGGAAGGAGCGCACGAAGGCGAAAATTGCAATGCCAAGTAGGATCGCAAGCCCCATATGTATGGCAATGCCCAGCGGCACGGCTGCATCTGATGCCACCAGCAACGGGAAAACCGTCTGGGTAACGCCGCGCGCAACCGTAGAGGCCTCGCTGTCGGAAATATTTGCATAGATGGCAATCCATGAAACCTCGGCGGCACCACCGGCCAGACCGGCTATGGCACCTGCTGTCCAAAGTTTTGAGATACCGGAAAAACCCGGTCTATTGCTTTTAGAAAACTGCATTTTAATAATTACCTCTCGAGTTTGCGCTTGCAAAGCCCTCGGCAATACCAGCGGAGAATACCCCCACGAATTTTTATATATCGGGGTAATCTCCAACACTTATTGATCCAAATCAAAAAGACCATTCATAACTGCTATGATGAAAGCGCAGTGCTCTAGCGCCGGGCGGAAACTCTTAAACCCGGGGCCGGGCGTTCCTGCAGGACTTCGCGGCGGAAGGAAAACAGCGAGGCCGGTCTGCCGCCGGTGGTGGTGGACATGGTGCCGGTGGCTTCGACCAGTCCGCCTTTTTCAACCAGTCGGCGGAAATTCTGCTTGTGCAGATGTCGGCCGGAGATGGCTTCGACACTACGTTGCAACTCAAACAGGGTGAATTCAGGCGGCATCAGTTCGAAGATTACCGGGCGGTATTTAAGTTTGCCGCGCAAGCGCCCCATGGCGGTGGCCAGAATGCGGCGATGATCGTGGTTCATCTGCTGGCCCATGTGCTGAGCCAGTTGGGCATTGTGCTGGTGGCGACCCTTGCGGGCGGCTTCGGCCACAAGGCCTGCTTCATAGAGGAGTTCATAACGCTCCAGGGTTTTTTCCTCATCCCAGGCAAGGCCGCTGAGACCAAAGCACAGATTTATGCGCTGGTGCGCTCGATGCTGTCTGTTCGGATTTGGTGAATTATCAGCCCAGGCTTCTAGTGCGGGAACAATAATGTCGTCAATAATCGCCGGTTTATGTTGGCGCCAGTCTTCCCACGGGAAAAAATCATACCAGTTGTACCAGCGCCCTTGTGGGGTTTGCTTATTCCCGGTCTGGCGTCGCGTTAAGGCAAGGTATCCAACCGACACATGGGCAACACCGGGTTGGTCTGGCAAAGAGTGACGGCCCTGGTCACCGAAGGTGTATAGTTGTTCCACATAGCCGAGACTTAGTTGTGTTTGTTCACTCACCCAAGCGCGCAGCCCGCGCTCTAACGTCAGGTGATTTTCCGGCTCGAAGGGTCCATAGGGCAGACTGCGATCTGTTGCGCCAACTGGTCTGACCACAAAGATTGCAGCCTCATCCACATCGACGGTGACGATAGCGGCATTGAGGCTGATGACGATGCGGCTGTCTGGATGTGGATCAGTCAAGTGCTCTAAACCTTGAGTGGTAATGAGAATACAGCACCCTGCCAGGCAGACGCGCCGCGGCCGATGGTTTCGATGGCGTCAACCATACGCCCGTTGCGACCGAGCATATTATCGGCGTGATGGACAATCAACTTGTTGGGCGTGGCTGAGGGTGAAGCGTCGCGTAATAATTGCGCAAGCAGGTTTTCGTCTGCTTCGGGATTGTTGAGACACAAGGCTATGTAGGCAGCAGCAGTAGAGCGGCTGATGCCAGCCCAGCAGTGTATCAGCAGCGGTGAGGTTTGCTGCCAGTCCTGCACAAAGTTGATCAGCCTTTCAACATGAGCCTCGCCAGGGGTAACATAGCCCGCTTGCGGTGTTGAGATGTCATTCATGGAAAGCTTTAAATGATTATCGCCGGTTATTGCTTCAGGTGTTTCAATCATTGTTTCTTGACCCAACAGGGAAATGAGGTGGCTGGGTTGGTGTTGGGCAATTGTGGCATCAACTGCGGTTAGTGAACAAACAAAAATCATATGCTGATGCTTTCCAGTTATTTCAATTGATCAAATCGTGCCAGAAACTCGGCCTGGGCTTTGTGCGCTGCCAGAGGCGTAAGCTGATACGTTTCAGCCTTTCCGGAAAGCCCTGTGGGGCGGGTGAAAAAGCGTGAGGCTTCTTCGATGCTGAAACCGGCCAGTTGGGTGGCTTCAAGAAAGGCTGATGCCTTGTCTGCACGCTTGATGAGTTTTTTGACAGGTGCGGGCAAGGCGGGCGGCAGGCCAAAGCGCCGATGGATGGCGACCATGAGGTCATCTTCGAAACTGTTGTAATCAAGACCTAATGCCGCCTTGAACGGGCTGATCATATCGCCGACCACATATTCAGCGGCATCGTGCAGCAGGGCGGCAAGTCGCCATTTGCGCTCGAATTTCGGTTTGAGGTGAAGGCAGATATCTTCCACAAGCAAGGAATGCTGGGCAACAGAAAAGGCGTGATCGCCCAAAGTCTGGCCGTTCCAGCGCGCGACTCGGGCGAGGCCGTGCGCAATATCGTCTATCTCGATGTCGAGGGGTGAAGGATCGAGCAGATCAAGACGCCTGCCACTCAACATACGTTGCCACGCGCGCGGCGGTTCGGACTTCTTTGCCTTCATGAGCCCGGTTTTCTGGCCAGTGCCACGCATTCCCTGTGTCTGAAGCAATCGGTTGTGTGATCGTTGATCATGCCAACCGCCTGCATGAAAGCATAGACAATTGTCGGGCCGACAAAAGTGAAGCCGCGCGATTTCAGGTCTTTTGAAATCCGCTGGCTTAATTCAGTTTGTGCTGGAATATCAGAAAAAATTGCAAAATTATTTTGCAACGGTTCACCGTCGAGAAAACCCCACAGGTAGTTGGAAAACCCCATATCTTCCTGAATGGCCAGGTAGCCACGGGCGTTTTTTACAGTTCCTTCAATCTTCAGGCGATTACGGACAATGCCGGTATCCTGCATCAGGGTTTCGATTTTTTCGGGAGTAAATCTGACAATTTTTTCCGGATCGAAACCTTCGAATACTTCAATGAAGCGGTCGCGTTTGCGCAGGATTGTGATCCACGAAAGCCCGGCCTGAAAACCGTCCAGTATCAGCTTTTCAAACAAAGGCTGATCGTCATAGATCGGCACGCCCCATTCTTCGTCATGGTAAGCGACATAAAATTCGTCTTCGCCGGGCCAGGTGCAACGCGTAGTGGCGTCATTCATTTTTGGGCTCTCCCGGGAATGTAAAAGTTGCCCAGTCTGGTTTAATCAGCGTTATGGCTGTGCCGTCGACGGTTATCGCCTCTCCCGCCTCAATCGCTGCATCGGCCTTGTCAAGGCGAAGTGCCGCCAGCGCACCGGTGTCGGTGACGGTTAAAACTTCGCCGATGGGTTTGTCTTGTGCCGTGATTGCCGTACCGGTTGCAAGGGGCAGGCTGGAGGAGATGGGCAGGATACGTTTGCGTGCGGCTTGTTTATGATGCATGCGCGAGACCACTTCCTGGCCGACATAACATCCCTTGGAAAAATCGACACCGTTGGTCATATCGAGATTACACTCATGCACAAAGCGCTGGGAGGAGCCGATGTCGTCGTCACTGTCGGCAAGGCCCAGATGAACCCGGTGAGCGGTATAGGCGCTTTCGTCAACCATGTTACCGGCATTTGGCGAAACGTCAGTGGTGGCAATTATTCGCAAACCGGCTTTCGCTGTTCTGGGATCAACATAGCCGTACCCACCCAAAACAGTGCCTGCCTGTTTGTCCTCTAGCAGGTCGTTTGCACCTTCGCCCCAGAGGCAGGTTACCTTGTGATCATCGCTTAAGGCTGTGATGGTGACGTCAGCGCGTAACTTGTAAAATGTCAGTCGTTTGGCCAGATCAGCGGCTTGTTGACGGCTGCATTCAAGCCAGTAAGTGCCGGGCTGAGGCTGGTTGACAAAAAAATCAAACAGAATTTTTCCCTGTGGTGTCAATAAAGCCGCATAGGCTGCCTTGCCCGGATTGACGGCAGAAATATTGTTGGTAATCAGGCCTTGAAGAAAGTCCTGTGCGTCACTCCCGGTGATTTCGATGACGCTGCGGTAATTAAGGGTGCAAAAATTGAGGATAGTCATTGCGATTAAACTCTGCCAGTCTAAAATTGAGTTCTTAACTTAGGCAAACACAATCCGGGAATACACCCTTATATGTCATCCATGTTCGATCTCATTCTTAAAGGGGGAACCGTTGTCAATCAAGATGGTATCGGCGCGCGCGATATTGCGGTACGCGACGGCAAGATAGCGGACATCGGATTTTTTGATACCTCACAGTGCGATAAAGTGATTGATGTCACCGGTCTGCATGTCTTGCCCGGCGTCATCGACACTCAGGTGCATTTTCGTGAACCCGGCGGTGAGCATAAGGAAAACCTTGAAAATGGTGGCCGCGCCGCTGTTATGGGGGGTGTTACCGCAGTTTTCGAAATGCCCAATACCTCTCCCACCACAACAGATGAAGCAGCACTGGCCGATAAAGTGTCACGGGCGCATCATCGGATGTATTGTGATTTTGCCTTCTATATGGGGGGAACACGCGACAATGTTGATGAACTGGCGGATTTTGAGCGTCTGCCGGGATGTTGCGGCATCAAGGTGTTTGCAGGCTCCTCTACCGGTAATCTACTGGTTGATGATGATGAAAGCCTTGAGCGTATTTTGAGCACGATCAACCGGCGGGCAGCTTTTCATTCCGAAGATGAACAAAGGTTGATTGAGCGCATGGACGTGCGCCGCCACAATGATCCTCACAGTCATACCGAGTGGCGCGATAATGAGGCGGCTTTAAAGTGCACGAAGCGACTGGTAAACCTGGCCTATAAAACTGGTGCAAAAGTGCATATTCTGCATATCTCAACGGCGCAGGAAATTGAATATCTGGGCTGCCACAAACAAGTGGCAACGGTTGAAATGACGCCGTCTCACCTGACGCTGTTTACGCCAGACGCCTATGATCGCCTGGGAACCTATGCACAGTTAAATCCGCCTATACGGGATTTAGACAACCAGAAAAAACTGTGGTGGGGCCTCAATGCCGGTATCACCGATGTTCTGGGGTCTGATCATTCACCGCACACGCGCGAAGAAAAAGACCAGCTCTATCCTAATTCGCCCTCGGGCATGCCCGGAGTTCAGACCCTGGTGCCGGTGATGCTCGATCATGTCAATGCCGGTCGCCTGTCGCTCGAACGTTTTGTCGATCTCAGCAGTCATGGTCCGCAGAGAATTTTTGGCATTGCCGGCAAGGGGCGCATAGCGGCGGGGTATGATGCGGATTTTACCATTGTCGACATGAAAGCTGAACGCGTTATCGAAGAAGACTGGATAGAGAGTACTTGTGGCTGGACACCGCTTGCGGGCAAACACGTCAAAGGCTGGGTGCGCGGCACTGTTATTCGCGGTCACCGGGTGATGTGGGACGATGAACTGATTGGTGTTGCCGGTGGTGAGGCATTGAAATTTTGGTGAGGATTTTCGATCATGGTAACTAAAACCGTCATTACCTGCGCTTTAACCGGGGGTATGGAAAATGCCCATATGAACCCGGCCATTCCGGTGACGCCGGCACAAATTGTGCAATCAGCACTTGAGGCTGAACGTGCCGGGGCGGCCATCGCTCATATTCATGTACGTGATCCCAAAACCGCAAAACCATCGATGGAGTTGTCGCTTTATCGCGACGTTATGGAAGGGTTGAAACAAGCCAATTCAAAGCTTGTTATTAATCTCACCACGGGTGCTGGCGCGCGATATGCGCCGGGAGGAGTTGATGATCCGTCAGCACCGGGCGAAGGCACAACCTTGACCAGCCCGGAAAACCGCGTGGTTCACATTGAGGAGTTGCAACCGGAAGTCTGTACGCTCGACATCGCCACATTGAATTTTGGCGAATATGTTTTTATGAACACGCCGGAACATTTGCGCCAGATGGCCAGACGCATTCGAAAAACCGGTACAAAACCCGAACTGGAAGTGTTTGAGCCGGGGCATTTGCGCCTCGCTCTCAAGATGATTGAAGACGGGTTGATTGACCCTCCGCCAATGTTTCAATTGTGCTTAGGGATACCGTGGGGTGCCCCGGCAACGCCAGAAACGGTTTTGTATATGAAATCGATGTTGCCGGAAAATACTGCGTGGTCGGGCTTTGGTATTGCGGCAACGCAATTTCCCATGGCAGCCCAGGTGTGTATTGCTGGTGGTCATGTGCGCGTCGGGCTTGAAGACAATATCTATTTGTCACGCGGGGTGCTGGCGTCAAGCAATGCGGTTCTGGTTGAGCGTGCGGTTACAATCGTCGAGGCGGTTGGCGGCCACGTTGCCAGCCCTGATGAAGCGCGCGAGATTTTTGATCTGGGTTAGTGCAGCGTGAATGAACAATCGAAATAACGTAAATCCACCGGTGACATGATGCCTTTTGAGGCTACTCTTACCGAATGCAGAGGCCCGTCGAGTTCTTGTTGCCAGAAGGTTAAAAACCGGTTCAAGACCGGGAATTCCGGCTGCATATCCAGTTCCTGCCAGATGTAGCTTTGCAAAACCGTCGGAAAATCCGGTAAATGGTAGAGAATTTCAGCTGTCGTCAGGCGAAATTTTTCAATAGCCACGCTTTGCTTAATCATATCTCCTCCTTTTTGGCTTAAATCATGTCCTTTTTGAAATTTTGACCTGTTGGCATGGTCTCATTGATATCGTTAACAAATTATTGCTATCTGCCTTATTAGTATGACGAATTAATCGTGGCTTGGGAAGGCTGAAGGATGATTGAGTGGCAGTTGGTATTAACCGGGATAGTGATTGGCGTGGCAGTTGCCGCTCCCATTGGCCCGATAAATATCATGTGTATTCAGCGCAGCCTGAAATGCGGCTTCAGTGCCGGATTGTTTACCGGTATGGGGGCTGTATTGGGGGATGGCATGTTTGCCGCCATTGCCGCATTTTCCCTGACGTCAGTTTCAGGGATATTAATCGGCTACAGTAGCTGGATTGAAATCATTGGCGGTGTGTTTTTAATTGGATTGGGCCTGCGCACGCTGCTGGGTAAAACCACGCGGGAGCCTGATCGTGAAGGAGCTGGTATTATTGGTAATGCGGCACTGGTGGGAACAACTTTTTTTATGACCATAACCAACCCGGCGATGGTGCTGGGGTTTGCCGCTTTTTTTGGTAGTGCTGGTGGTTGGGTTGATTTGCCAAATACTTACTGGCAGGCTTTGGCGCTGGTGGCGGCGGTTATGGCGGGCAGCTTTTTGTGGTGGCTGTTTCTGGCTGGGATGTTACACAGCTTTCGTCACAGGATCGGCGATAACGCCATTGCCACCGTCAACCGGATCTCGGGATGTATTTTTGTTTTATTCGGAGCGGTGATTTTATTGCGGGTGATTATTGCAAAATACGATCAATGGTGAATTCACCGTTCTTGATGCGCTGTGACAGACCGTCGGTCATATCGGCAACAGCGTCTTCGCCATACGTCGCAACCATGTCGCTGAGAGCGGTAAAAATGGCGGCAGACGAGAGCACATCGGGATCGACGCCATCATAAACCGCTTCTTCCCAGGCATCCAGCAGGTAGCGCAGGGCGGCTTGTTTGTCTTTTTTGATTTTCTTTTGGTCGGTAATACTGGACAGCTGGCTCGACATACTCACAAACTCACTTAAACTCGTCACACAACATTTACTTAACAGAACATTAATCCGTAACGCCGCTGAAATACAGTTTTTTCGATTGGCCGGAAGTAACTTCAAAGTTCTAGCATAAGCCGCTAGCCCATGTGCCAAGAAAATAACAAAAGGTTAACGGTGGGAAAAATGGCCTAATTGGTGGTGTTTTCACGCGATTTGGCAATTTTCGTGGCCAATGCGGCACCCTCTTTGACAAATTTCCTGATCCGGGCGGTAGCCTTTTTTGTGCAAGCTGGAAAAGCCAGTTGATGACCGCGGTATCCCTGATTGAACTTATCGACAAGAAGCGCGCGGCGCTGAGGCGTTGGTGCTTCGGTTTCCAGCAGTTCAACCATTTTTTTGCGCCAAAGCTGGCCTTCGTTGGCATTGCAGACTTCACGCAGATGGTGGATAGCGCCCAGAATTTGCGAAAGCCTGAGCAGATTGCGCTCATAGCTGCGTGAGCTGGGACCTTGATGGCTGGCGGCCTCAACAGCCGGCGCATAGGCGCTTAGTGCAAATGCCAGGCACAAAAAGCAGATTACTTTTTTGGCAGTTGAAAACATCAGACATATCCGCAGAGAAAAGGTGTTGAGCACACGTTTCTTTTATCGCGCCTGTTCAGGCGGGTCGAGTGCGATTTGGCAAAAGCCTTAATTCTGCTGAATTTTGACGTCGGGCGAAAATGCCTTGATGACGAAAGCAAAGGTAATATCGTAGACGATATCCTGTAGTCCATCGGCGCTGTCTTGCTGCACTACCACATTGCCGACGTCGCGGCCCTGATCAATGCGACGGGTATCGAGCGCTGAATTTTGACCGGCAGACCAACTTAATGTCACGTTTGAAACTTTAAGCTTTTTGCGCTCATTGAGCAGCTTCATGGCGACAGCCTGCTTTTTGCCCCCGGCTTCAAAGACGATGACCCGGGCCATGGGGCTGATGTCTGTTGGCAATTCACCTGAAAACAGGAACGGCCGTGGCATGGTGTCGTAGCTCTCGTAAGGATTGGTGCCGTAGCGGCGCATGGAGACATTGTTGGGAATAAGTATTTTGCCCTTTGGAAAACGCTGCTTGAATTTCTCAAACGATTCAACGCGCGACGGGATCAGGGCGAGACTGGTGTTGAGCATGGAACCGACGATGGATTTACCGGTAAACTGCTGCCACCAGCTTTCTGTCTGGCGGTCATACATGACGAGATTTGACTTGCGCAACAAGCCGGTGGTGCCGAAATCGAGCAGCTTGTCACCAACACGGCGGTCAAAGACGACGGACGAATTGCACAGCGGGCAGAAGGTGACAGCAAGCGGTGTGCCGCCAACAGTGTCATTGACGATTTCATGCCAGATCAGCACGCGGATGGGATAGGCGCGGGCATCACCGTTGATACTCACAGTGATAACCGGCTCTTTGGCGTTGATGTCTTTAACGTCGGCCAGGTTGGTAAACTCAGGCTTGTCAATCGACGGGATGCCGTCTTTGGGTGGGCCGCCTGACAGGATTTCCTTGAGGTCAATCGATGATTTGGAAAAATCAGTCTGCGCCCACCCCATGTTTTTCCAGCGGTCGGGATCGCTGAAAGCCGAAGACGGCTGGCCCCCCAGCCCAAAGAAAATTACAGCGACAAAAACGGCAAAGGAAAAATGGGTTTTATAAGTCATGGTTTTAGTTTGCCCGTGATTTTGGCGTAACTCCAATCAATCTCCTGTGAGGGATTTGAGAGGGAGCATCAAAAGCTGCCTTCAACCCAGCCTTTATAAGCCTTGAGAATTAGATCAGCTGTGCCCTTTGTCATTTGTAATTGCGACAGCTCGGACACCTCAAACCATTGGGCTTTTGCGGCGTCATCGCCGACTAAAATGTCGCCGTGAGTAAATTGGCCAACAAACATGGCAATGACAAAATGATACTCGATGGCGGTATCATCGCGGCTGATAACCTCAACCCAGTCGGCCAGGCCCAGAAAATCCGCACTGAGACCGGTTTCTTCCAAAAGTTCGCGCGCCGCTGCCTGTTGTAATGTTTCGCCGACCTCCACCAGCCCGCCGGGCAAAGACCACAGGCCTTGTTTGGGTGGTCTTGCTCCTAATACCAGCAACACCCTGTCCTGATCAAAGATGCAGGCACTGGCACCCAGCAGTGGTGTTTGCGGGTATGATCTTACTTCATTCATTCCCGAGAAGTTCGACAAGCGCCGTCAGGGCTTTATCATTTAGCCCGGCATCTACCCCTTTATGAGCAAGATCACTGAAAAGCTGAGGCAGATCTGATGGTGCGCCAACTTCCTTGAAGGTGCTGAGAGCATCGTCAAGTGCAGCGGCATATGTCGTCATTGTTGCCGGTGGATTATCAAATTTCTTCCCGGGAACAGTATCAGAGAAATACTGGTGATAACTTGGTAATACACCGAGCGACACCGGTATCTGTTGCGCAAATGTGTCAAGCGGTATCCCGGCTTTCTTGCAAACCAGTGCGCCAAAAATCATCCCGAACATGAAGCCTTGTCTAGTGGTGAACAGAGCAGCGAATAAAGCAGCTAGCATTCCAGCTTTGGTACCTACATGAGTTGATTTTCCGCCCAAGATTTTTATGGCCGATTGCCATTTTTCCCAAACTTCGGGCGCTCCGACAATTGTAAGTACAGTTTCGGGTTTGCCTATTGCCGTTGGGTAGGCGTTGATGATTCCTATGAGCCAGTCGGCATTGTTTTTCGATAGCAAGCTGGCCAACGCCTCCGCTTCATTCGCCCCTCCGGTGCTGAGTTCGATAACAGTCTTCCCACTCAAGTAAGAAGCATTTTCTGTCAAGAGTTCCATAGTATGATGATGTGAGGTAATACAGGTGATGACTGCGGGACTTGCAGCCATTGCTTGCGCAACCGTATTGGCCACTGTTGCACCGGCGGATGCCAGTGGTTCCGTCTTTTCAATAGAGCGGTTCCATACAGTCACTGAGTATCCATTTGATAAAAGTGTTTGGGCGAGTGCGCTCCCCATGGCGCCAAGGCCAATTATCGATATGTCAGACATTCTATTCCCTTTGTTTGTCGTTGGATTAATCCTCCTGGATAAGTTGTCAAAAAGAGTAGTCGGATGCACGATAGGTAACAACCTGAATTTCCGGGAAAGTTGCCAAATTAATCTCTTTATGCGGTGATTGGCGAGTTTCACCCGCTGCCCATGCACGGTGTCGACTTTCCGGCTCGGGTGGCATTCTATAATGCCTTTGCTCATCAAAACTTTCTGCTGATGATTCATTGACCTGCAACATGATTTGGTCCTTGCCGTTCATGGTTTTACAAGAGGTTCGCAGTTGAAGAAAATTACACTGAATGTCGTCAATGAATATGATCGGCTAACCGATGTAGTGGTGGGAACTGCACATGGGTATCATCGCGATGCTGAACGCGTTGAGGTTGTTAATGAAACCCAGAAAAATACTTTTGTCTCAGGTGTCTATCCGACTGAAGTGTCTCTCATTCCAGAGTTTAACTCGTTCAAACACGCACTGAGAGAAAATGGTGTCCATGTGTATGAGCCAAGGCTTGCACCTGAAACAGTTCAGGACCAGACCTGCCCGCGTGATATCGGGTTTGTTATTGGCGATGTTCTGGTCATTGCCGCCATGCATGATCACAGCCGAAAAGAGGAATTCACAGGTATTTCACATCTGCTTGAGCTTTGGCCACCAATATTCTATCCATCAAGCCCGATACACTCATCGCCAGATCAGCGCCTGAATGCTCAAGAGTAAACCAGGAATTGAGAAAATCGGGATACCGGGTGATTGAAGTTCAGTTTGACCTTGTCCCCAGCACCGGAGGGTCGTTTCGATGTGCGACAATGCCGGTGAGAAGAATTTAGATAAATCACAGCCTGGGCAGAGATAATCAAAAGCTCAATTGTCTTGATTGGAATTGATAGAACCGGTCTCCCGGCAGACCATGTTGATAAACTCCTGAATAACCGGATTTTGGTTGTTGTCATTCCATGCAATAGCGCAGGTGACGATGTTGGTATCACCTTCTACAGGCAAAAATCGAATATTCTCGTGTTCATCATTCATCATACTTTCCGGGACAAGACCTATTGCTGTTCCGCAGGCAACAAAAGCAAGTTGAGAGGTGATTGAGCGGGCATTAAAATCAATTCTCGGCGACAATACCTTTGCCCGGCAAATTGCCAGAATGCGATCAAAGTAAAAGGGGCTGATTTCCCGCGGACAAAACACCATTCGCTCCCGTGCCAGTGTGTCAAGATTTACTCGATCCTGTTTTGCCATAGAGTGGTCGAACGGTATTGCGAGGACAAGCTTCTCGCGAACCAGGGGAATGATTTTCAGACTTCCATTACTTTCTTCGGCGCGCAAGAACGCAATGTCAATGTCCTCATTTTCCAGTGCGATCAACGCTTCACTGGAATCGAACTCGCGAATATAGATGCTGAGGTTTTCCATCTGGCTTCTGGCAGTATTGAGAATCGCTGGCAGCAGTTCCGACATCGTAAATGCAATTGCGCCGATTGATATTCTGCTGATGCGGCCCAACCGGGCTTCCATCACTGTAGATTCCAAATTCTCGCCTTCAGATACTAACTGTTCAACGGCGGGGAGAATTTGATGCCCCGCTGCTGTCAGGCTAACGCCACTGCGTGAGCGTTCAAAAAGGCGAACACCCAAATTGCTTTCCAGAATTTTTATCTGCTGGCTCAAGGGTGGTTGGGAAATGCCCAGGCGTTTGGCGGCGCGTCCGAAATGGCGCTCTTCGGCAACAATCTTGAAATACGACAGGTGGCGCAGCAGGCGAAAATCCATTTGATACTTTTTGCATATCAAAAACATATGTCAATAGTCATATAACGAATGTAAAAATTGCGCTAAAAACAGCATGTTAAAATTTCAATATGGGAGAGCACCGTGGGCAAAAAGCATTTTTTCAATTTAAAAACGTTGCAAGGCGGCATTGAGCGGAATTTGGCACCGGGCGTTGATACGTCGATTTTTGTCGGTGACCAGGCGATGATTTCTGTTGTCCGTCTTGAGCCCGGATCGGTAGGCAAAATACACAGCCATCCTGAGGAACAATGGGGTATTTGCCAATCTGGTCACGGTATTCGAATTCAAGATGGCGAACGTGTTGCGGTAAAAGCGGGCGATTTCTGGCTAACGCCGGGCGGTATAAAACACGGCATAGAAGCTGGGAACGAGGGCATGATGGTGATCGATGTTTTCGCCCCGCCAAGACAGTCTTACAAAACTGCCGGTAGCGGATTTTCCGGGTCAGAAAAATGACAGTTCCCACTCGCAATGTTGCCTTGAGCAACTGAGTGATTAAGGATTAAATTATGGGAACTGAATTCGACAAGACTGTTCATAATTTTAAGATTGACGGCACTTCACTGAAAGTCGCTGCAATTCAACGCGGCGGTGCGCGCGCACCCATATTATTCTTACACGGGTTTGGCTCAACGAAAGAAGACTACGCCGATATTGTGTGTTACCCGGTTTTTGATGACAGACCATTTCTGGCTTATGATGCCCCGGGCTGCGGTGAAACCATTTGTATGGGTCTTTCGAAAATCTCCATTCCATTTTTGGTCAAAACAGCATTAGTGATGCTTGATCGGGCAAATATCGAAAAATTCCATCTGGTTGGACACTCGATGGGTGGCCTCACGGCACTTATGCTCGCCAATGCCCATCCTGAAAGGGCCCTGAGTTTTACTGATATAGAAGGCAATATCTCCCCTGAAGATTGTTTCCTGAGCCGCCAGATTGTTGACCATGCCAACGCTAATCCAAAAGATTTTTTGGACGCGTTCATTCAACGAACCAGCCAGCTGCCCGCCTATGCTTCAGCGCTTTATGCGGCAAGCTTGCGCCACAAGGTGCGTGAAGGCGCTGTACGAGGAATTTTTTCTTCCATGGTAGAACTGTCAGACAACGGTAATCTGATGCAAAAGTTCCTCAGTTTACCCTGTCGAACGTGAACTACGCGATTTTGGCTGATTGACTGACTATCCAGATGATCCAGATTTTGAGCCAAAGAAGCTTGATCCACTTGAGGATGAGGCGGAAGTTGTATCCTGCTGCTGCGAGGATGGGGTTGATGGCATCGCCGTGTTTGTGGGCGAGGTAGTTGCGGGTCATTCTGTGTTCGTTTTTGATATGCCCAATCACCGGCTCAACGGCGGCACGGCGTTTCATTTTGCGCTTGATTTCGGGCGTCATTCGGCGTTTCTGGCCGGTGGTGAAGACTTTGAACTTGTGCTCAAGGTTGGCATTGTGGCCCTTGTAGCCTGCATCGGCCAAAATGCGTTTGAGGCCAGCCCCGGTGAGCGCCTCGATCTGTGGCAGGATGGTTTTGAGCGTATGACCGTCATAGGGCCTGCCCGGCAATGCCTTGGCATGGACGGCGAACTGGCCGCCCTTGCAACGGTTGAGTGTGGTGGCGATGGAGGCTTTGATGCCAAACTCGTAAGGTTTGTGTGCCTTGCCTTTACCGATGCACTCGACCTCTGGCGCATGCAGGGAGTAGATCTTTTTCGGGATGTCATCGCGGGGGCGTTGGGTGCGCACCCGGTTCGCCTTCCACAGTTCGGCCCGGAAGATATCTTCAAGCACGTCGTTGCCTTTGATCTGGCGGCCAATATCGCGAATGGTACGGCCCAACCATGTTTTGAGCTTCTTTAACTGCCGTCTGGCCCGTTTGTACTGTTTGGCATGAGCATAGCGCTGCTGCATGATCAAGGCATATTTTCCAACCCTCTTGTACGACTGGCGCAGTTTCAGCCCGTGCTTGCGCGCCATCTTGACCAGCCGCACACGCGCCTTGTTCATGAGCTTTGCATCAGTTGGAAAAGCAACGTTCTTTTCGGCCACCGTGGTGTCAACAATCACAGTTGTGAAGTCAGATGGTTTTGCAGCTCCCATCTTGACAGCCACATTCAGGCTCTCGGCCAGCAGTGCTTCAATCTGATCCTCACCCATGCGCTGGCGCCACCTGGTCATGGAAGAGCGGTCAAAGGGCAGTTCATGGCAGAAAAACTCTTCACCGCAAAAGAACTGGTAATACGGGTTCTCCACCCAGCGCGCACAAAGTTCCTCGTCAGACAGGTTGTCGGCATATTTGAGAATGTGCAGACCCGCCATCAACCGGGTTGACAGCGGCGGATGACCGGCCCGGTCGGTATAATTCTGCCCACATTTATCTGACAAAAATTGCCAGTCAATCGCACCGGTCAAAATCACCTTCTCATGGCTCATATCAATGATCTGATCGAGCCTTGAGCGAAACATATCGTGCTGGTTGGTCTCAACAGGTTCTTTTGGCTTCAT
>JAJFHS010000019.1 GCA_021775475.1 Hyphomicrobiales bacterium
CCACCCACCCCTCGGGTACCCCCCTCGGGTGGTTGGGCAGGGGGGAGAGGGCTGGCCCGGAATTCCCCAGATTATGAACAAATCATGGCACTTTGAATGTTGCGATTGAAAACAAAACTATGGGTACAGGCACATCTGCGCCGGTGCAATGATGCGGGTCTACCCGCAATGTTGCTGCAAAAAGGTAATGAGGATGCCGGTAGCGTTTTCGTCAAATCCAATTTCCTCAACGGTACCGCCACTATTTATGGCGCTGCACCCGGTGGTGCCCATGACGAAAATGGTGAGAGAAGATGGTCACAGCCGTTAGGTGCGCACCCTCGTCCCGAAGCAGAGATTGATGCTTATCTCGAGCGCCAGCGTGGCTACGACCCCGATTTCTGGGTAATAGAAATTGAAGACAGTCAAGGGCGGGTTTTTTTAGATAATGTGTTGAGTGAAGATTAAGAATTAGGCGGAAGCGCTTACCAGCGGTTTTTCACTTTCGGTTGCTTCGCCGTCATCACCATCAGTTTCGCTGGCTTGCTTGCACACCCGCCAGAAGCGCAAGGTGCGCTGGGCTACGGGTAATTCAATGCGATCATAGAGGTTGATCAGCTTATAGGTTTCGTCGATGGATCGCGAGTTTCCTTGCGACAATGCCAGAAGGACGGAGGAAAAGGTTGAGCGATCAAACTGACTGGCTTTGCAGGCAACAGCCAATCCTTCACCTGAGGCATCCTGAACCAGACGTTTGGCGGTGGCAAGATCAATATCCGTCAGTTTTCCGAAGGCCAAAAGAAATTCAGTGAATTTATTCGAGCGAATAAGGGATACCAAAATGCCTTCTTTCAGCTTTCCTGTATCTTCGAGATCCTGAACGAACAATTCCGGTTTGCTCAAGACCCGTTTGCGTACTTTGCCTTTACGGTCGAACTTCGCCCGCACCGAGGAAAGCATCTCATCAAGTTTTTCCGGTGCAATTTCCTTGGTCTGTTTCAGGATTTTCTGCTTCAGCTCCATCGACACCTGATCAAACATGCCTTGCATCATTTCGAATGGCAGATCGGGCCTTTCTATCAGGGGTGCCTGTATTTTTTCGTTGTCATGTGAACGTTCTACCACCTGCGCCATGGTCGTTTGCGAGATGCGCGCGCCGGTATTTTTGACAACACCTTCCAACACCTGATCGCTACCATGGCTCACCAGTGCGTCGGTCACAACCTCGCTGATGTCGCTACGTCGCGTCATCGCCATAAGGTGGTCCTGAGACTTTGTTTTGGCAATTTCCACGAGATCTTCATCGTTCAAAATCGAACTGCTCTCAATTATGGGCTTAGCGACCGAAATGTCGTCCTGGGCCAGTCGCATGATCAAATCGCGCGGTGCCGAGGCTTCACTGGAAAGACAGTTTGCTAGTTCTTCACGAACTTCCTGCTCAAGATCAAAGGCAACCTTGCCCATGATATCGCCGAAATACTGGTTTTCAAGATCGCTGTAACTTCCGGTATCTTCAAGAAAGATACTGGTAATTTCACTCAATAAATTACGCCGTTGATCGCTTCCGGACTCGTTGGCCAGATTCACCAATCTTTCCAGTCTGCTTCCACCTTGCGTCATTCTTTTTCCTGCTCAACCAGTCGTAAAATTCGTATCTTACAACTGAACACATAAGTCTGGATAAATCGTAAAAGTTGCAACAATTGCAGAAAAACTTCATATCCAAACAGGAATTTGAACAACATTCCCGATTTGGCACTGGTGTTATATATATGTTAACCCTCTTAAGGTCTGAATTGTCCGAGCTGTTTGGCAAGGCACGATTGTTTCTTCAAATGCTTGAATAAAAATGTCTAGTGCAGGAGGACGTTATGGGAGTGGTTTTGGAGTTTAGACCAAAAGAGACATCTGGCGGTGAAATCGATGGCTCGAATGCCTCGGCAGAGGTTTTTATATTTCCCGGTGTGCGCATTGAACGTCGAGGTTTCAGTCTGGCAGACCGTCTATACCCATCCGCCAATCCTGCACGCCAAATTAAACAATCGGTGCAGAAATCAAAAGAATGATGACACCCAAAAGTCCTAACCTCTGGCAGTTATTGTTTGCCTCGGTTTCGATGTTGTTTTTGGTCTCGTGCACAACTCAAGGCGACTTTGGCCGAGACAGACCATCTGTTTTCAATGATGAGATACTGCCTTCCATTCGCAAATTTTCCGCCTTCGCCAAAGAAGAACCCGTTAGCGATTTTGCTTATACAGAAAAAGAGCAATTGTTGCGCACCTACAGCCGCCGCATAGGTCGTGACACCGTAAGCCCGAATTTCTTCTCCGCTTTCGCACCCGTTCAACCGGCGCAACCACCTTCACCACATCAGAAAAACAAAACCGGGCGGCAGCAAGGCGTCGAAGAAATTGTTGTGGAGTTGCCGGAAAATGTAAAAAGCAACCCTCTTGTTCTTAACAGCGAAACCGAAGAAGATTTGAGTTTAATCAGACGTGCCCGTAATCTGTCGCGTTCGATTGTCGCCGATGATCAATTGAGGTCGAGACGACTTGCCACCATTAAAAATGCGAGCCAGTCAGACCGGGATAATGTGACCGTCAGGGCACGCGAAAACCTGCAGGAAATAAACTATATTCAACGCGTGGCCAGGATGCGGGTCAAGCGCTATCGAAGGGCCATCGATGGTATGTCAATTTCTGATCCGCAATTGAATCTCAAACCGGCCAGAGCTTCGGTTAAAAGACTTGAAATCGAACTGGATCGGTTTTCCCGCCAGCGCCGGTTTGAGAAAAAACCCATTCCCCGTATTTTATATGACACGGCCTGATTTACAACGGCGTGCAGCTTGTCTCTTTCATTTGTGCCTGAACCACTTCCGTTAAAGAACGGTTGGGCACAAAGGTGCGAAACAGGAATAGGCCGGTTTCGCTCGGTGGCGTCACAATAGTCGTACCTTCTTCAAGGTAGGTCTGTTGTTGTTCCAGCGCAAAAACGATTTCCAGTTCCCCTGTTTTGATTTGCTGATTGTTGATGGTAAAAAAGTTTTTGCCATCTGTCGAATAGGCCGCCAGCGACCAGTAGGTGGACGGCAACTGCACCCGCACCCGCAACGGATTTTCGCTGACGTCGTAAGAACAATAGCCATAGGAAATATCCGGGCTGACCAAAGACGTAAACATTGATTTGGCCCCCACCGAAGCCAAGAGGTTCAAAGTGTTCGGTGGTTTTTGGTCGGCTATTTTTTCAATCGCCGCCGATTGCAGATTGAACTGGAAATAAAGCAGTGTGGAGACGTGCCCAATCGCGGCGATCAGCAAAGTGGTGGTCAACCAGAACAAAAGTTTTTTCATCAGCAATTCAACCTTTCAATTTCGGGAAAGGAAATCTCATTTGCATCGCGAATGGAATTGATGTCAGGGGAATAAAGGCGCAGCACAATAACAAATGGCTGGTCCGGTTTGATTGGGATCCAGTTGTCGGGTCTGGCGTTGGCGGCCAATGCGATGTTGAATACAGCGTTATTCTTAAGCCGTATGTTGGTGGCGTTAAAGGAATATCTCTCAGCCTGATTTTCGATCAGCATGCCGTCCTGGTCATAGATGGTGATGCTCCACCATTTGGCCTCAGGCACTTTTCCTGTGACCACATATTCACAATTGCCCGACAGTGATTTATTTTTATCATCATTTTTGGCGATGAAATAAAGAGCTTCGAAATTTCCCAACTTCAGGTTGCCATAGTTCGACTTGTGCGCCAAAGCATATGGGTTGAGTTCGTTGGCATTAATTTCCGTGATCGCCTGCCACGGCCCAATAACAACCGCCGGTGCAGCTGCTCCCTGGCGAACACCATATTGCGCCGAATATATACCGGCTCCAAGACCAATCGTCAGTGAAATAAGAAAATAGATCCAGTTAAGCAATGCGGTTATCCAATTTGCAAACAGAACTCACATCTAGGACACGATAGGTTAATTGAGCATAAAAGTCTTGGTTGAAAACCTGAAGGTCGGTTGTCTTGTCGACCATCGCCGCTGGGCGGTTTTGATGGTCTTTCGCACCGGTGCCACAGATGTCGGGTTTTCTTCTTCAATAGCAGCCTCTATACGCCGGAACAACTGAGCCATGCTCATGTAAACCCTGGTGCCCGGTTCAACCGCAGGAGCTGCAACCGTCAACGATGCCGGTGTGATAAACGCTGGTGACGGGCCATTCGGTTTCAGACTGGCTGAGCGTATTTTACCAATTACACCGGGAATAAATCCTGGTGGTTGGTCGGATTGTGTTTGTATCATGAATTCACGCCAGGTCTGCGCTGGCAGGCTGCCACCGGTTACCCGCTTCATGGAACTATAATCATCGTTGCCAAACCACACGCCAGTGACCAATCGTGATGTGTAGCCTAAAAACCATGCGTCTCTATATTCCTGCGTTGTGCCGGTTTTTCCGGCGACATCAGCAAAATTCAATCGCGCTCGTCGGCCTGTTCCTGCTTCCACCACCTGATTGAGCATGTAATTCAGCTCGGCCACTTTATCGGCTTCCACCATCTGCGGCGGGACAATGTTTTGCTGGTCACGGCTGTAAAGTAATTTACCGTCAGGTCGGGAAATTTCCAGAACCGCATAAGGTGTCGCTTCACGGCCGCCGTTGGCAAGAGTTGCAAAAACCCCGGTCAAATCCATCACAGTAACCTCGGAAGTGCCTAACGGCATCGATGGCGTCGATATCAGCTTACTTTTCAAGCCCAGCATCCGCGCGGTCTCGATGATTTTTTTACGCCCGATCAGCTGAGCGATCTGCACTGGTATCGTGTTGATCGAACGCCGCAATGCATTAAGCAGAGTAACGCGACCACTATAGGATCTGCCGTAGTTTTTCGGCTGCCAGCCCCGGATGTTGATGGGCCTGTCCACCAGAGTTGAAGACGGCTGGTAACCCGACCTCAAGGCGGCTAAATAAACGATTGGTTTAAAAGCTGATCCGGGTTGGCGTTTGGCACTTGTTGCCCGGTTAAACTGATTGGTTCCATAATTCGCACCGCCGACAATTGCGCGCACAGCGCCATCTACCGACATTGAGACTAACGCTGCCTGATCAAATTTGCGCACCCGCCCATTGAGATCAACCATGGCACTGACTGTCTCCTGAGCCTTTTTTTGCATGTCGAGATCAAGTGCGGTTTTCACCGTTATCACATACTCGTTTTCAAGTTTTTGTTCTCTAAGCACTTGCTGGGTCTGCTCAAAAGCCCAATCCAGGTAATAACTGGGCGCACCGGCACTTGCCACCGTCACAATATTGGCGGGCTGTTTACGTGCTGCATAAACCGCCCCTTCGGTTGCCAGACCAGCACTGATCATACGATCAAGGACCAGATTGGTACGTGCGCGTGAATCCTTTAGATTGATATGAGGGGCATAGTCGCTGGGGGCCTTGAACAGACCGGCCAGCATGGCTGATTCATAAAGATTTATATCTCTTACCGATTTGCCAAAATAAAACTGTGACGCCGCCTCCACCCCATAGGTGCCGCCGCCGAGATAAGCGCGGTCAAGATAAAGCTTTAGAATTTCCTGTTTGCTCAATCGTGCCTCAATCCAAAGGGCATAGAATGCTTCATTGATCTTGCGTTTTAGCGACCTCTCTGGCGAAAGAAACAGGTTTTTAGCCAATTGCTGAGTAATCGTGCTGCCACCTTGCACAACTCCATTGGCACGCAGGTTGGCGATAAATGCTCTGACAATACCGCCAGGATCGATGCCCCAATGATCAAAAAACCTTGTATCCTCGGTGGCCAGAACGGCATTAATGAGGTTTTGTGGAATTTCATCCAGAGGCACAGCATCATTTTGAAGGATACCGCGACGGCCGACAAATGTGCCGTTTTTATCGGTAAATACGATGCTGTACTGGCGCCCCTTGTTCCATACTTCATCGCTTTCTTCAATTGCCGGCAAGGCAAAATAGAAGATGAGAATTAAAGCCGCCGTCACCATTGTCCCACCTTCGCTGAGTATATCAACGATGAGGCGGCGCACGCCGGTTATCCGCCATTTGTCCAGTGCAGTTGCATAGGCACTCCAGCCCCGGCAGCATTTCTGCCAGAATTGATAGGCACCTGCTTCAACAAAAGCGTCGGCATCGAACAGGCGCGAGAGCAGGCGGGAGCGTTTTGGAAGCTTGGGCACTTTGAACACTACTCAACAGTTACAGGTATAATATAGAATATACGCGTCTTTAAGGGTTTGTTAAGACTTTTTGCCCGTTTCTGATAAAAAGAGCAATTCCATTCCAAAAAAACGGTAAACACACACACATCAAAACCAGTCATGCCCGGAAAGAGAAAGAGCCCATGTCGAATTTTTGGCAGATAAAATCACTGGAACAAATGACGGCTGAGGAGTGGGATGCCGTGTGCGATGGCTGTGCGCGCTGCTGTCTCATCAAGCTTGAAGATGAAGACACCGGTGAAATTCACTATACCGATGTGGTCTGTAATCTGCTTGAATTGGATAAATGCCAATGTTCTGATTACCCAAATCGCCACACAAGGGTACCCGATTGCATCAAATTAACCCCGCAATCCCTGGCAAAAATTGACTGGCTGCCGCCCACCTGCGGCTATCGATTGATGGCTGAAGGCAAAGACCTGTATTGGTGGCACCCGTTGGTCTCCGGCGACAAGATGAGCGTTCATTACGCCGGTATAGGTGTACGCGGCCGCTGCATTCCCGAAGCCGATGTAGCTGAAGATGATCTGGTCGACCGCATGGTACCCTGGCCCCTGTCAGAAGCAGCTTTTGGCCCGGATGATGTTGGTGAGAGTGAGGAGACTTAGGGGCAGGACCCATTATATCCAACCCTTCGAATAGCGGCTTTTAGCCCACATTTACAATTGGTGCAACAGAGCCAATTGTCATTTCCGGCCCTTAGCTGCCTTTGGCTCAAAGTGCGAACCCTCCGGTACAGCTCCGCCAAGTTAGCCATTCGTTAGTTGCTCGGTGCCCGTCCAAAAAACCAAACAGCCCGCCAACTTTCGTCGACGAGCCCTCACCTCGAGCACCCTGACCCGGCCCCCTGATCCGGGCTATTCAGGTGTAGAATCCGTTCATGTTTATTTCCGTTATTTTGGTTGGCGTCAAGGCCTGCGGAGTGGAGCCCTTGCGTAGCTCAAGCGAAGCAGGCCGGTTTGTGCGGTTTAATCT
>JAJFHS010000020.1 GCA_021775475.1 Hyphomicrobiales bacterium
GATGCCATCAACCCCATCCTCGCAGCAGCAGGATACAACTTCCGCCTCATCCTCAAGTGGATCAGGCTTCTTTGGCTCAAAATCTGGATCATCTGGATAGTCAGTCAATCAGCCAAAATCGCGTAGTTCACGTTCGACTGAATAATCCGGTCTTGCTCTAAGCTTCGCTCATTTCGAGGTTTTGAGCTTCGCTGTCATCGACGTTTTCTTCCTGATCCAGGAATAATGCCAGTTGCCACTGCATTTCTCGTGGGCTGAAAGGATATTCCTCGTTTTCGTCGGGGAGTATCCAGTCTTCTGCTGGAATATTGCCAACCATATTTTGAATCCTTGCCGACAGGGACGCCGATATGCCTGCTTTCCAGCCTATTGACATGATGGCTTTGGCGCTCAAAGAAGCAAAGATACGGCGTGAAACGATGGTGGAAACCTCTGCCAGGACAGCCATCGACAAAATAATGACGTCGCGTTCACCCTTTTCGATATATTGCTTCAAATAGTCTTCGACAAGACCGCCGCGGGCGTACAGCTCCCGCAACTCAGCTTCGATTTCCTCCAGCGGCCTTGAGGCGTCTTCGTCACCGGGCAAGTTTTCTTCCTCCAGGCGTTTGCGCACACGGAACTCAAGATCTTCGCGCAATTCATCATCAATATCATGGCGCTGAGACAATACGTCGATCAAGGAGCCCGCGACAAATTCCGCAATCTTGCGAATAGCGCCAAACGGCAATTTAGGCCGCAGGACCAAAGGTTCATGCCATTCTGATATATCCCTGGCGTCAGCAATCAGGCGGTCAAGTGTATTTTCGCGAATTTGCGCGCTGGGGTTTAACAGCAACTGTGAAATCGCTTCGACATCAGTGGTTTCAACAATTGATTGTGCCAGTGGTTCAGATACCTGGGCGCGCTCGGCTATGGCTTTGAGCTGCGCCGGTGTTGCGGTATTCTCTATGATCGAGATAAGTTCTTCATCATTCAGAAGCGGTGAGTGATGAAGGATTGGCGTTGACACGCGCTCATCAATATCGCGCGCCAGCTTTTGAATAATATGCAGCGGCGCCTTATCGGTGGTTTTTAATGCTTCGGCTATAATACGGCGAACCCGAACTTCTTCATCCAAAACTAGATGTTCCAGAATGGCAATCGCAGTCGAATTTCGGGCATCATCCTCAACCAATTGTTCAGGAATCTGGCGGGCAACCTTGGCTCCCAATGCTTCGCGAACTTGCGATTCGGCGTCGGTCGACAAAGCCACATCTGCCTGGGCCGGGGTGGTGGGGTTGGCTGCAACACGACTGCGAATTTCGACATCATCATCATTGCTGAGGAAATACAGCATTTCCGGGTAACTGGCCACGTCAGAGGCCAGATGTTTTAGAGCTTCGCGGTCGCGATTTTCGAGAATATCGCGGGCGTGCTCATAAGATTTATTTAAATCAACGCTCAATTTATTGCCCTCCGGCGTCTTTTTTATCCGATGCATCACTTGGGATCGAGGCAGCCGGCTTGGCTATGCGATAGCCGCCCTTGCCACCGTTTTTAGCCACATAAAGCGCCTCATCGGCGCGCGCAATCAGCTGATCGACAGTTTCGCTTGCGCCGGGGACAAAAACCGATATGCCGATAGACATGCCTAGATGTTCAATACTTATGACGCCCGAATGAGAAGGCGCGGGCTTAATACCCGGTGCATCTTTGGCAATGGCGATAATGTCCTGGCAGCCATCTATCAGGTCATTGGCTTTTAATATGGCAATCGGTTCATCGGCTTCTTCCAGCCACAGAACAAATTCGTCACCGCCAAATCGTGCACATAAATCGCTGGTGCGGCAATTGACTTTAAGCAGTTGCGATATGGCCATGAGAATTTCATCTCCGCGCGCGTGGCCATCATTATCATTGATGCCTTTAAAGTTATCGAGATCAATAAACAATAAGGCGGCTTTGCGTTTTTGCCGTTCGTGATGGGCGAGCCTGCGGGTTATCTCAGGCAAGAACGACCGTCTGTTCATCAGGCCGGTGAGACCATCTGTCTGCGACAGGACCTTCAGTTTTTCCTGATGCTCGGATTGGGCGATAGCCACAGATAACTGGTCGGCAACCCTGGTGATCATTGAGCGTTCATAGGTATCCCAGTTTGACTTTTCGGGATTTTTTTCATTATCGCTGGTGATTTGACGCACGAAACAAAGTGTCCCGTTGAGGTGCCCGCCATAGTTTGTCCTGGCAACCAGGAAAGACCAACCGGCGTTGGTAAACTCGCTAATATCAGCGTCAGGGTTTGTGAGGTTCTTGGTGATGATGGCGCGCAATTGAGCTGAGGTCGGGGCATTCTTCAACCCCATTGAGGCGCGGGGTACAATATTCAGGGTTTTTGCTGTCTGGCAGGAGAATTTTTCACCGTATTTGCGCTGAAAAACCCAACAAGAAGTCATGCCAATAGCATTTATTACCGCTGCCGCTGCCGCCGCCAGCATTTTGGACGGCTCCACTTCATTGCGGATTATGCCGAGCACTGTATTGATCAGTTTTTCCGAACGTTGAGCCCGCTGTAATTCGGCTTCGCGCGCACGCAATTCGGTCACGTCGCGGCCAACACCGCGTGCACCGATCCACTGACCTTGCGCATCATTCACCGGCACTGCGGAAATCAGGAAACAAAAATTGTCGCCATTGGCACCCTTCAGCCATATCTCTTGTTCGCTAACCCGGACTTTCGTCTGAAAAACGGCTTTTGCCTGAGCTGACGTCGTTGGTGGTGCCAGCAAATCGGTTACCTGTTTGCCATGGACGCCATCGCTTGGATATCCCGCAACACCTTTTTGATTGATGAATGTGAAAGTGCCGTGAGCATCTGTTGCCCAGGTGAAATCGCTCGAACAATTTGCCAGATCCTGAAAGAAGGTGCGGCTTTCGATCAAAGCCTGGCGCAGATTTTGCTCAAGAGCACTGTCGGCACCATAGATGAGCACAGCGGGGTTTTGTTGCCCGGCGATAGGAAGATGTATGCCGGTCAGGGAATAGCTTATGGTGACGAGCCCCGAGTGTCCGCGTTTTTTGATTCTGATGATCCAGTTATCGGAAGTTTTGCTGCGCGCTATTGCTGCAACTCTTGCCAGCAAATCAGAAGCCAGGCGCGTGCTACCATCACCATTTTCCTGCACCAGAACCGAGGCATGCCGGTTTGAGGAAATTATGCGACCATCAGACCAAACCATCACGGCTGGACAGGGTATAGCATCGACCAGTGCTGCACCGCTAAGGCCAACGTCGGTCTGATCATCAAAATGGGAGGTTAAAACATTCTGCACTGAAGGGATATCACTCATACAACTGCCAATTTCTGTGGTAGGCTAAGCATACACCCGCCACGTTAATTGGGGGTTACTAACGCATTTCCCACTTGATTGACCAGGGAACAATGGTGCACTTTGGCGGCCATGAACCAAACATCAGAAACATCTATTGATCAGGCGGCCAGAATTTCAACTGATTTTACCGATAAATCAGTCTGGATATTCGACCTCGACAACACGCTTTATCCCGCGCACTCAAATCTGTTTGCACAGGTTGATTACCGCATGGGGTCATTTGTCGCTGAATTTCTTGACGTTGACAGGGTCGAAGCGCGCAAAATCCAGAAAAAATATTACCGTGAATATGGCACCACCATGAATGGGTTGATGACCTGCCACAATCTCGATCCGCAGCTTTATCTCAATTACGTTCACAACATCGACCTGTCGCCGATTTCCAATGATACCGCTTTAAACAATGCCCTTGGACGCCTGCCCGGCCGCAAGCTTATCCTCACCAACGGTTCGGTCAAACATGCCGAAAATGTTGCCGGCAAGCTGGGAATACTGCACCATTTTGATGATATTTTTGACATCGTTGCAGCAGATTTCGTCCCCAAACCGGCACGGTCAACCTATGAAAAATTCATGGAACAAGCGGCAATAGACCCGCTCAATGCGGCAATGTTTGAAGATCTGGCGATAAATCTTCAAGTCCCTCATGATCTGGGTATGAAAACCATACTGGTGTGTTCACCTCCTCAGCTCAGGGATGAAAAAACCGATATCTACAATGGTGTCGATAGCGATGCCGAACATGTTCACCACGTCACTGAACATTTAAGCGATTTTCTTGAATTGATTTTACGCCATATGCCGGTCAAGAGTTGACATGCCATTATGTTTGGGTAGGTTGACCGCAATCACATAACACCCTCATTTCAGGAGAAACCTATGAGCCACGCAGACCTTCAGGCAACAATTGACCGGGCTTTTGAGGACCGCAGCAACCTCTCCCCCCAAACTGGTGGTGAAGTGCGTGACGCAGTTGAACAGGCGTTGCAACTGCTCGACAGCGGGCAAGCACGGGTTGCGGAAAAATCGGGCGGCACCTGGGTGGTCAATCAGTGGCTGAAAAAAGCGGTGCTGCTGTCTTTCATCATCAATGATATGGCACCCATCCCGGGTGGTCCCGGAGGGTCGCACTGGTGGGATAAAGTGCCGTCTAAATTTGATACCTGGGGCAGTGAAGAATTTCGCAAAGCCGGGTTTAGAGCCGTCCCCGGTGCTATTGTCCGGCGCTCTGCCTATATTGCACCCAGCGTCGTGTTGATGCCAAGTTTCGTTAATCTTGGTGCTTACGTTGACACAGGCTCGATGGTCGATACCTGGGTAACCGTGGGCTCGTGCGCGCAGATTGGCAAGAACTGCCATCTTTCCGGTGGTGTTGGCATTGGTGGCGTGCTTGAGCCTTTGCAGGCAGGACCCGTCATTATTGAAGATAACTGTTTTATCGGCGCACGCTCTGAAGTGGTTGAGGGTGTGAGGATTGGCGAAGGTACGGTGTTGTCCATGGGGGTGTTTATTTCCGCCTCCACCAAGATCATCGATCGTCAGACCGGCGAGATTCACATCGGTGAAGTGCCGCCTTATTCGGTTGTCGTACCGGGCAATATTCCCGGCAAAGCCCTGCCTGATGGTACACCTGGGCCGTCACTTTATTGCGCCGTTATTGTCAAAACAGTTGATGAACAAACGCGATCCAAAACCTCCATTAATGACCTTTTGCGGGACTGACAATGACTGATGCCAGCGATCCTGTAGCCCTTCTCGGCCTCTTGGTAAAATGCCCCAGCATAACCCCTGAAGAAGGTGGTGCATTGGCGCGATTACAGGAAGTTCTCGACGAGATCGGTTTTAAGTGCACCCGATTACCTTTCAGTGATGTCGATACGCCTGACGTTGACAATCTGTTCGCCCGCATCGGTTCAGGTTCACCCCACTTCTGTTTTGCCGGTCACACCGATGTGGTGCCGCCGGGCAATGAAGATAACTGGAGCCACCCGCCGTTTTCTGCCACCATTGAAGGCGGCTTTTTATATGGTCGTGGATCCTCTGACATGAAAGGCGGCATTGCCTGTTTCATCGCCGCTCTCAAGCGGTTTTTGGATGCAAGGTCCGGCAGCTTTGAAGGTTCGATCAGCCTGCTGATTACCGGCGATGAAGAAGGCCCTGCGCTCAATGGGACTGTCAAAGTTCTAAAGTGGATGGCGGACAACAATCACACCCCTGATCATTCTATCGTCGGTGAACCGACAAGCGTCAGCACCGTTGGCGACATGATCAAAATCGGTCGCCGTGGCAGCATCAACGGTCATTTGATTGTAGAAGGTATCCAGGGCCATGTGGCTTACCCGCAAAAAGCCAGAAACCCTTTTGATTTAATGGTGCGTATTCTTGATCGCCTGAATTCGGAAACGCTGGATAGCGGCAACCAACATTTCCAGCCGAGCAATCTCGAAATAACCGCGATTGACACCAATAATCCGGCAACCAATGTTATTCCGGCTAAAACCGAAGCGCAGTTCAACATTCGCTATAATGACACTTATAACAGCGACAGTATTGCCGCCCATATCACCGCAATCTGCCACGAGGTGGCAGGGGAACAAAGTGGAGATATCCAATTGTCATTTCAGGCCTCCGGTGACAGTTTTTTGACAAAGCCGGATGATTTTGTTGCCGATGTCTGTGCCTCAATCACGGCCAAAACCGGCCTGACGCCAGAGATGTCAACCGGTGGTGGCACGTCGGATGCACGGTTCATCACCAACTATTGCCCGGTAATAGAATTTGGAGCGGTAGCGGAAAATATTCACGGGATAGATGAACGGGCAAATATTGAAAACCTGGAAATCGTGACCGACATATATCAGGATGTGCTTGGTCGTTATTTTTCCTGAAGCCTCGTTAATGTTTTACATGTCTGAAAGACTGCCATGTTGACCTATTCAGAAATTCGCAGCGCAATGACCGGAAGCTTCTTGCTGGCCAAACGTGATGAGCGCGGATTGCAGTTTTTCGATGTGACGATAGATGGCTTCTGGCGTTCGTTTCTGGTGGTTTTTCTGATTGCGCCTTTCTATGTGCTTTATGCCCTGCAGGAAGTCGAGATTGCTCACGACATTAATATACAAGACAGTGTTCCGGCAGCCAGTACAGGCTTTGTTGCAGTCAGGGTTTCGTTGTTGGGGCTGGAGTGGGCAATTTATCCCGTTACCATGATATATATTACCCGGCTGATGGGCCTGTGGCCAAAGTACATTACCTACATCGCAATTTATAACTGGAGTTCACTGTTTATCAGCCTGGCCCTGGCACCGGCGGCCGTGTTGTATTATTCAGGTGTAATTTCGGCACAAATGACCGCAACCATCAACCTGTTTACCATCCTGTTTATTCTCTATTTTCGCTGGTATATTGCCAGAACAGTGTTGGATACGGCGGCTACGACGGCGACATTAATCGTTGCTTTTGATCTTGTTTTAAGCCTGCTTATTCAAGGGATTTTTAGCCGGTTAACAGGATAATCCACCTGCATGAAATAAAGACCGTGCGCCGGGGCTACAGGTCCACAGGCTGGCCGGTCTTTGGCGGCAAGAATTTTTGCCAGGTGGTCAGGTTGCCATTTACCTTCACCGACCATTTTGAGACTGCCGGCAATTGAACGCACCTGATTATGCAGGAATGAGCGGGCATTGACGGCTATTTCAATCCCGTCACCGTTACGCGTAACTTTTACCTCTTCAAGGGTTCTCAGCGCTGATTTTGCCTGACAGTGAACTGATCTGAAGGTGGTGAAGTCGTGTTTGCCGATGAGATATTGCGCGGCTTCATCCATGGCAGCATGATCCAGCGGTGTTTTCACCGACCAGGCTCTGGTGCCGTCAAGGGCAAGGGGGGAACGGCGATTGGTAATGCGATAGAGATAGTGACGCTTGATGGCATCAAAACGCGCGTCAAACTCCGCTCCTATGGTTTTGCAACTGAGTATCGCTACCGGGTCAGGTTTTAGGTAATAATTCAGCCCATCGCGAATTTTTTCCGGTGACCAGTCACGGGACAGATCAAAATGGCCGACCTGGCCACAGGCATGCACACCGGCATCGGTTCTGCCCGCTCCGTAAACTGATACACCCTCACCGGTTAGATTTTTGACGGCCCGTTCGAGTGCTGTTTGAACAGAAGGTCCGTTGTCCTGCCTTTGCCAGCCGACAAACGGTGTGCCGTCATATTCTATCACTATGCAATATCTTGGCATGACCTAATCCAAAACCGTTCCGGGTGCCAGGGTGAAGCCGCGCAGAAAATCCTCAACACTGGCGATCGATTTACCTTCACGCTGCACCTGTTCAATACGCAAAGCACCGCTGCCACAAGCGACAATGAGTGGTGTCTCAAGAATGAGGCCTGAAGCGCCCTTACCTTTGGTCATGACAGCTTTTATCACTTTAATTCGAAAGCGTTTGCCAGATTGCCCAGCTTCAAACCAGGCACCCGGCCATGGCGTCAGCCCGCGAATTTGGCGATCGATTTCTTCAGCGCTTTTGTTCCAGATGATGCGGCCTTCTGATTTTGTAATTTTTTTGGCGTAAGTGATACCGTCATTGCCTTGCGGTATTACGGCAAGATCACCTTTGATGAGTTGATCAAGTGTTTTTACAATAAGATTTCCACCAACCTGGCTAAGTTCATCATGCAATGTGCCTGCGGTTGTTTCACAGGTTATGGCAACTTTGTGCGTCATGATCATGGCCCCGGTATCAAGGCCTTCATCCATCTGCATAATGGTGACACCGGTATGAGGATCACCGGCCATGATAGCGCGTTGAATGGGGGCGGCACCACGCCAGCGCGGCAGCAAAGAGGCATGAATATTGAGACAGCCATAGCGCGGGGCTGCCAGAATTTCGCCAGGTAATATAAGGCCGTAAGCTACCACGACAGCCACATCAGCGCCATGGTCTGAAAAAGCCTGTATTACAGCTGCCTGTTTAAAATTCTGCGGCGTTAAAACCGTTAATCCGTTGTCTTGCGCATATTGATGGACGGGCGTCAGGCGCTCGGTCATACCGCGACCGGATTTTCGTGGTGGCTGGGAATAAACCGCAACAATATCATAACCGGCAGCCATAAGACTGGCCAGTGCGGGAACCGAAAACTCCGGCGTGCCCATGAAAATGATCTTTAAAGCCTGCATAAGACGTTTTTCAGTCCTCTCGTTGGGAAAAAACAGGCCCTATTGTGTTTCACGCCAAACCAAACCCACCCATTTTCGTCATCCTCGGGTCAAGCCCGAGGATGACGGACAGAGCTGGTATGATTCAATAAAATACAACACCCTTCAACCCGTGTTTTCCAAACGCCTTGCCTTGATGAACTTTTTGTTGATCCTGTCTCTTTTCAGGCGCGAAATATGATCCAGAAACAGGATGCCGTTGAGATGATCAACTTCATGCTGAATACACGTTGACAGCAGGCCTTCACACTCAATTTCCTGTTCCGCACCCTCATAATCCAGAAAGTTTACGCGACACCGGCTCGGGCGTTCCACTTCTTCATAAAATTCCGGGATAGACAGGCACCCTTCATCGTAGGTTGAAAGCTCGTCTGAAACCCAAGTAATTTCAGGATTGATAAAATGCATTGGCGCGCGCGCATCTTCATCGCGCGAAACATCTATCACAACGGCGCGTTTGAGTATGCCAACCTGAACGGCGGCCAGACCGATGCCGGGTGCCGCATACATAGTGGAGCACATGACATCGAGTAATTTGCGTAACTCATCATCCACGCGCTCGACCGGTTTGGAGATCATTTTGAGCGTTTTATCTGGAATGATAAGGATGGGTAAAACTGTCATGGGGGTGAGATAAGGCAGCTTGCGCCAAACGTCAACTTTTGCTTTGTGCTATAAGATCAAGATTGCGCGAATCAGTTAGTATAAAACCATGCCTTTTGATATTTACATGCCTGTCGGTCGTATTGGTGACCAGATCATCACCCTGTTTGAAGCGGGATTGGCTGCGGGTGCGCTGGTGATCGTAGTTTTCTTCATTATGGGTTTTTCGGCCATGGCAGCGTCAAAACGGCGTGCTGCAGCTGTTCAACAACAACTTAATGAGTTTATGCGCCTGCAAAGCGAGATGACCGGACGCTTGCAGTCTTTAGGTGATGTCAGTTCAGCCAGTTCAGCTGAAATATCGCGTAATCTGAATGAGCGGCTGGCGCAGGTGAGCCAGGCTATGGGCGAAAACCTTGAAACCAACACCAAAAGAACCAGTCATAACCTCAACCAGCTAGGCGAACGGCTGGATCAGGTCAGCCACCGCATGGGGCAAAACCTTGAGGTCAATGCCAAGACCACCACCGCCAATCTCAATCTGCTCAACGAAAGACTGGCGATTATTGATCGGGCGCAAAAGAATATCTCGGAGCTTTCCAGCCAGGTTGTGGGGTTGCAGGATATCTTGAGCAACAAGCAGCAGCGTGGCGCTTTTGGTCAGGGCCGCATGGAGGCGATTATTGAAGATGGCCTGCCAAAAGATGCCTATTCGTTTCAGGCAATGCTCTCTAACAAAAAACGGCCTGATTGTCTGATCCATCTGCCCAATAATTCTGCCAGCATTGTCATTGACGCCAAATTTCCACTGGAATCATTTGAGTTGTTAAAGTCAGCCGACACGCCTGAACTCACCAAGGAAGCGGTAGCCCGGGTGCGCAAGGACGTCGGCCACCACATCAAGGATATTTCCGAAAAATACTTCATTCCCGGCGAAACCCAGGATACGGCGATGATGTTTGTGCCCTCGGAATCACTTTATGCCGATTTGCATGAACTTTTCCCGGATATTCTGCAAAAAGCCTATCGCGCCCGTATTGTTATCGTCTCTCCCAATATGATGATGCTGGCAATCTCCACCATGCAGGCGATCCTCAAAGACGCCAAGATGCGCGAACAAGCCGCCATGATCCAGACGGAAGTTGCCAAGATGATGAAGGATGTGGTCCTCTTGCAGGATCGCGTTGTCAAGCTCGACCGCCATTTCGAACAAGCCGGGACGGATATTAAAAACATCCTGATTTCCACCGGTAAAGTAACCAAACGCGGTGAAACAATCGAAAATCTTGATCTGCCAAAATCGGAAGAAGGCGAGACATCCCCATTGCCGGAAGTGAAGCCGGTGGCGATTGTGGAGAATTTAAAAGAGGCGTGAGATGGTAAGCCCTAAAGCGTTTTTCAATCAATAAAAACCCTCTCGTTCGTCATCCCCGGGCTTGTCCCGGGGATGACGAATAGGAGGGTGTGAAATGCGAGGGTGTGAAACCGATTTTTGAGGCGGGAGCTAAAACGGTCGCCGTGCCTTGATTGCAGCAGCCAGCGTGCCTTCGTCGAGGTAGTCGAGTTCGCCCCCTACGGGGACGCCGTGAGCGAGGCGCGAGACTTTGACATTGTGGCTGTCGAGCTGGTCGGTGATGTAGTGGGCTGTCGTCTGGCCATCGACGGTGGCGTTCATGGCCAACAGCACTTCGGCGATATTTTCTTCACCCACACGGGCAATCAATTTGGGCAGATTGAGGTCTTCGGGGCCGATGCCGTCAATTGCTGACAAGGTTCCGCCGAGTACGTGATATTGTCCTTTGTAAGCAGCGGCGCGCTCCAAAGCCCACAGATCACCTACTTCTTCAACCACACAGATAATGGTGCGGTCGCGGCGCGAATCGCTGCACACGGTACAAGGATCAACACTGTCGATATTGCCACAGGTTGAACATATGCCGACTTTTTCCAGCGTATCGCCAATGGCTGCCTGCAATGGTGCCAGCAGTTGTTCTTTTTTCTTGATCAGATGCAAAGCAGCACGGCGTGCCGAACGCGGGCCCAGTCCCGGCAGTTTGGCCAGAAGCTGGATAAGCCTTTCAATTTCGACACCGGTGACGCGCTGGTTCATAGCCTACATTCCAAGATTGAAACCGGGCGGCAGGGGAATATCTCCCATTACTTCTTTCATTTTGTCAGCGGTGGCTTTTTCCGATTTGGCTTTGGCATCGGCGTGGGCAGCAATAATGAGATCTTCGAGGATTTCTTTATCCTCCGGCTTGATCAGGCTGGCATCAACGTCGAGATTTTTCAGGTTTCCCTTGCCGGTAAGAGTTACCTTCACCAGACCGGCACCCGATGAACCGGTAATTTCCAGATCATCAAGTTCTGCCTGCATATTGCCCATGCGCGATTGCATTTCCTGGGCCTGTTTCATCAATCCAGCAAGGTCTTTCATAATCAACTCATTCCTTTTTCGCAATTAATCATTGTCATCCAGACCGGTTTCAAGGTCCGGGTCGGTGGCCATTTCCGGCTCTATTTCAAATACATCCCTGACGGTGACAATTTTTGCACCGGGAAATTGCTCCAGAGCTGCCCGCACCAGAGTATCCTCGCTCGCCTGTTTTAACAGGGCCTGTTCGCGGGCATTGGTCTGTTCATAAAGTGTTTGTTGACCAGCTTCTTTGCTAACAGCGATGATCCAGCGCTGTTTTGTCCACTGATTGAGTTTGCGGCCCAGTTCATTGGCCAAATCCTGCGGCGCACCGCCCACCAGTTGGATATCAATCGCACCGGGTGTGAATTTCACCAGACGAACAAAACGTTCCAGTGCCGATTTTAACCTGATATCTCTTTTGACACCGGCCAGATCGACCACGTCCTGAAAGCTGTTGAGGGCTTGTGACTGATTGAGCGCGGGTGCCGGTTCTACCGGTGGTTCATCGCGCAACGGTACCGCAACGGCACCGGTATCTGGTATTGTTTGGGAAGGCTCTGACCGGACCTGATTAACCGGGGCTTGCGGGGCGGGTGCAGCACTTTGTGTTGGGGCCTGCGGATTTGTCCCCGCACCATCACTTTTCAATTTTTTGATGATGTCTTCAGGTGTTGGCAGGTCAGCTGCATAAGCGAGGCGCACCAAGATCATGTCTGCGGCAGCTAAAGCATTAGGCGCGTTGTTGACCTCGGTTATGCCCTTGAGCAACATCTGCCAGCTGCGCGACAAGACTGCCATGCCAAGATTTTCAGCCAGCTTGGTGCCTTCAGCTATTTCGGCCTGCGACATGGTGGCATCAAGGCTTGCATCTTTGATCAGTTTGAGCCGGGTTATCCAGTGGACCAGTGACGCCAGATCGGAGATGATTACGGCTGGATCAGCGCCGGCTTCATATTGTGATTTCAGTTCAATCAAGGCAGGCCCGGCCTCACCCTTCATAACCAGCTTGAACAAATCAATGATACGGGTGCGGTCTACCAGCCCCAGCATTTTGCGCACATCATCACCGACAACCTTGCCGTGACCGTAAGCTATGGCCTGATCGAGCAGGGATTGTCCGTCTCGCACAGAGCCTTCAGAAGCACGGGCAATTTCAGCCAGAGCGGCGTCATCGGCCTCAGCACCTTCAGCGGCAACAATCTGGCGAAAATTCTCGATCAGCAGATCGGCATCAACCCGGCGCAAGTCAAAACGCTGACAACGCGACAGAATCGTTATGGGAACCTTGCGGATTTCGGTGGTGGCGAAGACGAATTTTACGTGTTCGGGCGGCTCTTCCAGGGTTTTGAGTAGGCCATTGAAGGCCTGGCGCGACAGCATGTGAACTTCATCGATGATATAGACTTTATAGCGCGCCGAAACCGGCCGGTAGCGCACACTTTCAATAATCTCGCGGATATCATCAATGCCGGTGTTGGAGGCGGCATCCATTTCCAGCACATCCACATGACGCGAGGCCATAATCTCGGCGCAATGAATTCCCGGAACTGAAAAATCAACCGTGGGGCCGCTGTCTCGGCTGCCGTCAATCTGGTAGTTGAGGGCGCGTGCAATCAGCCGTGCGGTGGTGGTTTTGCCGATACCGCGCACACCGGTGAGCATATAGGCTTGCGCAATACGCCCGGTTTCAAACGCATTGGCAAGCGTTTGTACCATGGCATCCTGGCCAATCAGATCATCAAAAGTCTGGGGGCGGTATTTACGGGCAAGAACGGTGTAGCCCGCCGCATCATCCGATTTGACGGCGGCTTCAGGTTTTGATTTTTTGTTTGCCTTGGGCTTTTTGACCATGTTTACAATTTCAGGAGTTTTGTCCCCGGCCGCACTTTAATCCTGCGTGCCATTTATCCGATAACCGGTGTCCACTTATCGGTGACACGCATCAAGTGGGAGGCTGGACCGATGACCCGCATCAAACTCGTTAGGGCTGCTTCCTTCCGGATCTGACCCGGTTGGCGAGGGACACGTCCATAGCCAACCTCCCGAAACAGGTTATCAAACGACTGGCACAGAAAGGCAAGAGTTGAATCCAAATGTTCTGGAATATTATCGTATTTTTTCTAATGTAAAAAGCGGCACCGCATTGCCAGATCAAGGGATGGTTTCAACCACGCTACACTTACTTGCACCGGTTTTCTCGCAATAAGACAAAGCGTTTTCTTTCGCCGCTTTTATGGTGCCCCATCCCCAGCTTGCCCCACACCAGTTGCCATCAGGCGAAAGCGAAAAAGCCCTAATGTTCTCCTTTGTCTTGTAATCTTTGTATAAATCCCGGCACTCAGGAGAATTTATTTTAAATGCCGGGTCAGCGACCGCAGGTCCGGTCGACCTTTTGAGTGTCGAAGGTTTTTCTTTTTCTATCGCCGCACTTTTAAACTTGGTTGCAACGGCGGCTTTCTCCTCCAGGGTTATGCGGGCATATTCGGCATAGATACTTGCGGGGTAGCGCCTGATAAAGGCTTTAAGCACAGCTGTTGATCGCGTGTTCTGGATGGTTTCCCACTCGCGCGCTGCCCGGTCTACTTCTGAGTTGGGAGTTTGAGAGGTGGGCGTTTGTATAACGGTCTTGTGATCGGGTTCTGCTTTTTTTGGATTAAAATAAAACTCCCCGCGCAGTGACGATTCTTCCCACGGCGTTTGCTGGTTGTTGGTCTGGGCTTCAACCGAAACCCGGACCTTTTTAAACATCTGCTCAACTGATAGTCCCGGTATCTGCATGGCCTTTACCAGTGCCTTGGTATAAGGCGAGTTATCACCGGCACCATCGGCTGCGACCTGGCCGGGTGCCGCGGCAAAGGCCACGAGCGAGCCAGAGGCTGCATTCACCCGGGCCAGCCCGCGCGAATTCGAGCGCAGTTTTGCTTGATAAGGATTATTACGGCAGGCATCCAGAATGACCATGTTAAGCGTATTACCAGCGGCCTCCATTTGCGCGAGCACGTCGGACGCTGAAATCGCCTCAATCTCCAGGTCGGCTTCGTCAGCAACTTCCGCCCCCAGTGGAATAAGGAAGTTGGCCCCCTGAGCCTGCACACCGTGACCGGCATAATAAAACAGGCCCACTGCATCTTTGCCGCCTGCACGAAGCTTGCGGCCAAATGCCTTCACCGCCCGGCGCATGCCGATAAAATCCACATCACTAACGGCGACAACGTCAAAGCCAAGCGTGCGCAGGGTTTGAGACATCAGTTTTGAATCATTAGCCGGATTGGGCAGGCTTTGAATATTGGTATAATTGGAATTACCGACAACGAGCGCAATGCGCTGTTGGGCCAGTGAGGGCACCGCACTCCAAACAAGCGCTATCAGGCATATTGCAAAAAGTTGGATTATCCTATTCATCAAACATTTTCTTGGTTGGAAGAACCCTCGGATACTCCTAAGAGGAGTACTCACTGGCGTAAAAATACCACGACGGGCGCTGGTGTTCAAGTTTACCTAGCTGAAAGGGGATTGCAATCACTTTGGGCCCCTTCACCTTTGTTGCTGCAACTCGCTTTAAAATCCCTAACTAGCGCTAACAAATCAAATCTGCAAAGCACGCGAACATTCCGGAAGGGGTATGCAAACCCCTTCCCGCAGGGAAAAGTGGCGTTACGTTGAGAAAATATGCTTTTACCTAGTCATTTTGTCGCACCAGTGTGTGAAATTGTTGGTTGCAGCGCATTCTGACCACGTTTTGTATTTGGTGTTATCACCCCGATATAAATAGTAAGTTTCACCTGTGGTTTGTTGTTTTTTGGTTTTCGTTGATTTCACTGTTGCATTGGATTTTCTGGCTTTTACCGGCGCAGATTTGGGGCAGACGCGGGAGCGCTTTTGTTTTATCGCATCAACCACTTCCGGTGAGATGTCTTTGTAGGGCAGGGTCAGACTGGCATATCGTTTGAACAGCGTTAAGGCACGACGGCCTTTTGGGCCCCATTGGCCGTCAATTGCACCGGGACTACACCCCACACGAGTTAGCTCGGCCTGTAACAGGATTGTCAATTCACGAGGGGTCATCGGCTGGGTGCGGGGCAATGTATCAGGTGGGTTTTTCTGCAAGCTGGCGACTTTTTGATTTTTCGGTTTTTTCAAGGCTTCAAGTTTTGCTATGGCAATAAAAGTAAAATTGCCCTTGGGGTAGCGTGCAATATAATCCTTGAACATGGCGGGGTTATTGCTGGACTGTATAGAGTTCCAGAATGAAAGCTCAATCGCGCCGGGGGATATCTGCCTTTGCTTTTTTAATGCGGCTGAGGCGCGCAAGCGTTGTTCTGCTCTGGCTTCATCAGCTGCTGATACTTTCTCTGTCAGAATTGCACGGGCATATTCTGAATAGATACTGGTTGGATAACGCTTGATAAAGGCCTTGAGAACCGCAGTGGATTGGACGTTTTGGATATTTACCCATTCCTGTGCGGCCCGGTCGACTTCAGGTGTCGCCACATGCTCGGGCTCTGCCTTTTGCGGATTGAAATAAAAATCACCTCGAAGCGAGGATTCTTCCCACGGGGTTTGCTGGTTGTTGGTTTGGGCCTCAACAGAAATTCGAACCTTTTTGAACATCTGTTCGACCGACAATCCCGGTATCTGCATGGCCTTGACCAAAGCTGCTGTATAGGGGGAATTTTCGCCGTCGCCATCGGCGGCGACCTGGCCAGGGGCTGCGGCAAAGGCAACAAGCGATCCTGAGGCTGCTTTTACCCGGGCCAGCCCACGCGAGATCGAACGCAATTTCGCCTGGTAAGGATTGTTGCGGCACGCATCCAGAATGACCAAGTTAAGCGCATTGCCAGCAGCTTCCATTTGGCTCAAAACCACAGAAGCGGTGATGGCTTCTATTTCAAGGTCTGCTTCATCTTCAACTTCAGCACCTAACGGGATGAGATAGTTCTCACCGCGTGCCTGAACACCGTGGCCGGCATAATAAAACAAACCAACCGTATCCTTGCCGCTCTTTCGTAGAGCTCTGCCAAAGTCCCGCACCGCACGGCTCAGCGTTATTCTGTTGGTATCAACGGCCGAAATCACCTCGAACCCGAGACCGCGCAGGGTTTGAGCCATTAATTTTGAATCATTGGCCGGGTTGGGTAGACTCTGGATTTTGGTATAATTGGAATTACCGACAACCAGCGCAATCCGCTTTGGCGCAACTGAAGACAATTGGGCTAGTGACGGGATCATGCTCGAAAAAAGCATCGCCAGGCACAAAGCGAAAAGTTGACTTATCCTGTTCATCCTGTGACTTACCCTTGCGCAAGTAGTGAGCCAATTACCCCGGATGGGTTTGAATTATGGTGAAAGAATGGCACGGTCGACGCTGTTAAACAAGTCCGCTGTGAGCACCATGGCAGAGCGCTCACTTTAAGTTATATTTTGCCGGTTGCCTTAAAGGCCCACTTCATGACAGGTTGATTGTTTCTGAAATAGATAGGCGATAGAACCTTCCACCCATGCCGAGCACTGATGATACTCAATACTATAGCGGTAACCCTTTGGATCGGGCGCAGATTGAGCGCCGTGATCCGGCTTTGCTGACGGCGTTATTGGCTGCTGCTGAAACACGGGTCACACTCTTTCAAGGTGACAGGCCTCTCCTTGCCTTCAATGAGACGGGAACATCGGGGAAAATCGGCTGGCTGACATTGAGTGACGCCCGTGTGCAACATATCGATCATTGTGCGTTTTATCTGTTGGGCAAGACTGCCGAAGGTCATGCCCGCTTTGTCTGCGACATTCATCGTGACGGTGAGGATTTTGACACCGAGGCTGATCTTTTCAGCGATGTCGGAAAATTCATTGATCTGCGCAGCGTTGGTCTGCAGGGCCTCGTGTCGAACCCGGATTTGAGCATATTGGCGCAAGGAAAATCGATGACGTCGTGGCATCGCTCGCATCAGTTCTGCTCAACTTGCGGGCGCCCATCAGTGTCGGTGGATGGCGGCATCAGACGCCATTGCCCGCACTGCCATACCAATCATTTTCCGCGTACTGATCCGGTTGTCATCATGTTGATTTTTCATGGCGACGAATGCCTGCTTGGCCGGGGAGCCAATTATAATCAGGGGCAATATTCAACCCTTGCCGGATTTGTTGATCAAGGTGAAACAATTGAAGAAGCAGTGCGGCGCGAAATCAAAGAGGAAACCCGCATTGACGTGGGAGCCGTTACCTATCATGCCAGTCAACCATGGCCGTTTCCCAGTACGTTGATGATCGGCTGTCATGGTGAGGCGCTAAGCTACGATATCCACATTGATGATCATGAAATTGAACACGCGCGCTGGTTTTCCCGCAATGAAGTGCGTTCGATGTTTGACAACACCCATCGCGACGGGCTGATTGTGCCGCACAAATACGCCATCGCCCACCATCTCATCCGGCATTTTGTTGAGGAAGATTAGAGCCTTTGTCACCTCCGCGCAATCCTTCGTCATCTCCGCGCAGGCGGAGATCTTCTATCGGCATTTACCAGGGCGCGAGAAGATTCCCGCCTGCGCGGGAATGACGAAAAGAAGTGGGAATGAAGGAACCGCTCTGGTTCAACCACGCTGTGCCGTGCGAAACGGGTGGGCTTTATAGATACCAAGCACATTAAGCTCTGTGGTGTAAAACTCCAATTCCTCCAAAGCCAGTCTTACCGATCTGTTGGCTGGATGGCCTTCGATGTCGGCATAAAACTGGGTGGCCGTGAAAGCACCTTCCAATTGGTAAGATTCCAGTTTGGTGACATTGACGCCATTAGTGGCAAACCCGCCAAGGGCTTTGTAAAGGGCCGCAGGAACATTGCGCACCTTGAAGACAAAGCTGGTGACCACATGTTCCTCTTCGGGTTCGGCATCATCTGGGTTTTTCGACAGGATTAAAAACCGCGTCGTATTATGTTCTTCATCTTCAACATTTTCGCGTAACACCTTGAGACCATAAACTTCGGCAGCTAGCTTTGAGGCAATGGCTGCTTTGGTGACATCGTTGGCTTGGGAAACCATGTTGGCGGCGGCAGCGGTATCAACAGACACCACTGGTTCGAGATTGAGTTCATTGATCATTTTGCGACAGGTGCCCAAGGCGACAATATGACTGTGAACGGTTTTGATGTCTTTTATGCTGGCATCCTTGAGGCCGAGCAACTGATGATGCAGGGGCAGGAAATATTCACCTTGAATGTATAGCCCGGCACCCGGCAACAGGTGGTGGATATCACCAACGCGCCCGGCAACCGAATTTTCAATCGGGATCATGCCAATTTCAGCGCGGCCATCGGCGATAGCACTCAGCGCATTTTCGAATGTGCGACATGGCAATGGCTCCAAATGCGGAAAGGCCTCGACACAGGCGATATGTGAATTTGCGCCCAATTCGCCCTGAAAGGCAATTTTACCGGTCTTGTTCATGATTTCGATTCACTCATCAGTTTTCTAGCTTTTTCCAAATCTTCAGGCGTATCTATGCCGAAAGGCACTTCTTCTACCATCGCTGCGTCAATTCGCATAGCCGCATCAAGTGCGCGTAACTGCTCCAGCCGCATTTGATTTTCGCGCGCACTTTGCGGCAATGAAACGAATGTCTTAATGGCTGTGCGCCGATATGCATAGATACCAATATGGTGAATGTGAATACCGCGAAAATCAGGTGGCAACAGGCGGGCAAAATCACGGGCGCGGACGATGCTGGATGAATTGAGGTTATTGCCATCGTCGCCGGTGATGATTTTGACCACATTGGGGTTATCAATCTCAGCTGAATCAGTAATCACCGCACCCAAAGTGGCGATATCAACGGCAGGCTGTTTCAAGGGGTCAATACAACGCGCAATGGCCCGTGGTGCCAATAACGGCAGGTCGCCCTGCAGATTTACGACGATATCGTATTTGTTGTCGGCGTCCACGCGCTCAAGAGCTTCATAAATCCGATCGGATCCACTTTCATGATCACCTTTTGTCACCACGGCTTTACCACCGGCTTTACGAATGGCGGCCGCGATTTCTTCTTCTCCTGCCGCGACCACAACATCACCAATATTGGCCTCGGTAGCGCGGCGCCAGACATGGGTAATCATCGGTTCACCGGCAATATCGGCCAGTGGTTTTCCCGGCAGCCGGGTTGACGCCATACGGGCGGGGATAAGGATAATTATTCTTTTTGCCATTTAATTGCCTGTCTTTGCCATGTCGTGTTAGTAATCATGCCCTGTTTTGCGGGGAAACCCGGCGATTTTTAGCCTGGTTTATTTTGTGCCGTTAAATTTACCTATACGTATTGCCTTGTGCACCATAAAGCATGTAATCTCCGCGCGCGTTGGGTGATTGCGAGAATCACATAATTACCCTTATATTTAAAGCAGACTTATACCCAGTTTTCGACTTTGCGGAGCTACATTTTAGATGGACACTTTTGAATTTAACAAAATCGCTGGCGCCGTACTGTTTACGGCTTTGATCATTCTTGGCCTCGGCAGTCTGGCCGATGCGATTTATGCCCCCAAGCATCCCGATAAACCGGGGTATATGGTTGAAGTTACAACGGACGAAAGCAAACCAGCCGCCAAGGCAGAAGGCGAGGCCATGGCTGAGGTCTCGTTTACCTCCCTGCTGGTTGCCGCCAATGTGGATGCGGGCCAGAAAGCGGCAAAAAAATGCGCCGGCTGCCACACGTTTAACCAGGGTGGTAAAAATAAAATTGGCCCCAATCTTTATGGTGTTGTGGGCAAAAAACTGGCTTCGGTCAGCGGTTTTGCTTATTCTGCGGCAATGAAAACCAAGGCTGAAACCGTGGGCGAGTGGAGCTATAACGCTCTTAATCAGTTCCTGACCAAGCCAAAATCATTTATCCCGAAAACCAAAATGGGTTTTGCCGGAGTAAAAAAACCTGGAACCCGGGCAAATCTGGTGGCCTATCTGCGCTCTTTGAGTGATAGCCCGATGGCGCTTCCAGAAGCGCAATAAGAGCTAAAAACGTTGTTTTTTCGAAAAAACGTCGACCCTGTGGTCGGCGTTTTTTTATGGTCAAATGATTACAAATCCTTCATGTTGCATCACAGTCACGCGAGGTTGGGTATTTCTCCCTAGATTGGCCTTATTGTTTGGCTTGGATATACGTTAAAGTGTAAAAAAAACAGGAGACCTTATGGTTCGCTCATTGAGACAGATTTTGCTGCCCTTTCTCGCCGCCATGTTACTGGTGATTACCGGGGTGTCTGCAAATCTGAATGCTCAGGAACAAAAGTGGCGGCAGGGATTGTCGTTGTTTGGTGAGCTGAAATACAAACCCGGTTTCAAGAATTTCGACTATGTCAATGTCAATGCGCCCAAGGGCGGTACATTGCGCATGGGCTCTATCGGCACCTTTGACAGTCTCAACCCTTTTATCATCAAGGGCAGACCGGCATCCCTGTCGGGCCTGATTTATGATTCACTGTTAACTTCCAGCGCGGATGAACCTTCAAGTTATTACGGCCTGGTGGCCGAGGCTGTGTCTTACCCGGATGATTATTCTTCTGTCACCTACCGCCTCAGGCGCGAAGCGCGCTGGAATGATGGTGTGCCGATTACGGTCGAAGATGTGATCTTTTCCCTCGAAACTCTCAAAAAAGGCCATCCGCGTTACGCCTATTATTATGCCGATATTGATCGGGCGGAAAAAACCGATGATCATGAAGTGACATTTTATTTTAAAAAATCCGGCAATCGCGAACTTCCCCAGATTACCGGTGAATTGACCATCCTGCCCAAACATTATTGGCAAGGGACAGATGAAAACGGTAAAAAACGCGATTTCTTTGCCTCCACTTTGGTGCCACCGTTAGGCAGCGGGCCTTATCGTATCGGTAAAGTGGTGGCAGGTCGCAATATCACGGTTGAACGGGTTAAAGATTACTGGGGCAAGGATCTGCCCGTGAATATTGGCAAGAACAATCTTGATGTGCTGCGCAGCGATTATTTTCGCGATGATACTGTGGCACTGGAAGCCTTCAAGGGCGGGCAGTTTGATGTGAGATTTGAAAACTCCGCCAAAAACTGGGCCACCGCTTACAAGGTGAAATCAGTAACATCCGGCAATATAATCAAAAGCCAGTTTGTTACCAAAAACCCCGAACGCATGCAGGCTTTCGTTTTCAACACCCGCCGCGACAAGTTTGCTGATGCCCGCGTTCGTCTGGCTTTCAATCTGGCCTTTGATTTTGAATGGGCCAACAAAAACCTGTTCTTTGATCAATACAGCCGCGTATCCAGTTTTTTTCAAGGCTCCGAGTTGGCAGCAACTGGATTACCTCAAGGCCGTGAGCTGGAAATTCTCGAAGAGCTGCGCGACGAGGTGCCCGCACAGGTATTTACCGAGGTCTACAAAAACCCCGTAAACGGATCGCCTGCCCTCGTGCGGGCAAATTTGAGGAAAGCACGCAAACTTTTAGAAGATGCGGGCTGGAAGATTAAGGACCGCGTTTTGGTCAACACCAAAACCGGCAAGAAGATGGAACTGGAGGTATTGCTGGTCTCCCCTGCTTTTGAACGCATCGTTTTACCTTACAAGAAAAGTCTGGAGCGGTTGGGCATCAAGGTGAGAGTGCGCACAGTTGATGTTTCGCAATATCAAAACCGGGTAGACAATTTTGATTTTGACATGATCGTTGGCGGTTGGGGCCAGGCACTTTCTCCCGGCAATGAACAGCGCAATTACTGGGGCTCCCAAACAGCCGATCGCACAGGCAGCCGCAATCTGGTTGGGATTAAAAACCCGGCGATCGACAAATTGATCGGAAAGCTGATTTACGCCAAGGATCGCAGTGAACTTGTAGCCGTAACGCGCGCCCTTGACCGGGTGTTGTTGTGGAACCATTTTGTTGTGCCGCAATGGTATTCAAAGGGAACGCGTCTGGCGCGCTGGAACCGCTTTGGTTTTCCGGAAAAAACGCCCGATTACCGCATCAGTTTTCCCGACATCTGGTGGTTTGATGAGGCTAAAGCTGCATCGGTGAAAAAATGATGCGCTTTTCCCGGAAACTTCTATTCAGTACAATTGTATCGGCGACTCTGGTGTTTTCTGCTGGCCTCAGCTTCGCCGGTGCCAAACCAAGCCACGGGCTGTCGACTTTTGGTGATCTTAAATACGCCGCTGATTTCGCTAATTTTGATTACGTCAATGCCGATGCACCCAAGGGTGGCTCCCTGTCGACCATCGGTGCTACCACATATAACAATCTTAATGGCTTCATTCTCAAAGGTGATGCAGCCGCAGGTCTGGAATACCTGTTTGATTCCCTCATGGTTCGGGCGCAAGATGAACCAGATGCTGTTTATGGTCTGGTGGCAAAAACAGCTGATGTGGCAGAAGATGGTTTGAGTGTGACGTATGAGCTGCGAAAAAATGCGCGCTTTGCCGATGGCACAGCGTTGACGGCACAAGACGTTGTGTTCTCCTTCAATATCATCAAAGAAAAAGGCCATCCCAGCCTTACCTTGCAATTGCGCGATATCGTCAAGGCTGAAGCGGTGAATGAGTATCGTGTTACCTTTACATTCAAGGGCGAACAACTGCGTGATCTGGCAATCATAGCAGCCTCGCTGCCGATTTTTTCAAAGGCTTATTATGCAACGCGTGAATTTGATGAAACCACGCTGGAAGCACCTTTAGGTTCTGGTCCCTACAAGGTAAAAAACCTTAAAGTCGGCCGCACAATCACCTACCAGCGCCGCGATGATTACTGGGCAAAAGATCTGCCCGTCAACAAGGGGCGGTTTAATTTTGATGAACTGGTTTACGAATATTTTCGTGACCGAACGGCTGAATTTGAAGCATTCAAAGCCGGTGCCTATGATTTGCGCGAAGAATTCACCTCGCGGGTATGGGCGACGCAGTATAATTTTCCTGCGGTAAAAGACGGTCGGGTGATCACTGCCGTCCTGCCCAATGATCAACCTTCGGGCGCGCAGGGGTTTTTCCTCAATATGCGCCGGGGAAAATTTGCCGACAAGCGCGTCAGGCAAGCCCTTGATTACGCCTTTGATTTTAAATGGACCAACAAGAACCTGTTTTATGGTGCATACAAACGCACCAACAGTTTTTTTGAAAACTCTGTAATGAAAGCAACTGGTAAGCCGCAAGGAGCCGAACTCGCCCTGCTTGAGCCTTTCAGGTTACAACTACCCAAAGAGGTATTTTCTGAAACCTATAAATCGCCTGTTTCCGATGGCTCAGGTCAGGACAGAAAAATGTTGCGGGTTGCAACACGGTTATTGAAACAGGCAGGCTGGGGCATCAAAGGCGGGGCGCTTACCAATCAACAGGGTGAAAAATTCACCATCGAATTTCTGACATTTTCGCCATCGTTTGAACGGATTATTGCACCGATTGTAAAAAACCTGAAGCTCTTGGGGATTAAGGCGCGCATTCGTCAGGTTGACCCGGCACAATATCAGGAGCGGCTCAAAAGCTTTGATTTTGACATCACCACCCGGCGTTATGTCTTGCGCATTACACCGGGCATCGAACTCAGGGGCTATTGGGGCTCGGCTTACGCTGATATTAAAGGCAGCCGTAATCTTTCGGGCATTAAAGACCCGGTTGTGGATGCAATGATCGAAAAGATTACCACGGCCAAATCGCGCCAGGACCTCACCATTGCCGCGCGCGCGCTCGACCGGGTTTTGCGCGCTGGTAATTACTGGATACCGCAATGGTACAAGGCCAGTCACACCATCGCTTACTGGAACAAGTTTTCTTATCCCTCAATCAAGCCTAAATATGATCGCGGAATTATAGAAACCTGGTGGTATGACGAGGCAAAAGCTGCCAAATTATCCCAATGAACATGACAAGTGATTCGGCCTGATCCATGGCAGCATATATCCTCAGACGACTGCTCTTAATTGTGCCCACCCTGTTTGGCATCATGCTGGTGAGTTTTGCGCTTATCCAGTTTGCGCCCGGCGGACCGGTAGAGCGGATTATTGCCCAGATTACCGGAACGGACGTAGCGGCCACCTCGCGCATCGGTGGCAGTGCCGGTGGTGATTTTGGGGCCAGTGCTCCGGCAAACAATGCCGGTGATATGGCGACGTCGTCGAAATATCGCGGCGCTCAGGGGCTTGACCCTGAGTTCATCAAAAAACTCGAGAAACAATTCGGCTTCGATAAACCGGCCTATGAGCGCTTTGCCATGATGATATGGAATTACAGCCGCTTTGATTTTGGCGAGAGTTATTTTCGCGATGTCTCGGTGATTGATCTGATTATCGAAAAAATGCCGGTGTCGATTTCGCTCGGCCTGTGGCTGATGCTGATTTCCTATGGTATTTCCATACCGTTAGGCATTCGCAAAGCGATTAAAGACGGTAGCAGGTTTGATGTCTGGACCAGCGGCGTTATTGTTATCGGCTATGCCATACCGGGGTTTTTGTTTGCCATATTGCTGATTGTACTGTTTGCCGGCGGCTCTTTTTGGAACATATTTCCGTTGCGCGGGCTGACGTCTGATAATTTCGACCAGCTGCCATGGTATGGACAAATCGCTGATTATTTATGGCATCTCACATTGCCTATCTTATCAATGGTGCTGGGGGCGTTTGCCACCACGGCGTTTTTGACCAAAAATTCATTTCTCGACGAGATTAAAAAACAATATGTCATGACCGCGCGCGCCAAAGGATTGTCCGAGCGCGAAGTGCTCTACGGCCACGTCTTCCGCAATGCCATGCTGATTGTGATTGCCGGGTTTCCCGGCGCCTTTATCGGCGCATTCTTTGCCGGGTCATTGTTGATCGAAACGATATTCTCGCTCGATGGTCTGGGATTGTTGTCGTTTGAGTCCATCGTTAATCGTGATTACCCGGTGGTCTTTGCCACGCTTTACATCTTCAGCCTGTTGGGCCTGGTGGTGAACCTGATTTCTGATCTCATGTATACCTGGATTGATCCGCGTATCGATTTTGAAAGCCGGGAGGTCTAGGGCTATGGATAACAGCGTCGACCAGACCCCGTTTCTGGATCAGCCAAAATTAAAGCAACTGAAAAAATCGCGCATATCGCCGATCAATCAACGGCGCTGGCAGAATTTCAAGGCTAACCGTCGCGGTTACTGGAGCTTGTGGATTTTTCTGTTTTTGTTTTTCCTCACCCTGTTTTCGGAAGTGATTGCCAACGACCGGCCTTTGCTGGTGGTATATGAAGGGCAATATTTTACACCGGTTTTTGCAACCTACCCTGAAACCACCTTTGGCGGTGAATTTGAAACCGAGGCTGATTATCGCGACCCGTTTGTGATTGATCTGATAGAAAATAGCAACGGCTTCATAATCTGGCCGATTATCCGTTATCGCTATGATACCATTAATCTTGATTTACCGGTGCCGGCACCTGCCCCGCCCTCGGCTAACAACTGGCTGGGGACGGACGATCAGGGTCGCGATGTGGTGGCGCGATTATTATACGGGTTTCGAATATCGGTGTTATTTGGCCTGGTGCTGACGATAATCTCGTCGGTCATCGGGGTTATTGCGGGTGCCATACAGGGCTATTTCGGTGGCTGGACCGATCTTATTTTCCAACGCGTTATCGAAGTGTGGACCAGTGTGCCATCGTTGTATCTGCTGATTATTATTGCCTCGATTATTGAGCCGAGTTTCTGGATATTATTGTTTATCCTGCTGTTATTTTCGTGGGTAGCGCTGGTTGGAGTGGTCCGGGCCGAGTTTTTGCGCGGGCGGAATTTTGAATATATCAATGCCGCGCGCGCCATGGGGGTATCGAACGCAAAAATCATGTTCAAGCATCTTTTACCCAATGCCATGGTGGCGACGCTGACATTTATGCCGTTCATTCTCAATGGCTCTATTGGTACGCTCACCTCTTTGGATTTCCTAGGCTTTGGCCTGCCGCCGGGGTCAGCTTCGCTGGGTGAATTGCTGGCGCAGGGCAAGGCCAACCTGCAAGCACCGTGGCTGGGCATATCGGGTTTTATCGTTATTGCCACCATGTTGTCTTTGCTGGTGTTTATCGGTGAAGCCGTGCGCGATGCGCTTGATCCCAGAAAGACGTTTCAATGAACAAGGACAACGATATTCTCCTGAGCATTGATAATCTTTCAGTGGCCTTCAGGCAGGGAGCAGAAGAAACCCTTGCGGTTGACAAGGTATCGTTCGATATCAAAAAGGGCGAGATTGTAGCGCTTGTAGGTGAATCGGGTTCAGGCAAATCCGTTACCGCCTTGTCCATCATGAAGCTATTGCCATATCCTGCTGCCTTTCATCCTTCTGGTGAAATCTCCTTTCAGGGCGAAGCCTTGATGGCGGCGGATAATGCAACCTTGCGCCGTATCCGCGGCAATATGATTTCGATCATTTTCCAGGAACCGATGACCTCGTTAAACCCGCTGCACACGATTGAAAAACAGGTGGGTGAAATTCTCACGCTTCATCGCGGGCTCGGCGCTGCTCAGGCGCGCACGCGGGTGATTGAACTGTTGAATAAAGTCGGTCTTAAAGATGCTGAAAACCGGCTGGAAAGTTTTCCTCATCAACTCTCTGGTGGACAGCGTCAACGCGTTATGATTGCCATGGCTCTGGCCAATGAACCCGATCTTCTTATTGCGGATGAACCAACAACCGCCCTTGATGTTACCATCCAGGCGCAAATTTTAGAACTTCTGCTTTCGCTGCAAAAAGAAACCGGCATGGCCATGTTGCTGATCACTCATGATCTCGGTGTTGTTCGCAAGATGGCCGATCGCGTTTGTGTCATGACCAATGGTAAAATCGTTGAAAAGAATAAAACAGCTGAACTTTTTGACAATCCCCAACACGCTTATACCAGACATCTGCTGGCCGCTGAACCTAAAGGGCTGGCGCCCAAGCCAAACAAGAATGCCACCGTTGTGGTTGAAACTGATGACCTGAAAGTATGGTTTCCGGTCAAGCGTGGCTTGATGCGTCGCACTGTTGATTATATCAAGGCAGTGGATGGTATTTCCCTGAAAGTTCGCGCCGGACAAACCCTGGGAATTGTCGGAGAATCAGGCTCGGGCAAAACCACACTCGGTCTGGCGATATTGCGGCTGATTTCAAGTGAAGGACGCATAGCCTATCTCGGTAATGACATCAGCAATTTTCAAAGGCGTGACATGCGCCCGTTGCGACGCGAAATGCAGATCGTGTTTCAGGATCCTTACGGCTCTTTGTCGCCGCGCCTGTCTATTGGCGATATTGTCGCTGAGGGACTGATTGTCCAGGGCACTGAATTCACCCATGAAGAACAGCGCACCCGTGTGGCCACGGCTTTGAAAGAGGTGGGGCTGGAAGAGGATGTTCAAGACAGATATCCGCATGAATTTTCCGGTGGTCAACGCCAGCGTATTGCTATTGCGCGTGCGATGGTTCTGGGGCCTAAGTTCGTTATGCTGGATGAGCCGACAAGCGCGCTCGATATGTCGGTGCAGGCACAAATTGTTGACCTGTTGCGCGCTTTGCAAAAACGTCACAATCTGGCCTATCTGTTTATCAGCCACGATCTAAAAGTTGTGCGGGCGCTGGCGCATGAGGTGATTGTGATGAAAGATGGAAATATTGTTGAACAAGGGCTGACAAAGAATATTTTTGACAAGCCCAAAACCGATTATACTAAAGCCTTGATGGCCGCAGCTTTTGATCTGGCGACAACTTCTTCCAGTGTTGTTTCGACGTGAGGTTTTTCATTCCATGACCATTTTGCTGACAATGACGGGGACGGATGCAAAATCCTGGAAGCAGCAACTTGAAGCGCTCACCCCCGATCATCCGATACTCATCTGGCCCAGTGATGAACCTCTCGACGCTGTAAAATACGCTCTTGCCTGGAATTCACCCCCGGGGCTTTTGGCCAGATGCACCAATCTTGAAGTGATCTTCTCACTTGGTGCCGGTGTTGATCATCTGATTAGCGACCCTGATCTTCCCGATATCCCCATCGTTCGCATAGTCGATCCCAACCTGACCATGAGAATGACAGAATATGTGGTTTTTCATGTGCTGCTGCATCATCGCAGGTTTCACGATTATGACCGCGTTCAAAAAGCCAAAAAATGGGAAATACTGCATCAGCCCGGTGCCAATGAGGTTCGTGTTGGCGTTATGGGAATGGGCGCACTTGGCAGTGATGCAGCATGCAAATTACGCGACTTGGGCTTTCAGGTGGCAGGCTGGAGCAACTCGCCCAAAGATTTCCCCGGCATTGAAAGTTTTGCCGGTGCGGATCAACTGACGCCATTTCTCAACCGTACCGATATCCTGGTGGTGTTGCTGCCACATACGCCGGAGACTGAAGGCATACTCAATAAAAAACTGTTTGCGAGCCTGGCTCAAGATGGCGTTGGGCAAGGCCCAATATTGATCAACGCCGGGCGCGGAAAACTACAGATTGACGCTGAAATTTTAGCAGCCCTTGATGAAAATGTTCTGCACGCTGCAAGCCTTGATGTGTTTGAACAAGAGCCTCTGCCCGAAGATAGCCCACTGTGGAGCCATGAGCGCGCAACGCTTACCCCCCATATTGCCAGCGAAAGCGACAACCGGGCATTGACAAAATACATAGCTGAACAAATCAAGCGCCATGAGGCCGGATTGGCTTTGGAGAACGTGATTGATAATACCAAGGGGTATTAATAAGCTTGCACTCCCCCCTCATCCGATGCCTTCGGCGCCACCTTCTCCCGCAAGGGGAGAAGGAAGAAAATGAACTCAAACCCTTCTCCCCTTGCGGGAGAAGGTGGCAGCGCAGCTGACGGATGAGGGGTTTAGGTGAGAAGGCGCTTGATCACGGAAATCTCGCCAAAAAGGCTGGCAATTCTGTCGCGAGCAACTTTGGCAGGTTCAATAACCGTGGTCATGTGATAACCGTTTGCATGCACGAGAGTGGTTTCGTTGCACATAATTGCCACATGGCCCTGCCAGAAAACCAGATCTCCACGCTCAAGACCTGATTGTTCCGGTGTTAGTGGAATTTCAACGCCCAGTTGTTCTTGCATCATATCACTGTCGCGCAAAACCACTTTTCCACACGCGGCTAATGACACCTGCACCAGACCGGAACAATCCAGACCAAGCGAGGTTTTACCGCCCCAGAGATAAGGTGTTCCTTCGAACATTTCGGCTATGGCAACAAAATCACTGTCATACTCTGATATCCGTGCAATGTGGTCGGAATAGATAAACCCACCGCTATCCAGTTGAGTGAACCTGTCTTCAGCAGACACAGCACACAAGCGCGATCCCATAGACACCAAATCCAGTGGCACGGATTTAATATCGGGTTCGGGGTAGATATATGTGCGCAACTTGCTGACGCGATGGGTGGGCGTGGCTAAACGTTGTGACAGGGCCTGAAGCGGCAGGTAGCCGACATAGCCATCGATTTTTAGCTGACACCAGGCCCAGCCTTCGCTTTTATCGTAAACCATGACGCGCTCGCCAAACAGGGCTTGCGTCAACAAGGAGGCATCGGGGCGCGGGTGCTGGCGCAGCGGGGCTGCATTTTCAATCACCTGATATTCAACACCGGGCACATAGCGTTTCGCGGCAACAACATTTTGCAGATGCAGGGCGGCGACATCACTGCGGGCAGGCGTTATTCTTGGATCATTGGCCATATTGGCTGTCCGCGACTGTTTCAGGTTCTGAGTTCAGCTGTGCGGGTTTGTACAATTTCCGCCAGCTTTTCGAGATAAAGTGCGCCCGCGACGGTGCGCTGCACCAGCACATTGCGCAAATCTTCCTTGTCACGGCGGCGCTTGAGATATCCGGCAACGCTCATAGCATCAAGAGCGCGGGTGATCACAGGTTTGGAAACATTGAGTTTTCTGGCCAGACCACGCACCGTGTGCGGTGGCGTTTCCAGATAGACGGTGAGGAGAATTGTCAACTGGCGTGGTGACAATTCCTTGTCTTCGTCGTGCACCATGTCCTGGGAAATATCGTGCAACAGCCACAGTGCGTTAGAAAGGGATAGTTCTATACCCATGGTCGCCTCGTTAAATCATCCACAAGTGTTATTTCGGTACCGAATTATTTTAATCATGGTTTAGACTGAACTGCAAGTCGGATGGTCAGCTTTTGCCATATCTGTTCTTGATAACTGCATAGAGAGCGCGAATGCCCTGGGCGGCACCGCCGAATGGTGCACCGGGAAGAGGTGCCGGGGTCCAGCCATAAATATCAAAATGAACGTAAGATCGGGCGTGCTCGACAAAGCGCCGCAAAAACAGGGCGGCTGTTAAGGATCCGGCAAAGCCGCCGGTGGTGATATGATTGACATCGGCAATCTTGCTGTCGAGCCAGTGATCATAACGATCCCAGAATGGCATTTGCCATAGGGGATCAGCGGTGCTTTTTGCGGCCTGCGCAATGTCGGCAACAAGGTCGTTATCGTCACAATAAAACGGTGGCAGGTCCGGCCCCATGGCAACGCGTGCGGCACCCGTCAGCGTTGCCATATCAATGAGCAGATCGGGTTTTTCCTCATCCGCCAGCGCCAGTGCATCGGCAAGAACAAGACGGCCTTCGGCATCCGTATTGCCGATTTCAACGCTCAAACCCTTGCGCGATGGAAACACATCACCGGCCCGATAGGCATTGGCGGATATGTTGTTTTCCACCGCCGGTATAATCAGCCGTAACCGTATCGGCAGATCAGCCGCCATAATCATCGCGGCCAGCCCAATTGTATTGGCGGCCCCCCCCATGTCTTTTTTCATCAGCACCATGGAATTGCCGGGTTTGATATTCAATCCCCCGGTATCGAAACACACGCCTTTTCCAACAAGCGTTACTTTTGGTGCGCGTGCACTGCCCCATTTCATATCCAGCAGGCGCGGTGCCTGATCGCTGGCGCGGCCAACCGCATGGACCAGGGGCAAGTTTTTTTTGAGAAGATTATCCCCGCGAATGACCGACAGGCTGGCTTTGTGGGTTTTGGCCAGTTTGCGCAACGCTACTTCGAGTTGTTTCGGTCCCATATCATTGGCCGGGGTGTTGATGAGATCGCGGGCGAGATTTACCCCGGTGGCGATACGCTCGATTTCCTCAAGGTCGACTTTTGCGCCGACAACAAGTTGCGGCCAGGATTTGGGCGTGCCGCTGTAGCGTTTGAAATCATAGGCACTGAGCACCCAGGCTAGAGCGGAATCGGCTTCACTGCTAATTCCGGATGCGAATCGATAGCGGCCCGGCGGCAATAATGTCGCCAGTTTTCCCGGTGTCAGGTCGAGGCTGGTATTGCCTTGATCCGGTGCCACTATACCAAACAATACACAGTCGAGTTTGCCAGCAGCATTTTGCACCAGAGCAAAATCACCAGGATTGCCTTTGAAACCTTCAACGCCAAGCCAGTTTCTCTGGGCTCTGGTTAGCTCTTTTTGCTTTTGTTTAATGCTTTTGATTGTGACTGCATGAATGGGGCAAATTGTCGAGCCCGGCCGTTTTCCAGGCTTTAGTTTGACGCAGATTTCAGACACGTATTTTTCTCCCGGTAAATTTCAGCGCTTCAAAATGCCCTGCTTGATGTAAAAGTCGCGCGCACCGCGATGGAGCGGAATGGCAACACCTTCTGTTGCGCTTTGCGGTGTTATTAATTCCATCTTGGCATGACCTTTGAGGAAGATCTTCCTGTTTTCTTCGCGCCACAGGGCTGAGAGGATTTTGCGAACAAGTTTTCTGTTGGTCTTGACATTGGTGATCCACAAAGCCTGCACCGACAGGGTTTCAATTTCACCAAGACCTTTATAGGTTCCCGCCGCTATGGTTTTGGTGACAAAATAACGGTTATCAGATTTCAGTTTATTGGCAGGGCTGCCGGAAATTGGTATGAGATTGATTTTGGACCGTTCAGCCAGATCAGATATAACCAGTGACGGGGTCCCGGCAATAAGAAAATAAGCATCCAGCTCGCCTGACAGGATAAGGTCCGACGCCTGGGAGGCATCAACGCTGTGGGCAATGATGTCTTTTTGCGAAATACCATAGGCTTTGAGGATCGAAAGCGCATCAATGCGCGTGCCTGAGCCCACACGGTCGATGGAAACACGCTTGCCTCGCAAGTCTTCTATTCGCTTGATACCGGAACCTTTTGCCACCACCAGATGAACCGCTTCAGGATAAAGGCTGGCAATAACGCGCAGGTTTTTGAATTCCCCGTCTTTTTCAAACGGGCCTTTGCCTTCATAAGCCCAGGTAACAATATCAGCCTGGGCAAAGGCTGATTCGACGGTTCCACCGCTAACGGCGCGAACATTTGCAACTGAGCCCGGAGCTGCCTTGGCAATGGCGATGAGGCCATCGACACCGCATTTTCCGCCCTTTTCACAACTAACATCACCTGGTGGCTTGCTGATGACAGTCGCAATAGCCTTGCCCACAGGGAAATAGGTGCCACCGACGGAACCTGTGGCTATTTGAAAAAACCGGACCTTTTCTTCGGTCACCGGTAATACGGAGGGACTGCGCCAAAGCACGAAGGCTCCCACCAGCCCGGAAATAATAACAAGGCCTACCAGAAACGTCGGAAGTGCCTTTTTGGCGCGACTCAAAATGCCTTGCTGCTGCAGTGACCTTGCCATGCGTTTGGCCCGCGCTTGCGCAAGTTTTCCAGGTTTTTTCCGGTTCGCACTCATTTGATTCCAATTCCGGTTTAGCGCCAAATTTAATCTCTAGGACATTCGAAGCAAATCCCTAATGAATGTATAGAATCCTAACACACATGGTTAATGGTTTATTGACCTATAAACTGCAAACTGAACCTCGTCACAAGAGATTCATACAGGAAACTGTCAGTTTAAATAGTTTATTCGGTATCCACACATGCCACAAGTACTGCACCACTCCAAGTCCTCCAGACGCTTCATTTCGATCTTTGGTGTTATAATTTTGGCTCAAGCCACCAGTGCCTGTGCCCTTGGCGACAAATCCCATGATAGCGCATCAATGAATGATGTTAATTATGTCAGCGGCAGCAGCTCAAAATCCGCGCTTTTGCAACAGTCCAACATGTGGGCGGCAAAATGGCAGAAAAAACCAACTGACCCAGACATTGCAATCAATTATGCCCGCAGCTTGAGAGCCGAAGGATCAAACCAGAAGGCGGTGCAGGTTTTGCAACAGGCCGCTTTGAAGGCGCCTAAAAACCAGGCTGTTATTGCCGAATTCGGCAAGGCTCTGTCGACGGCGGGACAGTATAAACAGGCAATGCAAAACCTCAACCGAGCGCAAACGCTTGGCAAGCCAGACTGGCGCATCTATTCGGCGCAAGGCATTACGCTGGACAAGATGAAGCAATATGCGCGCGCTCGTGATTATTATAAATCAGCGCTCAACCTGAAGCCAAACCAGTCGTCGGTCTTGAACAATATCGGGCTGTCTTATGCCATGGAAGGCGATTTGACAAAGGCTGAAACCTATCTTCGCCGCGCAGCTACTGCCAACGGCGCACAACCAAAAATTAAGAGAAATCTTGCCCTTGTCCTGGGCCTGAGCGGTAAGTTTGACCAATCAGCCCAAGCCTCAACCGGTGTTCTCAGTGCGGCAGATACCAGCGTAAATATTGCATACATAAAAACCATGCTGGCACAACCGGGAACCTGGCAGAAACTGTCCACCAAAACCAGAATAGCCAAATCCACCCCGCGTAAAGCAAAGCGCAAGACTGCCGCCAACGGCCCCTTAAGAATCAATCCGGTAGCCAGCGGCAGAAAAACAGCATCAATCGACTTACCAGGCGTGCAGTCTCATTAAGGTACGATTTTGTTTTAGGTGAAGGCGTAACCCAAATGCGCGTTGCATTTAACAGGTTACAAACCTATCCTACCCGTTATCCTCGGGCTTGACCCGAGGATAACGGGTGTTGCGAGAATTGGTGACTGTCATGGAAATTCAAATTACTCAATCCAACCGATTGTTGGATATCGAACGCGGAGTTGGTCGCCTTGGAAATAACAATAGACAGTTTGTATTTTCCCGTCTAACGCCTCTGAACTCCAACGATCAGGATTATGGTCCATATCGAATAACCAGCAAACAGCATTATGGATTTCATTGCGTTTCCAATTAATTGGATTATGGAGTGCGCTAACTAACCCTTTAAAGCGCCATGACCTTGATGACTGCCGGGCCTAAAATTACGACGAAAATTACCGGCAGGAAGAAGGCTATCATCGGGACGGTTAGTTTTGGTGGCAGGGCTGCGGCTTTCTTTTCGGCTTCGGCCATGCGCATATCGCGGTTTTCCTGAGCCATTACGCGCAAGGCTGTGCCCAGCGGGGTGCCGTAGCGTTCTGCCTGCATCAGGCTGGTTGCCACTGCTTTGACACCCGGTAATCCGGTTCTGGTGGCAAGGTTCTGATAGGCGTGGGAGCGGTCCTGCAAGTATGAAAGTTCGGCTGTGGTCAGGCTCATTTCCTCGGCCATTTCAATTGATTGTGCACCAATTTCATTGCCGACACGGGCGAAGGCTGCTTCGATCGACATGCCGGATTCGACGCAGATCAACAACAGATCGAGACTATCGGGGAAAGCCTTCTTTATCGATTCCTGGCGCCGGGCGATAAGATTGGAAATGAATACGTTTGGCGCATAAAATCCGGCAAAGCCCGCGCCCAGTATAGCGGCAAGTCGCAAGGTCTGGGTCAGATTATGGTCATTGACGAAGAACAGGTAGAAGGCGGCTACACCCATGAACACAAACGGCATGATGAAGCGGAAAAACAGGAAGGCAAACAGCGGTGCCTGGCCTCTTAAGCCTGCCATTTTCAGCTTGTCCTTAGTGCCTTCGCCTTCCAGTGCTTTTCGCAAGTTTAACTGATCAACCAGTTGCTTCATAAAGCCTTTTGGTTTTGTGCGCAGGGAGCCATGAGATTTCTCGCGCTCAAGCCGTATCATAAGTTCCTTGCGCAGCTTGTCGCGCTCAGTCGATACATTTTTGATGCGTGTCTGCAACTTGTCGGTCGACAACAAGGGCATGGTCAGGGTCAGGATCGTCGCAAAAACCGCAACGGCGACAAAAATACTGACCATGAACTGCGGGTCAGAAATCATATTTGAAAGTGATTCCATTTCGAATTACCTGTGTTGGTCGATTAAGTGCCTTTGCGGCTAAAAATCGAATGCGATCATTTTCTTCATTACCAAAATGCCGGTGAGCATCCACACGGCCGAACCCGCCAGCAACACGTGGCCCATGGGGTCGGTCCACAATAGGGAAATATAATCCGGGCTGGTAAGATAGACCGTGCCCATAATGCCAAAGGGCAGAAAACCGATGATGGCGGCAGATGATTTGGCTTCCTGGCTCATCGCCTGAATTTTACCAAGCATCTTTTTGCGCTCACGTAAAACCTTGGAAAGATTGCCTAAAGCTTCGGAAAGATTACCGCCTGATTTTTGTTGGATCGACAGGACGATGGCGAAAAAATTGACCTCCGCCAAAGGCAGGCGCTCAAACATGTTTTCCAGGCATTTGGCAAGCGGAATTCCGGCGCGCTGGGCATCGACAATTTCCAGAAACTCAGGTCCAACAGGATCGGGGCTTTCTCTCGCAATGATGTTGAGGCAGTCATTGAGCGGCAGACCGGATTTCACACCTCGCACGATAACGTCAATCGAGTTGGCAAATTCGGTCAAAAACTTTGCCTGACGGCGCTTGGTTAAAAATGACAGCACCCATTGCGGTACCCCCAGGCCGGTTGCAGCAAAAGCACCCAGCAAAACCAACGGCTGATTTCCGGCCAGAGCCAGAATACCGGTTACTACTATGGCGGCAACAAGGCTGAAGATATAAAATGTGCGCGGTGTAATTTTTAACCCGGCCTGTTGAATACGCACGCGCAGGGTAAGTTTTTTCTTCTTGGCTTTTTGTTTGTCTTCAATTTCCTTAAGTGAATCCTGTACCTTTTTTCGGCGCGACACACCGTCATCGGTAGCGGCTTTGGCCCGATCGCCACTACCGGTTTTGTTCTGGACCTTGCTCATGCGCTTGTTGGCTTTTGCGCGTTCTGCAATTTTTGGATAGAATATGGCAAAAGCTATGCCACCCAGACTCATCAAAGCCATAAATGAAACGGCTATTATTTTGAGTTCAGCACTAATTTCCGGCACTGTTACACCTATACTTTAACTAGACACTACTATCATTTTCATTCATTTCAGCCGCCTCAAGAGCCAGTGCGAGATTATGTTCTTCACCATAATAGCGCGCACGGTCCCAGAATTTTGGCCGGGCTATTCCCGTTGAGCGATGCCGACCATCGATTTTGCCGTTGGCATCTTCACCAAGAATATCGTAAATGAAAATATCCTGTGTCGTAATTACCTCTCCTTCAGCGCCGATCACCTCGGTTACATGTGTGATGCGGCGTGAACCATCACGCAGGCGGGCTGCCTGAATGATGACATCTATGGAGGATACAATCATTTCACGAATAGTTCGTGAAGGAAGTGAAAAACCTCCCATGGTGATCATGCCTTCAAGACGGCTTAAGGCTTCTCGCGGTGAGTTGGCATGGAGAGTGCCCATTGAACCATCATGGCCGGTGTTCATGGCCTGGAGCAGATCAAAGGCTTCGGGTCCACGCACCTCGCCGACGATAATGCGCTCAGGGCGCATACGCAGACAGTTTTTGACCAGCTCACGCATGGTGACCTCGCCTTCGCCTTCTAAATTGGGCGGGCGGGTTTCAAGGCGTACCACATGGGGTTGCTGCAATTGCAATTCAGCTGAATCTTCGCACGTGATGATACGTTCATCAGTTTCGATGAAACCGGTCATGCAATTCAACAAGGTAGTTTTACCTGAACCGGTACCGCCTGATATGAGAACATTACACCGGCATTTACCGATGATCCCCAGGACTTTGGCCCCTTCCGGGCTGATCGAGGCATAATTGACAAGCTTTTCCATGGTAAGCTTGTCTTTTTTAAACTTACGAATGGTGAGCGTGGCACCATCAATCGACAGTGGCGGGGCAATCACATTGACACGTGAGCCATCGGGCAGGCGCGCGTCACACATAGGACTTGATTCATCAACCCGGCGTCCAACTTGAGAGACGATGCGCTGGCAAATGTTCATAAGCTGGGCATTGTCGCGAAAGCGGACGTTGGTTTCAATAACCTTCCCATCGACTTCAATAAAGGTGGAATCAGCACCATTGACCATTATATCGGCGATATCATCGCGCGCCAGAAGCGGCTCCAGCGGTCCATAGCCCAAAACATCATTACAAATATCTTCAAGCAGGGCTTCCTGCTCGGAAATACTCATGACAACATTTTTGATTGCGATAATTTCATTAACAATGTCGCGAATTTCTTCGCGCGCATGTTCCGCGTCCAACTGGGCCAGCTGGGTCAGATCGATGGTGTCTATCAACGCATTAAAAATGGTTGATTTTACCACATAATAATCATCCGTGTGACTGGTCGCCTCGGGCGCCTTAGCCGGAGGTTCGGCAGGTGCTGGCGGCGCTGGTTCTACTGGTGGCGCTTCAGGTGGTGCCGTACCAGCGGAGGTTTTCGGGGTTACATCAGGAAAATTACCATCGTTAGAGCCTGCCGGATGCTCAGAAGCCTGGGGGGCGGCTGGCTTCTGGCTTGGCAGTTCTTTGTTTTTCCCATCGGTGGCGTCTGTGCGCTTACCGAACATAGCTTACTCCTTGCTTATTCTTAGTTTTTTCAGGAGCGGACCCAGCAATGAGCTTTTTGTCTCTTCAACACTGGCCCGGTTGGTTACGATTTGAGCCAGATGCTGAAACCCTTCGGCAATTTTGGTGTTGGACCTGAGTTCATTTATCATCTGCCCGTTGTTTGCAGCCTGGCCGAAAATCTGCGGCTCAAACGGCAGGACGAGCGTTGGCGTCAGATCAAGGGATTTGGCAAAATCTTCGGGGCTTATCTCAGGGCGTTTTGGCGTGCCTACCTGATTGATGATCAGCCGGGGCTGGACATCATTGCGGCGTGTGGACCGAAGCAGGTCGATTATGCTTTTGGCATTTCTCAAGTTAGCCAGATCCGGCATGGCCGTAATGATGATTTCATCTGCGGTGACAAGTGTGTGTTTCACCCAAGGCGACCACAGATGGGGTAAATCGATAATTACCGATGGCGTCGATTGCTTGAGCGTATCAATAACTTTTTCGACGCTGTTTTGTTCAACGTCGATCTGGCGCTCCAGAGAACCGGCACTTGCAAACAAACTGAGATGCTCGGAGCATTTGGTTAAAAGGCGATCGAGCATGACCGCGTCCAGTCGATCAGGCGCACCGAGTGCTTCGGCAATTCCCTGGGGCGGATCCTGATTGAAATTGAGACCTGCGGTGCCAAAGGGCACATCAAAATCAGCAACCACCACGCCTTCCTGAAACGTCTCGGCGATGGCCCAGCCGATATTATGAGAAATTGTGCTTGAACCAACACCACCCTTGGCCCCCACAAATGCATAGGTGCGGCCAACCGGAGAGTTTTCGGGATCACCATAAAGGTTGGCGATATACTCGATAAGCTGAACTTCACCAATAGGGGCTACCGCATATTCGCTGACCCCCTGGTTCATCAATTCGCGGTATAAAATGACATCATTTATATGCCCGATTACCATCACCTTGGTCCCGGCATCGCAGACCTGGGCCAGATTGTTAAGTTCAGCCAAAACAAAGTCACGCGGCGCATTGGTCTCAACAATCAAAAGATTGGGAGTGGGGGTGGTTTTATAGACTTCAATCGCCTTTTCAATCCCCCCCATTTGGACGTTGACATGGGCTTTGTAGAGCCTGCGGTCAATGGCGGCGCGTTGGGTGGCATCACACATTTCCGGCGTTACACAGAACGCCTGAATGGAAATTCTTGGAATTGCTCCAATAACAACCGATGGAGATTGCTGTTCTGAATTAACGTCGATTTCCTGAGCAGTAGTATTCATTACTGTGCCACGCTACTTACTGTTCCAGCTTCGGCAGCGCTGCGTTCGGCTGTGGTAACTTCACCTGCACGGTATTGATCGAAAACCGTGTCGCGGCGCTGTGCATCTGTGGGATCACTATCTCGCGGTACAATAAGATCGCGTGGATTGGCTACCATGGCGGCGAGATTATTCTGACTGGCGCATCCTAATGTCCAGGTTGGTTTGTTTTCGCTGGTTTTCGTGCTGCTTTCAGGCCAGGCGCCACACTCACTGGCAACGGCGTTAAAGCGGCGATAACTTAAAATCACACCGGATGAACCGCGCCGGGTTCTTGGCCGGTAATTTACCATTCGTATGCTTGAGCGTGGAATGGCGTTGCGCTCAATTATGCGGCGAACGTCAGCCACTGCGGCGGCAGCGACCACATCATTGGCGACAGAACTGGGGGTCTTGATTTTAAGCAATTCGCTACCGGATTGCTTAAAATCAGCAACGAAGGCTCTGACCCGATTGCGCTGGCGATAAGACAATCCGCGACCACTGCGAGACCCATGAATCTTGATTGCGACCACATCATCAACAACCACAATGGGGTGCCTTTCAGTGTATGAGGTAGGTTGCACCGGCTCAAATTCAGCTGTGGTTTTGCATGCGCTCAAAGATGTCAGGGCAATGGCAACACCAATGCGTAGCGGCCAGGGGGATTTGCGGTATTGACGCATAGAACTAACTCCATATGACGAGGCGGATTGATCGGCTTGCAACATTGTTTTTCTCATTTTCAACTCCGCACTACTCAATTATATATCCAACGCCACCACGGTAAGCACCTGGCGGTAACGGGCGCCCCTTGACACCGTAGACCTTGTGAAGCTGACCCATAAAGATGGTCTCGACATCACTGGCAACTTCAAAACCCGCGTCAGGTTGCACAAGTTTGTCGCGCGCCACTGCTTTGACAATGTAAGGCGTGACGATGACGACGAGCTCGGTTTCGGAATTCTGAAAATCCCGGCTTCTGAACAAAGATCCCAATACCGGCAAATCCTTCATGCCGGGGAAACCATTGATGGTTTGCCTCAGTCTTTCCTGTATCAGTCCAGCCATTACAAGTGATCCACCCGAAGGCAATTCCACAGTGGTTTCAGCCCGCCTGACATTAAGAGAGGGGATGGATAAATTGCCTAGTGAAACAGCGCCGACATTGGATAGTTCACTGACTTCGGTCGACACCTTCATGGAGATGCGCCCGCCCGATAAAACCAGCGGCGTAAAGCCCAGTCCGACGCCAAACGGTTTAAATGTAATGGTTATGTTGCCATCCCGATCGCGACCTGCGGGTACCGGAAATTCACCGCCAGCGAGAAATTTGGCCGATTCACCCGTGATCGCCGTCAATGTGGGTTCAGCAAGGGTTCGCAATACGCCGACCCGCTCCATCGCCCGCAAAACACTGCTGGCATCAGGAACAGTGTTTACGAACTGATTGGAAGCACCGCCATTGGTGAAACCTTGCAAGCCTGATCCGTTCAACGCTGTCCCCGCAACGCTGAAGGGATTTACCGAGGCAAAATTTACAACCGAGCTGCCAATTTTGATGGCCGCAGATAAATCAACACCAAGCTGTTTGAGAACATCGCGCTGCATTTCGGCAACCGTGACCTTCAACATAACCTGTTCTTTGCCGGAAATTTGAATGAGGTTCAAAACTTTCTTTTCATCACCGGCAAATTTTTCGGCCAATTGTTTCGCCCGGTTCGATTCGGCTGAACTCCTGGCAACACCGCTGAGAACCACATTATCATTGATGGCTTCTACTTTTACGCTTGCATCAGGTAACAGACGGTTGATCATTCGGCGCAACATGGTCAGATCGCGTTCAACCTCGACCTCTAAAATGAGCATTTCGCGACCGTTGTTATCGAAGAAAAACACATTGGTCTGGCCAACCTCCAGTCCGATCAGATAAGTCAGATTGGCCGAACGCACCACGGCGTCAACTTTCTTGGGATTGGATACCAGCACATCACGAGCGTCTTTAGGCAGTCTTACGATCAAGGATTTGTTGAGACCGATTTTGATGCGTTTAATGCGCTGGTTGGGACCGACACGGTCAATTCGCATTACTCTGTTTTGGTCACCTGCAGCCAAAGCTGTGGTTTCAACAGAGGTCTGAACAAGTAAAACCACCGGCAACAGTGCCAGCATTAAAAACCATTTTATCGCTCTATTCATTGTTCTTTTCCGGCTAGGCACGGTCTGGCTGATCATCATCTTTTCCTCTTGCAAGCTCGTGCATTATTGCGACGTATCGACGGTCCGCGATATGCCGTAGCGCAAAACCGTAATTTTATTGGCATTGCCCCGACCCTTTTTACTGTTCAAATATGGGGCTGTCAGTGGAGCTGCATTTATTCCGCCAGCATCGACGATAGAGCGCAAGGCCAGCGTAATTTCGCCCTTTGAAACCGACAATGACATCAATTCCGCCTGGTCAGGCCGAAGTTCCAGCGTTGCGGTTTTTCCAACTGCAACCTGTTTATTGTCAGAGGCCTTTTTTTCCTTCAGGGACTGATCAATGGCCAGAACGCGCACGTTGCTTAAAATTGTTTCACTTACGTAAACCTGTTTGTCGCGCCCGCCGTCATCACCATTTTTTTCTTTACGGGTCAAAAGTACGTCGACGCGATCATTGGGCAGAATAAACCCACCCGCACCGGTTACCGGGGAAATGCGCACGCTGATTGCCCGCATGCCTTTGGGCAGGATGGCAGCCATATAGCCGCCGCCATTGGTCGCAACCAGTTTGGCCATATTGATTGGCTCACCAACCACAATGCTCGAGCGAACGGCTGCCCCGGTGATATTTTTTCGGTTCTTGCCACCTTTGGCGCGAATGATGAAACCTGATGAGACAATTTTTTTCGGCCACGGCTGCCAGCGCAGGTCTTTATCCTGGATCAGGGAGCCAAGTTCCAGTCTGTTGGCGGCAACGAGGACATCGACAGTTTCGATCTGAGGTTTTTTGGCAACCGCCTGTTTTGGCCCACTGGAAAGAAGACCGCGAGCCATAAATGCAGCGCCAATTGCGGCAACAGCGGCGACGGCGAGGATCATGATTCGAATCAATTTCATTACAAATACACCTGTTTTACAAGGACAAGTGCCAATCTTGTGCACCTGAACAGTCCGAACTTAGATCGGCAATGGTCAAATTATGGTTAACTAAAGATTTCGGGATGCGTTTTTTTGGCACGATTAGCGCAAACACCGGGTTTGTTGGGTCAATTTCGACTCTTGTTTGACCCTTTTTTATTTTCGTTACCTATGGGGCCAACAGTTTAAAAATGTCCGTATACGGGTAAATGTAAATTCCACCTGCAGCCAGTGCCAAGCCATAAGGAATGCCGTTTTCAAGCGTATGCAAGCGGCTAAGCCAGCTTTGTTTTGCCAAAACATTGGGCATCGGGAGATTGTGCAGCGATAACATGAGAACTGTTAAAGCACCGCCAAGAACGCTGGCGATAAGGACATATTCGAGCAAATTTGCCCAGCCCATCCAGATGGCAGTGGCAGCGAAAAGTTTAGCATCGCCCCCACCTATCCAGCCCCTGGCAAAAAAAGTGAAGCTAATCGCCAGCATGGCCAGACCGGCCAACAGGTGCATGCCAATGGCCTCAGCCTCCATGCCTGAAAAAGCGGAAAGCAGTAAAAATCCGAAAACCAGCCCCAATGATACCTTGTTGGAAATAGTCATCGTAAACAAATCGCTCACCGCGGCTATGATCATTGCCGCGGGGAAAACAGTCAGAATCAATAAAGTGCTCATATCCATCATAGAACCACTACCTGTCAGTTGTGATTTGAAACCCTTGCTGGTTGCAGAAACAATGCATTGGCGAAGTAAATTAGATGTAAACATGTTGGACGAGCGAGCGCGGTCATAAAAAAACCGTGGGAAGCGACCTGCTTCCCACGGTTTTAATATTTTCGTCTCTCCAGGTTAACACCAATCCAGCTTGTTGGAAAAAGATGCCCCCCCGGAGCATATCTTCATCTTTTCAGATTTAGTTCAGTGCGCTACTTACGCTTGTGAACGTACCTGTCAGGCTGGTGCCCAGAGCGCCAACAGCACCGATGATTGCTACTGAGATGCCTGCGGCAATAAGACCATATTCAATGGCAGTTGCACCGGATTCATCTGAAATAAAACGCGTAACCAGATTTTTCATTTGTCGTCTCCTTATTAAAATCAATTTGATCGTTCAATCGACAGCTTTTGTTCTTCCCGCCATTTAGTTTTTTTATGTCCCTTGGCAGAACTGAACTGACGCAACACTACCAACAAGACGTTACCTCCAAGTTAATATAAAAATATATTTTTAAATAAAAAATTGATAATTATAGGTTTTAATATGGTAGTAAATAAGTATTTTTTATTTCTATATTATAAATTCTTACATAAATCATGATTTATAAATTATTAATACAGACTTTTAATCGGATAATAAAACATTAATACGGGTTTTTTTGATTTATATATTTTTTTTATTCTACAAAATGTTTCAGGAAAACCTTAAGAGATTTCGCACGTTTCTTGCCTAACCAACTCTCGACAAGCCATCTTCGCAAAATCACCGCCACCAGCGCTACCATTGCTGCCATTGCTGCCACAGGCAATTTCGGATGATTATTGTATTTCGTGCGGGCTTTGCGCGGGCATGACTATTTAAAACCGCAATTGCGGGCTTTTGAATTGATACTTCTGAAGCTGCAAGCCTCAAAAAATGGGCTGTAAGGACTTTATTCACCATTTTTGCGGTTAATTGAGAGAATCAGTACTGCCAATTTCAAGCTGAAAGCTTAACAGTTATGACCATTTTCCATTTAAAGCCAATTGCTGCCCTGACTGCCAAAGTCGTGAATTTTGCATTGATTTTGACGATAGCCAGTTTTTTATTTGGCACCCCTGGATCTGCGGCTCAGTTAATCAAGGTTACAGTTGACCAGGCACGCATCATGCGCCTTAACACCTCGGCGCAGACAATTATTGTCGGCAATCCAATTATCGCGGACGTCAACATTCAAGACGGTCAGATTTTGGTGGTTATGGGAAAAAATTCAGGCTCAACGAACATTATTGCTCTTGATGGCGAGGGTCGCGAGATTGCCAATATTGATATTATTGTCGAATCCAGCGGCAACAACAGTCTGACCCTTTACAAGGGATCTTCACGAATTTCGATGAACTGTTCGCCAAATTGTGAGCGCTCACTTAATGTTGGTGATGGTGTTTTGAATTTTGAACAGATCGAAAAGCAAATTGGTAAAAAATCTGGCGCAACAAAAACTGCAGCTCAATTCGCAAACTAGGGTCAGGACCCATTAATTTCAAAGATGCCGAATGACGGCTCCGAGCCCTTTGCGGACTCAAAGTTATCGAGGCATTACCCATTAGATGTTGAACTAACAATGGACGCACCTGCAGTAATCTGCATACTTAACTCCATTGTCAAACTCTTGGGGATAAGATGGTCAATACACGAAAAATCGTACTCATTCAGGAACTAATAACATCTGATTATCTTGGTGAAAAATGTGATCCGGTTTCAAGGGTTGCTATGGCTGCTATCTTTCGCAACCCGCTTGCAGGTCGTTTCAAAACTGACCTTTCAGTTCTTTTCGAGATCGGTGCCAAACTTGGTGAGCAACTTGCCAAACAGGCGGTAACTCAACTCGTTGGATCACCAATCACCTATGGAAAGGCTGCAATTGTTGGCACCTCTGGCGACATGGAACACGGTGGGGCAGTTATCCACCCAAAATTAGGCGCACCAATGCGCGCTGCTGCTCGAGGTGGAGAGGCAGTGATTTCATCAAATGTAAAAATTGGTTCGCCTGGAACTTCAATTGATTTACCATTGGGACACAAAGATAATCCTTGGTCATTTGATCATTTTGATACAATGACGCTCTGTGTTCCCGATGGCCCTAAACCTGATGAAATAATTATGTTCATTGCTTATGCCGATGGCGGCCGCCCAATTCCGCGATGTGGTAGCGGACCGGTTAAAGCCGTCACCCAAGATTAAGGTTAGATCATGCATCCCACAGAAAAAACCGTCCGCCAATTCCATGAATCTTGGGATATGCGCGATCCAGACCGTGGAGCACAAGTTATCGCCGAGGACTGTGATTTCGAGGATATAGCTCGCGATGAAAAACTTACTGGGAAGGAGGCTTATAAGGCCGACTATCATCGCTGGCGTGAGGCCTTTCCAGATGGACTTTGTAAAGTTGAAAATGTTATTGTGAGCGAATGCGGAGAATGGGCTACCGTCGAGTTTCGCAATACTGGCACCCATACCGGCATTCTGCGTTCTAGTCTCGGGGATTTCGCACCTACCGGCAAACGAGCGGAGGTTCGTTATTGCTCAGTTATGCGTGTCAAGGACGGAAAGGTAGTCGAGGGGCGCGACTACTATGACAGTGCGACCATCGCACGGCAATTAGGTCTCGTAGACTGATTTTCTTTGCCGAATGCCTCGATCTTTATACTTAGTCGATCTTCAGGTGTCGTAGAGTGAATATCTCTTTTGTCCGCAACTCGGCCATTCGCAACTAAAAGGGTTCAAATCTGGTGTCGGATGTGATTCAAATGGGCAGGAGGACCTACCCATGTCTGATCACTATTGGCTTACCGAACCCCAACTTGAGCGCATCAAGCCTTACTTCCCGCAACCCCACGGAAGACCTCGTGTCGATGATAGGCGTGTAATAAGCGGAATCATCCACGTAATCCGAAACGGTCTGAGATGGCGAGACGCACCTGTTGATTATGGTCCTCACAAGACTTTGTATAACCGCTTTGTCCGTTGGTCACGAAAGGGCGTATTTGATCGTATCTTCAGCGGCTTGGCGGGTAGTGGAGAAGAACCAGACATCGTCATGATCGACGCCACCCACCTGAAAGCTCACCGGACTGCTTGCAGTCTGGCAAAAAAGGGGCTGTTCCGCGCCGTATTGGTCGAACGAAAGGTGGCCTGAACTCCAAGCTTCATGCTCTGTGTGACGGCATTGGAAGGCCGCTGGTTCTGTGCCTGAGTGAAGGCCAACTCTCCGATCATATCGGGGCAAAGTTGATCTATCCAGCGATGCCGAATGCCAAAGTCCTGATCGGCGACAAAGGCTATGACAGCGACGAGTTCAGAGATGCGCTGAATGCCCGCAAGATCAAAGCTTGCATCCCACCACGATCAAACCGGACAGCGCCAAGGAATTACTCCAAAAGCTTGTACAAGCAACGTCACAAAGTGGAAAATATGTTCGCAAAACTCAAAGACTGGCGGCGCATCGCAACCAGATACGACCGCTGTGCACATACATTCATGTCGGCAATCTGTATCACAGCAACCATCATCTTCTGGATCAATCAATGAGCCCTGACCCTAGGTTCACAACAAGCAATACTCTGCAAACCCGCCACTGGTTTTGCGCGACACGCATAGACTATTCAAAAAACCCCGCCCTGATCACCATCAGGGCGGGGTTTTTATTTTTAATTGCCTCAACTTCACTAAAACAGCTTTAATTTCGGCTGCGACAAGCGTATGGTATACCAAATACCACGAAATTAAAAACCAGCTTAAAACTTGATAAATTCTTGCATAATTCCTTGGCTTGACAACTCTAGCTTTCACCTGCAGTTTCAATTTTTAATATGAATTCAAATAAGGCGCAGATCAATCGATGACCGCACATTCTTCTCATGAAGGTCGCAAAATCCATCCCGGTTCCGGGCGGCGTTCAGCACCACTTTTTCCCAAAGGTCGCCTGCTTGCGCCGAGTGCACTGGAACTGGTCCAAAGGATTTTAGGGACGCGACCGCGCCAGCGTGATCTGCTGATTGAGTATCTTCATCTCATTCAGGACGATCAAGGCCATTTGTCCGCAGCCCTTCTGCAGGCGCTGGCCGAAGAGATGCGGTTGTCGATGGCCGAAGTCTATGAAGTTGCATCATTTTATGCCCATTTTGATATTGTGCTCGACGGCGAAGAAGCACCGCCTGAAATAACGGTTCGCGTTTGCGACAGTCTCAGTTGCGCGATGATGGGCGCACAAAACCTGCTGACAGACATGGTTGCAACCTACGGTAGGGATGTGCGCGTGGTGCCGGCACCGTGCATGGGACGCTGCGATAATGCACCCGTGTGTGAAGTTGGCCACCGCCATGTGGACACAGCAAGTGTGGAAAACGTACAAGCCATTATTGATGGCAAGGACTTTTCTGCCGTTATTCCCGATTACCAGAGTTTTGACGCCTATCGCAAAAGCGGTGGCTATCAGATTCTGGAAGAATGTATTGCTAACAAGCGCACCATTGATGACGTGATTGCCATCATGAGTGATGCCGGGTTGCGCGGGCTGGGCGGCGCTGGATTTCCCACCGGGCGCAAATGGACATTTGTGCGCGCTGAAGCCGGTCCGCGGCTGATGGCGGTTAATGCTGATGAGGGCGAGCCGGGTACTTTCAAAGACCGTCATTATCTTGAAAGCGAGCCGCACAAGTTTCTTGAAGGCATGTTGATTGCCGCCTGGGTGGTGGAGGCTGAAACGGTTTATATTTATCTGCGTGATGAATATCCCGCTGCACGTAAAATTCTTCTCGATGAAATTGCCAGGATCAAAACCACCGGGTTTTGTGATCACGTCAAAATCGATTTACGGCGCGGTGCCGGGGCTTATATCTGCGGTGAAGAATCGGCGATGATTGAATCAATTGAGGGCAAGCGCGGTCTGCCGCGCAACCGCCCGCCATACGTGGCCCAGGTTGGCATTTTCAACCAGCCAACACTTGTCAACAATGTGGAAACCCTGTTTTCGGTGCCTGAAATTTTGCAAAAAGGCGCCGAGTGGTTCTCCAGCCAGGGTACCAATGGCGGTGTCGGTTTCAGAAGCTATTCGGTATCGGGCCGGGTTAAAAATCCCGGTGTCAAACTTGCGCCTGCCGGTGTCACTATTCAGGATCTGATTGATGAATTTTGTGGCGGCATGGCCGACGGCCACACGTTCAAGGCCTATCTGCCTGGAGGAGCCTCAGGTGGCATATTGCCAGCATCCATGAACAACGCGCCGCTGGACTTTGGTCAGCTGGAAAAGCTTGGCTCATTTGTGGGCTCACACGCAGTGGTGGTCCTGTCTGATCACGACAATATGAAAGATGTTGCGCTTAATCTGATGCGCTTTTTTGAAGATGAAAGCTGCGGCCAGTGCACCCCGTGCCGCAACGGTACGGAAAAGGCCGTCAAAATGATGGCACGAGAGACCTGGGACAAAGAGGCGCTGGCTGATCTGGCACAAGTAATGCTTGATGCCTCAATTTGCGGTCTGGGACAGGCTGCGCCCAACCCGCTCAACAGCGTACTCAAGTATTTTGCCGAGGACTTGTAATGGCTAAAGAAATTTCCTTCGAACTCGATGGGCAAACTGTCACAGCAAACCCAGGTGAAACCATCTGGCAGGTGGCAAAACGCTGCGGCACCTCGATCCCGCACCTGTGCCACAGTGACAAGCCGGGCTATCGTTCCGACGGCAATTGCCGTGCGTGCATGGTGGAGATTGACGGCGAACGGGTGCTGGCGGCATCGTGCATCAGAACGCCTTCTCAAGACATGAAGGTTACCACTGAATCCGAGCGCGCAAAAAAGGCGCGCAAAATGGTGTTTGAACTGTTGGTTACTGACCAGCCGGCGCGCGAGACATCGCACGACCCCCAATCACAATTCTGGGCCTGGGCCGATGCCATGGGAGTGGATGCCAGCCGCTATCCTGCCCGTGAAGCTCCTGAGGCAGACACGTCACATACCGCCATTTCGGTTAATCTCGATGCCTGCATCCAGTGTAACCTGTGCGTGCGTGCGTGCCGCGAAGTGCAGGTCAATGACGTTATCGGCATGGCCTATCGTGGCTCTGGCGCCAAGGTTATCTTTGATTTTGATCAGGGCATGGGCAGCAGCACCTGTGTTGCCTGTGGTGAATGCGTTCAGGTATGCCCCACCGGTGCCTTGATGGAATCAAACCTGCTTGATGCCGATGGCATGCGCACAGAATATCCCGATCGCACCGTTGACACGCTATGTCCTTATTGCGGTGTTGGTTGTCAGACCACTGTTCATGTGAAAGACGACAAGATCCTCTATATCGATGGCCGCGATGGTGAAGCCAACCAGAACCGCCTGTGCGTCAAGGGCCGCTTTGGCTTTGATTATATCAATCACCCGCACCGCCTGACCAAGCCCTTGATCAGGCGCGATGACGCACCCAAATCAGTGAATTGCCAGGTTGACCCCGCCAATCCCTTTACTCATTTTCGCGAAGCCACCTGGGGAGAGGCCTTGCAACGCGCCGCTGCCGGTTTCAACGCCGTGCTGACAGAAAGCGGGCCACAGGCACTGGCCGGGTTTGGCTCGGCTAAAGGCTCCAACGAAGAAGCTTACCTGTTTCAAAAGCTGGTACGCACCGGCTTTCACACCAACAATGTCGATCATTGCACCCGCCTGTGCCATGCATCCTCCGTTGCTGCCCTCATCGAAGGCATTGGCTCGGGCGCTGTAACCGCGCCGTTCACGGCTGCCAAAGATTCTGAGTGCATCATTGTTATTGGTGCGCGCCCGGCCGAGAACCATCCCGTGGCTGGAACATTCCTAAAGAATGCCGCCAAGCGAGGTGTGGACCTGATCATCATGGATCCGCGCGGTCAAAATCAGGGTCTGGGCCGCCATGCCAGCCACACTATCCAGTTCAAACCCGGTACCGATGTTTCTTTAATCAATGCGATGATTTACACGATTATCGAAGAAGAAATGGTCGATACCCAGTATGTGCAGGCGCAGACCGAGGGTTATGCCGAACTGAGACTGAAAATCGAGAACTTTGCACCGGAAAAAATGGCCGCGATTTGCGGCATTGAAGCTGAAAAAATCCGCGAGATCGCTCGCGTCTATGCCAAATCAAGCGCTTCCATCATCTTCTGGGGCATGGGCGTATCCCAGCACATTCACGGCACTGATAATGCCCGCGCCCTGATAGCGCTGGCCATGATCACCGGACAGGTTGGACGCCCCGGCACCGGTTTGCACCCCTTGCGCGGTCAAAACAATGTGCAGGGTGCATCAGACGCCGGACTTATTCCGATGCTTTATCCTGATTATCGCCCGGTTGATGACCCCAAAGTGCGCGCTGAATATGAAAAATTCTGGAACATGGACCTTGATCCCACGCGCGGGCTCACCGTGGTTGAGATCATTGATGCCATTCATGCCCAGCAGATAAGATCGATGTATATTCAGGGCGAAAACCCGGCAATGTCGGACCCGGACCAGACCCATGCGCGGTCCGCTCTGGCCAAACTTGAACATCTGGTGGTGCAGGATATTTTCCTCACCGAAACCGCCTGGCATGCCGACGTGGTGTTACCTGCGTCAGCGCACGCGGAAAAACTGGGTACGTTTTCCAATACCAACCGCCAGGTACAGATGTCACGACCCGCTGTACCGCTGCCCGGTGAGGCGCGCCAGGACTGGGAATTGATTATGGACCTTGCCAATCGTCTTGGCTGTGGCTGGACCTATAAACATGTATCCGAAGTTTTTGCCGAAATGGCGCAGATAATGCCATCGCTCAACAACATCACCTGGGAGCGGCTGGAGCGTCAAGGCTCGGTAACTTACCCCTGCGACGGGCCGGATCAGCCCGGCAATGAAATCGTCTTTGGTGATGGCTTCCCAACCAAGACGGGACGCGCCAAACTTGTGCCCACCAACATTGTGCCGCCTGATGAATTGCCCGATGCCGACTTCCCCATGGTGTTGACCACGGGTCGCATGCTGGAACACTGGCACACAGGCTCAATGTCACGCCGCGCCACAACGCTCGACACACTTGAGCCCGAAGCAGTGGTCTGCCTCAATCGCCGGGACCTGGTAAAACTCAACCTGTTCGCCGGTGATGAAGTCAAAGTCGAAACCCGGCGCGGCACCGTGCGCCTCAAAGCCCGTCAGGACCGCGATGTACCTGAAGGCATGGTCTTTATCCCCTTCTGCTTCGCCGAAGCAGCCGCCAACATCCTCACCAACCCGCAACTTGACCCCTATGGCAAAATCCCGGAGTTCAAGTTCTGTGCGGCGCGGATTTCTCCGGCAGTGGAGGCGGAGGCGGCTGAGTAAAGTGAAATTTCGGGGTATCATTCATATTGAACCGAGATCGATATCTCGACATATATCCATGCGCAGCAGTACAATCTCCAAGCGTCAATCCCGCTTTATTGACAGTGATCAGACAGCTTCGATGGAGAAGAAAAAGCAGGGGGGGTGTTTTTAATGTCTGTTGGCTCAAACCCGCCAAAATCCGTTGCTGAGTTTATTACCGCTGAAAGCTCTAAAAACCTGTTGCGTTTTATCATCTGCGACAATGTTGATGACGGCAAATCAACCCTGATTGACCGCCTGTTTTTTGATGCGGAAATTGATTTTTCGCTGTTGCCGGTCGCGCTGAATACGGAGCGTGATCAAGGCATTACCTTAGATGCCACCTATCGATATTTTTCCACTGACACACGTAAATTCATTGTTGCCGACACGCCGGATCACCAACAATATACCCGCACTATGGTACCGGCTGCATCAACCGCTGATCTCGCCATTTTGCTGGTGGATGGGCGCACAGGTATTCTCAACCAAACCAGGCGTCATGCCTACCTTCTGTCTGTGATGGCAATCAAACATATTGTTCTGGTGATTGAGAAAATCGACCTTACGGATTATTCAGCTGAGGTGTTTGAGGCGATTGACCGCGATTTCAAAAGTTTTGCCGAACCTCTCGGTTTCACCACCATAAAATCCATACCAACATCGGCTCTCAAGGGCGACAAACTTATCGAAACAAGCGATAAGATGGAGTGGTACAAAGGCCCTGCCCTGCTGCCCTATCTCGAGAAGGTTGAAATTGCCTCGGATGGTTTCAACTCATTTCGATTCCCGGTGCAGTCGGTCAAACGGGTTGGTTCCGAAATTCCCGGTTTTTCGGGAACCATTCGCGGCGGATCGGTTTGCCTCGGTGATGAGGTCATGGTCACCTCGTCTTTGAAAAAAAGCCGGGTGGCGGACATTGTCACTATCGATGGCAACCTGACACGCGCCAACACCGGCGATGCTGTCACACTGGTTTTGGAAAATGAAATTGACATCAGTCGCGGTGATATGCTGGCGAGCCCGGGAGACCTGCCACACAGCAGTGACCAGTTTCAGGCTAGGCTTATCTGGATGCATGATGAGGCTTTGTTGATCGGGCGGTCGTATCAACTCAAAATCGGAACCCAGATCTCAAATGTTCAGATCACAGATATCAGGCACGTCATAAATGTAAATTCTCTGGAACATCTGGCCGCGCGTGTGGTCGAAACAAATGAGATTGCGACTTGTAATTTCTCCACCTCAAAACCGGTTTTCTTTGACGCTTACAACGACAACCGGGCGACGGGTTCCTTCATCCTGATTGATCGATTGACCAAGGCAACCGTTGGTGCCGGGATGATTGATTTCAGCCTGCGCCGGGCCGATAATCTGTCGTGGCAATCGTTTGACACCGATGCCAGCGCGCGCGCAAGCATGAAGGGGCAGGTTCCAAAAATTCTTTGGTTCGTCGGACTTTCAGCTTCAGGCAAATCGACCATTGTCGATATCATTGACCGCAAACTTATCGCCAGAGGTGTGCATACGTATATTCTTGATGGCGATAATGTGCGCCACGGCCTCAACCGGGATTTGGGGTTTACCGATGCTGACCGGGTCGAGAATATTCGCCGCGTCGCTGAAGTTGCCCGATTGATGGCAGATGCCGGGCTGGTGGTTCTCGCTTCCTTCATTTCGCCATTTATACGCGAGCGTAAACTGGCGCGTGAAATCGCCGGGGATCTTGATTTTCACGAGGTCTTTGTCGACACGCCTCTGGAGATATGTGAAGCGCGTGATCCCAAGGGTCTTTATGCCAAGGCTCGCAGCGGTGATCTGGCCAATTTCACCGGCATAAGCTCACCGTTTGAAGCACCCGATGACCCGGACTTGTGCCTTCCCGGCGCTGACAAATCAGCGGAAGAACTCGCCGATATGGTCATCGAAAAATTCAAATTGTGATTTAACGCCCTTTGAACTGCGGTGGCCGTTTTTCAAGGAAGGCGGTTCTGCCTTCTATGTAATCCTCGGATGCAAAGGCTTCATCGACCAGTTGCTGGCACTTTTCAAGCTCGCGATCACTTTCGTCCAGTCCAATTGTTGAAATAATGAATTTCATCGATTTAACTGTAAGCGGGGCATTGGCGGCAATTGTTGCAGCATAATCGGCGACAAATTCTTCAAGCTCTTCTGCCATTATTACTTTTTGCACGATGCCGGTTTTGATCGCTTCGCCACTATCGAGAATACGACCGGTGAAAGTTATATCGCAGGCAACACCTGAGCCAACGGCGGCGACCAGACGTTTGAGACCATAATAGGGATATCCCAGCCCGAGCTTGGCGGCGGGCAGCCCAAATTTCGAGTTTTCGGAACAAAAGCGCAAGTCGCAACATAGGGCCAAAGCTATGCCACCACCGATACAATAACCATTGATCATGGCAATCGTCGGTTTTGGAACAGCGGCAATAAAATCGTAGACCTGTTTTACGCGGGCATTGTAGTGAAGGACGGCTTCGCGACTGCCGCGTTCTTTATCGAACTTGGATATATCCGCACCCGACACAAAAGCTTTGCCACCAGCGCCGGTAATGACAATGACGCGAATGTCATCATCATCAACAAACTGCTGAAGAACCGCTTCCACACCATCCCACATTTCCAGCGAAACCGCGTTGTGACGTTCAGGATTATTGAACGTCAAATAACCGATAGCATCGGCCTTCCTCGAAATAATTTTCTCCATAGTCATTTTGTCTCCTGTCAATAATTCCCCACCTTTGTCATCTCCGCGAAGGCGGAGATCTTCTGTCGGCGTTTGCCGTGTCGTGAGAAGATTCCCGCCTGCGCGGGAATGACGATGGTGGCGTGTTTAACTTCCCTCAAATAACATTGCGGCTTCTGTAGCCATCTATCTGATCATCCGAAATTCCCAGTTCTGCCAGTATCTCGTCCGTCTGTTGTCCGCGTTCAGGCGGACCGACGGTGAAATCACTCGGGGTGCGGGACAGGTGCACCGGCTGGGCTATCATTTTGGTCTGGCCGAACGCATGAGTTGAAATGTCTTTGGCTAGGCCGAGATGTTCGACCTGGGGATCGGAAAAAACGCCTGCCATATCATAAATCGGGCCGGCGGGAATTCCGGCTTCTGAAAACAGATCGACCCAATGGCCGCTGGTTTTTGTCGAAATCACTTCGACTATTTCCTGATTGAGCTGATCGCGGTTTTCCAAGCGTTTGGGACCATCGGAAAATCGCGCATCCTGCGCCCAGCTTTGCTTGTCCATAGTTTTGCAAAACCGCTGCCAGATCACTTCACCGGCAATCGCTATATTGATGTGGCCGTTGCTGGTGGCAAACACCCCGGTGGGGATGGAGGTGGGGTGGTTATTACCTGCCTGTTGCGGGATTTCGCCGCTCATCACATAGCGAGCGGCTTGAAAATCCAGCATAAAAACTTGGGCTTCGAGCAAAGAGGACTGCACCCACTGACCTTTGCCTGACGTATGGCGCTCAAGCAATGCGGTGAGAATACCCATAGCACAAAACAGACCGGCGCACAGATCAGCTACCGGGATGCCAACGCGCATCGGTCCCTCACCGGGTGCGCCGGTAATTGACATCAATCCGCCCATTCCCTGGGCAATCTGATCAAATCCAGGGCGATTGGCGTAAGGTCCGGTTTGCCCAAAACCAGATATGCTGCCAAGGATTATCCGGGGATTGCGGACACTCAGCGCCTCATAATCCAGTCCGAGACGGTGTTTGACATCGGGCCTGAAGTTCTCGACCACAACATCGGCGGTTTCAACCAGCTTCATCAGGATTTCAAGCCCGTCATCTTCCTTCAAATTTAGCGTGAGAGATCGTTTGTTACGGTGCAGATTCTGGAAATCGCTGGTGTGGCGCGGGGCACCAAGGGCGCCATCTGGTTCAAGCGCTTCAGGCACTTCTATTTTAATAACATCAGCGCCCCAGTCTGCCAATTGACGCACACACGTTGGCCCCGATCTTACCCGGGTTAAATCAAGAACCCGAATTCCTGCCAATGCTGCTGATGCCGGTTTAAAACCCATGAGGGATGCCTTTTCAAAATTATTTTCAACCACAATAACCCTTAAGTGACCTGAACCTCAATTACTGGTTTGATGACGGGTGACAATTGGTGTGGGAAGCGATATACGAGCGGGCATGGCTCCACCTTTATTGACGTTACAGAATATAAACCTGACTTTTGGCGGCACTCCTTTGCTTGAAGGGGCTGAACTTGCCATCTTTGAACGCGAACGCCTGTGCCTGGTCGGGCGCAATGGTTCAGGCAAATCGACACTGTTGAAGATTGTCGCCGGACTGGTTGAAGCTGACAGCGGCAGGCGTTTTGTGCAGCCGGGGACAACCATCCGCTATCTGCCGCAGGAGCCTGATTTTTCGGGTTTCACAAACGCTCTGGAATATGTGGAAGCGGGCCTTGGGCCGGGTGATGACAGCTACCGGGCACAATATCTGCTGGGACAACTTGGCCTTGTGGGAACCGAAGAACTCGACCGGCTTTCCGGTGGTGAAGGCCGCCGGGTGGCGTTGGCCCGGGCGATGGCACCGGCACCTGATATTCTGTTGCTGGATGAACCTACCAATCATCTTGATCTGCCGGTGATTGAATGGCTTGAGACTGAACTGAAAGAAATGCGCTCGGCGATGATATTGATCAGCCATGACCGACGGTTTCTGGAAAACCTGTCGCGCGGCACGGTCTGGCTTGATCGCGGCAAAACCCGGCAACTGGCGCAAGGATTTGGCAAGTTTGAGGCCTGGCGCGATGAATTGCTGGAACAAGAAGACAGTGACGCCCATAAACTTGATCGCAAAATCAAGCGTGAAGAACACTGGATTGTGCACGGTGTAACGGCACGGCGCAAACGCAATGTCAGGCGGGTAAAGGAACTGGCCACATTGCGCTCCGACCGCATGAAGTCGCGCGCCGAACAGACACGTGTCAAAGCCAATGTGGCGATGGTGGCCCACGAAGGCGGGACATCAGGAAAAATCGTTATTGAAGCCAAAAATGTGTCCAAATCATATGGTTCACGCACCATCATCGATGATTTTTCCATCAAGATTACCCGTGGCGACCGCATTGGTATTGTCGGGCCTAATGGGTCGGGTAAAACTACACTTTTGAATATCATTGCCGGGTTGAAACCAAGTAATGCAGGCTCAACCAAAATTGGCACCAACGTTGACATGCTGACACTTGATCAGGCGCGTGAAAGTCTTGATCCCAATCTCAGCCTGCGTGATGCTTTAACCGGCGGCGGCTCTGACATGATTATTCTGCCAGACGGTCCCAAGCACGTCATTGGTTACATGAAGGATTTTCTGTTTCAGCCCGAACAGGCCCGTACTGTCATATCGAAACTGTCGGGCGGCGAGCGCGGCCGCCTGATGCTGGCGCGCGCGCTGGCCAAGCCGTCAAACCTGCTGATGCTGGACGAGCCCACCAATGATCTCGATCTCGAAACGCTCGATTTGTTGCAGGAAATGCTCAGCGATTATACCGGCACCGTTATTCTGGTGAGCCATGACCGTGACTTTCTCGACCGGGTGGTAACGTCAGTCATCTATGGTGCGGGGGACGGTCAATGGACGGAATATGCCGGTGGCTATAGTGATATGGTGCGCCAGCGCGGTAAAATTTCAAAGCCGGAAAAATCCCGATCTCAACCAAAATCTTCTCCTTCAACCCGTGCGCAAGCGTCAAAGCGCAAGCTGTCGTTTAAGGAAAAACATGCGCTTGAAACCCTGCCTGGCAAAATCTCCAAGCTGGAATCAGACATTATTGCGGGGGATAAAAAACTCAGTGATGGAGATTTTTTCAGCCGCGATCCTTCCGGTTTTCAACAGATTGTCGATAGTTTAAGCGCAACTCGCCAAGAGCTGGAGACGCTGGAACAGCAATGGCTCGAGCTTGAAATGCTGCGTGAGGAGCTGGGAGCTCAATTGTGACCGAGATCTATGTGGATGCCGATGCCTGCCCCGTCAAATCTGAAGTTTATCGTGTTGCCGAACGCCACAATCTTGTTGTCCACGTAGTCTCAAACTCAGGCATGCGCATTGAGCGCAATCCGCTTATCCGCCAGGTGGTGGTAGCTGACGGACCGGACGAAGCTGATAACTGGATTGCGGACAATATTACGGACAAAGACATCGCCATTACCGCCGATATCCCACTGGCTGACAGATGTCTCAAAAAAAATGCTCAGGTGATTGGCCCAACGGGAAAACCCTTTACGCAAGCCTCCACCGGCATGGCATTGGCGATGCGAAACCTGATGAGTGATCTGCGCGAAACCAGTGATCTGAAAAGCTACAATAAGGCGTTTAGCAAACGAGACCGATCAGATTTTTTGCAGGCACTCGAGCAAGCCATTCAGGATATCCGCCGCAAAGAATAGAGCGCATCGCCAGCGATTGGTTTCAAATTTACTCTCCTTTGTCATCCTCGGGCTTGACCCGGGGATCCATACCATTACGCTTTCGAAAACAATGATACTGACTTTTGGTCGAGGGCTTTGAGGAATGGATCCTCGGGTCAAGCCCGAGGATGACGGTTTGGGTGAATTCGATTAATTGCAATACGCTTTACGAGGTCTTCCAGTCGGGCAGGCGTTTTTCTTCGATTGCATGACACGCGACACTACTCCCTGACACAGATGACGCGATGGGGATTTCTGATTTGCATCTGTCCGTTGCAAACGGGCAGCGCGGATGGAAGGTGCACCCTGATGGCGGGTTGATCGGGCTGGGGACTTCACCGCCAACCTGAGAACGTTTGGCACCTATATTGGTGAGATCGGGGATCGAATCCAGCAGCATTCTGGTATAGGGGTGCTGCGGATTGCTGAACAGGGTGTCTGTATCGGCCCATTCGACCAGACGGCCAAGATACATGACACCGACCTTGGTTGAGATGTGATTGACCACGGCCAGGTCGTGGGAAATGAACAGATACGTCAGACCCATCCGCCGTTGCAAGTCGACCATAAGGTTGAGGATTTGTGCCTGCACCGAGACATCCAGAGCGGAAGTTGGTTCATCACAGACGAGGAACTCCGGCTCACCGGCCAAAGCGCGTGCGATCGAAATTCGCTGGCGCTGACCGCCGGAAAATTCATGCGGGTATTTTCTGGCATCCTCAGCTGCCAGACCGACCTGGGCTAAAAGTTCACCCACTCTTGCGGTAATTTTCTGTTTTGTTGAGCCTGTACCTGCGGGGATGGCTTCGGCTACAATTTCACGCACCCGCCAGCGCGGGTTGAGGGATGCATGGGGGTCTTGAAAAATCATCTGCATCCGTTGTTTATCGTCAAGGCCGCCATCATCGACATAGTCAAAACATATGGTTCCATCCGTGGCTTTATAAAGGCCAACGATTGCCCGGGCGACAGTGGACTTGCCACAACCGGATTCGCCCACCAGGCCAAAAGTTTCACCCCGGTTGATGGTAAAATCGAGACCATCAACGGCATGAACATATTTGCGGCCGGTGCGCTCCAGCAGGCGGGTTAAAAGCGGTGGGGAGACATCAAAATATTGTTTCAAACCTTCAACCTGCAACAGCGTGTTTGCCGGTTGGGTCGTTGTCTTTGAAACAGCCTTTGTGTGTGTTTTTTGCAACCCGTGGGCGGGTGATTTTCCCTGACCCTTTTCCTTGTCATAGAGCCAGCAGGCAACCTGGCTGTTACCTGCTTCGATTAATTCTGGCCGCTCTATAGCACAATAGGCGAACGCCGAGGGACAGCGCGGATGGAACCGGCAACCTGAGGGCAAGGCATTCAAACGCGGCATCGAGCCGTCAATTTGGGTCAATCTTTCAACATCTTCACCAATAGCCGGGATTGATCCCATCAACCCGACTGTATAGGGCAGTTTTGGCTGTTGGATAATATCGGCCACAGGTCCTATTTCACCAATGCGCCCGGCATACATGACAGCGACGCGATCAGCGGTTTCGGCAATCACCCCCATATCGTGGGTGACCAGCATAATGGCGGTATCATATTGCGAGCACAGGCCTTTTAGCAGATTGATTATCTGAGCCTGGATGGAAACATCAAGGGCGGTGGTCGGTTCATCGGCGATTATCAATTTGGGATCGGCACACAATGCCAGGGCTATGACGACGCGCTGGCGCATACCGCCGGAAAACTGGTGCGGGTAATGATCTATGCGCTCTTCAGCACTTGGAATTCCTACTTCCTTCAGTAATTCCAACGCGCGTGTACGCGCCTGTTTTTGGCTAAGTGGCAGATGGGTGATGATGGTGTCAATAATCTGGCGACCGACAGTGTGCAGGGGATTAAGGCTGGTCAGAGGGTCTTGAAAAATTGCACCGATGTGGCGTCCGCGAATTTTTCGAATTTCCGTATTCGACAGATTATCAATGCGCTGGCCATCGAAAATTATCTCGCCACCGGCGATGTGACCAGGAGGTTCGATAAGCCCGATTATGGCAGCGCCGGTCATGGATTTTCCAGCCCCCGATTCTCCCACAACGCCGAGAACTTCGCCCGCATTGATGTGAAAAGAAATATCATCAACAGCAACGAGTGTTGCCTCGCGGGTGGGAAATTCGACCCGAAGATTGCGTACTTCCAGCAGAGGTTTATCAGTCATATTCCCCTACCGCAATTTCGGGTTGAGGGCATCGCGCAACCAGTCGCCAAGCAAGTTTACCGACAGGCCCATTATGGCCAGTGCGCCGCCGGGGAAAATTGTGATCCACCATTCGCCCGAAAACAGAAAATCATTGCCAATGCGGATCAGGGTTCCCAGTGACGGTTGTGTTGGCGGCACGCCGACGCCGAGAAACGACAAGGTTGCCTCGGTAACAATCGCCAGTGCCAGCATGATGGTGGCAATGACCAGAACCGGCCCCATGACATTGGGCAACAGGTGGCGGAACATGATGTAAAGCGAGCCTTTACCGGTTACTCTGGCGGCCTGAATGTATTCCTTGTTTTTTTCAACCATAGTGGTTGAGCGCACCGTGCGGGCAAACTGCACCCAGTAGGCCAGGGAAATGGCAGCGATGACGACGAAGAAAGAAATATTGCCATGAGCACCTGGGCCGAGAATTGAACGGATGGTACCGTCAATCAACAGGGCAATTAAAATATCCGGGAAACTCAGCTGAATTTCGGCCACACGCATAATGAAAGCATCAGTTCGGCCACCAACATAGCCGCTGATAAGGCCAAGGGTGATGCCAATGGAGGCGGCAAAAAAGACACTTGCCAGCCCTACACCCAAAGAAATGCGCGAGCCGTGGATGATGGTTGATAAGACATCGCGCCCGATATTATCGGTGCCAAGCAAAAAGCGCGCATCACCGCCTTCCATCCACGCCGGCGGTAAAAACGCATCCATTATGCTGATGCTTGCCAGATCATAAGGGTCATGTGGGGCTACCCACGGGGCAAAAAGCGCTGCCAGCACAAAGAGGGCCGAGATAATTCCCGCCACAACCGTTATTTTAGACGACCGGAAGCTATACCCCATATCACTTTGCCAGATGCGCTGAAACAGGCCCGGGGCTTTGGTTGATGGCGATGTATCGCTCATTTTAATCCCCTTGTTTGACGCGCAGGCGCGGGTCGACAAAATAATACAGCAGATCAACAATCAGATTGATGATGACAAAAAACATGGCGATCAACAGAAGGTAGGTCGACATCACCGGGATATCGACCTCGTTGATGGCCTGAATGAACATGAGACCCAGACCCGGCCACTGGAACACTGTTTCGGTGATAATGGCGAAGGCGATAATTGAGCCCAATTGCAGACCGGTGATGGTAATGACCGGCACAAGCGTGTTCATCAAGGCGTAAGAGAAATTGACCATACGGTCGCTAAGTCCCCGCGCGCGGGCAAATTTTATATAGTCAGCGCGCAGAACTTCCAGCATCTCCGAGCGCACCAGCCGCATAATCAGGGTCATCTGAAACAGGGCAAGCGTGATAGAGGGCATTATCAGTGCTTTTAATCCACTGGCGGTCAAAAACCCGGTGCTCCAGAACCCAAGCTTCACCACCTCGCCACGACCAAACGAGGGCAGGATATTGAAATTAACGGCAAAGACAAAAATCAGCATGATGCCAATCAGGAATGTCGGCAGCGAGACGCCGACAAGCGACGCCGATAACATAAAATGAGAAAACCAGGATTTTCGATGCAAGGCGGTATAAATGCCAGCGGGAATACCAATCAGCAGGGCCAGCATGGCGGAAACAAAACTCAACTCCAGTGTGGCAGGCAGGCGCTCGGCAATTATATCGCCCACTTTACGCTTCTGCTGGTAGGAAATGCCGAATTCAAACTGGCTGGCACGTTCAATAAAGCGCAAAAACTGCACCGGCATGGGATCGTTAAGACCAAGACTTTCACGCAATTTCTCACGCTTTGCATCCGACGTCTGAATGCCAACCAGATTACTGATGGGATCGCCCACATAGGTAAACAGTGAAAAGGCTACCAGAGAGACGCCAATCATGACGATAAAGGATTGAAGTATTCGGCTTAAAACAAATGACAGCATTACCGCTCCAAAGCGACATAGGTACTAGTGTTTACCCGACAAGCCCTGAAGCCAGCCCGCTCCCCCGTCCCAACCACCCGTTAACGGTACCCGGTGGGGTGGTTGGGACGGGGGAGCGGGCTGGCTTCAGGGCTTGTCGGGTAAACACTTAAATGATTGAGAGCCCGGAGTTTTATTCCGGGCTCTCAATTCTTGATGTGGATTATTTGATGTTGATGTACCAGTAATTCAGAGCATTATCTCCACGTTGTTTGAGAGTAACGCCTTTACGCACGCCCCAGGACAGGGGTTGCTGGTGCAGTGGAATGTAGCCAATATCATCTTTAACAAGCTTCAGGGCTTCAGAGATCATGGCCTGACGTTTTTTAGGATCGATTTCTGATCCGATCTTACCTGATAGCTCTGTTACTCTGGGATTGCCATAGCCACCGCCATTCCAGGCAAGTCCACCATCTTTAGGTGGTACCATCAAATGCGCAATAACACTGCCCACATCCTGGTCATCAGCGGTCCAGCCGAGCAGGTACATGGAGATGTCATGTTTTTTCAGCTTCTGGAAAAACTTGCTCTTGGGTTGAGCCAACAGGGTCATTTTAATGCCTGCCTTGGCAACCATTGCAGTAACCGCCTGGCAGATCTGTTCATCATTGACATAGCGGTTATTGGGACAATCGAGCTGGATTTCCAAGCCGTCAGGATAGCCTGCTTCAGCCAGAAGTGCTTTTGATTTTTCCGGATCATAAGGCAGGCGATCGTTTAAAGAAGCATCAAAGCCGCTCAATTCAGGCGCGACCAGAAGACCGGCAGGAATGGAAGTGCCACGCATAACCTTGTTCTTGATGGCTTCAACGTCGATGGCCTGATAAATCGCCTGACGCACGCGTTTGTCTTTGAGCGGGTTTTTACCTTTGATGTTTGAATACAAAAGCTCATCGCGCTCCTGATCCATACCAAGGAAAATCGTCCGCACTTCAGGGCCTTGCAAAACCGTGGCAACGCCGGATGCATTAATGCGCTTCACATCCTGCACAGGTGCGGGGAACATCATATCGAGTTCCCCGGACAACAGAGCAGCGGTGCGTGTGGCAGCTGATCCAATCGGGGTCATGACAACGTCGGTGACATTGAAATTCTGATTGGCCATATCCCACCAGTTCTTATTGAGGGTGAGAACGGTTTTTACCCCGGGCTCACGACTGACCAGCTTGAAAGGACCCGTGCCATTTGAATTAAGTGTGGCAAAGTTTTCTTTCTTGTTGGCCAGATCAACGGGATTTTCAGCGCCATTGGCAACGGACCATTCCTTGTCCATCATATAAAACGGGGCGATGGTATTAAGCAAAATTGGATCGGGCTTTTTAGTGATGATGTCGACAGTATATTCGTCAACCTTTTTAGCTTCGACAATATTGCCGGTAAAGCTGCCCATATCGGCACCTTCGGCCTTGCCGCGTTTGAAGGAAAACACCACATCATCAGCATTAAATGGATTACCATTGTGGTATTTCACCCCTTGACGCAACTTGAAGCGCCAGGTGGTTGGATTGATGGTTTCCCAACTCACGGCGAGTGAAGGTTCAATTTTCAGATCGGCGTTATAGCGAACCAGCGGCTCATAAACGTTTTGATGGAAAGCTGATGAAAAGTTTTCAGCCAGTGCATAGGGGTCCATAGAGGCGACATCGCCCTGGAATGCAAACCTGAAGGTTTTTGCCTGAACGGCGACCGATGCCGTTGTCAGGCATAACGCAACAGCAAACGCACCTATTAATCCTGTTCTTTTTTTCATAATCACGGCCCTCCCTGAGCCTTTTTTACTTTATCGGATAATAACAGCCTTAATTACCTATACAGAAGGCTATCCGAGCCCTAAATTAGAGTCAACCTGTGACGCAAAGAGGATGAGCCGTGAAGATCAGTGATATGAACTGGATGCAGGTAGAGGCCTACCTTGCTAACGATGATCGCGCGATTGTGCCGTTGGGCAGCACAGAACAGCACGCTTATTTGAGCCTGACTGTCGACTGCACCCTGGCTGAACGCGTCGCCCAAGAAGCAGCTGAACCTTTGGGCATCCCGGTGTTTCCCACCGTTAATTACGGGCTTACGCCCTATTTCACCCAGTACCCTGGCACTATCAGTTTGAAAATGAGCACGTACCTATCGCTCGTGGGTGATATTCTCGATAATCTGGCCCATAGTGGCTTCAAGCGTATTTTGCTGGTCAATGGCCATGGCGGTAATTCCCCGGCGCACGCTTTCGCGCAGGAATGGATGCAGGAAAACCCCAATGTCTGCGTGCGCTTTCACAATTGGTGGGCGGCAGCGAAAACAATGACAAAGGTGCGCGAGATTGACCCGGTTGCTTCACACGCCTCCTGGATGGAGAATTTTCCATGGACGCGGCTGGCAGACATCACATTGCCACGAACACAAAAGCTAATGATTGATCTTGAGCGCTTGCGCAGCCTTAATCCTGAACAGGTAAAAGACTATCTCGGCGATGGCAATTTTGGCGGATACTATCAATTGTCAGATGAGGATATGCTGGCCTTGTGGCAGGTCGCGGTTGAAGAGACCCGCGAGATGATGGAGACGGGCTGGCCTGCTACATGAAGCCTTCTATTCCCGAAGCCCTTGTTATTTTAAAAAATACCTTTGGCTTCGATGGCTTTCGACCAAACCAGGAGCAGGTGATTTCGTGTCTGCTTGATGGTCGCGACACGCTTGCCGTGATGCCGACTGGTTCAGGCAAATCCTTGTGTTTTCAGGTGCCAACATTGATGCATGGCGGGGTGACCATTGTAGTATCACCACTGGTGGCGTTGATGGAAGATCAGGTTGCAGCCCTGAGGCTTGCTGGTGTCGAGGCCGAAACCATAAATTCTTCGCGCTCTTATAACGACAATGTGGTGAGCTGGAAGCGGGTAGCTGCTGGACAATCACCGTTTTTATATCTGGCACCGGAACGGTTGATGACGGAACGCATGTTACAGGCGCTGCAACGTCTGCCGGTGAAATTGATTGCCATTGATGAGGCGCATTGTATTTCACGCTGGGGGCCATCGTTCCGGCCGGATTATGAAGACCTTGGCCGCTTGGGCAACCTCTTTCCCGAAGCTCCGATTGCCGCTTTGACAGCAACAGCGGACGATGCCACGCGCCGCGATATTGTCGCCAGACTGTTTCGCGACAACGGCGAAGTTTTCGTTTCCGGGTTTGACCGGCCCAACATTCGACTGGCGGTGGAGATGCGTGGGTCTTGGAAGCAGCAACTACTTGATTTTGTTAAAGCACGCGAAAATCAAAGCGGCATCATCTATTGCCTGTCACGCAAAAAGACTGAGGAATGCGCTGAATTTCTCAGTAAAAACAATATCCGCACCTTGCCCTACCATGCTGGGATGGGGGCCAACGAACGTGGTGTTAATCAGGACATTTTCATGACTGAACCCGGCGTGGTGATGGCGGCAACCATCGCCTTTGGTATGGGCATTGACAAACCTGATGTGCGCTACGTTTTCCACACCAACCTGCCCGCCACCATGGAAGCCTATTATCAGGAGATCGGCCGGGCGGGACGCGATGGGGCGCCGGCTGATGCTTTTATGTTGTATGGCATGGATGATATTGCCGCGCGGCGGAGGTTTATCGAACAGGAAAACACTGACGGTGATCACCAGCGCCGCGAACACAAACGCCTTGATACGCTGATTGCCTTTTGTGAAAGCCCGCAATGTCGCCGCCAATCTCTCCTGTCTTACTTTGGTGACGAGACAAAACCCTGTGGCAATTGTGACGTGTGCCAGAACCCGCCCACTTTGATTGACGGGACAATCCTCGCACAACAATTTTTGCAGGTGGCTAACGACACCGGCCAACGTTTTGGTGCGATCCATCTGATTGATGTTATTCGCGGCATGGATACCGAGAAAATTCGCAGCTTCAATCATGATCGTTTGGCTGGTTATGGTGTGGCCAAAGACATCAAGAAACCGGAATGGCAATCGATAATCCGGCAGCTGGTGGCAGCGGACTTTTTGAAAATTGATGTTGCCGGATATGGCGGGTTAAGTCTGAATGAGAAAGGCTGGGATTTGCTCAGGGGCAAAGCTCAATTCTGGTATCGCCAGGATGTGATGAAGCGCAAATCCAAACCACCAAGGGCAGCAAAAACCACCAAGCCAATGGCAGACCTGTCAGAGCGCGATAACAACCTGCTCAATGCTTTGAAGCAATTGCGTTTAAGTATCGCGCACGACCGCAATGTTCCCGCCTTTGTCATCTTCCCCGATAAAACCCTGATTGACATGGCGGCAAAACAACCCGGCAACAAATCTGAATTTGCCGAAGTGCATGGTGTGGGAAAATCCAAGCTGGAAAAATTTTCGGAAAGCTTTTTAGAGGTGATTGCAGATTTTGATAGGTGAATGGAGTTTAAAATAATCACACCTCCCACCCCGGAACAAAACGTGAATACGTATTGGATTCTTTCGTTATTTTGTATTATGATTGAGACCAAACCACAACATATTGTGGGTTTAGATTTTTTTAAAGCTACAAAGGAAATAGCAACTATGTCTAATTCTGTAATAATACCGAGTAATTCCAATTCCTATGAATACTAGTTTTTACCTGATATTTCATCTTCAGGAATCCAAAAGGTTGCCGGTAATTATATGTTCGTAAAGCCAACTAATGCTGGGTTGATACCGGTTTATATTGAAAAAGCGGACGATCTCTCCCAGAGGATTCCAAACCATGACCGGTGGCTAGAAGCGAAGGCTTTAGGAGCAACGCAGGTTTTTGCCCATATGAATATCAACGCATTTTCCAGGAACTCCGAAGAACAAGATTTGATTTCTTATTGGAACCCACCTTTGAACAAGCAATACCGGACTGGATTAGCCTTGGGCGGGATTGGATTCGATGCAGGTTGACTGCACGACCCCCTCTGACCCGGCCCCCTGATCCGGGCTATTCAGGTGTAGAATCCGTTCATGTTTATTTCCGTTATTTTGGTTGGCGTCAAGGCCTGCGGAGTGGAGCCCTTGCGTAGCTCAAGCGAAGCAGGCCGGTTTGTGCGGTTTAA
>JAJFHS010000003.1 GCA_021775475.1 Hyphomicrobiales bacterium
TCCGGGGTCATCCGGCCACTGATTCCGATAACATCCGGCCACCCATACCGGTTTAATCCGGCCGGGCATACCGGGGTATCCGGCCACCCTGTTTTCACCTGAGATATTGCTGCGGCGAGGCGATCCTTAACGTGGTTATTCTTCGTTCATTTTGAACGGAGAGGAACCCAATGAAGAGATTGCCAATGCGGAAGATACGAGAAGCCCTGCGGCTTCGTGCTGATGGATTATCAGGGCGTCGAATATCACTCAGCCTGTCTTTGGGACGAGCGACTATATCGGATTATTTACGGCGGGCTGATGGTGCCGGTCTGACGTGGCCGGTGCCTGATGATCTGAGCGATGGCGATCTTGAGCGGATGCTGTTTGCGCGCACGGCTGGTGAAGTAAGCGGCTCCTACCCCCAGCCGGATTGGGCGTATTTGCACCAGGAGTTGCGCCGCAAGGGCGTGACACTCTCTCTGCTTTGGGAAGAATATCGATCCGTTTATCGCGATGGATATGGCTACAGCCGGTTCTGCGAACTTTATACGCGTTGGGAAGGCAGGCTGTCGCCGGTAATGCGCCAAAGACATCCGGCCGGCGAACGGTTGTTTGTGGATTATGCCGGGGCCACAATGGATGTGGCTTGCCCTCAAACCGGTGAAGTGAGAACAGCTCAGTTATTTGTCGCCACACTGGGGGCTTCCAATTACACCTATGTCGAAGCAAGCTGGGCGCAGACACTTCCCGACTGGATATCCAGCCATGTTCGAGCCTTTGAGTTCTTCGGCGGGGTGAGCGCACAAGTGGTCTGCGACAATCTGAAGGCCGGTGTGACCAAGGCCTGTTTCTATGATCCGGCCATCAACCGTACCTATGGCGATATGGCCCGCCATTACGATACTGCCATTGTTCCGGCCCGGCCCAATAAGCCCAAAGACAAGGCAAAGGTCGAGGGTGCTGTGCTTTTGGTGGAGCGCTGGATTATGGCCCGGCTACGCAACCAGCTGTTCTTCTCTCTTGATGAACTGAATGCTGCCATTCGTCCGTTGCTGGATCAGTTGAACTCGAAAGTGACCCGGCATCTGGGGGCCAGTCGCAAGGATTTGTTTGAGAAGCTTGATAAGCCAGCTCTGAAGCCGTTGCCAGTAGAACCTTACGTCTATGCCCAATGGAAGCAGTGCCGTGCCGGTCTGGATTATCACATTGATATAGGGCGACATTACTACTCCGTTCCCCATCAATTGTTGAAGCAAAAGCTTTGGGCCCGGATTACCGCGCGCACCGTGGAAGTATATTTTAAAGGCAAACGCGTGGCTGCCCATCATCGTTCATCCGGCAATCGTCAGCATTCTACCCACAAAGACCACATGCCTGCCAATCACCGGTTCAAAGCGGACTGGACACCGGAACGTATCCGCAGGCAGGCCGCACGGATCGGCACCAACACCGAAGTTTATGTTGAGGTTATCATGCGCGAGCGCCGCCATCCCGAACAAGGATACCGATCCTGTCTTGGCATTTTGCGGCTGGCCAAAACTTTTGGCCGTGAGCGCCTTGAAGCCGCTTGTGAACGCGCCATAGAGATCAATGCCCGCTCTTACACATCCCTGCATTCCATTCTCAAGAATGGTCTTGATCGCCAACCTCGAACCCGCACCACGGACGAGCCTGCGATCACCCATCCCAATATCCGTGGCGCACAGTACTTTCATTGAAAAGGATAAAACACATGCTCAATCATCCAACCCTGGATCAACTCAAAACGCTGAAGCTTGACGGTATGGCCGAAGCCTTCAGCGAACTGGAAACGCAAGATGGTTCCGCCAGCCTCAGTCACGGCGAATGGCTGGGTCTGCTGATTGAACGAGAAGCATCAAACCGGGCGACCAAACGTTTTGAGAGCCGCATACGTAGCGCCAGACTGCGCCATAATCAGGCTGTGCCGGAGGATGTGGACTATCGGGCCAGACGCAATCTGGATAAAGCCCTGTTCCAGCAACTATTGACCGGGAAATGGATACGCGACAAACGCAACCTGATCATCACCGGCCCCTGTGGTGTCGGCAAGACCTGGCTGGCATGCGCACTGGCACAAGCAGCATGTCGAAACGGCAATACGGTTCTATACAGACGCCTGCCACGATTGTTTGATGAGTTGGAACTGGCTCACGGTGATGGCCGCTTTCCACGTCTGTTTCGAAGCCTCATCAAAACCGACCTTCTGATCTTTGATGACTGGGGGCCGGATCGTCTCAATGCAAGCCAGCGTCGTGATTTGATGGAAATCATTGAAGACAGATATGAAGCCAAATCAACCCTGATCACCAGCCAGCTACCTGTCGATACCTGGCATGAGGTGATCGGCGAACCAACCTTCGCCGACGCCATCCTCGACCGCATCGTTCACAACGCCTATCGTCTCAAACTTGATGGACAATCATTACGAAAAACCAAAACCAAAACCCTTGACGAAACACCCGTCAACTGACACAAAAACCAAGCGCCTCAAAGCAGCGCGTCACAGGTGGCCGGATACTCCGGGATAGGTGGCCGGATGTTGCTGGAATGGGTGGCCGAATACTCCGGAATGCGCA